>NZ_JBIOKZ010000010.1:170000-173204 GCF_044142885.1 Pseudorhizobium flavum
CAACCGAGACTCCGCAAGTAGTGGCGAGCGAACGCGGACCAGGCCAGTGGCAATCAGGAATAAAGCCGAACAAGTTGGAAAGCTTGGCTATAGTGGGTGACAGCCCCGTAGGCGTAGAACACTGATTGTCCTTGAGTAGGGCGGGACACGTGAAATCCTGTCTGAACATGGGGAGACCACTCTCCAAGCCTAAGTACTCGTGCATGACCGATAGCGAACAAGTACCGTGAGGGAAAGGTGAAAAGCACCCCGACGAGGGGAGTGAAATAGAACCTGAAACCGGATGCCTACAAACAGTCGGAGCCCGCAAGGGTGACGGCGTACCTTTTGTATAATGGGTCAACGACTTAGTGTAACATGCAAGCTTAAGCCGGTAGGTGTAGGCGCAGCGAAAGCGAGTCTGAACAGGGCGATTGAGTATGTTGCATTAGACCCGAAACCGAGTGATCTAGCCATGAGCAGGTTGAAGGTTGGGTAACACCAACTGGAGGACCGAACCCATATCTGTTGCAATAGATCGGGATGACTTGTGGCTAGGGGTGAAAGGCCAATCAAACTCGGAAATAGCTGGTTCTCCGCGAAATCTATTTAGGTAGAGCGTCGACCGAATACCCCCGGGGGTAGAGCACTGGATGGGCTATGGGGACTCACCGTCTTACTGATCCTAACCAAACTCCGAATACCGGGGAGTACTAGTCGGCAGACACACGGCGGGTGCTAACGTCCGTCGTGAAGAGGGCAACAACCCTGACCTCCAGCTAAGGTCCCCAAGTCATGGCTAAGTGGGAAAGGATGTGAGGATCCCAAAACAACCAGGATGTTGGCTTAGAAGCAGCCATCATTTAAAGAAAGCGTAACAGCTCACTGGTCTAAATAAGGGTCTTTGCGCCGAAAATGTAACGGGGCTAAAGCCATGCACCGAAGCTGAGGATTTGCAGTTTACTGCAAGTGGTAGCGGAGCGTTCCGTAAGCCTGTGAAGGAGGACCCGTGAGGGCCTCTGGAGGTATCGGAAGTGCGAATGTTGACATGAGTAACGACAAAGAGGGTGAGAGACCCTCTCGCCGAAAGACCAAGGGTTCCTGCTTAAAGTTAATCTGAGCAGGGTTAGCCGGCCCCTAAGACGAGGCAGACATGCGTAGTCGATGGGAACCACGTTAATATTCGTGGGCCTGGTGGTAGTGACGGATCTCGTGTGTTGTTCAACCTTACTGGATTGGTTGTGCAGCGAAGAGGTTCCAGGAAATAGCTCCATCATTATAGACCGTACCCGAAACCGACACAGGTGGTCAGGTAGAGTATACCAAGGCGCTTGAGAGAACTATGTTGAAGGAACTCGGCAAATTGCACGCGTAACTTCGGAAGAAGCGTGACCCCTTTTTGGGCAACCAGGAAGGGGTGGCACAGACCAGGGGGTAGCGACTGTTTATCAAAAACACAGGGCTCTGCGAAGTCGAAAGACGACGTATAGGGTCTGACGCCTGCCCGGTGCTGGAAGGTTAAGAGGAGAGGTGCAAGCTTTGAATCGAAGCCCCAGTAAACGGCGGCCGTAACTATAACGGTCCTAAGGTAGCGAAATTCCTTGTCGGGTAAGTTCCGACCTGCACGAATGGCGTAACGACTTCCCCGCTGTCTCCAACATAGACTCAGTGAAATTGAATTCCCCGTGAAGATGCGGGGTTCCTGCGGTCAGACGGAAAGACCCCGTGCACCTTTACTATAGCTTTACACTGGCATTCGTGTCGGCATGTGTAGGATAGGTGGTAGGCTTTGAAGCGGGGACGCCAGTCTTCGTGGAGCCATCCTTGAAATACCACCCTTATCGTCATGGATGTCTAACCGCGGTCCGTCATCCGGATCCGGGACAGTGTATGGTGGGTAGTTTGACTGGGGCGGTCGCCTCCGAAAGAGTAACGGAGGCGCGCGATGGTGGGCTCAGACCGGTCGGAAATCGGTCGTCGAGTGCAATGGCATAAGCCCGCCTGACTGCGAGACTGACAAGTCGAGCAGAGACGAAAGTCGGTCATAGTGATCCGGTGGTCCCGCGTGGAAGGGCCATCGCTCAACGGATAAAAGGTACGCCGGGGATAACAGGCTGATGACCCCCAAGAGTCCATATCGACGGGGTTGTTTGGCACCTCGATGTCGGCTCATCGCATCCTGGGGCTGGAGCAGGTCCCAAGGGTTTGGCTGTTCGCCAATTAAAGCGGTACGTGAGCTGGGTTCAGAACGTCGTGAGACAGTTCGGTCCCTATCTGCCGTGGGTGTAGGAATATTGACAGGATCTGTCCCTAGTACGAGAGGACCGGGATGGACATATCTCTGGTGGACCTGTTGTCCTGCCAAGGGCATAGCAGGGTAGCTATATATGGAAGGGATAACCGCTGAAGGCATCTAAGCGGGAAACCCACCTGAAAACGAGTATTCCCTATCAGGGCCGTGGAAGACGACCACGTTGATAGGAGGCGTGTGGACGTGCAGCAATGCATGAAGCTTAGCCTTACTAATAGCCCGATCGACTTGATCGTTCTCATTGATAATGCTCATCACGCGTCGCAAGACGCTAAGATGCAGCCAGACGTGTTCACATAAGACCATCGCCAGCTTGTCTGGCTCCCTTGCTCGACAGAGCGCCGGGCAGCCATACAGGCCAAAGGCCGTCGCCAAGCATTTGGCGGGCCGTCCGCAGGGCAGCAGCCGGCAGGCTGCGATCAGCCCGCCAGGACAAGATCAGGCGATGAACCAAAATCCAGCTTCTCAACACATGCCAACAGAAATGTTGGTTCATTGCCCTTAATCGACCTGGTGGTCATGGCGGGGCGGCCGCACCCGTTCCCATTCCGAACACGGCCGTGAAACGCCCCAGCGCCAATGGTACTTCGTCTCAAGACGCGGGAGAGTAGGTCGCTGCCAGGTCTATTAAAGGCAATGCCGCAAAACATAAGCGGACAAAACAATCTTCTCAAAAACGAAAAACTCCCTTCCGGGCAAACGCCCGAAACAGGTGACGCGGGGTGGAGCAGCCCGTTCGGCCTAAGATCGATCCACCGGATCGATCTCTTTACGGCCTCACCTCATCAGGCTACGCCTGACATCGCTCCCGGGCAGGAAAGTCCGTATTCTTGGTGACGCGGGGTGGAGCAGCCCGGTAGCTCGTCAGGCTCATAACCTGAAGGCCGCAGGTTCAAATCCTGCCCCCGCAACCA
>NZ_JBIOKZ010000011.1:0-6563 GCF_044142885.1 Pseudorhizobium flavum
GTGTGGTTTTGCACTTAATTCCCAGAATTTGGTCGCAGCAATTTCAACCAGATAGTTCGGCACTTAATTTGAGAATGAGCACTTAATTTGAGAATTATGCTTGGATTTGGTCACTTAATGTGAGAATCAGACAATCGACGTAAGCGACGGTGTTCTTGTTATGAGTGACCCACTCCCCGACGAGGTCGACGAAGCGCTTTGGGATGAAGCGTGCCGACGCGCAGACGCGGTTCGGGAATTCCTGAAGAGTCGGCCTGGCAAAATGACAGCCGGAGATGTGGCACTGCTTGCGACCGAGCTCGAAATCAGTCGAGCGACCGCGTACCGCCTTATCAAATTGTTTCGAGCCGGTGGCACGGTCATGTCGTTGGTGGATCGCAAACGCGGTCGACCGGAGGGCCACCGGGTGTTGGATGACCAGCGGGAAGAGATCATCCGCACGACCATCAGCCGTTACTACCTGACGCGAAACCGTCCGACCGTTTCACAGTTGGTCCGGGATGTCCAAACGAACTCCATGTCGGCCGGGCTCAAGCCGCCGCATCGCCGAACGATCAAGGCTCGTCTCGAAGACATCGATCTGCAGAAACGCGCCAAACGCCGTGGCGAAGATAAGATCGTGAAGGAGACACAGGCCGTTCCCGGGGTATTTGCCGCCTCCCGACCTTTGCAGGTCGTTCAGGTCGATCATACGAAAGCGGATATCTTTGTCGTTGACGAGGAAACCCGCCAGCCGATCGGCCGGCCCTGGCTGACGCTGGCGATGGATGTCTGCAGCCGAATGGTGACGGGATTCTACCTAACGATGGACGCACCTTCCCGGTTGTCGACAAGTCTGTGCCTGCTGCACTCGGTCTTCGACAAGTCGGCTTGGTTGCGAGAACGCGAGATCACCGAAGCGTGGCCCGTCGCCGGCCTGCCGGAAACACTTCACGTCGACAACGGCGCCGACTTCAGGAGCCGTGCTTTCAAGAGAGGGTGCCAGGATGCTGGCATCGCGATCGAATGGCGTCCGCCGGCTGAGCCGCGCTTCGGCGGCCATATCGAACGTCTGATCGGCACCCAGATGGGAAAACTCCACCTGCTGCCCGGCACGACGTTCAGCAATGCGCAGGAACTCGGCGAATACGATTCGAAGCGGCATTCGGCGCTCACTTTGCGCGAACTCGAGCGCTACATCGCCCTCGACATTGTCGGCTCGTACCATCAGTCGATCCACAGCACCTTGGGCCGCCCGCCAATTGCCGTCTGGAAGGAGCACGAGAACGAGATTCCACTGCGCCTGCCGCAAGATCGGATGCGTTTTTGGCTGACGTTCCTGCCCGAGCAGGAGCGCACCCTGCGGCCAACCGGCATTCATCTCTTTGGTCTGCGCTACTGGTCAGCTGCGCTTAGCGCCGACGTCGGTCGCTCGAACCGGCGCCTGCTCGTCAAATACGACCCGCGGGACATGGCCCGTATCTTCGTGCGGCGACCTTCGGGAAACTTCGTGGAAGCCCGCTATGCTGATCTGACCCTGCCTTCAGTGACACTGCATGAAGCCGTGGCGGCACGTCGCGCACTGTTGGCGAGAGGGCGACAGGAAATCAACACCCGCGCCATCGTGGGCACTGCGGTCGCGCAGCGCGAATTGGTGGATGCAGCAACCAAGAAGACGGCAGCCGTACGACGCGGCGCAGGACAGCCAAAAACGAACGTGGATGATCGGGGCTGGGGCTCGCTTCGCGGCATCGACTCCAGCAAACCTGTGCCCTTTGTCGAGGACACGGAGTGAGCTGGCATGAACAACGAAATCTCCCACCTGACCGCGAGCGCCGCGGCGCTGCTTGCTGAAGCGGACGAACAACGCATTCGCGCGATACGATCGCGCCGCTGGGTGCTCTACCCGCGCGCCAAGCAGGCGCTCGATCGGCTGAGCCGGCTCCTCGATCATCCGAGAGGAACGCGCATGCCGTCCGTCGCTATCTACGGTGACAGCGGCATGGGCAAGACGATGATCATGAACCGGTTCCGCGATCAGCATCCGTCAAGCTTCAATTCGCTGACCGGAACCCTGAAGACACCCGTTCTGGCCATGGAGATGACCAGCCGGCCTGGCGAACGGCGGTTCTACGCCGAACTGCTGACGCTGCTCGGCGCACCGCAGCGACCGCGGGCCGATATCGCCCAGATGGAGCAGGCGGCATTGCGGATCATGGAAGCAATTGGCGTGCAGGTGCTGGTGATCGACGAGGTGCACAACATTCTTGCCGGAACTTATCGCGAGCAGCGCATCGTCCTCAACACCTTACGCTTTCTCAGCAACCGTCTCGGGATCTCGCTCGTCTGCTTCGGCGTCAACGAGGCGCGTGAAGCAATCAGCGGCGACGTGCAATTGGCCCGCCGGTTCGAGCAATTCACGCTGAGCCGCTGGGCTGCGAACGAACAGTTCGAATCCCTGGCAGTCTCAATCTTGCGCAACACGCCGTTGCGTCAGCCCTCGGTGCTGAGCGCGAAATCGCTGCGGCGGATGCTGCAGATCACAGAGGGCATTACAGCCAACATTTTTCACATCATCAACTCCCTCGCCATCGAGGCCATCGCAAGCGGGCGCGAACAGATAACCGACGAAGCCATCGAGAAGTGGGAGCCGGAGTTTGATGCCGAGGCAGCCTTCGCATGACGCCGAAACATCCTTGCGGCAATTGCCGGTGAGACTGGCGCCCCATCCTGACGAACTCCTATCCTCGTGGATCGGCCGGCATGCCGCGTTCTATGCGGTCCCGCCCCTTGCTATGCTGCGGCATGGTCTGCCCGAGGCGTCGTCTTTGCATGCGGCCGATCGGAGTCTGAACGGTGATCAAGTCATCCGCCTCGCCGGCCTCTTCTCGACCGAACCGGCCGTCGTGCGCCGCACGACCTTTTCGAATATCGCACCATCATCGCGACGCCTGATTGCAGCGAGGCCGCTGCAGTTCTGCTCAGCCTGTCATCCGGGTGAACACGAACCGAGGCCTCTCCTTCGCAGCCAGTTTCTCGGCTGGCGCATCACCTGTCCGCTTTGCGGCGACCTGTTCCGGTGCGCACGCGGGCATGACCGCCCCTCTCCTTTCGACCGCCATCAAGGGGCCGCGCTCGTGGGAGAACGGCTCCTCGACGATGAAGCCGAGCGCGGCGTCCGAACCTGGACTTCGCCGGCCGAAATCGCGCGCCTTCTGCTGATGCGACGCGTGCCGAGACCCCTTCCCCGTGAGTACGAACCGTGGCGATTCAGGGTGCTCGGCGCAATCATTCCAGATCTCGATGATGTCGTCGAACGGAGAAGCCTGCCGACACCGGCAAATCCCGTCCTGCCGCTGCATCTGCGACCAGCTCTGCTGGCCGGAGTGGCCATCGTCGAGCGGGCCGGACCCGAGATGCTCGAAATGTTGCGCGGGCAAATGATGGGTCAGAATCAAGCGCGTTTCAGCAGCGCTATCGATGAGATCACGACCCATACATGCCGATCAATGGCGTCTTCACAGTTGCAGTTAATTTGAGAATCCGGCCGCTCGGATTCTCAGCTTTGAATGCCAAACCTGGCTGAAACAGCCGCATTCTCACGTTTAACTGCCAAGCGACATGAAGGTCCCAAACTAACCAGTCAATCGGGTGACAGCCGCACCTGAGGCATTGGCGACAAAAGCTCGCGCCGCAAAGGTGCGGTGATGCATGAAGCAATCGCATCGGATCAGACGCAGCGGTCATGCATGCTCGCCCCGACAACACTCACCGTCCATGGCGGCAGGATAGATGATGCGCTGCTCATCAACAAGGACGGCGCCTTTGGTGAGTGTGGCCGGTATCACCTTGGCGCCTTCCATCAAGTGATAGACTTCTGCACCTTGCTGCAGGAGATAATCTCCAATGATCCTCCTATGGCAGCGCCACCATACGCTTTCTGCACACATGATGGCGCAATGTCTTGATGCCCCCACTGAAATGAGCTGCGCGAGCCCACGTTTGAACGGATCTGTCAGAGCATAATCTGCATAGTTATGGAAACTGCGGTTATTCCAAAAGGAGTTCAGATCCTGGTCGACCGACCTCTCCTTGCGGCGTCTGCCACCCAACTCCGGGATGGACAAGTAGCCCACCTGGTAAGGAGACAGCGCCTCGGCCAGCGTTTCCTCATTAAACTGAGGGTTTGCGCGCGACCGCCTGATGGAGCGAACGTCCACGACCATTTGAACCTCGCCCGCTCGCAGTAAATCAACAAAATCCGGTATCGAACGGGTAGAGTGACCGATTGTGAAGAAGGGGATCGTTTCGGGCAATGAGCAGCTGACTGGCACCTGTCGCTCCGTCGGCTCTGCGGAAGGCCTAGCACGGGAAACGGTTGAGCCACCCGAGCTATAGGCTCCGGACACCTCTGGTGCCATAGAGGCTTGCCGCACCTTATCCTGAATACCTGGCGGCAGCGAGACCATCCGCGCTCTTTCCTCCCTAATCTCCTGGAATCTCTGCTGGCCTTTCAACATCCTTGGAGGCCTGCAGGTTCCATGCCGCAGCTGGCGGGGACTGGGTCGGTCTAGCGGAAGCCCTTGCTTCCAGAAGATGATTGAGCCGTCGATCATCGCGTTTCCGGTGATACTTGGCGCTCCAGCCGGACGAAACCAAGGGCTCTCTTGGATGGTCTGTGGGCCAGACCCGGCAGGCCCCGGCGGAGCGCAATCGGGCTATCGATCCGCGCCCGCCGGCCCGCTCCTGCTTCATGGAAAGATCTGGCGCAAATGGTAATCCTTGCGCGGGCGCGGCATGGAACAGGCGGGCGCCAACTTTGTTCCGTGTCTGAATGCGCTCTCTTGGGGTACCCTAAGGCGAGTCACCTTTGCCCAAAGGCTCACAAGGTGCCCAACCTTTAGACGGCATCGTAGACAACGAAGGGAACTGAGATGACCCATGACGGAAAGCGACCAACGACCACCGAATCCGCACCTCAATCCGGAACGAACAATGCCAGCCTGGAGCAGAGTAAGGCTGAGCATGCGAAGAGCGGGAGCCGAGAAGACGCTCGCAATCCGTTCCCGGAAAGGTCGGAAAGTACGGAGATGGGAGGGACAGGCCCAAACGAGACGATGAACAAAATCTGAGCAGCAACTGGTCGCAATCGAAGCCTCGGCAACTCGGGGCGATCTCTGAGCACCAGGTGCAAGTTGCGGGCGCATGGCATGCAGGCGACGCTCGGAGGAGGTTTAGGTCAGCTGGCATCTCTTCTGGCGAAACCGACCGGGGTTGCCACAGCTAGGCCGCTGCGGCTCCCTGAAGGACAGGATGATGAAGTCTGATCAGCAGCTAAACCTTCTGCATGAAGCTCTGTCGTTCGCGCAGAAAGCAGTCGCAGGTGCTGCCGCCGAACTCGGAGAAAGGTGCTTCAGAAACTCGAATAGCACCAAGCCAGATGGCAATGCACGTTCGCGCCTGCGCGCGGCGCAGCAGACGGTCGCGGAGATCGAAGCCATGATCGCTCTTCGAGAAGCTAAGTTGTCAGGTCGGAAGGTTCACTAACAGATGACCTCTCCGCGTTCAACAGATGAAGTATTGCAAGACCACCTGCGACTTCGCGCAGAGGGAAAGCTGGAAGAAGACCTGGCGCGCAACTATGCCCCCCAGGTAGTGCTGTTAACCAGCAACTCCAACATGAGTGGCCACGCCGCGCTGCGCAAGTCGGCCAGCCGCTTGAGGAAACAGCTACCTGAAGCTCGCTTCAACTACCGAGTGAAGCAGGTTCAGGGTCCCTACGCCTTACTCATCTGGTCGGCAACATCCTCACGCTTCGAGGCGGTCCAGGGAGCTGATAGCTTTGTCATTGAAAACGGAAAGATAACGTTCCAGTCAATCCATTATGCTCTTCAAGGCATTCGCCAGGGCTCGCCGCCCTAGTTAGCTGAGAAGCCCGCTCAGACGCCAGTGCCGCCAGGGCTGGAGACGAACTTCCGACCAGCATCAAACTCATGCCCAAAGGATCCGGAACATCGCACAACCACAGCTGTTCCTGTTGGGAAGGCACCGAACCTCGAGGGTGAGATGATACTCGGAAGCTGGCCAGAGATCCTCAGGACACTGCTCCTCGGAGCAACGCTGTACATTTGTCTGGTAAGCTTTATTCGCCTCTCCGGGAAAAGATCCGTTGCGACGCTCAATGCGTTCGATCTTCTGGTCGCAGTGGCTCTCGGCACAACTTTTGCCTCCACCTTGCTGCAGGATGATATTCCGTTGGCAGAAGGGGCGACGGCGCTCGGCCTCTTGATTTTCCTGCAGTTTCTCATCACGTTTGCTTCGGTCCGCTCAGCCACGGCGATGACCGTGCCGTCCTGCTTGACGACAATCCGGTCGGCATAGGCGTGGACTTCGACCGGGCGACCGACAGCCGTTGAGAGGACCGAGTATTTGTTGTTGTCGAAACGGACCGTGCAGGTCTTGGACACCGAGGCCGGCACGCAGTGAAAGCCGTCGAACGACCCAACATAGGGGACGAGACTGCTGCGTTCAGCCTCGAACATCTGCCAGATCGTCTGGTCGTTCTGTTCCGGATGGTTGTGCGC
>NZ_JBIOKZ010000012.1:0-131926 GCF_044142885.1 Pseudorhizobium flavum
GTTGGACTGGTACGCAGAAAACAAGCGTCAGAATATGGTCCGGAATCGTAGGGTATTGTTCTCTTATCTGAAGAGCCAGCCCAGTTACGAGCGGGATGAAATCAAACAAGCTCTGGTGAACCCTGGCAAGGCACTTCAGAAGTCCTGCACCAGCAGCATGCGCGTCCATGGCACAGAAGTAGATTATGATGGCGAGGAAATGATCCATTTCCTGCACCTGGTTGCCCCGTTTTGCTGTGACGGCATCCGTCTTCCTCCTCTCGCAATCGCGATCGGAGCTGACGTTGCACATTCACTCAATGAACAGGATTGTCACTCAGACGAAGCTCTGATTACAGACTTCTTGAAGACCCGTTCCACCATCTACATTGATGTCGCTCACCACAGCTATCTGGTCACTAACTCGGTCCAGTTGCGGGCGATCTTCGTTTACTTTGATGGCAGCCATAAGCGATTTTCAGGAATCTTCACGAGACCTGGCTGCAACAATGGCCGACGGATCAACTGGCGAGCTGGCCGCTGGAACGCTAGCCCGTTCGGCGCAGAATTTGACGAACTTTTCTGGGCTGCTTCATCCGACTTCAGGGGTAAGGGGTCTGAAACCATTGTTAGCGAGATCCTCGAAGATCGCGACAACGCATTCAAGCTGATCGAGCGATTTGCGGATAATGCTGTCATGAGCCTTCTGCAGCTGACCAACGATGAGAAGATCGAACGGCTTCCTCAGGTACCAATTATTAGCCCGCAACGAATTGGCAGGAGGTCGGCTCAGCGGCTTGCAGATCGCAGTCTGTTTTCGGTGGTGAAACTGACCGCTCAGCAGGTTCAGGCTAACAGGGTTTATGGGGACGCTGACTCCCAAGGTATTAGCCGTGCTCGCCGTCTGCATCACGTATCCGGACACTATCGTTGGCAGGCGTGCGGACCAGGTCGTCGGGACCGAAAGCGGAAGTGGATCCGTTCATTCCAGCGAGGATCAATTGCCCAAGGTAAAGTGACTTCCATGAAAATCCTGCGCGACAACGGAATGTTGCCCTAAGATTGCAACCTCTCGAAACTGGGGGATGAGATGCCCCAGTTTCGAGATTCTTCGCTAGGCCTAAGTCAAGGGTTCGGGGCCTTCAACCGACCATCCTGGCTGGCTCACCATTCATTTTCAGCGCCGCCATCAACATGGGCCCAACCGAAAAGTCCCCTCTCTTTGCCTTGTCAGTCAACGCTCGCAAATAGCCGCCTGCAGAGTTGATGTGGTTGGACCGCTGAAGGATGCACGCAATCACGATCGCGGTGGTCTCCTGCCCCATCACGTCGAGGGCATCGGCATAAGCCGACGGCGAAATCCCAAGGAAGCCGCGGACCTGCGCCACAATCATCATGAAGTCCCGCCAGCTCGATATACCATCGGGGGCATAGTCAATGATCTCGGGGCAAGCCTTCAGCACTAATCCAAGTGGATACGCTTTCGGCACACTCGTCCGCTGACTGATTGGCTCTGCCCTCGCCTCCCCTGCTTTCTCTAAAGCTGGTTCAAATTCACAATAATGGGATTCGGGTTTTGATTCAGAGTGCTGCCGTCCATATTGAACGTCATTGCCGTCCATATTTTCAGTATTTGTGAGCTTTTCCAACATCCTGTCGATATCTTCGCGGATTTCCGACAGATCGCCAACGATAGCCTCGAGCTGGTCAACAGTAGCACGACGTGGGATTGCCTCCACAACGGCCCTGAAACGGCTCCAGAGAACCCGCCAGTCGCCAGCAGCGCCTTCTTCCATGGCGGCTTCCATGATCTTGTAGATATCGCGCCTGTAGAGGGTCACACGCTCCCGCATGAGCTTCAGCGCTCTGCTCTCAGCACGAACATGATCAGCGGCAGCCTGGAACTCTTCGGCCCGGACCAAGAGCGGGGCGAGTGAGAAGCCAAACGCGTCTTCAATAACCCCTTGGTCCGTCTTGCGGGCATAACGCTTGCCGTTGGGGCTGTCCCGTCGGAGGATGAGCCCGGCATCAACGAGAGCTGCCAGATGCCTCCTGAGGCTCGTATCGGCCATGCCGTGAGCTCGCAGGGACAGCTGGCGATTGGATGGGAAGACGACCAGGCCGTGCTCTTCAGACAGCTCTGCGTCGGGATAGAACGACAGCAGCGCGTGCAGGATAGCCAGCGAGCGATCAGTGACACCGAAGCTGGCCTTCCCTTCGCAAAGATTCCGATACACTTCCCACTTGTTGACTGACTTCCCCTCAGGGATCTTGTCAGCTTTCTTGTAGCCTGCCAGCAAGGCGAGCGACATCGCACGGCCACCGAATGGGGTGGTCGCAATGTTATGCGTCTCCATTTTCCTTCACCTTCAATCAGGCAAAAGAATTCCAGTCGCCCAAACGGACGTTACGACTCTTGACAGCGATTCGAGGAAATGCGATTCTATCTTTGCTAAGAGATGAGAAGGGCTTCCACGACGGTGACGTTTGGGGGCCTTTTTCTTTTGCGGTTTAGTCTCCTGGTTTCTTTTCCGATTTCCTGAACGCCTCGTAGAGGTCATCCAATTGGGATCTGATAAACTCTCCGAACGGCTTCGCATCCTTCTCCGTGAATTCTAGCGAATAGCCCTTCGGTTTTGATTTCGAAGCAATGATAACAGCCTTGTTTTCAGGAGCCCAGGCATCTGCTGCGGCCGAGCTCCCGGCCCTCTTCGGCTTCTTTGCTTTGACTTTCAGGTGAGCGAGCAACTGATTGAAGCCCTCTCCCCTCCCCTGCGCATCCTTGAATTCCTCGGATGCAACGAACTCAACAGCTTTGCTGGTATTCGCTGGAATCAGAACGAGCTTTTTCAACTCTTCCCAACGATCTCGGCCGATCCCCTTCCCTGCTCCAATGGCCTCGAGAACGGTTTCTGGAACCGTCTCAACGACCGACAGCATTCTGGAAAGAAGCGTGTCGTCGACTGTGAGCGCAGACTTGGCGACTTCTTTGGTCATGCCGCGGTCAAGAAGCCGACGGGCAAACAGTGCCTTCTCAATGAAGGTCAGGTCAGCTCGAGCGGTGTTTTCCTGCCCCTGAGCGATGACATGCTCGATGTCAGCCATCTGCTTGATGACAGCACGAACCTGAATTCCAAGCTCGCGGGCAGCCTTGGCACGTCGATGCCCGAAGATAATCTGGTACTGGCCAGTTGCGTCCGGATGAGGACGGACCAGGATGGGCGTGGACTGCCCACTCTTCCTGATAGCTTCCTTGAGAGCTTCGAAGTCATCAGCCTGCTCACCAATGCGATCGGCGATAAAGGAGCCATCAAGGAGATTGGGATCGAGAGAAACAACCGTCTCTCCGCCAATCATTCTGAGACTGGCCTCTGCCATCTCGTCCAGCGACTGCAGCATTGAACGTGAAGCACCGCGCTTTGTGTAATCAGCTCTGGCTTCGGAAACTTCGGCTGGGGCCGTGTCGCCCTTGATTGATGCTGTCACACTTGCCAGCAGGTTTTTTCTAGCCATTGAAACCTCCTGAAATAGGCTTCATCATCTTCATTTTGTTAGTGAAATTACCATTCTGCACGGCTGTCAAAATCATCATTTGCGCCCCCATGCTTTATGGATCAGTGAGACGACTTCGCCATTGACGGCATTCAAGCTTTCGATGGCCCGATCATAGGTGGAGCGCGTGAACTGGGACCGCTCGATTTCGTAGACGCTCTGCTTTGTGATACCAGCGTCGGCGATCGCCGTGGACTTCACCATCTGGTTTTTCAGCATCCTGTTGCTGAACATTGCCTGCAGGAAACCCACCATTGATGATTGTGGTCCATCGGTCGGCTCGTAGCGCGTCACCAGATACCGGAACCACTTGAGCTTGACGGTCGCCCCTGCGGATTTGATCGACTGCAGAATACCACCCAGCATGAGCAGGAATTGGCTCATGGACATCACATCGAGCATCTGGGGATGGATCGTGATGAGAACCGAAGTTGAGGCCGTCAGGGACGTGAGAGTGAGATATCCAAGCTGTGGCGGGCAATCGATCACAACGACATCATAACGGTCGTCGACTTCCTTCAGGATCGTCGATATCCGAGTGAAGAAAAGGCGGCCTTCCGGCGAGTTCTTGTTCGAGGCTGCCAAAGGCGTTTCGTATTCGTATTCCTGAAGCTCAAGGTTCGCAGGTACAATATCCAGGCCTGGGAAATTCGTCGGCCGAATGATCTCGGTAATAGAAATCCGCTGATCGTCATACCGAAGTGCTTCGTAGAGCGACGGATTCTTATCCAACTCAGGCTGGATTCCATGCAACGAAGTCAGAGAAGCCTGGGGATCGAGATCGATGGCAAGGACGCGATGGCCTGTAAGGGCCAAATATTGCGCCAGGTGGGCAGCGGTCGTCGTCTTTCCTGAGCCGCCCTTAAAGTTCACTACAGAGAGGACCTGAAGCGCTTCACCTTGGCGGCGGTGAGGTACATACCGTTTGAAGTCGGAACGACCGTGCTTGTCCAAATAGTGACGCAGTTCAAGCATCTGCTGAGCCGTGTATGAGCGACGGCCAGAGGGCGAGACCTCAGGGGAGGGGCCTTTGCCGTCCAGATGCAGCTTCTTGATATGATTTTGGCTTACGCCGAGGAAGTCAGCTACTTCAGCAGACGAAAATAGCCGCAGGCCCTTTTGAGCATTCGGAGGATACTGCTCGATCCTCAACATGTTCAATTTATCCGAGATGAGCTCTCCCTGGCGGAGGATCTCCTCGTCAAAATCGACATCAAAGTCGTGATCTGGCATCACATTCATTTTCTGCTGAACCCGGAGTAACGCTTTTCCGAAGCAAATGGCTTCGCAACCGGGATTTGAACCCGATTCTCCGATTCCAGCAAGAAGTTTTTCGTTAACGAAAGGTTAACCCGTGGACAGCTCTTTCAACAGAAGCAGAAAGAGGCTGGGGGTCTTATGGGACCTTAAAGTCTGATCGGGGAATGGGAGCTTACGCTGTAGCCACTAACCGTTTCTGTTTGCACGCCTTTTTGCCAATCTGCACGGCTGTCAAATTGCGGGCTTATAGCCATCAAAGAAATCGACCGCGGAGGACTTCAGAAGCCCCGATGACAACTACTCCTAAGCCGTCACTTTCCTAGGCCGCCCACGCCCACGCTTCGGCTGATCCCCGCGATCAATCTCGACAGCATTGACTGGCTTAAGCCGGGCAATTGCCGCCCAGTATTCCTCAGGCACCAAGGGCTGAAACTCGATAGGTTTCTTTTTTCGACTATCGCCGAGCGCGTTGGAGACCACATTCGATGCCCATTGGAGGCCACTGATCGCCAACACTTCAAGAACGTCGGCAGGCGGATGCGAAGGGTATCTTTTGCCCCCGACGGCCTCCTGTTCTGAATCGACTGCCCACTTCTTCGTCGTGTGTTCACTTACATTTATGTATGCGCCGAGGTCCGAATATCGAAGGCCTTGCAGCCGAACCAGCTTTGCATAGAGATCGCGCTTCTCAGGGATGGACAACTCACCTGGCGTCACCACCAGTTCCAGATAGCGATCCCACGCCTTCTCTCTGATGGCGGATCTGCAATCCTCCAGCGATTTGCCATCCAGCTCATGGTGCAGATGTCCGAACGATGGCGTAGCAAGTTCGTGGCCAATACGGCGAGGCTGCCCGTTAATTCTGATGGTCACGGAGCCGGGATCTCCAACCTCAGCCAACAGGGCAAAACCATTGAGCTGATGATCGACATCCTTCAGGAAGTCTTCTCTCGCCAATCCATCGTCAGCAAAGACCCTGGCTGCCTGGTGGATGATCGCCCATGCATACTCAGGAATTGCAGCCATGAGTCTATCCAAGACCTCCTGGCTAGGGGCGTTGGCGATTTTGGACAGCCCGTTGTCCGCGGATTGGGCGAGGAGGTCATCAATTCTCTTTCTGGCGACAGCAAGCTTGGTATTGGTGATCGAGCTCAACATTTCAGCAGCCTTGGCGGGATCATGCTTCAAGAATGTCTTGGCTTCATCGATCTCCATGCTGAAGATAGCAGCCAGTGCCTTGTACTGGCGCGTGAGGCCGAGTTCCGCTTTCACGAGGTAATTGTTGACACGGTCCTCGGCTGCTCGAGCTTGGATGCCATTGTCCTTGAGCAGTTCGATTGCGTGATCTTTGTTCGCAGAAATGAAGTCAGCCAGCTTTCCAGGCTCGACATTCAACAGGTCGGACAGCACAAGTGTCTCTGTACCTTTCACATAGGTCGCCATGGTAGACGGCGCGATTCCGGCGATCCCAGCCATTTCGTCGGCAGTCCACCCTGTCGTTTGCTTGATCTTCGCTAGTTGTAGCTTGCGTTTCACGTTGTCAGTATGTCTCATCCCAGTCCCCAAAATCCTTTATTATTATCCACCATTATATCCCTTATTGGGTCTCAATACAAGCGCCGACGGTTTTACGGCGCTGTATTATTGCCTAACGCCAATTATGCTGGCGCTGCGGGCTGGCCTTCTGCGTGACGTGTCAAAGCCCGGATCTTGGTAACCGGTGTGGAATTGATATCTCCACGATCAAATCCCGCAATCCACCGTAGCCGCCTGTGCCTCCAGCCTGGACCCACGGCCTGCAGTCGAAAATGTCCGCGGACGGTATGACGGCGATTGCGATCACGGGGCAGGGGAGGGGCATCTGGATCCCTGTCGTACTGCTGCCTGCGCGTTAAGTCTCGGCCGAGGTTCTCACCAGTCACCTTTACCATCGAAAACAGGCTGAATTTCTTGGCCGCCTGCTTTGCCTTCCGCCCAAAACGACGCGGATCATCGATCGGCAGGTAGGGAAGCTGCTCGAACGGGGCAGGGCGGTTTTCTTGTTCGATCTGCATATAGGCGAGCGTCAGAAACGTGAAATCTTCGATCGCTGTAAGGGTCGCTCCAAGGGCCTCATCCGTCGTCACCCGCGTTTCCTTTGTCCCGTCGTCTGTGACCTCAAAATGGATGAAATCGACCGCTTTTGGCATACAGCCGCCCCAACCAATCATGCGGTGACCTGACCGCTCACGGCCAGAAAAGACGGCGCAAAATTCAGGGTTCGAGGACTGCACGTTCTTCATGAAAATCGCCCTGAGGAAGATCCCCTCTGAGAACGCGGGTTCTTTGAATACACCGATCTCAAGCTCGTAAGTGAAAGGCATCAAATCCAGATAAACTAACTGGCCATCCTCGAGTGATGCCGTGCCGGCAGCCCTGATATCCTCAGTGATGCCAGCGTGTCTGAAATTATTGATGACCTCATGATCGAGCTGGGCCGCCAAAGGTCTTGGGATGCCAGGGCGATCTCTGAAGAACGGAAGCAAGGCAATGCGAAATGGGATTTCGCTGTCCGTAACACCCGTCAGGTCAGCTGCGGTCCCGCCTTCCTCGTGGAGTTCTGTAAACCACCGGAACGCAGCACCGTCATTTACGGATGCCTGCTTCATGAGTGGTGTCAACGGCGCAGGTTTTACCGCGACTTTCGGAAATTGCTTGTAGACGGCGTTCTTCGTCTCCACACCTTCGTGGAATCGAGCAGATGAGCCTAGAATGTAGTTATCGAGCCAAGTTTGCATTGCTTCTATCTCTCCAAATCGTCGCCCTCCAAGGGCTATCGTTATCGTGGTTTTAATTATCTCTACTGGTATGAGGAGGGTTTTTGATGCCCCTCCCATGGGCGGTGTCAGTCCCCCAACCGCACTCCCCATTCCCATGTGGAAGCTTCCTCGGCCACACGAATTGAATACCAGCGGTCTTCATTGGCGAAGACCATGTCGTGCTGATCCTTGGTGTGTTTGATACGCGGTGCGAACGCGAAGATCATGCCCTTGCTGGATTTCAGGAATTCGTTTGAACGAACCTCATGGGATCCGCCGACCACAACACTTTCGGCTTCGATCTTATCGGCATTTGCTGGCTTCGAAGCAGGCACCATGAGGACATCGCCCTGGCGAACACCTGCTGCCAACTGTTTGTCATTGACACCCCACATCCAACGCTGCGCTGACCGGACGGCCGAAACCGGATCGTCTTCATCTTTACGGATCCCAGCGTGGACAGCATGCGCAGATACCGGATGCCTGAAGAGCTCATTGGTGATCTCATTCCGGCCGACGAGAACGTAATCTTTATGGATGTTCGCGAAGCCCTTGGCGTAACGCTTGAAGAAATGCCGGATCTGGATGACGGCAACACCCTGCTCAGCGTCGTATCCGTAGACATCGAGGTTCAGGCTATCGCCACGCATCTTCTTGTCGAATTCAACAAAGCTCTCGGGCAGCACGCCTTCGAAGAGCTTTAGAATCTCGGATGCGCTCGTCGTGCTGCCGTCCAGGTTCTTAATGGATGTGATTTCGTTGTAATAACCCCTTTTGGCTTCTCCATTGATCGACAGGGCGACTGGTGTGGCTGCTACGAGGTTGGTTTCATTGATGTTGGTGCTCATTTATGTTCTCCAAATTTGATGTTTTGAAATCCCTTGTTGTTATTCACATCATTATAATGGTTGTGCATAGTGGTGACGAAATTAATGGGAGTCAATCCGCCAATTCGTAGCGCGAGGATTCCAATTTAGTAAGCAGGCGGTCGAGGTCGTCCGACAGTTTGCTGGCCTGAGACAGCTCGAACTCGCAGTTTTTACGCTCGACGGTAGCCATCGCAGCATGGAGGTACCGTATGCCCCGAATACTCGGTCATAAAGCGGGCCCTCCTTCTCGAAGCCTGTAGCGGGTGGAAGGGCGGCCAGAGCATTAGTTTTCGTAACCTCGGCGAGAGTGATAGCTGTCCTCAGGTAAGTCATACGCGCGTCCCCATTTCTTAAGTTTGCAAGATTATTATATCCCTATTTTGGATATATGTCAATAGCCGACAGTTTTGGCCGACAGAAATAGGGGAGGGAATCCATAACGGTACTCTTCCCTCAGCGTCTCTCTCAATTCTCTCCTGAGAGGCTTTGACTATGTCGACCGCGGCAAGCGACGGCTGGAAGCCCGTAAGGCCTGAAAAGGTTTCCCCAGCAGCCGGGGAGGGGGGATCAGGCTGCTGGGGATCGGGCGGGAAACCGGGGGAAACCGCCCGAATTGATGAGAGGGATTCAGCCTCTAATCAAATGGTCGCCTGGAAGTTCCCCTGGCACAATAGCCGTGCTGTTGGCTTCGGCGATGTCTGAGAAGGCCTCGACCAGGAGGCGCTTGAAGCTCCCAGGCATGCGGAATTCGCTGCCATCTGTCCTGGTCAGGATGACAACAGCGTCGATGTTTTCGTGAAGGTTTGGTTTTGAAGTCATGGTTGCCTCCGATTTCAATTCGGAGGCAATTGTCTCACCTGGCCAAGCAAGGCACAAAAACGCGGCGGCTAAAGCGCCGACAGATCAGGCTTTCTTTTTGGCCGATGGGGCCTTTAGCCGCCTTTGCCCGAGACCTGACGACACCGCGAGTTTAGAGCGAGCCACAGAATACTCCGGCGCTGTCATTGGGTAATCCTTGGGAAGCCGCCACTTTTCCCGATATTCTTCAGGCGAAAGCTCATGGTGGGTGGACAGGTGGCGCTTCAGGGACTTCAAGCCTCTGCCACACTCGAGACAGGTGATCGCCTCGGGGTTAACCGATTTCTTGATTGGGACAGCAGGCTGCTGGCGCACTTCTTCCGCAACCTGGACAGCGGATCCAGTTCCTAGAGCCTTGAAGGACGCGTGTACCGAGGCGATGAGCTCGGCCAGGCTGGCGGCGGGGACGACGTTCTTTTGGACATAAGCAGAGACAACGTCGGCCGTGAGACTGACAAGTTCTTCGGTGCGATCTATTTCGGACAAATCAGGGCTCCTAGGATTGAACGGACCTGTCTAAGGGCTATCGGATAGACTTCAAGGTGATTTTGGCTCGGATGCTAGTTTTCGCACTATGGCCTCAACTTCCGCGATCGGGACATCCCAGAGCGAGGCAGTTTGATGTCATACGGTAGAGAATGGTCGCGTTCTCCAGAGCCTTGGGGAAGATGGTAGTCGCGGCGAAGCCGTCGTCTCAAAGCAGGCAGCGTGAATCAGCGTCTGCCATCAGAGCCGATGAAAATTCATGTGAACCCCGATTGAGAGTCCTGTTTGTTCGCGTTATGTTCGAATATCATGGACAACTCAGACATACCTATCATTCCCGTTCCAATTTCCTGTGTAGGCACGACTGTGCCGCTTTCGGGCATCCTTGTGCCTGCTGGGTTCCCATCACCCGCTGCTGATGATCTCGAAGACGAAATTGACCCCATCGCGTGGATCGTAAGGCACCCCTCAGCCACGTTCTGGTGGAGGGTCTGTGGGGACAGTCTACTGGACGAGGGGATCCAAGATGGCGATCTGATCGCGGTGGATCGCGCTGGCAAGAAGAGGGTCGGGCGGATCGTACTGGCCTTGGTCGATGGCTCTATAACGGTCAAAAAGCTGGCTCGGCGAGACGGCCGATACTGGCTCGATCCCAAGTCCCGAGGTCGCGAATTCATTCCAATCCCAGTGACTGACAGCACGGAAATCTGGGGAGTGGTTGCTGGTGTTGTTCGTCGATATTCAGTTGATTGATTATCATGGAAACGCATATTGACGCTCTTCCGGGACTCGTCGTAGAAGGCACTCCTCACACCAGACATGTGGGAAATCCTTCGATTGTCACCTCAGGCGGCTTGGTAATGTTACCAAGCCGCCCTTTTTCTTGAGGTGAGAGGATGCCAGAACCAATCGCCCTCATCGACTGCAACAATTTTTACGTCAGTTGCGAACGTACGTTCGACCCCAAGCTGATCGGCGTGCCTGTCATCGTGCTTTCCAACAATGATGGATGCGCAGTTGCAAGATCCGAGGAGGCCAAAGTTCTCGGCATCAAAATGGGCGAGCCACTGTTCAAAATCAGGGGCAAGGTTGCCGCCCACGGGATCCGGACGCTATCGTCCAACTATTCGCTCTATGGCGACATGAGCCGCAGGGTCGTCAATGCCATCAGCCAGTTCTCGCCCTCATACGAGATCTATAGTATCGATGAGACCTTCGTCGATCTCGGCGGCTTCGGCGATCGGTACCTGAAACAAGCCACCGAAATGCGAACAACCGTCAAAGAGCTGACTGGCATCCCAACGTGCGTGGGTATTGCGCCGACCAAGACCCTCGCAAAGCTCGCAAACCATGCCGCCAAGAAGAATCCGATTTTTGGTGGTGTTTGCGACTTCACAGACGAGCGTGTGGCCGCCTGGTGTATGGACCGTATAGCCGTCGGCGAGGTGTGGGGTGTCGGCCGCCAAACAGAGGCTAAGCTGATCGCGCAAGGGGTTACAACAGTATCCCAGCTCCGCAACACTCCGATGCAATTGGCAAGGAAGATTGGCACTGTAGTGCTCGAGCGACTGGTGGCAGAACTTCAGGGAGTGCGATGTCTGGACATTGAGCAGGTCGAACCACAGCGCAAAGGTATGGCGGTCACCCGGTCGGCCGGGGAGCCTATGCGCGACTTAGATACCCTGATGCAAGCGATCACATCTCATGCGACCAGAGCGGCCGAGAAACTCCGTCAACATGGCCTCGTCGCAGGGCAGTTGACGGCCTTCTTCCACACCAGTCCGTTTTCAAATGGCCCCCAGCATTCGGCATCTCGAACGATCGGATTGAAGCCGATGAGTAGCAACACGTTCGATCTCGTGCAGGCTGCCAGCATGTGCATCCAGAAAGCGTGGAAAGGTGACCGCCGCGGGAATGGACATGCATATGCCAAGGCAGGCATCATACTGGATGACTTATTGCGTGAGGAGGATGCTCCCAAGTTGCTGTTCGACATCAATCGGCCGAGGGATGCTCGCCTGATGCAGGCGTTAGATGCCGTCAATGACAGGTTCGGGAAGAAGGCCCTGGTCGTTGGTAGTGAGGGCTTCAGGCGGCCGTTTGAGGTCAAGGCTGAGATGCGGTCGCCAAGGTATACGACGAGGCTCTCAGAGGTGCCTGTGGTGAGGGTGTAGGGGCACCAGATACGAGAGCGGGTTGATGCCCGTCCTTGTTCGGGGCACATTGAAGGTATATGTAAGGTCTACAGCGGGTTTCAGTGTCGTTGCCAACGGGATTGCTCGATCCGGTCGGAACAGCTATGCTTGACCGACGTTGGAACCTTAGATGAGTTGGTTCCTTTGGAGATAATATGGCTGTCCGTAAGTTAGTAACCCAATATCGCACCCGTCGGCCTAAGGCTGATGGCCGTGGCGTGGAGGTTTCTCAGCTTCGCGATGCCCGTATCAAGGCCAAAGTTGCGAAAGCACAGCACGACTATAACGGCATGCCGTTGGACAAATGGAAAACAGCGCTGAAGAAGGATGTTGAGGCGCGTTTTGGCCCAACTCCCGACGATCTCGTGCCAGCTGGCGAGTCCGGCTGGTAAAGTTTGCCAAATCTAGGCCCTGACGACATCTTTGATCTCAACCTGGTGGCTTTGCCTCAGGTGTTCGATGTCGTATGGTGCAAATACCCATATAAGCAACATGGACGTTCGCCTGGCCCAGTGCCGCGGCCCTGTCTTGTTCGCAGATCTTTCACCCACGAAACGCCGATAAAAGGACGAACGTATCGGGTGGGATGGATTGAAGTGATCTATGGGACGAAGCAAATCGACAAGTTCGATCCGCCACAGGGCTTCCACGTCAATGACACTGAGGAGAAGAATGTATGCGGCCTCAGCGTCGATACCGTCTTCGATCTCAGCGATACTCAGACTTTGCCGTGGTCTCCAATCTATTTCACTTCATCCAATGGCAAGCCGATTATTGCAGGTCGGTTCACTGATCCCATGAAGGCCCGCCTGCGCGAGCAATATGCGCTGCTGGCAAGGTAGCAACGCAGAACCAGTCAGCACCGATAAAGGTACCCTCAGACTTCAACCACCTTCATGAAGTCGACGTGCTCGTTCTCCCTCAGATATCCTCTCGGATTGCATATGATCCGTGTAATGCCGACTTGGTATCGTTATCTTTGAAATACTAATGGATAGAACGGATGCGGGGCATGATCGGTGACAACTGTCGGGCCATCGAAGGCTGGGCCTAGTGGTTATCGGCGTAAGCAGCCAGTGAGTTGGTAGAAATTGAAGGGAAGTGCGATATCCTGCTCTTCTGACAATCCGTCGCTGGTTTCAAGTCCACTACGAGCCATGTAAATTTGCTGGCGGGCTGCGGCAAAGACAAGCCCCCTGTCCCCATTCGTTGTCTCGATCTCTTCAAAGACAACTTCCTGTGGCTCACCATCAGTCAGCTTAAAAGTTACACTGCAGATGCTGGCACCATTCGAGCACCCGAACTCCGAAACGTTCGTCCAGATCATCCTGCCCCCAGATCGCTTGGTGGAGTGCTCCCCGTTTCACCGGACATGTCGGCTAGTTTGATTTAGCGCTGATGAACTGCCGTGGGGAAGCCATCTTGAGCGCGGAATGGGGATGGATTTCGTTGTAGTCCTCGATCCATCCGTCGATGAGCCGAAGCGCCGTTTCGGCGTCCGGTAGTGCTGAGATGCGGATGTAGTCCCGCTTCAGGGTTTTGACGAAGGCTTCCGACATGCCGTTCGATTGCGGACTGGCCACCGGCGTAAAGCAGGGCGTCAGATTGAGCGCCTGGGCAAACAGCCTCGTGTCCCTCGCGGTGTAAGCCGAGCCATTGTCCGAGAGATGCTCGATTGCGTGCGGGGCTCGGGTTGCTGCGAACCGCTTCTCGACCGCCTCCAGCATCATGTCGCGCACGTCCGAGCCGGAGATGCCTGCATTCTCGACCGCCGTCCAGGCGATGATCTCGCGGTCGAAGGCGTCGATGATGAAGGCGAGGCGAATGACCTCGCCATTCCAGCAGGTGAACTCCAGTCCATCCGAGCACCAGCGCAGGTTGGAGCGCATCACCATCACCTTGCCGTCGTGGAGGCGGCCCTTGCGAACGGCCGTATGCTTCTCTAGCAGCATGGCGTGATTGCCCATGATGCGATGAACCCGCTTGGCGTTGACGACAGGCTTATCGGCGGCTCGCCTCTCGCGATTGAGGAGCGCGGCGATCCGCCGATAGCCATAGGTTGGCCTTTGATCCACCAGCCTGCGGATGATGGGCAGAAGCTCTGCATCCTCGACCTTGTGATAGGAGCCGCGCGGCTTTGATCTGCCTTTCAACCGCTCCACGAGGTTGGAACGGGATACGCCCAGCGTGTCGGCGACGGTCTTCATCGGGAACCGTCCTTCGGCAACAAGATCGGCCGCGATATCCGTTTTTTTGAGTCCGCTTTGGAAAGGGCTTCGCGGAGGATTTCGACCTCCATCGTCTTGCGGCCGAGCATGCGCTCCAGCTCGCGGACGCGATCCTCCAGCTTCTTCACTTCCGAATTGCCGACAACCGGCTCGTCAGAATCCACGGCTGCAGCACCTCCCTCGCTCAAGAGCCTGCGCCACCGGTAAAGCAGATTGGGCGCAACACCATGGCGGCGAGCAGTGGACGATACCGTCTCGCCAGGTTCGAAACTCTGCTCGATGATCGTCAGCTTCTGCTCGGTTGTCCACCGCCTACGACGGACATCACCCGTCAGCAATTCAACGTGTCGATACTCGTTAGACATAAGCCTGTCCTCAAGCCTGTGCTTGAGCCTTTCTGCTTATGCCGAATGTCCGGTCGAAATGGGGGGCAGTTCAGTTAGCCAGTTCTTCGTGCTCAAGGTGAGCATGCTTCACTGAATCATATTGGTCGCGAAGAAGAACGTTCGAGAACGTCCGTCCACTGAAGAGGCTCATGTATCGCTGGTTGATCGTTCGGAAAAACCGCTCGACTCGCCCCCGCAGGTGAGGGTGCTTGGATGGTGGGATCACATGCCGATCTGTCAGCGCAAATACCGCTGCCTGAAACTCAGGCGAGATGTAGGCCGAGCCTGCGTCGGTGTGGACTGCACGAGGTCTGCCGCACTGGGGCCATCCTGTTACAGCGCCGGAAAGAGCAGTTTCTCCGTCCTTCTCCCGAACAGCCATTGCAAGGGTATCTAAAGCGGACTGCCCGTTAGGATCATCGTAGAGCAGACGCATGCCCAGGATCGAGCGAGAATAAGCATCCATGGCCACCGATAGCCATGGTCGTCCTCGCTCCTCGACCCTCTTCTTCACGTCTGGATGCAACTCATCCCAAATTCCGTTGCGGATCAGGATCCTAACGAGGTCGACCTTGTGCTCGTCCTGCCCTCTATGCGGAGCTCCTTTAACTCTCGGTAGATTGACCGGCAGCCGGTTGCTCAGCTTCATTTCAAGAACCTTGTTTTTCCCGCCTCCCGGTTGAAGCTCGAGTCGTCAAAGCCTAGCCCAGCACTTTCACGCGATTGCCCATCACGCCAACTGGTTCGTGCGTTTCAAACCTACACGACACGTCCCAGCTCATCTCGGATTCCCGATGCGCCTGCTCAGTAATGCGCGACCGTGCGGTCAAGACGCTCACCTCGCAAATTTCACATGAACGGGTTGACGTGGTCGGCCAATGGTATACCAATTGTATGCGAGTAACGGTGCGAGGGTCATATGCAGGTCGGCGATGTGAAGGGGCTATCTCATGACGCTTATGAGAGAATTGCCGCAATGATCCTTTCCGGCGATTTGAAAGGCGGCGCGGTCTTGAATGATCGTCGTCTGTCAGACCTACTAGGTATTTCCCGTACGCCTGTTCGTGAGGCCATGGGACGGTTAGAGGGCGAGGGTTACCTCGTCCGTTCTGGACGCACTACAACCGTCAGCAAGGTAGATCTGCAGGATATCCTGCAGATCATCTCAGCCCGTATCCTCATCGAACGTGAGACGGCGCGACTGGCTGCTGAAAAGATCAGTAAAGCCAGCTTAGACGCTATGCGCGACGCAGTCGAAGCGCTGCTTCATAACGAGGATGCCAGTCCCGATGAGCACTGGAGCACGGACGATATCGTTCACCTTGGGATCGCGGAGGCCGCGTCGAACAAGTACCTCGCGCAGACCGTCGAAAACCTACGTAAACGAACTAAGATTTTTGGCATGAAGCGGATCCCCTCTCGTTTCGAGCCTGGCATCCGCGAACACCTCGCGATCATAGATGCTCTGGAGAGGCGCGACGCGGATAGCGCTGGTCGGCTGATGGCTGAGCACATCGCGAATGCGAGAGATGGAATAATCAACAGCTTTGTAGGGTGATAATGCATAGGATCGATAGTAATTCCCAAGGTGTGTATGTGATTGCTGTCACGCCTTTCAAGGGAAATGGTGCGCTTGATCTTGAAGGTGTAGACCGACTGGTGAATTTTTACCGGGAGGCCGGGGCTTCAGGCTTAACCATCTTGGGAATGATGGGTGAAGCGCCCAAGTTGTCTCAAGATGAAAGTGCCGCGTTTGCTCGAGCCGTCATAAAAGCCGCTCCGGATATGCCGGTCGTTGTCGGTGTGTCTGCGCCAGGCTTTGCGGCTATGCGAGATCTCACCTCTACAGTCATGGATGCAGGCGCGGCTGGCGTAATGATTGCACCGCCGTCATCACTGCGGACGGATGAGCAAGTCTACGGCTATTTTGGACAAGCCGCCGAGGTAATCGGCTCGGATACCCCCTTCGTCGTGCAAGATTTCCCCCTCGTTACGAATGTGGTCATCTCGTCGTCTGTTCTATTGCGGATCTTTGCGGATAACCGCAACGCTGTAATGCTGAAGCACGAGGACTGGCCGGGTCTCTCTAAAATCACGGCACTTCGAGCCGCCGAGGCGGATGGTGCCAAGCGCGTCTCAATTCTGGTTGGAAACGGTGGGCTTTTCCTTCCCGAGGAGATGGAGCGCGGTGCTGACGGTGCGATGACGGGCTTTGCGTATCCGGAGATGATGGTTGGGGTCGTTGATCTGGCCCAAAAGGGTGAGCACGAGCGGGCTCGCGACCTGTTTGACAGCTATCTCCCCTTGGCACGCTACGAACAGCAGCCGGGGCTCGGTCTCGCCATCCGAAAGCATGTGCTCTGCCAACGAGGGGCGATTGAGAATGCTCATATCCGCCGGCCCGGTCCAAAGCTGACATCTCGCGATCTCGAAGAGATCGAGACTCTTCTTGCTCGCCAAGTCAAGCGCTTGTCGATGATGGGCTTCTAACTAAAGGCTTTAAGCGAATGGCGCGACTACTTTACCTCCAAAATGGATCCAGTCAGAAATCTGTCGCAAAACTGGACGAACGCTTTGAACAGTATGGCCTTAGCGTCGATCGCTTCTGGGCATACAACGGCGAATTTCCTGAAGATCTCGACATCTATGACGGAATCTTTCTGTCAGGCAGTGCCCATGGCGCGTACGAGGATGTCCCCTTCATCGGCCGTGAGCACCTGCTGATCCGAGAGGCTGCGGAATTGAAGCTTCCTATGCTTGGGATCTGCTTCGGCAGCCAGATACTGGCCTCTGCACTCTGTGGGAAAGAACAAGTCTTCCGCCGACCTTTCTGTGAGGTCGGGTTCAAATGGCTTCCCACCACTTCGGCCGCCAAAACCGATGCGATCACCAACGAATGGGGAAGCGAGGTTTACATGTATGTCTGGCACAATGACGAGGTTCGTCACGACCATCCGGACATGACGATCCTTGCCTCCTCTGACCTGTGTCCAAACCAAGTTTGGCGGTATCGCGATCAGGCCATCTGGGGCATCCAAGGACATCCAGAGATAACGCTGGAGCAGTCAAGTGTTTGGTTCGAGCAAAATCGCGAGCGCCTTCTGAAGGATGGCGCGGATATCGATGAGCTGAACCGCACAGCTGACGAGGCGGCGACCGCCAAAACATCCTTGAAGAAATTCGCAGATTTCGTGCTTGCAGCAGCATCCGCGAAAGCTAGGCCAGAAAATGGTCTGGTAGGGGCAACCTAAAACGAAGAGGGAACAAAAAATGAGACTATTCAAGGTATTGCTGATCAGCGGAGCGCTTGCGTTAAGCTCAAATGCTGCAAAGGCCGAGGAGATGGTGTTTGCAAGCTGGGGTGGGACCTATCAGGAGGCTATCGTCAAGGCTTGGCTCAATCCATTCTCCGAAGAGACTGGTATAGAAATAATTGAGGACACCGAACCGGAAGTTGCTCGCATTAAGGCGATGGTAGAGACCAACTCCTTGGAGTGGGACGTCGTCACGGGCGGCGGTTCAACTATCATGCGAGGCGTTGCCGATAACCTATTCGAGCCGATTACGGCTGACATGGTAGATCAAAGCCACGTTATCGAAGGTGCGAAGAATGAATATGGAGTACCTACCGAGATTTTTTCAACGGTAATCGGGTACTCCAAGGACGCATTCCCTGACGGGGGGCCGCAGACCTTTGCCGACTTTTGGGACGTTGAGAAGTTTCCTGGCAAACGCGCGATGCCAGACAAGCCGGCAACAGTACTCGAGGCCGCTCTGCTCGCTGATGGCGTTCCATTTAACGAAGTATACGCTGTGTTGGGAACGCCAGAAGGATTTCAGCGGGCTCTCAAGAAGGTAGCTTCGCTGCGAGATCACGTGGCTATCTGGTGGTCGAGCGGGGCCCAGCCTGTCCAGGCTATCGGCAGCGGTGAAGTCGTAATGGCACTGGGCTGGAATGGGCGCTTCCAAGCTGGGATAGACGAAGGTCTGGACATCGAGATGTCGTGGGCCGAGTCAATTGCCCAGGTAGGTTACTTCATGATCCCCCGTGGAGCGCCCAACCGGGAGCAAGCAATCAAGTTCCTCAACTACGTCGTTCAACCAGAGGCTCAGGCTCGCTTTAGTGAGTATGTCGCCTACGGGCCAGTAACCGAAAAGGCGTGGGAGTTCATCGACGATGAACGCAAAGCCCGGTTGCCGTCCACGCCAGAGCGTCTTGAGAATGCGATCTTCATGGACATCAAATGGTGGGCGGATAATGCGACCATGGCCTCGGAAGAATACACCGCCATGCTTCAACAGTAGCATTGTGAGGGGCGCGGGAACTCCGATTCCCGCGCCGTCAATCGTAAAATCTCCGCCTGATGAGAAAGACATTGCATGGCTATCGACTCTCCCTGGTTTGCACGTGAAGAATACAAGAGCCGCGTTGAGCGGGTACAAGCAGAACTCAACCAACGTAACTTAGATGCACTGCTCGCATTTCAGCCGGAGACGGTAACGTATCTTACAGGGTATTTTACGCGAGGCTACAGTTCATTCCAATTTGCAATCATTCCGGCATCTGGCGATCCAACGTTGTTCTGTCGCGACGTCGAGGAATATTATCTAGATGCTACGTGCGTGTATCCCGATCGGGTTATGTGGACTGACAGTGACGACAAGAATGTCGTGGCCGCAGAAGCCATTGCATCACGCATAGGTTCTTCCGCCCGTCTCGGTATTGAGATGGCCGCTTGGCCACTTTCGGTAAAACGCTATGAAGCGATATCAGCCAATTTGCCGAGTGCAGCGTTTGTCGATTGTTCAGACCTCGTCAGCCGAATGAGGCTCATCAAGTCCCCTGCAGAAGTAGCCTATCAGCGCAAGGCAGCGCTGGCCGCCGAGGCTGGCATGACGGCCGCAATTGAAACTGCGAAAGCAGGCAAGAGTGAGCGTGATATGGCGGCGGCAATATGTGCGGCTATGGTGCTAGCGGGAAGCGATCTTCCTGGTCCAGGCGTCTTATCTTCCGGGGAGCGAGCTTTCCACCTCCATGGAGGATATACCGACCGCATGTTGTCAAAGGGCGATATCGTTCAAGTTGAGACCACACCCAACAGCCATCATTACCATGCTCGTTTCATGCGGCCGATACGCGTCGGAGAGGCAAGTGATGAGGACCATCGCGTCGTAGAGAAGTTGATCGAGATACAGGATCGAGCGCTAGCAGAGGTACGACCGGGTGTGGCGGCAACTGTGCCCGACGCGATCTATCGTGACGGTGTTCTCTCGGCTGGCCTCAGGGACACCTACACCAATAAGACTTTCTATTCGGTCGGACTGCTACTTCAGCCAAGTGGAGGTGAGCCTTTGGAAGCAGAACCGAAGGCTACTTGGACCTTCCAGCCGGGAATGACGTTCCACACCTATGTATTGGCACGCGGCTTCGGGATGTCTGAGACGATTCACATCACTGAGGAGGGATACGAGCGTCTTACCAACTACCCTCGCAAGCTTTTTGTGAGCTGAGGTTGTGGATGGTCGGAGATAGTTCTGGATGAAAATGTTGTCAGTTAGGCGACCCGTCTTCTGGGCGTGGGTTGCGGTCGCGCCGCTGCTAGGTTTCCTTGGGCTCCTGTTCTTCTTTCCCGTGCTGTCGCTGCTCGGGATCAGCTTCGGTGATGATCAGCTTACCCTTGAGCACTACCGTCGCATCATAGAAGTTCCGGTATATCGACGGGTTTTGTTGAATACCTTCGTAGTCTCGGGTCTTGTCACCTTACTCTGCGTCGTCGTGAGCTACCCAGTCGCCTATCTCTTGGCGACCGTCTCTCCAAATGTTCGCAAGTTTCTCTTTGTTGTTGTCTTGTTACCGTTCTGGACAAGTGCTCTTGTCCGGACAACAGCGTGGATAATCCTGCTGCAACGGAAAGGTGTTTTGAACGACTTTCTGACCGGAAGTGGCCTCATCGACCAACCAATAGCCTTCGTCTATAATCTATCCGGTGTCCTCATTGGCATGACGCACGTGCTGATGCCATTTGTGGTCCTGCCGCTTTTTGCAGCCTTCATCAATATCGACCGGACATTGCTTGAAGCTGCTGAGGGACTTGGCGCAAGCCCCTACAGCATTGGTCGTCGCATCATCATGCCTCTGACAGCGCCCGGGGTGATAGCAGGAGCCACCATCGTCTTCTTGAACTCGATTGGCTACTACATCACCCCTGCTTTGATGGGTGGTCCCGGCCAGAAAATGATCGCGATGCTCATCGCGGATAACATCAATCGCGATCTCAACTGGAGCTTGGCAGCCGCATTATCGGTAGTGCTCCTCTTCTGCACTGTCGTCATATTTGTCGTGTTCCAACGAGTGTTCGGGTTGGAGCGGCTTTTAACTGGAAGCGCATCGCGCGGGTCGGCGGCCAAATTCTCGATCGGCAATAACGGACGTACAGGTGGGGGTTGGTTGACGGTCGCGTGTGGTGTTGCCGTCCTTATCTTCCTTATCACTCCGATCCTCATAATCTTTCCAATGAGTCTCGGAAATTCTCCGTTCCTGAGCTTTCCGCCTGACAGCTACAGCCTGCGCTGGTTCGACAAGCTTTTCAGCGATGCCAAATGGCTTCGAGGCGTCTCTAATTCTCTTCAAGCCGCTGGCGTAGCAGTCTGTCTTTCCGTCGTACTGGGGACCCTGGCAGCAATAGGTACGATGCGAGTGGGGAAGGGGTTTCGTCCGCTACTGGAAACCATCTTCATTCTTCCAATGGTGATCCCAGTAATAATTCTGTCCGTGGGCCTGTTCTACATGCTTAGCCCACTCGGGATGACTGGGAGTCCGCTAACGCTGGGTCTCGCTCACAGTGTGCTGGCGGTGCCATACGTCTTCATCACGGTACGTGCTTCTCTTGTCGGTTTTGATCGGAACCTAGAACTTGCCGCAATGAACCTTGGCGCAAGTTGGCCGGTGATGTTCCGGCGGGTCATGCTGCCGGCAATCATGCCCGGCGTGATTGCCGGTGCTGTGTTCGCCTTTATCCAGTCTTTTGATGATGTCGTACTGGCGCTGTTCCTCACCAACATCCGCTCCCGGACGCTGCCACGAGTGATGTTTGAGGGCATGGCGCACGAAATCGATCCCACCATCATCGCAGCATCGGCAATGATTATCCTGCTCACGCTTAGCTTGCTCGCGATCAACCTCCTTCTTTCGCGGAGACCAACTACATGAAGACGTCTTCATTGGAACGTTTCGAGTTGCAGGGAAGACCTGTCAGCATTGTCGGCGTTAACAAGAGTTACGGGAACTACCAGGTACTTCACGACATCCAACTTGATATCGCTGCGGGCGAGTTTTGCACCCTCCTCGGCGCTTCAGGCTCGGGGAAGACCACCATGCTAAAGGTTCTCGCCGGGTTCGAACCGTTTGACCAAGGCAGGATCGAGGTGGCCGGACGCGACATCAGTCATGTCCCGGTGTCGAAACGAGACATCGGAATGGTATTTCAGAACTACGCGCTGTTTCCACACATGACAGTACGCGACAACGTGTCGTTCGGACTCGAAATGCGGAATGTACGGGGGCAGGAGCGGCGCAGACGTGTCGACGAGGCCCTGGAACTGGTTAGCATGCAGGACTACTCAGAGAGACTTCCGGGTTCCCTGTCTGGTGGTCAGCAACAGAGAGTGGCGTTGGCGCGAGCGCTGGTAATCCGTCCTGATATCCTTTTGATGGATGAACCACTTGGAGCCCTGGATAAGAACCTTCGACAGTCCATCCAGCTTCAACTCAAACAGCTTCACCGAGAGCTTGGGATCACTATCGTCTACGTTACGCACGATCAGGAGGAGGCCCTCCATCTATCTGATTCCATCGTGATCATGGAGAAGGGGAGGGTCGTCCAGTCGGGACCGGTACGGGATCTATACTTCAAGCCGAATAGCAGCTTTGTCGCGTGCTTCCTGGGGGAGTGCAACTTATTGAGGGACGAGGCCGGCAGAGCCTTTGGCATTCGGCCAGAAGATGTTCGGATTCGCAGCGCGAACGAACGGGCTGATCATTCGGTACAGGCGCAGGTCGAGAGCGTTATCTTCATGGGTTCCGGAAGCAAGATAGTCGCTCGTGTCGGCGACAGCGCGTTTACCGCGAATGTAGCGAACACGACTCCATTAGACGGTTATGAGCGCGGAGCCATCGTTGAATTCGCTTTCGACGAGCAGCGTGTTCTCCGATTTGCTGCCTAAGGCTCTTCAAACAATAAAAGGTTCGAAAAATGGATCTAAGAATTCAAGGTAAGAAGGCGCTTGTGCTCGGAGCTTCGCGTGGTCTGGGTCTTGGAGTGGCTAACGCACTTGCTGCTGAAGGAGTTGAGGTGCTGCTCTGCGGGCGCAGCAGTGACGTGCTCGAGAGGCATGTCAAAGACATCCGACAACGGCATGGGGTCGAGGCACATTTTGTAGTGGGAGATATGGCTGACAAAGCTTTCGCCCAGGTGGTTGCGGATCATGCAGCGCGTGTGATGGGGACGGTAGACATCCTCGTTAACAACAGCGGTGGGCCAGCGCCCGGCAAGGCTACGGATATCACAGCTGACGCGCTTGCTACGCAGGCGCAAATTATGCTGGTCAGCATCATTGAACTCAGCAATCTTCTAGTTCCAGCAATGCGGCAAGCACAATGGGGCCGCATTCTAACCATTGCGTCCTCGGGGGTTGTTCAACCCATCCCCAATCTCGCCCTCTCGAATACATTACGTTCTGCGATCGTCGGTTGGAATAAGACACTTGCTAGTGAAGTGGCCGCCGATGGAGTAACTTGCAACTTGATCGTTCCTGGTCGGATCCATACCAGCCGTGTGGACCAACTGGATGAAGCCGCAGCAGCACGGAAAGGGGTCGTCATCGACGCCGTTCGGGCGGAGTCTATGGCTTCGATACCTGCAGGGCGTTACGGTACGGTAGAAGAATTCTCAGATCTTGCGGCCTTCCTGTGCAGTGACCGTGCAAGCTACACAACGGGTTCCATCTTCAGATGCGACGGAGGTGCGATCAGGAGCATCTAATTGTCTCGGCCGTTGAACCCTCATGCGGGAAGCTCGGCAGCAAGTTCATGACGTGACTGCCAAACCCATCTGAGGCGCAGAAGTTGCGCCTCAGATGGTCGGCTCCCATCAGCCTAGGGCCCTAAGGGGGTGTTGGCTACGATAAGCCGTGATTGCTTTCGCCAGTCTGCGTTCAGGCGAGTCAGATCGATGACCGCTCCATCTCCAGCAGTCCGCGATTGCTAGTCGGAACACCAAGCCAATCTGCTCTGTGCAACGTTCAGGTTGTGGCCCACTCGGCTGAGAAGCGTAGTTCGCAGCCACGCGTCGTAAGGTATCGAAGAACCCCTCGATAGAATGGGCAGGCATTGCATTATTGGAAGACGAAAGTGCGTCCGCAGGTCTAGCGCTGCTTCCATCAGAAAGGCTGTGCTTGCTCCGGATGAAAGCTGTCGAGCGACTATTACCAAATGAGGTTCCTAGGCTTGATTTTAGCTTCTGGATGCAGTCAAGACCTGCTGACTGGACGTCGCTGCCGCTCCCAATTGCCAGTAGGTAGTCCTGGTCGCGGTCGACTGCTGTGCACAGGTGGATAGATGTGTTCTCCAGAGCGTTTTGTGCTCTGGTAGGTAAGGCCGCCCACAAACCGTTCGCGACAAGGAACCCGGTAAGGTCAACTGCAAACGCGTCCAGTTCAATGCGCTGGAGTGTGGGGAATTCGTTCTTGTTCGTCATTCTATAGATCCTTTCTTGTTGGGGGGAGGCGGCCACGGCAGCGACGTCTGCAACCAGAGCGGCGCAGATCAGCCGGGCCACCTCAGCGCCTTTGACGGCCAGGCGGGCAGCTATTCAGAATTTGATATTCTCAGGCTGCGGCACACGTTGTTGCTAAGCCCGCCACCGACGCCGCTTGAGCGAAAGACACCTGCTTCCGTCGCGGGAATCGGATGGGGAACCGAAGCTGATACGTCTGCAAATGGCCTTAATATGAGGCGGAGGAATGGGATATTCATTGACGTGTTCCTTAGGTCATCCGGCATTTGCCCGATAACCAGAACAGGCCAATTGACCTGCCATGACTTAGCGAGCGGTGGATCGTTCAAGTATGGCAATGGTCATCATTGTCCCCGGCGCGGCTGGCAATTTATTCAATCGGTATTGTGATAGTCGATCAGGTGGGCGCAAACGCGCAACTCGACGGCTGGAAGCCGCTTGGCACTACATCTGTATGTGTGTGATCCTGAACATGGAATGGGCTTCTACAAGAGCCTCGTTAGATGTCGATCCTAATGCGAAATCAAGGTTAACCGTCTATTAGAGGCCGCTGGATCTGGAGCAAAGGTCGAGCCTGCCCACTGCGACATTCGTCTCGAGCAGGACGCCAAACCGGTGCCGAATTAGTGCAACGGTGCCGAGCGCGACAAAATGCCATTCTCCATAGCGCCAGAAGCGGCACCGATAGCACCAGAAGCACTGATGGTGGAATGTTTCCCGCTGGCATGATGATGTGCCAGGGCTTGGTTCACGCTAAGCTAATGCGTGTAACAACCTTCAAGGACGAATCAGGTGCCGTTCTATCTGGTCAAGCAAACGCTTCTCATTGAGGCTGAAAGCGAAGGGGCTGCTGCCAAGAAGGCTGTAGCAGAAATGCTGTCTGTCGAAGAAATGAGGCTTGAAGTGAAGCTTGATGATGCCAATCGATGGTTTGTCCAAGTTCCTGTTCGGGAGATGCGTGCGCCAGAAGCCGATGTCAATGCGCGGACAGCGCTAGATGAGAGGAAGTTGCTGAAGCCGGCTGAGGAGCCGGTGATGACTCCACCTAAGCTTGCAAAGGATCACAAAGGAAGGACTGGAAACGGTATCATTTTTAGCCTCGGGTTGTTTGTCGGACTTTCTCCCGCACTGCTCTGTCTCCTAATGTAGGGATTGATAGCCTTATCCGTAAAGTTGATCGCGGTCACATACGCGACTTTGCCCACCATCGGTGGATCGAGGAGCTGGCAGTTAATTCACCGCCAGCTCGCATCTTGTTACAACTTGGCTCGTGCCATCCTATCTAGAAGCGCATCCCGATCCGCGTTCGTCTTGACTCTGATGGTCATCTGCTCGGATTTTACAGGGACCTGTGGTGGGAGGCTAAACTCGATGTCTGCGGCATTCGATGCCGCCCATGATTTGAACCGAGGAATCTTGTTCGGGCCGCTGATAGGAAAGGTGCAACTGCATCTGAAGGTCATGTCGTTTGTCCAATATATCGCGCACGAACATGCTCCGTCGATCCGGAGGCAAAGGTGCTCGTGGCAAGGAAAGAGAAGGCGACGGCTTTACCTGGCACCGCTCTTGCAGACTTGCAGGTAGAGGTGCCAGGCCTTCAGCCGATTTTGCAGCTGGCCTTCAAGCTCACCGATTGGACGAACAGGGAATTGAGCATGGTCGGCTTTTCGGCCATTTCCTGGATGTTGTCAAATGCGTATGAAATCAACGAGCGACCATTATTAGAGTTCGTGAGCTCTGACAGAATTCCACCCTCGACAGCAACCTTTTCAGATCAGGCTCATCGATCAAACGGATGGCTTCCGCCAGCGAGCACCATCTTCGACTTCGCTGATCCTTCTCGCGCCATTGGAGCAAGGTACCGCGCACTCTAAGACCGAATAAGTCAACGCGACATCGAACTTCAGACCCGTTACGTCGTGTCTTAAGGTATTCAAAGCTCCCAAACGGCGTCGAGCTGATCTGTCCGATGACGCCTGCTTCCTCGAGTGCTTCTTGCATTGCTGCTTTACTTGGCGGACGGTCAACCATGGGCCAACCTTTAGGTACGATCCACCGGCCTCGCCGCCGAGAGGTGACTAGAAGAATACGAAGATTTCCGCATCGACCAACGCGCCAAGGCAGTGCGCCATACTGTATTAACGGTAGGAGTTCATCTGTGGGTGCAGTGCCACGCGTTCTGTGAGGGCGTATCGACGACGATAATAGTAGAGGCTTTGATGTCAGCGGCTGCGCATGATCTCGCATCACGACATCGAAAACGCCGGGCTTAGGTGCAATGGAAGTCGTATTGGCACCGCTTATGCAGTCGCCAGAGGTGGTCTCAGCGTAGGAGTGACGGGTATCAGTATACATGGCAGTACCTCGCCGCGGGCCTTTGAAAGCCGCGACATTTAAGTTAGCCGCATGTCTAGAAGGGTTCCCGAAGCGATATTTGCGGTTTGAGGATGAGTCATCCGCTTCGGGAGAGAGCACGTCCCTCACCGACCAGCCTTGACAAAAATACCCACGCAGAAATTCGCATATGCTGTATATGGCTCCGCCTAGGCGTATTTGCAACTAGCCTGGACTCGATCGATGGAAAGCGCAGCTCAGTGGTCGTCCCCGTGCCGACCGCGCTTAAAAAATGGCAGTTCCGCCGACCGCCTCTCTGAGGAAGCGCCCTATTTCATTTAACTCCGGTGCCTTGTCGCCTTTGATCGTGGGAAATAGCTGGAGATCTTGGTCTGCCATTCAAGATGGTGCCAATCACTTCAATACAGCTCGATTTTGCAAAGCATCAGGAACTGACACTTCAAGTGTCCCAGAGGGGCGGTCGATATCGCCCGTTGTCGCTGTATTGACGACATCATATATCGCTACTCAACGTATATGTGACCTGATGAGCGCGACGCCCTCTGGGATCCTGTCTGCATTTATAGAGGAGTACCCCATACGGAAGTAATGTCGATTGGCTTGCGGTTCGTTGAAGAAGGGTTGACCTGGTTCGATCAAGACCCCGCAAGTCGCGAGTTTCTTGCTCAGTTCCATGCTATCGATATGATCCGGTGCAGAAATCCAGAGGCTTGATCCTCCGTATCGTGCCGCCCCAGCAATGCTCAGATCGCAATCTTCCAGAGCTTCGACTAACGCACTCCTGCGCTTCTTGAAGACACCCCTCAGGCCAACGATGTGAGCGTCGTAGTGTCCTAGCGCCAGGAAATATGCAGTGACCCGCTGCATATGAGTAGGCGCATGTCGTAACATCATCGCTCTGAGTGCGCGCGCTTGTTCGATAAATGGTTCTGAGGCTACGAGGTAGCCTACTCGGAGGCCTGGAAAGATCGATTTGGAGAAACTACCAACGTAGATCACCCGGCCACTCTTATCGAGTGACTTCAATGATGGTGAAGGAGGTTCGAGAAAGCTCATTTCAAATTCATAGTCGTCTTCGATGATTAGAAAGTCCTGCATCTCCGCACGTCGAAGCAATTCAACCCGACGGGACACGGGCATGGTGACACCTGTTGGAATGTGATGGCTGGGTGTCACGAATACGAGTCCAGTCTCCTGTGGAAGCAAGGCCGGATTCAAGCCTTGACTGTCGACCGGGATGTAAGTCGTGGGCATGTTGACTATACGCAGAGTCTCGGCAAAATCAGGATAGCCCGGATCTTCGAGCACTGCCTGTCTGTCTCGCCGAGCAAGCAATTGCGTGGCTAACCACAGTGCATTTTGGGCACCCAATGTAATTAGTATCTGTTCAGGTTTTGCTCTAATCCCTCGGCGGGGTAGGGTATTCCTACAGATGTAGTCTACCAGCAATTCATCATCCATCGTCAGACGATCATCAGCTAGCTGAACAAAATCCCTCGTCCCTAAGGCCCGTCGCACGCAATCACGCCAAGCGGAATGATTGAAAAGAGCAGGATCGGCCTGACCGTAGATGAAGGGATAAGGATAATTGCGCCAGTCTCTGGGTTTAATGATCTGGCGTCTTTTACTTAGGTCCCGGGGAAGCCAGTCGCTCCAGGTCACGTTGCCTGGTGCCGAGGCATCATCTGTAGCCTGCATCCGACGGTGCGGGGCATTGCTCGAGACGACATATCCTGATCGGGGTAAGGATTCGAGATAACCCTGAAGGACGAGCTCATTGTAAACGAGGGACGTTGTCAGGCGGGAGATTCCCAGTTCAGCCGCGAGCTTGCGTGATGACGGTAAACGGGTCCCTGGCCGAGTCCCAGTGTCAAGGATCGTTGAGACGATTGAGGTTGCCAACTGCATTTGGAGCGGCTGCTTTGAGGATCGGTCAATATAGGCCGTCTTGGTTGCTGATCATGAAAAAGGGAGAAAAGGCTAAGCCTTCGAAACTCGAGTGTCTGGACCGATAGGTCCTTCATCAAGTTCTATGGTGACAACTCGCTGCAAGGTCAGTGATGCAATCGCAGCGATCCCGTCGGCGCAGTTCTTGATGAGTTGGCTGCAGGAGGCAAGAGGTAGCGATCCGTGCTCATCCAGATAGGTGAGGAGCCGCACGCGGTCGCCTAGAGAAACGGACACGCCAGCGTAACGGAGAAGATCCTTGGCATTCGCCAGTCGATGGCTGGCGGCAAGACCGATGTCACAGTCTTCGTACTGGTAACCGAGATCGTGCGCTGCTGACTTGGCCCAGTCAGGGGTTGGGCCAGCGTCAGTAAGGAATGTCCGACACTCGGTGGTGACGAGGACGTCGGGGACGTGTGTCTCCTGATTCCTTGAGAGGAGGATTGGCAGACACGTCCAAGAGACTACCTCCGAGTCCACATCAAGAAGGCATCCGAGGTCGCGTGCCGCACGAGACTTGAACAGCGGCACTCCAACGCAGCGTACGGTACCCGCCGGTGAGAAGTGAAGGTGAGATGCTTTCAGTCGGACGAGATGCAGGTCAGAAACTGCGGATACATCGAAATCAATGGACATGATACGCCTGCCCTAAGAACGGCGGACTTGGCCGCCTGTGAACGCTGTGGGTTCGTTCTTACGAGTGGCTTATTCGAAAAACGCACATCTCATCATCGCGCTTCTGAAGCGGCTTGATGAGTGAGAGTGGGGAGCGTTGGTGCGTCATGAAAGGAACAAATACAGAACAAGTTTTCGACTGTCAAGACCCCATCCGAGACGTTTTTTGACGCTGCTGTCGCCCTCGTATCGGTTCTTTGATCCCTTGGTCGTAGGAGGGGCTGTGAGCTTCATCAGTCTAAGCTTAGTCGACCTCTGGTAGTGACATCATGGTAGAAGCGCGTCCTTGGCCTCTTCTCCCATCGCGTCGGCAAACTTGCGCATCAAGCGCGTAAGTTCGTCAACTTCATCTGCTTCCCAAGTCGCAAAGACTGCCAGAGCGATTTTCTCGCGCGCCGCATCGATCTTGTCGGTCATTGCCTTGCCTTTTGGTGTAATAACCGCCTCGTTCACCCTGCGGTCGGTCGCACTTTGTCTGCGTTCGGCAAGGCCGAGACCCTCCAGCTTCGCCACCTGGCGGCTGACGGTGGTGTAGTCTCTCCCAACTCCTGTAGCGAGGTCGACGATCCCGATGGGTCCGCGCCGCTCGATTCCTACCAGTAGAGGGAAAAGCGCACGATCGAGCGCAATCCCTGCCTCACGCACGAGCGCCTCGTCACGCTGTGGCCTGTTCATCAGGGTCACTATGTCGATCAGAGCTCCGTGCAAGTCACGTATCTTGCTCCTGATATGTGTATGTTGCACGTTTTTTGTTGACGTCATTTCCGTTCTCCTATTATGTGCATATAACACATATGGAGAGATAAATGACAAATGATTTTGCGGCAGATGTGCTCATCTGCGGCGCGGGAGTGGCTGGCCTAACGCTGGCAATCGACTTGGCGCGACGTAACATACCGTTCCGGCTTATCGAGAAGATGCCGGAGCCGTTCCCTGGCTCACGCGGCAAGGGCATTCAGCCACGCACACAGGAAATCTTTGAAGATCTCGGCATCCTCGACAAGGTCGTAGCTGCCGGTGGCGAATACCCGCTGATGCGCGTCTACCGCGACGACGGGAGTGTCATCGAGAAAGATCTCGGCGAAAGACCTCAGGCCACGCCAGCAGAGCCCTATCACATCCCGTTGATGATCCCGCAGTTCCTTACCGAGCGCATCATGCGGGAAAGGCTGGTCGAACTGGGCGGCCGAGTGGAGTTCGGCTGTGAGTTGCTCAACTTCAAACAAGACCAAGAGGGCGTCACAGCACGACTATCCGGTCCAGATGGAGAAGAGATAGTGCGCGTGCGTTACCTCCTTGGAACGGACGGCGGACGCAGCTTGGTGCGTCACGCGCTCGGCTTGGATTTTCCGGGAAAGACGCTTGGTGTGCGCGCGTTAGTCGCCGATGCGATGCTAACAGGGTTTGATCGGGACTGGTGGCATCAGTTTCGCGATGGCGACATGGAGCAGATGCTCTCGATATGTCCTTTGGCGGGAACTGACCTGTTTCAGCTTCAAGGACCGGTACCGTCCGATGGAGAAGTCGATCTTTCCGCTGCAGGACTTGAGCGGCTAGTCGCGGAACGCACTGGTCGCCATGATGCCCGGGTCCATTCCGTGAAATGGGCTTCCATCTACCAAATGAATGCACGTCTCGCTGACCGGTACCGAGTTGGCCGGGTGTTCCTCGCTGGAGACGCCGCACATATTCATCCCCCGACTGGTGGTCAGGGGTTAAATACCAGTGTGCAGGACGCCTACAACCTCGGCTGGAAGCTTGCGGCCGTGCTGAATGGCGCAGCCGACGCGCTTCTAGACAGCTACGAGATCGAGCGCCGTCCGGTGGCAGAGGCGATGCTCGGACTGGCAACCCGGCTGCTCGACGCGAGTAAGCGCGGCGAGATGAAGCGTGGACGTGAGGTGCGGCAGCTCGACATCGGCTACCCTGTGTCTCCGCTCTCGTTTGAGCTCTCGTTTGGGAGGAGGGGGCTGCAGGCTGGAGATCGTGCTCCGGATGCTCCAATCCAGGGCGCAGCGGGTCAGCCTTCGCGGCTATTTCAGTTGTTCAGGGGAACGCATTGGACCTTGCTCATCAATGGGCAGGAGGCATTCGCGCCACGGAGAGACCTGCACATCCATCGTGTCGGCGATAGAGGGGACGTGGTGGATGCTTTCGAGCAACTCCATGAGAGTTATGGATTGATGCCGAACGAATCTGTGCTGGTGCGACCTGACGGATATATCGCCGCCATTCTACCCCTCAGCATCGAGACAGTCGCCCGCCTGGAAAGCTATCTACAACATTCAGGATTGCCTGCTTGCCAGGGAGAGCCGCTATGAGAGCCGCTGTTGTTTGCGCTGCCGGACAGCCGCCCGCCCTCACAGAACTCGTCGTCCCGACGCCTTTGCCCAGCGAAAACCTGATCCGTGTCAGTGCCGCCGCTGTTAGCCATCTGGCCAAGGCGCGAGCCTCGGGCGGACACTACACTGACAGCGGGCAATTTCCTTTCGGGGTGGGTATTGATGGCGTAGGGGAGTTGGAGGACGGCAGCCGAGTCTATTTCGCTATGCCTCGTGCACCCTATGGCAGCATGGCGGACTATGCCGTTGTCGATGAGCGATTTTGTGTTCCGATGCCAGCTGGTCTTGATGGTGCCACCGCTGCTGCCATTGCCAATCCATGTATGTCCTCTTGGGCAGCGCTTACCGAACGAGCCCGATTTAAACCCGGCGAGACGGTTCTGATCAACGGTGCTACTGGCACATCAGGACGACTTGCCATTCAGGTCGCGCGCAAACTCGGCGCAGGCCGCATCGTGGCGACCGGAAGAAATGCCGAAGCGCTTGAAGAAGTGCGACTACTCGGGGCTGACGTAACGATCCAATTTGGCGAAGACATCAATGGTGTTCGACACCGCCTGATGGAGGAGTTTGCCCACGGCGTAGACGTCGTGCTCGACTATCTATGGGGCCCGAGTGCAGAGAACCTGTTATTAGCCGCGGCCGCAGCGGGACGTGACGCGGTTCCTATGCGCTTCGTCCAGATCGGCTCGATCTCGGCAGCGGACATCACCCTCCCGGCGGCCGTCATGCGAGCCAATGCAATCGAATTGATGGGCAGTGGCGGCGGTAGTGTGTCCCTGCCACGGCTGGTGGCGGTCATCGAGGATGTGCTGCGGGCAGCTGCGGCAGAAGGATGGCAGATCGCGTTTAAGCCGATGCCGTTCTCTACCTTCAACGAAGCATGGCAGCAGGATAATAGCGCCTGCCGCACGGTCTTCACCATGACTGCGCAAGAGGCTTGATATGAACAACCAATCCATCTCACGCCTCAACTGGGCTCGTACACTCCAGTGGCGACATATCCTGCCCGTTTTCTTTATCGTTTGTACTTTTGCCGCAGGTACCGCTGCAGTCTTGCCGGTTTTGCCTTTTCACATCCGCGGGATGGGAGGCTCCCCGTTTCTCCTCGGCGTCATTATCTCTGTAGAAGCCATGGGGCAATTCGCGTCTGGCCCCATGCTTGGGCAGCTGTCAGACCGCTTTGGACGCAAGCGTGTTCTCATTGCGAGCCAAGCCGTTGCCGCTGCAAGCCTTCTGCTGCTCGCTCTAGCTCCAAGCATCACGTTCATCTTACTTGCTCGCGTATTGCTTGGCCTGACCGCTGGCAACATCGCTGTCACCGCGGCCTACGTCGCCGATCATACCGATGCAGCAAGCCGGAGGCAGGCAATGGGCATCCTGATGGGTGGGGCAGGTGTGGGTGGGATACTCGGCGCGGGCCTCTCAGGTCTGTTATCCGATACCTCGTTGACGGCTCCAATACTTGTCGCATTTGGTTTGGTACTACTGTCGATCCTCGTAACAGCCTTTTCGTTGGATGATGCGCCGGCTGCGCCACGCTCAAATGATAAGATCCAGGAAGAGCAGCCGTCGTTCCGTTCAATTCTGGCTTCCCCTGGAATTCGCGTCCTTATCGTCGTGATGCTTTGCCACTTCTTTGCGTATGGCATGTATGTATCGCAGATGCCGGTCTTCCTTGGCGACACGTTCATCTGGAATGGCCACGCGTTTGGAGCGAAAGAACTTAGTTACCTCATCATGGCAGACGGAGCGATCAATGTGTTCGCGCAGATCTTCCTGCTCGGCTGGCTGGGAAAATATGTATCCGATCGCAGCCTGATCCTTATTATTTTCGCGCTTATCTCCGCTGGTTTCCTGACCGCTGGCTTTGCCACGACCATTCCTATCCTGTTCCTTGCCGTCCTATGCGTTAGCATGGGGGACGCCCTGGCAAAGCCGACGTACATGGCAGCATTGTCAAACCATGTCCCGTTGGAGAGACAGGGATTGGTCCTTGGCGGCGCGCAGTCTTTGGTCGCGGTAGCCGACATCGCCTCCCCGGTATTGGGCGGTTTCATCCTTGGCTATGCCTTGTACGGCATTTGGATCGGGGCCGCTGTAGCTATGGCCACGACAGGAGCACTCCTCGCTGCGACCCTGCTCCCGAGGGAGAGCCGCGCTGAGGCGTGAGACGGCGATCTGACATCAACCCAGTCACACACGCCTCGACCATCAACCATCTTGTTCCCAAGGGCTATCTGCATGAGCTACGTCGTTCGGCGCTGGATCAGGCCTAGAAATCTCTGGATCGTCGTCTTGCTGGTCGTAAGCGGATGCATGGCATCTGGGCGGCAGCTCTATAACGAATCTGAAGCTGAGCGGGCGCGAATTGTCGGGTTCGAGAATATCAGAATTCAAGCTGACGCCCCGCGACCTCCTAGAGCCGTATATGATCCGTGGAGACCAGTAACGAAAAAGGCCGAACCTGCTATGCTGGCTATATCGGGTGGGGGCGCAGGCGGGGCCTTCTCGGTCGGCATACTGTCTGCATGGAGCGATCTTGGCACCCGTCCAACCTTTGACGTCGTAACTGGTGTCAGCACTGGGGCGCTGATAGCGCCCTTTGCATTCCTCGGTCCTGAATACGACCAGCGGCTACGACGTCTCTACCTCTCGGATCAAAGCCGTAATCTCGTCGATATCGACTGGAGAGGGTTCGGAATCTTCTCCCCAAGTTTCCTTAAAGGAGAGGGCCTTCGCCGCATGGTGGAGGCGAATATCACTGATGATATCTTGCGCAGGATCGCGCATGAGCATCGTTCCGGGCGTAGGCTTCTTGTAATGACAACCAATCTCGATACGCAACATGCAGTAGTCTGGAACGTCGGTGCGATCGCAGACAGCGGAAGCGCGGGAGCTTTGGAGTTGGTTCGTCAGGTCCTAATCGCGTCCGCTAGTGTCCCCGGGGTCTTGCCACCCATCGTGATCAAAGCCGTGGTGGATGGAAAGCAGATCGAGGAAATGCATTCGGATGGTGGGAGCTCCGCTCAATTCTTTACTCTGCCCGAGCAACTGATCCTTGATCCAAACTCGAGGAAGGAGAACCTGCATATCTATGTGATCATAAACAATGCACTCATTCCTGAATTCGCAATGCCCGCTGAAAGAGCGCTCCCAATCATGGGGCGGGCCTATTCAATCCTTCTTAAAACGCACACGAAGCAGGGGCTGATGGCACTCTACAACTTCGCGCAGCGCTCTGGCGTGGGGCTAGACATTGCTTCCATCGATGTGCAGGTGCCTTATTCGATGAAGGATCCTCTAGATCACCAGTATATGAAGATCGTCTTCGACAGAGGTTACGAAAGAACGATGAACAAGCTCATCTGGAGAAAGCGTCCGGTCTTCAAATGATGGGATCTTTCGGAGCCAACGCAACTGCGTTCGTGGGTGCAGACCGATAGTGACGATTGCTCCATCTGCATCCAGCCCATATCAGGGCCATTCGGCGAAATGCGCGCCCGTCGGACGACTTCGAGGGGGTAAGTCGCTGCGAGTGACCTGGCGGCCAGTTTAAAGCTTGCCAAGGTGGCTGAAGCAAGACGGCACTGCCCAATGCCTTCCTTGTTCGCTGCCTACACACCGGCTTATCACCACGTGCATCTATCTCCATAATTACTTGGACGCACCTTATCCGACCGCCGAAATCGGCACTCATTCTGGAGATGGCATAGTCGAATGTCACCAAAAGTGAGGTTCAGTCAGCTAGCTAGGTAAGTCAGCCGGAATCGCCTGAAATTATCGATGCGCCGCGTAGCACAAAGCAAAGATATTGCAGTTACGCGGCAATTCATTCCGTTTGTCTGCAGTGCCGAAGTTGCCTACGTTCAAGCTATATCAGGGGCCGTAAAAATGGTGTCTCTAGCCTCCAGAAATCCTTCTAAGTCCCCGTTCTTGCGTCGGTGGTTCTTTTCGACAAATCACAAGGACATCGGGACCCTTTATCTGATGTTCTCGATCCTGGCAGGCGTGTTGGGTACGGCCTTGTCAGTCGCCATCCGCATGGAACTGCAGCAGCCGGGTCTGCAGTTCTTTGCGAATCCAGACACCTATAACGTTGTGGTCAGCGGTCACGGACTGGTGATGATCTTCTTTGTTATCATGCCGGCACTTATTGGTGGATTTGGCAACTGGTTCATCCCGCTTATGATTGGGGCTCCAGACATGGCTTTCCCTCGTCTTAACAACGTTTCCTTCTGGTTGCTCGTCGCTTCATTCATCCTTTTCATCCTGTCGCTTTTTGTACCTGGAGCGCCGGGCGGTTCAGGTCATGGCGGAGGCTGGACCCTGTATCCGCCATACTCCGTGCTGGGCCAGCCGGGACCTGCCGTTGATCTCGTGATCTTGTCCATCCATCTTTCCGGAGCTTCTTCGATTCTCGGAGCAATCAATTTCATTACGACTATCTTCAACATGCGTGCACCGGGGATGACTTTGCACAAGATGCCGCTTTTTGCGTGGGCAATGCTTGTCACCGCGTTCATGCTTCTGCTTTCTCTTCCCGTTCTAGCCGGTGCGGTGACAATGTTGCTGACGGATCGGAATTTCGGGACAGCTTTCTTCTCGCCCTCCGCCGGCGGAGATCCAATCCTCTATCAGCACCTGTTTTGGTTCTTCGGTCACCCCGAGGTCTACATAATGATCCTGCCAGGATTCGGGATCATCAGCCACGTGGTTTCTACCTTCTCCAGGAAACCAGTTTTCGGTTATCTTGGAATGGCTTACGCCATGGTGGCAATAAGCGCGCTAGGCTTCATCGTCTGGGCTCACCACATGTACACGGCGGGCCTATCGCTGGAGTCTCAACGCTATTTTGCGTTTGCCTCCATGGTGATTGCTGTGCCTACGGGCATCAAGGTGTTTTCGTGGCTAGCCACGATGTGGGGCGGATCTTTGGTGTTCCGTACGCCGATGCTTTGGGCGCTTGGTTTTATCCTGCTGTTTACAGTAGGTGGGGTCACAGGAGTTGTGCTGGCGAACCCCGGCGTTGATCGTCTACTGCATGATACCTACTTCGTGGTCGCGCACTTCCACTACGTGCTGTCCCTCGGAGCGGCCTTCGCGATCTTCGCAGGCTTCTATTATTGGTTCCCCAAAATGTCGGGGTACATGTACAACGAGACCCTCGGTAACCTGCACTTTTGGTTGATGTTTGTGGGCGTCAACCTAGTGTTCTTCCCGCAACATTTCCTAGGCCTCGCGGGGATGCCGCGTCGCTACGTGGATTACCCGGATGCCTTCGCGGGTTGGAACCTGATCTCATCGATTGGAGCATACATCTCAACTGCAGGACTTGCCGTTTTCTTCGCGATGCTAGTCGAAGCATTCGCGAGAAAGAGGGTGGCAGGACACAATCCATGGGGGCAGGGTGCCACCACCCTAGAGTGGACGCTGTCTTCCCCGCCGCCATTCCACCAGTGGGAAAACCTGCCCCTCATCAGGTAACCATATCCAGGAGCGCTGGAGATGACTGACTCGATGGATTTAACCGAGTTCCTTGTAACATACTACCTCGCGTATTGTTGGTACGTCATCCTCCGTGCTGTTTTGAAGCCTGTCTCTGACAACGAAAACGGACGGCCCGCGCAGACGAGTGGTGAGCAGAGCGGCTCTTCAAGCGTGAGGCGGCAGCCGACGCATTCCGTCTCGAGAGATAGTACTCACGCATGCGGTCAGCCCCTCGACGAACAGGATTTCTTGGAGGGTGCTACTGAAGCATTCGAGATCGTACTAAACGCATATGTGAACAAGGATCTGTCAATCTTGGAAACGTTCTGTAGCGGTGAGGTGGTAGGTAGTTTCGCTTCAGATCTGATACGGATGCAAAATGAACATCAGCAACTGAACCTGGTGCTGATAAGCGTTCAGCCAGGCAGGATCCTTGCCACAGATGTGTCCGATGACGTTCTTGAGGTTACTGTAGCGTTCGACGCGGAGATGATCCGATCGTTAGATGACTCAGATTGCGAGGCTCCAGATTGGAGCTCGATCAAAGCAATTGAAACGCGGGATCTGTGGACATTTCGTCGTCAACCTATGGGCTCTTCTCCTCGGTGGAAAGTCGTAGCGACCAGACCCGGCTGACGCCTACGTCCACGCAATACGCCAAATTTGACACTGCGCTACGGGTGCAATCTACTGACGGAATGGATATTGAGCTCGCCCGCACCTTCTTGGAAATCGTCTCGACCAGTAGCTTCGTCCGCGCTTCAGAGAGGCTCAACGTAGCTCAGACTACAGTGAGTGCTCGCATTCGTACGCTGGAGTCACAGTTGGGGCGGCCTCTGTTCGTGCGCCACAAGAATGGAGCGACATTAACGCCAGCAGGTGAGCAGTTCCTTCGATACGCGCCCAAGTTTGTGCAGCTTTGGCAGCACACCCAGCATCAGGTCGCAGTTCCCCCCGGTCGACGAGCAGTACTCACCATTGGTTCCGACATCGCGCTTTGGCAACCTCTGCTTCTTGACTGGGTCACATGGATACGGTCCTCGATGGATGATGTGGCACTGAGGGTGCACGTTGACGTTGCTCAGGATCTGTTTGATCAGGTCGCTGCAGGAATGGTTGATGTCGCCATCATGTACGCGCCCCATCATCGGCCTGGATTGACGGTCGATCTTCTGACCGAAGAGAAGCTGGTGCTTGTGACTACCGATCCGGGTGGTTCCTTCAACGAAGGAGCTGGCTACGTCCATATCAATTGGGGGCCAGACTTCGCTTTAAATCAAGGGACGAACTTCCTCGATGTACGGCCAGACCTCTTCTTCGACTTCGGTCCACTGGCGCTGAACTATATTCTCAAGGAGGGGGGCAGTGGGTACTTCCGGATGTCCGCGGTCGAGCCGCATCTACGCGCCGGGCGGCTAAGTTTGGTAGTGGGCCAACCCCAATTTTCTTATCCCGTCTACGCGGTCCAATCTGCTAGCTCAGATCCATCGGTCGTGAACGCGGCTCTGGCAGGACTAAGGGAGATCGCGAAAGGTGTCGCTGCCTAGGATCGCTCCTGGCGGCACACAATGGCGCTTGTGAAGGAACACCGCTCACTCTGGATCGGAAGACTTGCAGCGCCCAAATTGATGTTTCATCCCGGTTCCTCCAAGTTCCCGGAGAAACGTTGAGTAGGACTTTTGGAGACCCCTGTTTCTGTTAGCACCCAATCCATAGGCACATCGTGTGGCTGAGGATAGATCGTAGGGATTATTTGCTCCTCGAAACCGATACCTACTACTACCGCTGGTTTTTTCAGTTCTACGAGGGTCCGATCAAAATATCCGCCGCCGTATCCAAGGCGATAGCCATCTTGATCCATCCCAACGAAAGGAGCCAGAATCAAATCTGGATTTAATTTCTCGCTGGCCTCAGGCTCAACAAGCCCCCATGCTGATTTCCGTAATGTCGTATCCGACGTCCACGATCGAAATACCAATGGCGCTGACGGCATGACCACTACAGGAAGGCTGCAACGACCCCCTAACTTCTCGATCCAGGTGCGGGATTGTCGAAGGTCTGGCTCCCCCCGGAAAGGCCAATACAGGCTTATCACCTTGTCTCTGACGTCGCCAAGAAGACGCTTGAGGTTTTGTTCGATCGCGTCTGTCCTGGATGATCGTGTTGTGAAACTAGTCGCCATACGCTGATCAATGAGTCGTCGACGTTCTTTTTTGCGCCAACTCATGACGGCTTCGGAGGCCGAAAGCGGCTCGATCCCCGAATAAGAGGAATCAACCTCATCCAGGTAGCAGACGGGAGATGTCGATCTGTTTTTATTATCCTTCGGTAGCACGATGCCCCCCGCCGTTTCGTTCAATATCGATCGCAATGATGCTGTGGTTCGTTAACGGACGCCGTGTTCCCAAGACGACGATTTCCGATAGTTCCTGTCATCGCTAAAGGTTTGAAAGAGCGTTACCAAGATCGTCAATCAAGTCATCTTCTGCCTCGAGACCTACCGACAAACGTATTAGTGAGTCTGATATGCCCGCTGCTGCTCGCGCCTCCGCACCCATGCCCAGATGAGTCATTGTTGCAGGATGAGCAACGAGACTTTCAATGCCACCCAATGATTCCGCCAATGTGAACACCTTGACAGATTCTACAAAATGTCTGACTTCGGCCACGCCCCCCTTCAACTCGAAACTAAGCATAGCTCCGTATCCCCGCTGCTGTGCCTTCGCTATCGAATGGCCCGGATGAGTGTGTAGTCCGGGATAATGAACTCGTTCAACAGCTGGGTGAGAGGAGAGGAAAGCCGCGATCGCTGCGGCGTTCCTCTGTTGAACATCCAGGCGCGCGTGCAAGGTCCTAATTCCTCGCAGAATTAAATATGCATCGAACGCCGATCCCGTCACTCCAGTGATGTTAGCCCACTGGTCAAGTTGCTCGCCTTCAGAGGCGCTAGCCGCAACGACGGCTCCTCCGATGACATCGGAGTGTCCATTGAGATACTTCGTTGTAGAATGGACTACGAGATCAGCGCCGAGTGCGATGGGTGTCTGCAAAGCAGGAGAAAGAAAAGTGTTATCAACTGCAAGCAGAGCGCCCACCTCGTGCGCCGCGGTGGCTAAGGCAGCGATATCAACAATTCGCATCAGAGGGTTGCTGGGCGTCTCGACTAGCACCAGCTTTGGTCTTTGGCCAAGTCCGAGCGCCAGCGCCTCCGGATCATTCTGATCGAGAAAACGTACTCTGAAATGTCCCCGTTCGGCCTTCTGCTGGATCAAGCGATAGCTTCCTCCATAACAATCATGAGGAGCGATCATTAAGTCGCTTGGTCGTAACAAGGAGAGGACGAGGTTCAGTGCTGCCATTCCTGAGGATGTGATGATGGCAGCGGTTCCTCCTTCAAGTTCTGCGATCGTCTCGGCTAGAAGGCTACGTGTCGGATTACTGGTGCGGGAATATTCATGCTGACCAGGTGTTGCGTATCCCGAGAAGGTATAGGTGCTGGAAAGAAACAAGGGAGGATTGACAGCGCCGAAGGCTCTGTCCTCACCGATGCCTCGCGAGGCGGCGATTGTTTCGGGTCTCTGCTTTCTCACGTCTTTCCTTCCTGCCAATCTAGCTCGTAAAGTCTTCGGTGCTCTACCGAATATCTCTGTGAGTTTCTCCGAGCGTCATCTCAGATGAGCCCGGAGGCCCTTTTGAAGTGTGCCACATTATTCGAGATCTATCGACAAGCGAGTCTCGCTTCTTGTGGCGCTACGAGCCACGGCGTAAGCGAAATCCTGAAGGGTCCCTCCCAGTCTGTTGGATGGTCTACGACGATGCTAGTGGCAGCCTGGATGAACAGTAAGCACTGGTTTCTTTGCCGATTGACCAAGGGAATAAGACGGTCAGAGAACTTGCGCTTTTGAAGGCAAGAACGCAGCAAAGGCAACAACGTCAAGCTCACGATAGAAAAGCGGTGAAGGGGCGGTCTCTATTCGGTTATTGGACAGCGGAATAATAAGCACAGGTCGAGATCCCACGGAAGGGAACATCACGACAGGCAGCAAAATCCCCGAGGCGGGTCGGCTTTCTCTCTTCGCGTAGGCTTGTATCAGTCGTCATCGTCATCGTCATCGTCGTCATCATCACCGTCGTCGTTATCGTCTCCGCCGCCACTACCGCCGCCACTACCGCCGCTGCTGCCGCCGCTGCCGCCACGACCACCACTACCACCGCTGTCGCTGCCGTCGCTGCCGCCACTACCCCCGCTGCTGCCGCTGTCGCTGCCGCCACCGTTTCCGTTGCCGTTGCCGTTCCCGATATTGCCATTGCCGTTCCCGCCAATCACCCCGTGCTTGCCGGAACTGTCGCCACCTCCGCTGCTCTCGCCATTGACCCCGTGCGAGCCAGCATCACTACTTGGGCCTGTCGAGCGTTGGTCGCCAAATGAATCTAGCCCGAGTCCGGCATCCACCGGCGCTGGCTGACCAACGGCAGGGAGGGATGCTTGCGTTGGCTCGACCGAGAACACGGCGGGCGTTTCGGTTATTCCGGCCACGGACATGCTCTGAGCCTGGTCGACAGTGACTTGTTGGCCGGCCCCGACATTCGTGCTCTGACCACCTGTGAAGGAGGAGACTTGAACCAGGCCCTCGTCAACGGCGACCGAGGCGTCCCTTTCGGTCACGGTCACAGTGAATGTTGTTCCTTTGACTACGGCAGCGAGGAAGGGCGTGTGGATATAGGTATGCGGTCGACTACGCTTCTCGATATTGAGCGTAATCTCCCCGTTCTGTTGAACCACCTCGGTCTTTCTAGAGAAGAGCCCGTTCTCGGTAATGATCGCAGCGAGGGTCTTCGGATCGAAGGAAACCTTCTCCACGCCTCGTTCCAGCTGTACTCGCCCCCTTGGCCCCGTCGAAATCCAGGATTTGTTCGGAATAGTCATGCCCCCGATAACGGGCACCCATGTCTTCTTGTCGACCGTGAACGAGACTTGTTGTGTTGTCCTGCTGACTACCCATTCAGACGCCAATGAGCTTGCGGCCGAAAAGCACAGCATGAGCACTGCGACGATTGAAATAGAGCGGAAAAAGCGTGGCATGGAGTCCCCCTTGCATGTCGGGCGAGCAAAGCAGGCGACTAATTAAGGAAGCCCTTGGGTCGAGTTAGCGACAAGGGCAAAATCGCGTCTATTTGAAGCTTGTTTGCTGTGTCTCCTACCTCTTCCCCTATGAAATCGAGTTATTGGCGACCATAGCCTTGCCCCCGAAGGGCTTCGCAAGTTCACTCCCTGCAACGTGACAGGTCCACCGGAAACCGCCGCCTGCGACAAACGTCACAACAGCGAGAGGGAAAACCTGTCCTTTGTAGATTAGGCGGTGGTCTAGCGGGCGCTTCAAGTCCGCTTTGGGCCGACCGACAGCAGACTTCGTCTGCTCGCCGCAAATAGTTCCAGGCGGCAAGTCATCGATCCATTTTTGCTTACGGGCCCTTAGAATAGCAGTGCGTAGCGGCCAGATGCGCCAGCCGATCGATGCCATTGAGCTTGCAGGCCTCGATGGGCGAGGGATGGTGGCCCATGCCTCAGCCCCAGTATCATGCAAGAGCTTCAGGCCACCCCAGTAAATCGAAGATATTTCCGAGGCCTTCCCAAGCGGAGAGCTGGTGAAGCGCGAGCCATGTCTGGATGTCGGGACCAGTGATGCCGATAGTTGCTGTAGTCCGGCTAGGTGAGCCAGGTCAGGGCTTCGCAGCGCGGCCTTGATCCGATACGGCTTACCGAACCCGTTTCACGTCTTCCCCCGCAATCGGGCCTGCTCGTTGCGGGTAGTCTCCAACAGCTTCTGCCGGGCATGAGCAGAACGGCACGGAAGCCCGATTTTTTGACGGATCCGGGCTGGCGCTAAGCTGGATGCCTGACGGCCTGTAATGTGACGGCTTCAAGCAGCCGCTGTACCTCAACCTGGGTCAAATGCCTGAAAGACCCTTTCTGTAAATCTCCTAACTGAATGGCATGTATGGCTACGCGCACTAACCGTATACAGTCAAAGCCAAGGGCTTCGACCATACGCCGGATTTGGCGATTTTTGCCTTCGATCAGAACGATCTCCAGCCAAGTATTGCGGTCTCCTCGGCGCAAAACCCGAGCTTTTGCTGCTGTCAGGTGTTCACCATCACTGCGGATACCTGCAGTGAGGAATGCGAGTTGTTCCTTCGTGGCGGGCCCAGACACTTGAACATGATAGGTCTTGGGAATTCTCATCGACGGGTCGAGAAGTCTGTCAGCAAGGACGGTATCATTGGTGAACAACAATATACCCTCACTGGCTTTGTCCAGTCGGCCAACCGGAGCTACGAAGGGTAAGTCTTCCTTTGGTAGGCAATCAAAAACGGTCGGACGGCCCTCCGGATCGTGCCGCGTCGTCACAAGCCCTCTCGGCTTGTTCAGCACCAGATATGTCAATGCACTTTTCTGAATCAGCGTACTGTTCAGGGAAATCTGATCACGTGAAGTGTCTACCCAAATGGAAGGGTTCGTCTCTAGCTTTCCGTTGAGAAGAACGCGTCCTTCCTTGATGAATTTCTCTGCTTGTGTGCGGGAGCATACTCCCAGCTTTGAGAAGGCCCTATCGAGGGTAACCTTCTTCGCCTGCATTTTCGATCTTGCGATCATCCTAAGATACCTGAACAACACTCTCCGTCGGAGCGAGCCGAAGCGGAGCAACTGAAACGGTGGATTTGACGAAACTGCAACCTGGGCCGTCCCGAACGCCACCAGGATCTTTCAGCGTTCGGGCAACCTGAAAATTTTCAAAGGATGAAATAAAGCTTTGATGTTATCACCATTACGGAGACCAATCAGATGCGCCAGACATGCTGGTCTGGACGTATCTACAGATGTTGACGCTCTTTTCAACGACGAGGTATTCCTCATTCCCTTAGACTAATCGTGGCTCCAGAAACACCCGTCAGATTGCCGCGCCCATCAAGACCTGGATGCGATCAAGCAATGGGCTCGATACCCGGATTCCTTCGCGAGCGCTATTTTCTCGTATCCTATAGCGTCGGTCGCCGGGCAGACGCGCCCCTTGTTCGTAGAAGCCTGAAAACAAAGTCTCTGCGTGATCCAAAGCGCCTGCTCCCCCGAAGACGCCAGGAGAGAACGCTAGGAAGAGCTCGCCATGGCAGGGAGCAGCATCAGCGCCTTGGTCGAACGACTGAGACTCGCGGCTCGTGAAGGCTCCAATAAGTGGACCTGCCAGTAGTTCGATCATCAATGCGATCGCCGATCCTTTATGTCCGCCAAATGGGAGCATTGCTCCAGCCAGGATTTTTGCGGGGTCTCGAGATGGTTTCCCTTGGTTGTCTAGACCCCATTCCTCGGGAACTTCGGTGCCGGTTTCTCGGTGCATGGCAATGTCCGCTCTAGAGGCAGCAGAGGTTGCAAAGTCGAACACTGCAGGTGGTTTATCCCGCCGCGGCCATGCGAATGCTATCGGATTGGTTCCTAGAAGTCCCCGGTTCCCGCCAGCTGGTGCAACCCAAGCATGAGTGGGATTCATCGACAAAGCGACGAGGCCACGGTTGGAAATCCTCTCCACCAGGGGCCATAGGGCAGTTGAATGGAACCCATTGTTTACGGCCAACATAGCCAGCCCAACGTCGTGAGCCTTTTCCACAAGGGCCTCGATGCCTCTCTCGGCAGCCAGGCAGGAGAAACCAAATTGCGCATCGATTTGGACAGCAGCTACAGAAAGATCATGCGGCTGCGGATCTGCATCCCTGTTGAACTGGGGGTGCGACATCGTAGTAAGGGTACCCGGTAATCGCTGCAGCCCATGCGAAAAACTTCCGTCCCGCTGAGCCTCAACCAGCGTCCTCGCGAGGGAACGTGATTGTGCGATATTCAGTCCGTTAGAGGAGAGAAACTCTTCAGCAAGCGCTATTAAGTTGGTTTCCGAGATTCGGAGTTCATTTGTCATCAATGCGCCTTCCATAGCTGCAGATCCGTACGCCACATTCGTTCTTGAACCACCTGCGTTGTGAGGGTTCTTGTCCGGCCGCACGGGAGTAATCGGAAGCAGCGGATGGAAATCTGGACGGCAGGTGCAACGCATAAGCCCCCATGTTCACCAATCCGACTCAAGATTGACTAAAAAAAAGAGCTCGCTAATGATGATGCCATGAAGATATCTGGACTACGATCTAGACAGGAGCGCCTCCGCCTCAAAGCAGGAGTCTGACCCGGTCGCCACGAGGTGACCGGGCCTTAGATCCCATTGCCTCTTACAAGCGCTAGGTCCCAGATATGTTTTACGAGACACTTCCGATTAAGTGTAATCCCGATCCACTGACCGTTGCAGGTCTAGCGGCCTCTCTCAATGAGGATCCGGTAGCCGTGCAGCTGCTTCTCGGCACCGCAACAAAGTACGATTTGCTCATATCACCGGAAGACGTCAAGGGGTTGATCCCCCTGTCGATAATGCAGGTACTGTGGCGGCGTGCGAATGTGCAACCCGCTATTGGAGCGGCGCTGTTGCAGGCGTATCCCGAAATCACCTCTTCATTGGAAGAGGTATTATTCTTTAGAGCTGATGAGTTCGGTGAAGAGGAGGATCCCTTCCTGTTCTTCAGATCAACGTCGCCAGAATCCATCCCGGTTCCGGCGACTGATGACTACATCGATGTTGTTCAAGATCGGTTCTTCATATGGAGGCGTCCTAAGCACGATCGTCACGCTCTAGGTTGTTCACTTCTTCCGGAAAAGAGTGACCTTCCTCTGGAAGCATACCTTGATGCGCTTGCCACCCTAAGGAGGCTTCCAACGTATGAGCCAAAGTGGCTAGGTCGAATGGACGGACATCAGTTCGTATTGAACCACAATGCGGAGCCGCAGCGTGCAGAACTCCATGGCTCCCTGACAAGCTTTACAGAAGCGGGCGTTTCATTCGAAGATAGCTATTCCTTCAAAATCTCCATCAACATCACCTTGGCCGCCCGAGATGTAAAACGCCGCACGCTAGGACTCGCGGTAGTGGCATAGGGGGAATCCGTCATTTTGTCAGCTCTGGACTTGGCTGCGTCCGCAGACTTGAGCGACTTAACAGCAGGCCGGATTTCCCGCCTCGCCCGGGTAGGTGATTGTGCCGCCTTCGTCGAGCTTTGCTCCCTTGGTCAAAGTCGCCGGTACGGTCTTCCCCACATCCATTAAGTGACAGACTTCGATTTGGCGCTGTAGTAGATAGTCCGCGATAATTCGCCGGTGGCACCGCCACCATACGGCTTCGGCACACATTATCACGCAACGCTTTGTGGTGCCCACGCTGATGAGCAGTTCCAGCCCTGCTTTGAACGTATCAGAGAGCGTGTAGTCGGCGTAGTTATGGAAGCTTTTGTTGTTCCAAAACCCGTTCAGGTCTTGGTCTACCGCCTTCTGCTTGGAGCGTCTGCCTCCAAGTTCTGGGATGGCCAGGTATCCTATTTGGAAGGGCTCAAGGTTTGCGGCGAGAACTTCCTCGTTAAATTGTGGATTTGTTCGCGAACGTCTGATCGAACGCACGTCCACGACAAGCTGTATCTCTGCGCTCCTCAAGATTTCCGCGAACTCAGTGATCGTTCTGGTTGAATGTCCAATTGTAAAGAAGCGGAACCTCTGGCGAACATGACTTTCAGAGCTTCTCCTCATTGGACGCATATCGGATGCCCTTTCCTATCTGGCTCAGTCGTTGCCGTGGTGGTTTCTGCCAATCTCTTATTAATGCCGCGGAAGCCTTTCGGTGCCTTTGATCAGCCTCGGATTCGCCAGATCCTTACCGCGACTAAGCATCATGGACCCCAAAAAAATTGGTATGGGTCTCTCCGTAGTTTGGCGGATGTGAATGCGAAATTCACTAGTGCGGTACGCTTTCTAGTTGGTTAGAATACCTCCGTGCCATGATGGCTCCTACGATGATTTGAATCTGATTGTAGAGCATGATTGGCAAGACAATCATCGCGAAAGCTGGCGATCCCGCGAAGAGAACCTGCGCCAATGGTAGCCCCGATGCCAGGCTCTTTTTGGAACCGCAGAACACCGCTGCAATCCTGTCCTCGCGAGAAAAGCGCAGAGCGTGCGTAGTGGCTATCATGAAGCTGATCACAATCATCAGCAGCGCGCACGTCATGCCGATGGCTAAGAAGAGGGTCGTCGCGGATAGTTCGCTCCATAGCCCGTCCACTACTGATTTTGAGAAAGCAGCGTAGATTATCACGATGATCACGCCTTGATCGTACTGCTCGAGCCGGTGCTTGTACCGCATGGTAAAGCGCAGCAACGAAGTATGGAGCGCCTGTCCCAAACCAAAGGGCAGAAGAAGCTCTACGACGATATCCTCTAGAGATTCCACGAGGTCGATGGAGCCCGAGGCGTCGGTTCGCATCAGAAGTGTTACCAACAGTGGCGTAAGCATCAGGCCAAAAACATTGGACGCAGCGGAATTGCATACAGCGGCCGGGACGTTCCCCTTGGCGATGCTTGTGAAAGCGATAGAGGATGAAACTGCTGAGGGAAGTGCAGCTAGATAAAGGAAGCCGAGCAAAAGCTCGGGAGGCATCCACGTTGCTGGCACCATGTTCAGCGGCTGCACGATCAATGGAAAAAGTCCAAACGTCACTGCAAATACGAACAGATGGAATTTCCAGTTTCGCAGGCCATCAATCAAAGCTCGACGGGGGAGAACGGCACCGTGGGCAAAAAACAAGAACGCCACCGCAAGCGTCCCTATTTGCTCTATCAACTTCGCGAAAGCTCCATGTGCGGGAGCGATCGATGCGATAACGATGGTGCCCATCATCAGGGCGAGAAAAGGGTCGATCTTCAGCTTCACATCTTACTCCATCTTTCACTTTAGCCGATGAACCCTTTTGCGTGCTCCCCAGATTGGTCTACTAATTGGTACAAAGCTAGAAAGGGATCTCAGTGAAGCGAGCTACCGTGGATGAAGTCGTCGAAGCGGTGAGGGGGCATCTGGCCGCAACCTCCAAAGGACCTCATGACAAGCTAGAAGCAGAGCGAGTTCTTGCAGACCAAATGGGATGCAGCAGAGGAACGCTCCGCAGCGCGCTCGACCGCCTGGAGCGTGAGGGGGTACTGTGGCGTCATGTGGGGCAGGGGACTTTTCTAGGTCCACGCCCATCGACAGAACCAATTCGCCCACAGGTTCTCTTTGAGATGTCATCTCCAGCCGAGCTGCTTATGGCGCGATTGATTTTAGAGCCGCCTATCGCTGCAGCGGCAGCGGCGTCAGCAAGGCCTGAGAAGGTCGCGCTTCTTCGGAAATGGGCATCCAGATCTAAAGAAGCGTCGGATTGGGCGGAATATGAGGCCGCAGACGATGCGTTTCACAAAGCGGTGGCAGCTGTTACAGGAAATCGCCTCCTGATGGCCGTTCTTGGCATGCTCTCATCTGTACGGGGGCGAGCGCAGTGGCAACGGCGTCATGATGCGGCGTTTCGTAAGGCCAGGAAACGGGAGTACGCGCTATCACAAGGGGACGTTCATCTAGCAATCGTTGATGCCATCGCGGAAGGAGATACTGTCATGGCGCATGACTTGATGAAGCAGCATCTGCACTACATCAGCGAGCTGTTTGGGGATGGGTTCTAGATTTCGTGGGTAGTTTATTCTGGAGCGTTTCAACGGTTTGCCCGTTGTTGATAAGTTCAGTCGAGACTGCTCCATCGATGCTGCTTACGGGGACAAGATCACTATCAGTCACACCCTCAAGACATGGGCCCGTTGCCCGCAGCATGCTTGAGATCAATGATTGCCGGGCGAGCAGAGGTCTGCTTTCCGGCGTGGTCAAAGCGAGGAAGCCGCCAGGCTCCCTCATGACCTCCAGTGTTTCATCCAGCTCATCTGAGGCGGACCGCATTGCCAGGTCGGCGAATAACCGATCATCGAGTGTACAAAGCATCGGCGGGAAGATCGCAGCAACCTCACCCACACGTAGCGTGCTCAATTTGAAGACGCCGACACCTTTGGGTTCATGATCACCCACGGTCTCGACGGGAAACTGGGAGTAGACGCTGCTAGCGCATCCAACAAACCAGCCGATGGCGATAATGGGAAGTGAGATTCTTCTGAACACGTGGGCGTTCTTTGACTTCCGCAGTATCAAGGACCGTCACTCAACACGTTCCTGCTGCCATTTGAGCTGAAGCCTCTCGATCTGCTATTGCTAGGGGGCGCGAAGAGATGCTCCGGCAGCGTGTCGATCCCCCAGTGCGAGCGACAGGTCACGCAGCGGTTAAGTTCATCTATCCAACCTGTTTTGCACGACGAGCAAACGGAGGAAATTCTCATTGTCCTATTCTCTCTCCTGATCAGCAGCCTCATGCGTACGTTGACCGCACTGGAACCATGGACTGCGTAGGGATTTCCGATGACACGGCTTCGTAGAAACACCGGAGCGAGAGAAGGCTAGATCAACGTACCCTCACCCCGGAAAGCGCATGCGTTTCCAGAGCGGGCCTGCTGTGATGTGGGGGAAGCATGATCATGATCATCTACTTAGCTTTATTCTCAGCAAGATCAAGCCTCGCTCATGTGGCTTCTGCCTGACAATCGCTCGCTCGATCCGGTTGGCGTTGGTCGAATGGGTCATTGCGCTGTCGCGCAGGAGTTACAGAGTTCCTGCGATCAACCGCGACGCCAGAATCTCATCTAAATTGTCGCTCTATAGCTATCGGTTACACGGTCGCCGATCTATTTACGGCTAGCGGACTTCCAGTGGCTAAACCGAATGATAGAGCCGATGACGAGCTGCCACTGCCGTGTCGTCCACGGGTTGCATTCAACGCTCGTGATCCCCATATATTGAGCATGACAACCGTAAGCAGACACAAGAAGTACCTGGTCGTCTCGGCGTCCCTCCTCACGCGTCGCTAGCCCCGAGCGGCTGAGGCGTTTTGCCAGCCGTTTCGGGGAACACTCCACAAACAGATGCCGTCTTCCGCCTTCTTGAAGGCCATCAGGCGGCTGAACATTCTCGCTTCGCCTGACGCACTGAAGTTGCTCGGCGATACTGAAGGAGTGAGCGCTATGTCCGCAACCACAAGAATGCCAGCATCGAAGCCAACCCACCACTCTCAGAAGAGGCCGCGCCTCACTTTTGCACGGCTGTTTTTACGCGCAGCGCGCCGCTGGCAGCGAAACCGCGCCTTTAACGCACTCTCGCAGCTGTCCGACCGACAGTTGGAGGACATCGGCGTTTCGCGCAATGACATCCCAAGGGTAGTGAAGGGTATGTTCGTCGACGAACATGAAGACACAGGACCTCGTCATGAGGGACTCGTGCAAGATGTCGGTGAGGTCGATGTCGCCGGCGAGCCCTATTCAAAAGCGGCGTGACCAATGGATGTCGTCGCTAAGGCCGTTCTGGCCGTAGGCCTTCTCGGTCTGATGATCGCCGCTTTTGCGCTGTTGTGAATGCCGACCTAAGAAGCATCGGTCTCATTGAAGTTGACATAAATTACCAGCCGGTCAATGTGCGGCTGATAAGAGGTCAGAGAAGTGTTTGCAGCTACATCAAAGGTGTTTCCCACCAAAGCGCAATAAGCCGGAACCTGCGATGGCCGTCGTCGCAGCTTCCGGTGTTAGCACCGCGTTGAAGAAACGTTTTGCGATGTAGCGGCAGATAACAGACAGCGTCTCCAGCCAGGGTGGGCGATCTCTTCAATGACCTCTCTTCGTAAACCAATAGCCGTAGTTGCCCAGTCTGACTTGATGCGCCTCAGCACTCTTGCACAAAGCGCTAGAGAACGTGGGTTGAAGATTGCAACTCTTTTGATTGAGGAGCTGGAGCGGGCATGGATCTCCCCTGATGAGGAAGTAAAGCCAGAAACGGTGCGGGTAGGGTCGACGGTCACGTTTGTCACGCTGTCCGGAGAATCCAAAACCGTAAGACTGGTCTATCCCGGAGAAACCGATGTGGCCGCCAGTCAAGTATCAGTTTTATCCAACGTAGGCGTGGCACTCCTAGGTCTCTCTAAGGGAGACACCGTGCACTGGCTTACTTGGGAGCACCGGGAAAATTCGCTAACGCTCGTTGACGTCATGCCGCCGGTGCGTGTTCCTACTCTAGCATCAGATAGAGTAGATGAACCCTTGTCTTGATCGTTTGGAGTCAGTGCGCATCCGTCGTCGGAAATCAATGCCTTACTCCCGGATGACGGAAAGCTATTGTTTGCTCGGCGGCGCAAATCTTTCGGAGCCAATCATCTGCCAGATCGATCACAGTTGGCATTATGGGATCGTCAAGAAGGGCTTCGTCTCCCCATAAACCTCGACTGCGAAGGCCATAGGACAGGGATTCTTCCGACGAGGACCAGCCGGCAGCTATTCGACTGCTCAAAGTACGCAGTCCAGAGTATGAGGAGCAAGCGTCTGGGGGACTGAGTTCTCCACAAACGAAAGTCGCGCTTAGGCCTTCTATGTTATTGCGACTAGTTGCTCTCAAATAAACTCCGTCGAAGAAACTTGTGGGATCATGCCTTGTGAAGAGGGCTGCTTCTTGACCGAAGTGGATGTATAGGTTGTTGCTGGGAAGTGTGAATTCGAGGTGCTGTACATCATCTAGATCGAAAGCTTCCGGAACCTGAAGCTCGCTGACGTCGAAGATCCTGCGTCCTTCAGATTTCCAAAGTTCATGGACTTCAAAAAGTATCCGCTGACGTTGAAATAGGCGCTCTTGATCACGTCTGGACATGCCCTCGGTTGCGTAAAGGCGGTTTGCTTCTTTGCAGTGTTCCTCGCTCAAGTGATAGGTCTTCCTGGCGGTGAGCGCCAGCGCTTCTTCTATTTCCTTTTCCTTCTGGTCGATTAGCGTGCGAACCCCTGGAAATCGTAATGGATGGTACTGCGTCATAAGGTAGTCTCGGTTGATCGAGAGATGATGATGCAGAAGCTTGCAAGGCAGAACTGAGCATGCGCGTCGCCGCCGCTCAAGCTTTCGTCCTGATGAGCGCGGACATGTTGAGTTGCAAATGAGCGGGAAGGTGCCGCCAGGTGGAAGCGGCTTCTCGAACTTAAGCTGGATGATTTTGTGCGATCAACATTGGAAGGCGCTTTTCTGTGCCGGAAGAATAATCAGGCCTTCTTCCTGGAGAGCGAACGCTCAGCACGTTGCTGTCCCAAGCCCATTTCTTTGGCGAGCGCCGATCGCTGTTGAGCGTATTCGGGCGCTACTAATGGGTAGTCTGCAGGTAGCTCCCATTTTGCCCTGTACTCCTCGGGTGCCAGGCCGTGGTTTGCTGAAATGTGACGGCGAAGCGACTTGAAATTCCTGCCGCATTCAAGGCACGCGATCGCGTCTGATTTAATTGACTTCCTTACAGGAACAGCGGGCTGCTGACGCGGGATTGCAGGAGTTTCACCCGATGCACCGAGCTTCTTCAACGCGGTGTGAACGCCCGTGATGAGTTCCGGGAGAGTGCTCGCCGGCACCACGTTCTTGTGCAGATAGGCAGCCACCAAATCTGCAGTCAGTGACACCAACCCAACATCTTTTTCGAGTTCGGACATTAAGTGACTCCTATTGCAAAAGTTCGAGATACAATAATGGCGTCGATGTTCAAGGTTCGAAATGTCGCACTGATTGATGCGCGATACGCTGGATCAAATTTCCTCAAACCGGGGGCTTTGGGGAGCTGCGCGCCTCGTGAGGTTGATCCGCCCATCTCGTACGGCTGCATCGGAGGAAAGCGTTCAAGTTATCCTGCTTGACGAGGTGCCAAGTTGAGGTTCCAATTATTATAATTAATTCTACGCGGGATAATGATGTCTGATTTTCTTTATGCAATTGTAATTAACGAGCGAGTTTTGACGGCGGCGCGGTTACCGGAGGTCGCGGATCCAGATGCCGTCTTGGAATCGTTCATTCTCTACCTGTATCACTTCAATCACAACGCTCTCTGTTACCACTATTGTGATTACTCGGTCGTGACAGAGGAAGATGCGGTTTTCGAAGAGGCTGAATACAGAGTTTTTCGGTTAGATGCCCCAAAAGAAGTTGATCTGAGGGATCAGCCTACGCTGCGTGATCTGCAAGCCAGATTTTTCTGCGAGGAGATGGATTATCGGATCAATCGGACGTTCGATGACGAACTGAAGGATGAGGTTGAAGACGACGAAGCTCCTGCCCGCGAATCGCCAATACACGTCGATAGCTACATGATGGTCTCATGTGCCATCCATTGAGCGCGTGCGGTCAGTTAGTCATACGAAAGCACCTTGAGTGGCTCGCGGACTGTGAGAACGGTTTCGGTCCTGCGACCGCTCTTTTACTGTATGGCAAGGGTCTTATCTCCGGCGAGCAAGCGCCAAAGTGGGTATCATTTGGCGGAGCTAAAGAATGCTACAAGAACGCGGCGCAAGCCCTTCTTCACAGGGATGATGTCTTCTATGCCGAAGGTATAGCGGTCGATCTTGTAGGACCGCCAGTACCGGTAGAGCATGCATGGCTGGTACAGGACGACGGAGTGGTGGTTGATCCCACCTGGCGCGACAGCGGCAGCTGCGCGTACTACGGGATTGCGTTCAAAAGCAGCGTGGTGAGGGAAAAGATCCGACGCGAACGGGAGTGGCAGGGTGTGCTAAGTGATCCCGTCTTGATGCGCAGCTGCCGGAAAACTCCAGAGATATTCCAAGAAATGATGGTGCAGGTTGCATAGACGGCTTGCTCTCCAAACCGCAGCTATCATGGTGCCAGGTGCATGCGGAGCTTGGAAGGCTGATCATCCGGCCGCAAACCTGGCGGTTCTAGCGATCATCAAGTTCCTAGTTGGCTTTTAGGCGGAAACGCGTGGGTCCTATCGACGCTGTGTTTCATCGCCGCAGCTGCTTTTCATGAGTTGCGTCTTGGGGAGGGCGGCTCCCGATCCGTCAGCTAAGTCTCCGGATAGGACCGCTCAATCGGCTCTACTTCTCGAAAGCCGCAAACCGAGGGCACGGCGCTTTCGTGAGCCTGAATGACGCTGATCTCGCCCCCAGGCACTATATGCAGTGCGGATAGTATCCCTGTCCTAAATGCTCCCGTGTCGATTCCGATACGGTTTGGATACACCTCCACCTGACCTGAGGGGGTGATTGAGTGGCCATGTACAACGATCTTCTGAAACAGCCCCGGGTGACTGAGAAATTCGGTTCTGATCCAGCTCATCTCGTAGGCGGATTGTTCCGATAGTGGGACTCCTGGTTTCAATCCTGCGTGCACCAGGATGTGATGTTCTAACTCCACGTAACTCTTGGCGCGGCGAAAGCATGAAATATGCTTGGGGTCCATGAACTGCCGTATAACGGCAGCACTCACTTTTCCCCCTGGGAACCCATAGGAGCGAAGGGTGTCCATCCCACCGATTGTGCTGCTCGTCCAGTGAGAGCAGAACTTCGTTTCGTTTTCATCGCCTTCATGCTCAAGGATCCGAAGCAGAAGCCATTCATGATTGCCAAGGATCAGCTCCGAACCCGGTAAATCCTTCAAAGTGGCCGTGACCAAATCCATCGCGCCGCTGCTGTCGGGGCCACGATCGATGATGTCGCCTATGAAAATTATCCTGTATGAGAAGTGCTGTCTCTCAGCCTTCCTTTTGATGCCCCATAAGATTTCGTCCAAGAGATCTGCGCGGCCATGCACATCGCCAATAACCAGCGTGTGAAGCGATTGCTGGGACATTTGTTTAATTCCATGTTCAGTTGCGAGCTTGGACGCGTCTCCCGAAACTCGACGCAAGTCAATCCGGCGCTGCTTACTCTACGAACAGTTTGGCGCTACGGTATGAGATAAGAGAATCAAAGGGGTCATTCGGCAGCGATGCCGATGTCGCCGGTCAAGGCTTTGAATCCTTCGTTGAGGCCCTCGAACCGATACAGTATCGCGGAACATTCGTCCTTAAGGCGATGGAGGAGCCGGAGCTCCTCGACGCTAGTATCGTTCGACATGGCGCGCAGGCGGATGTCTGCCTCAATCTCGATGATTTTAGCTTGATAGGCAGAAACAGCCTCCACAACGTGTAGCTGGTGCTTTTGCAGTACAAAGCTCATGCTCCACCTTCGACCAGGTTCAGACGGTTAACTAGTTGTATAGCGCGCCTGTTCGAGTGAGCACTCATTGAGCTAAGTGATGGTTAACCTGGGTGCTACGGCGGCGGGTTGAGGACGCGAGATACTCTGCGGTTTCTGGCCGGTGGTGGCCACTGGTGCAGGCGTTGAGTTGATTCATCAGACGGATCCCGAGATGCAGTGGCGGTCATGCGTTCATTGGGAGGCGCATGTTCTGCCTGTCAAATTTCGATGGGTCACGAGATGCCGCTCTGTCCGTCCGCCCCGATATAGGCGATGCGCAGCATGTTGGTCGCGCCAGGCGTGCCGAGCGGTACACCGGCCGAAATGATGATGCGGTCGCCCGGAGCGCCAAAACCTTCCGAAACGACGATCCGGCAGGCACGATTGACCATGTCATCGAGATCCTCTGCGTCATGGGAGACGACGCAGTGCAGGCCCCAGCAGACCGAAAGCCTCCGCGCCGTCTGGATGATCGGCGACAAGGCGAGGATGGGAACCTGCGGCCGTTCGCGCGAGGCGCGCAGGCCCGTATTGCCGGACGAGGTGTAGGTGACGATCGCCGACAGCCGCAGCGTCTCGCCGATCTGCCGGGCCGCAAGCGAGATGGCGTCTGCGCCCGTTGCTTCCGGCGTCGGGCGCTGCGCGTAGATGATGTTCGAATAAAAGGAATCCTGCTCGACCGTGCTGGCAACCGAGGCCATGGTCGCCACCGCTTCGACCGGATAATCGCCGGAGGCGGATTCCGCCGAGAGCATGACGGCGTCGGCACCTTCGAAGACCGCTGTTGCCACGTCGGAAACTTCCGCACGTGTCGGCACCGGCGAACTGATCATCGATTCGAGCATCTGCGTGGCGACGACCACCGGCTTGCCGGCCCGGCGGCAGGCGCGGGTCAGCTGCTTCTGCAGGCCTGGCACCGCCTCGAGCGGCATCTCCACGCCCAGATCTCCGCGCGCCACCATCAAGGCGTCGGACAGTTCGATGATCTCGTCGATCCGCTCGATCGCCTGCGGCTTCTCGATCTTCGACATCAGCCCGACGCGGCCGCGGGCAATCTTGCGCACTTCCGCGAGGTCCTCCGGCCGCTGCACGAAGGAGAGCGCTACCCAGTCGACTTCTCCCGTCGCCAGAACGGCGTCCAGATCGGAGCGATCCTTGTCGGTCAGCACGCCCACCGGCAGAAGCGTGTCGGGCAGGCTGATCCCCTTGCGGTCGGAGATCTTGTTGCCGGATACGACGGTACAGACGATCTTCTTCCCGTCGGTCTTTTCGGCGCGCAGCATGAGCTTGCCGTCGTCGATCAGCAGGCGGTCGCCCGGCTTCACGGCCGACAGAATTTCCGGATGCGGAAGGAAGACGCGCGTGGCATCGCCCGGCTCGTCACGATTATCGAGCGTGAACGTCTGCCCCGGCTCCAGCGCCACCTTGGTGTCGGTAAACTTTCCGACGCGCAGCTTCGGCCCCTGGAGGTCGGCGAGAATGCCGATCGGTCGGCCGCACTTTGTCTCGACGGCGCGGATACGCTGGATCAGCATGCGCATCGTATCGTGGCTGGCATGGCTCATATTGATGCGGAAGAGGTCTGCGCCCGCTTCATGCAACTTCTGGATCGTGTCTTCCTCGGATGACGCAGGCCCCAGGGTCGCAAGGATCTTAACTTTGCGATTACGCTTGTAGATTGCTGCGGAGGGAGGATCATTATTGGGTATGAAGGTCAAATGTGTTAGAGGGCCTCCTGTCGAACCTGTTAAATCCATACCGTTCCCCCCGCGCCGCTGCAGCCTAGGACTTTCAAGACCGACGATGGAACGTCCAATGCGGTACAGCTCTCTGAGGACAGGAGAAATGATGAGGTTTGCGCCTCTCTGTATTGAAGAATCTCGTCGGGCAAGGCCTTTTCGTAAATTCCGCGCAAGGCTCGCAGGCAACCGCTATGAGTTACCACCACATGGGGTACCGCTGGGTCCAGCTGTTGCAGCCATGAGGCCACACGAGACGTCAACATGGTTCGGCTTTCACCTTGCGGAACCAAGAAGCCCCAAGGATCTGCTCCATGTGAGGCGAACTGATCCGGGTAGGTGTCCCGAATTTCTTGCTGCGTAAGCCCTTCCCAGACCCCATAGTTCCGTTCAAGGACATCGGGAGCTTCGCCGAACAGGTTGAATGGGAGGCTCCAGCTGTCTGCGAGGATAGACGCAGTTTGTCGAGCGCGCCCAAGTGGGCTAACCCAGAAAGCTGCGTTCCAAAATTGTTTGGATATCGTCTCCGATAATCTCACCGCAACCGCCAGTGTTTGTCGGACGCCGTTTAGTGTCAGGGGGGAGTCCCGCCGACCTTGCAGCCGACCGGCGAGGTTCCATTGCGTCTCCCCGTGACGGATTACGAGTAGTGTAGGGAGTGGTTTTGTCATTGTACATCTTGCTTATTACTGAAGGCCGCTCCGATTGGCTCGGCTCTGTTTAGGTCGTTAATTGTTAAGCCAGGTCACAGACGCCGGTCTTATTCCAAGCGTGGTTTCGCTGCCGGTGGAGAGTAGCCCGTCGCCCGAATGAAACGGCGCATCGACAAGCACTCTTGTCTTGCCAACTTCTACACCGTAGCGAACGGTCGCACCGAGGAATTCTCGGTGAATGATGGTACCCTTCAGAGACACGGCGTCGCTTTCGACGCGCCCGATGGTCGCATACTGGGGCCTGAAAACCAGCTTTGCCCCCTTCGGAACCTTCACACCAGAAGGGATTGGAATGATGCCACCACCATCGACTGAAAATGCCTGCGATAATCCGCCGTCGATTACCTCACCTTCAAGGAAGTTGGCGGTACCGAGGAAATTTGCCACAAAGAGGCTTGCTGGCTTCTCGTACAGTTCCATCGGCGATCCAACCTGGAGGATCCGACCTTCGTTGAATACGGCGATGCGGTCGCAAACTGTGTTCGCTTCCTCCTGATCATGCGTAACAAAGATCGTTGTCAGCTTCAGTCGTTGCTGGAGTTCGCGCAGTTCGCGCCGCACCTCGACACGCATCTTGGCATCGAGATTAGACAACGGTTCGTCGAGAAGCAGCACCTTCGGCTCAATCGCAATTGTGCGCGCGAGGGCCACACGCTGCTGCTGTCCACCGGAAAGCTGAGAGGGGCGGCGATCAGCGAGATGCGACAGCCCAACGAGCGAAAGTGCGGCCGCGACTCGCTTCTCCACCTCCGCCCGCGGGAGCCGTCGTTCTTCGAGTCCGAAGGCAACATTACGCGCCACCGTCATGTGCGGCCAGAGCGCATACGACTGGAACACCATGCCTATGTCCCGCTTCCACGGCGGCATATCGAGCACATCCTTGTCTCCAACTGAGACCGAGCCGCTCTGAGCTTGATTGAAGCCTGCGATAAGGCGCAACAGAGTTGTCTTCCCGCACCCCGACGGGCCAAGGAATGCGAAGAATTCGCCAGGCTGAATCTCGAGATCGATATCCTTCAGCACATGCAGCGAACCGTAATATAGGTTCACATCCCTTATGCTGATCGCCTTTGCGGGGCTGCCCGCGAGGGCATTCCTGTCCATATTTATAGTCATGTTGTTCCTCCCGGATTACTTGTTCATGCCCAGCGCCTTTTGACGGCGCTCAATGACGTAGTGCGATAACAGCGTGCAGAGCGCGACCATGACCACGGCAATTACGCCGAGCGCGGCCCCCGGTCCGCGACCTGCCGGCGACTGCATGAAGACGTAGAGGCCATAAGCGAGTGGCGCGTCAGAATTGCTCTGTATGAGCATCAACGTCGCCGAAAGCTCCACGGCAGCTGTTGCGAAGCTCGTCACGAAACCGGCGAGAAGCCCACCAGTCATCAGCGGAAGCACAATGCGTCGGATAGTACGCTGTTTTGTAGCGCCCAGGTTCTCTGCAGCCTCTTCCAGCGATTCCGAAACCTGCTGCAAGGCGGCATAGCAGGCACGCAATGCATAAGGCAGGCGACGGATGGCAAGTGCGAGGACGACCATCACCCAAAGGGTGGCTAGCGGGGTACCGTCCGGCAGGGAGACCCCGTAGAAAGTTCGCAGATAACCGATACCGAGTACGACACCGGGAATCGCGAGTGCCGAAGTCGCAGCCCAGTCCAGCCAGCGGCGGCCGACAATCTTGGTACGCAGCACGAGATAAGCAATTGCACCGCCCACGATCACATCGATGAGACCGGCTAGGCTGGCGTAGATGAGCGTATTCTTGATGTAGATCGAGCTCTCCCCAAACACGCGACCGTAGTGCGCCACCGTGAAGGCGTCTGGCATTGGACTGAAGGACCAGACCGTCGCAAACGAGAGCAGCAGGAGACCGATGTGCGGAGACAGAACGAGGAGCAGGATCACGCCGACGATGCCATAGGCGATGACACTCTCGCCAAACCCAAGCTTACGTCGAGACAGGCCACCGCCGCCACGTTGTGTCGTCGAATAGTCCTTACCGCGCATCGCCACAGCTGAAAGCCACATCGCAAAGATGGAGACGACGATCAGGATGACTGAAATTACATAGCCCATCGGATCCGTCAGACCCACCGAGGTGACCCGGAGATAGGCCTGCGGTGCAAGCATGTCTTTGACGTTAAGCAGAAGTGGCGTTGCGAGATCGTCGAAGACTTTGACGAACACAAGCGACGCGCCTGCAAGATAACCCGGCATGGCGAGTGGGAAGACAATGCGGCGGAAGAGCCGTAGGCCCGAGGACCCAAGGTTCTGCGCAGCCTCCTCCATCGACCGATCGATGTTGCGAAGGCTGGTGGACAGATTGATGAGGATGAAGGGGAAGTAGTGCAGCGACTGCACAAAGATAACGCCGTTCAACCCCTCCATGAAGGGAATGCGAAATCCGAACCAGTCATTGAGTAGGAGATTGACTGTACCATTCCGGCCGAACAGAAGCTGCATAGCCACTGCACCGACAAAGGGAGGCATGATGAGCGGCACGAAACCGAGCGTCTGGATAATCAGAGAGCCACGAAAGTCGAACCGCGTCGTTAGAACGGCAAGTGGAAGAGCGATTACCGTCGCCCAGACAACCGACATGGCCGATACATAGACAGAGTTGACGAACGCTCGGCGGAAAAGGTCGGTATTGAAGAAGTCAACGAAGTTCACCACGGTCAGGGAGCCCGTGCCTTTCTCCGTAAAGGCTGTGTAGATGACGGTGCCAGCGGGTATGACAAGGAAGATCGCTAGAAACAGCGTGATCAGCGTCACCGCCAGAACTTGACCGGGGGTCGCAGAAATGCGCCGGGCAGAAAGAGATGACAATGCGAAGGCCATGGTGGCAGTCTCCGGAATGAGGTCGACCGACCCGGCAGCGTATGCCGCCAGGGAACAGATACGGGCTGGGAGACCGCTGTGTAGAACGGCCTCCCGTCGAGCATCAGTTGATCAGGTCAAGCGCCTGTTCGGCCTTCGCCTTGGCGGCAGCGTATTTCTCGCTCGCGAACGCTGCCCATTGCTGCTCAAGCTCAGCCTGACGGGCAGTTTTGTCCTCGCCGCCCGTGAAGGCCGCCCGGAGTTCGTCACTCTCGGCTTGCTCTCCTGTGACCGGCATCTTCGACAGCAGAGCATGGGCTTCTTCAATCAGTACACGGGCGTCGGCCTGGTCTTTGCCTGCCAGCGCCTCCTCGGCCGTTTGAATTGCCTTCGTAGCTTCCTTCAGATTGTCAAGCTGGAAGGTGATGAGCTGGTCGAACAGAGCATCGACCACGTCCGTTCGCTTCTTTGAGACGTCTGAATCGAAAGTGATCATCGACTGGAACCGAGGATCTTCAAAGGGGTTCGGGAAACCTTCCGGAGCCTTCGCATAGAGTGCAGGGTTGATCGGCAACCGGCGGATCGCTGGCTCGAGAAGAACGGCTTGCCCCTTCTCAGACAGGAGGTAGTTCACGAAAACCTCCGCTCCTTTTTGGTTCGGCGCATTGGCGATGATACCAATATTGGCCGGGACGACCGTGGTTACGGACGGATAGCTGAAGGAGACCGGAAATCCGCTCGCTTGCGCGGAGAAGGCAAAGAAGTCGATGACGATGCCGATGCCAGTCTGGCCGGAATTCACTGCATCCGGCACGCCGAAGGAGCGCTCAGTCACCTGCTGGAGATTGCCGCCAATACCGGTTAGTGTTGCCCAGCCCTTCTCCCATCCTTCACCCTGGAGGATGGTCTCGATGGTCAGGTGCGTGGTGCCGGAGCGGGACGGGGCGGCAATCGCGATATGATCGTGATATTCTGGCTTTAGCAGATCGCTCCATTCTGTCGGCGGGGCGAGACCCGCCGCTTCGAGGTAGCGGTCGTTCGACATGATGCCGTAGCCGGATGCTGCAAATCCAAAGTAGTACCCATCAGGATCGTTGACCGGATAGGAGCCAACTTTTTCAGGCAAGCCCTTAACAGAGGGGGTAAATTGCTGAAGAAGGTTACGGCTCTTCAGGTTTTCGAATGCGTCCGGTGCGGAGGCCCAGAAGAGGTCCACCTGATTATTGCCCTTGGTCTCGTCGACGAACTTGACGCCAGAGCTGGTGCTCTTGTTCTGGACATCTAGCGTGTAACCCGGGTTCGCCGCCTCGAAACTTGCTTTGAAAGGATCGGTGACATCCTTCGAGAAGGACGTGACGACGGTTACCTTGCCGCCTTCTTGTGAATACGCGTTTGAAACAACGGCAGCCGAGATTAGCATCGCCGTAGCAATGGTCTTGAGCATGTGATTTCCTCCCAATAGGCACCGCCGGTCAGTCGACGGCCATCAAGAGAACAGCAAGCTCTGTGCCAGATGCAAAATCCCGGGAAATGAGGGTTGTCAGGATGCCGATGGGAAATAACGGTAACAGTGACGGGAATTCAGAGGGGCAAGAAGGTAACGTCAAGCCTCGTCATCGGCTCCCCCGAGACCGTACTTTCGCATCTTGAGATACAGTGTTTTTCTGGAGATGCCGAGAGCATCTGCCGTGGCACCAATGCGGCCATCATATTCTGCAAGACTGTCGAGAAGAATTGCCCGCTCCACTCGATCCATGCGTGCCTCAAGGGTTTCAACAGTATTGCCGCCGGAGCTGCAGGGCGGATCCTCAAGCCCCAAAACATAGCGTTCCGCGACGTTACGCAGCTCGCGGACATTGCCTGGCCAGCTACGGCCTTCAAGGTCGACCAAGAACGTCGCCGCGACATTCGGTGAAGCACGCCCCTGTCGGCGTGATGCCAGGTCGAGAAAGTGGCGAAACAGCAAGGAGACGTCGCCTCTGCGTGCCGCCAGCGGCGGGAGCTCCACTCGAACGAGGTCAAGACGGTAGGCAAGGTCTTCCCGGAACCGGTTCTGCTTCGCAAGCTGGTGAAGATCGGCCTTGGTCGCGGCGACAACCTGAAGGTCGACAGGCACTTCATCGTTTGACCCAAGTCGCTCGATCACGCGCTCCTGCAATACGCGTAAAAGGCGCACCTGGGCGGCCATAGGCATGGATTCGATCTCGTCCAGAAAGAGCGTCCCTCCGCTTGCGTACTCAATTTTGCCAACGCGTCGATCCTTTGCCCCGGTGAAAGCGCCGGCTTCATGGCCGAATAGCTCCGATTCCAGCATTGTTTCGGGCATTGCCCCACAATTGACGGGCACGAAGCGCCCCTTGCGGCCGCTGAAGTCGTGCAGCGCCCGCGCCGTCACCTCCTTTCCGGTGCCCGTCTCGCCCAGGATTAGAATATCCGTCACCGCGCCGGCGATGCGCTTCAGGCGCTCGCGGAGTGCGATCATCGGTGCCGAATGACCGATCAGTCGTGCGTCCCAGCCATCAGCAACAATCGAAAGTCTGAGACGACGGTTTTCAACAAGCAGGCGTCGGTGCTCCAGCGCGCGGCGAACCGTCTCGATAAGATGTACCGGATCGGCAGGCTTCTCCAGGAAATCCCACGCCCCGTCGCGCATTGCCCGCAAGGCCATGGGAATATCACCATGGCCTGACATAAGCACAATTGGAATTTCCCGATCGATCTCCCGTACTGCGGCAAGAAGGTCAAAGCCATCTTGTCGAGGCATCCGAACATCCGAGACAATAACAGCTTCACTTTCCGCGCTTAGACCCGGAAGACAGGCCGCCACGGACGCGTAAGCGGCCACGTTGAATCCTTCGAGTTCCAAAACCTCGCGACAGGCGTCAAGCACATTGGCGTCATCATCGATTAGGATGATATTGGGAGCCGTCGTCATTCTGCACCCTTCAGTGAGATAACGAATGTTGTCCCCGCTGGGCCAGTCTTAAGCACTGCGATACTTCCTCCGAAATCCTTGATGATGTTGTAAGAGATCGAAAGGCCAAGCCCAAGCCCTGCTCCAGCCGGCTTCGTGGTGAAGAAGGGATCGAACACTGCCTCAGGTGGTGCTGCATCAATACCTGGGCCTGAATCGGTGATATGCACTGTCACCCCATCTTTCCCCCGCGCCGCGGCTATTGTGACCACTTTCTCCCGGCGTTCGGCGACCGCATCGAGCGCATTCGCAACCAGATTAACGACTACCTGCTCCAACCGGACCGGTTCGGCCATAACCGCGGGTGCCTCCCGCGGAATGTCGAGCTGCAGCGTCACGCCCTCATCCTCAAAACGGTGCTCCAGCAGGCTGAGGGCCTCTCGTACCACTATAGCAAGGTCAACTGGATGAAGCTTAGAATCCGGACGGCGGGCGAAGCGGCGAATATGACTGATCTGACTGGCCATACGAGCTGTAAGAGCTCGGATTTTCTCAAAGTTGTGCAGCGCCTGTTCGCTCTTCCCGCGAGCGATGTGCGTCGAGCCACTGTGGATATGGGCCCGGATAGCCGCGAGCGGCTGGTTTAGTTCATGACCGATGCCAGCAGCCATTTGTCCTAAGGCAGCAAGCTTGGCCGACTGGACCAGTTCGTCCCGCGTCTGTCGGAAAAGAACTAGAGCGCGGGCAAGGTCGGCAAGTTCATCATCGCCGCCGGCGGGAATGGCGGCCGCAGCATTGCCTTCGCTGATCGCCGTCGCCGCATGAGCTAGTTGGTTTATGCGCGAAAGAAGGCTGCGATGGACGTAGAAGATGCCAATAACGAGCGCGAGAACAACGGCGAGCACTGCGATACCTGCAAGCAACTTCCTACCGAGGTCAATAGCTGCCGCGGCCCGTCGTGCCGCCTCCTCAGCACTAGCCTCGATTGCAACTACCTCGGCCTCAATACGCTGTCCAAGCTCCGCGACAAGTTTCCCATTTTCCTTCGCGAGGTGTCCGAGCCGAGCCGCCTCACGCATCTCAAAGCGTTTTCTGTTGGGTGTGCCCGTCGCTGCATCCGACTGTTGTAAGATGCGCCTTGCCAGCTGCCGGACGGTCAGGCTATCCGGCCAGCCCTCCAGCATAGTGAGGCGAGCCGCAAGTTCGTCAGCGCTGTCGCCGAGGAACGCGTTTGCTTCCTGAACCTCCTCCGCCGTGGAACTACTGGCGAGCCGGGCGAGCAACCCGGTCGCTAGGTTGGCCTGCGACACTAAGGTCAGTAATGCCTCGCTTCGTTGCTGTTCGCCGAGTGCACCTGTGCTACGACCGTTACGGATCTCTGCTTCAACGTTGAAGCGGATGTCGTCGACGAGCGGGTCAGCTTCCTCAATGAGGTCGGCTTGCACCCAGCGCAGTTCATCCAGGTCGGCGCGCATGGCCTCCGCAAGCGTAAACCGCTTCCCTGCGGCGATGTCGATCAGCGCTAAATTCTCGTTAATCGCGGAAGCAAGCGGTAGCAAGGCTTGGACAGACTCCATCTGCTCGCTATCCTCAAGGAGCGCCTGCAAGGCCGAAAGACGCTCAGCGTAGACCTGACGCGTCTCGTCATATTCTGCCCGCGTCTCGGCACCTGTCAGCGCCGCAGTCACTGAACCTATATCCGCACCAGCCTTCGAAAGACGCGTAGCGAAGGCGAGTTGAGGCATCTGAACCTCGACAATTCGGGACAGCTCTCCCGACAGTTCTCGGTAAGAAAACCAACCGACCAAGCTTGCGCCGACCGCAAGGCCCACAATGGCAACGAATGCTGCACCGAGGCGTGTGCCGATGCCAAAACGCCAGCGCTTCGTGTTTCTGGATGTTGTACCGCTGCAGATCGTCATCCCGGCGGCTTCTATCATCGCTGCTCGGACGCGGTCGAGACTGATCTCAGCAGACCCTCAGCACGTGTTAGATTTTGCTCGATTTCTGCACGAATTTCCCGCGCTAGAGCCTGCTGTTGAGGGGTACGCGCTATACTTCTCGGCCATTCGCCCGCCAGTTCGTCAGCCAGATCTTGAAGAGCTTCCTCGGAAATCGGAGGTTTGCCGAGAAGCCGGCGCGCTTCCGCCAGCACTTTAAACTGAGCTGGGTCATCTAGGAGCACGCGTTCAAGCTCTCGAAGGCGCGACCATAGTCGGGCGAGCGAGGCACGGCGGCGCACGATGTAATCGTCGAACAGGAGGTTGACGATACCGTAGCGTCGCGCAGAAAGCGGCGCATCAAGTCCATGTGCAGCCAGCAATCCTCCGCTATCTGGGCGCGGCAGGAGATGAGCGTTTAGCTCGGGGAGGACGGGGATTCGCGCAATATTGGGTAGGAGGAGTATGCTCTGTCCCTCTCTGGAGAAGAGAAAGTCGATAAATCGCTCGGCCACATTACGATTCTTGGCTTGGGAGAGGATAGCAATACTGGCAGGCACATAAATGGGATCGGGCGTAAGCACAAACACATTCTCTGCTCCGGACACGTCGGGTGCCGTAGCAAGGAAATCAATCGTGACACCGATCCCGAAGCGACGCTGGGCAACTCCGGAGGCAACCCCGAAGCTTCGAGCCGTCACTGTTGACAGGTTGCCGCCGAGTTCCGACAGCAAAGCCCATCCGCGATCCCAGCCGTAGGTCTGCAGCAACGCCTCCACGATGAGATGTGTGGTGCCTGAGCGGGAGGGCGAAGTAATCCCTATGTGGCCAGCATAAACCGGCTTTAGAAGATCCTGCCAGCTCTGCGGGACCGGCAGATCATACTGTGCAAGGTAGGCTGGATTGTAGACGAGCCCGTAACTGGAAAGTGCGAAACCAAGGTAGAAGCCATCGGGATCATTGACAGGGTAGCCAAGGATTCGAGCGGGCGCATTTGTCTCCCTTGGCTGAACCGTGCTGAGAGCGCCTTTCTGTTTTAACAGTTCGAAAGCATCCGTCGCAGACGCCCAGAAAAGATCAGCTGCCGGCTCCGGCTTTCCAAGTATGAAGCGAGTCGCACTGCCGGTATTGCGTTGGATGATCGTGACACTAACATCCGCGTTAGATTTCTCGAACGCTTTTTGGAAGGGCTCATAAAAGGATGGAGGATAAGAAGTGATGATGGATAGGTTTGCTGCTCGAAGTTCGATGGGAGAAAGTGAAAAGATGATGGCTAAAAACCACAGCCAACCTCCACAAGGATTTTTTCTGCGCTTGAGCACTCTCTTCCCCCAATTACAGTTGAAGCACAGCAATGATATCCACGATGCCTCCTAGCCAGTGACGTGTCTATAGAGCTGAGCGCGGCATCGCCAACCAACTCCTACGGTGTCCAACAACCTCGCTTCGGCACTTCCACGTCACGTGCACGCTTCGCCACGCGCCCATCGATCTGTAATCGCTTTTCTCATTGTTCTGCAGACGATGTTGCAACGATGACAAAGGTTGGGAGCATGCCGGGTTGTCAGATCGGATTTCTGTCGTCCACTACTTTGACGCACTCGGTATAAGTCACCGCAGGTTGAAGGCTCCGATGGCTATTATGCAGACTGCGAGGAGGCGGAACAGGCTTGCTGGCTCTTTCAATATGAGGACCGAAATCAGAAACGCGAACACAATGGACGTTTCGCGGAGCGCAGCAACGGTCGCTACCGGCGCTCGAGTCATCGCCCATAACGCTAGGCCGTAAGAAGCCAAGGAACACCCACCTCCCAGCAATCCCTTCCACCACTGCTTGCGGATGTAACTGAACACGACAGCATTGCCGCGGCTCCACCATGCCCACCCTAGAAGCATCGAGGCAGGTAGGATCGACATCCAGAGTGTGTAAGAGATCGAGTTCCCAGAGAGCCTTGCTCCAGCGCCGTCTACGAAAGTGTAAGCGGCGATGACGCAGGAGTTTGTGAGCGCAAAAAAGACACCCCCTCCAGGTCGACCGCGACGATCAAGCACCAAGATCAGGATGCCCACCGAGATTGTTGCGATCGCAGCCATAGTGGCAGAGGAAAGGTGTTCCTTTAGGAAGAATCCACTCGTCGCGGCAACCAGCAAAGGTGCGCAACCCCGCATGATGGGATAGACCAGTGCGACATCGGCAACCCTGTACGCAGCAGCTATCAGTCTAAAATACGCGAACTGAAGGACAGCTGACGCCATGATCAGCGGCCAAGCCTGCGGCTCGGGCAGCGGTACTAACGGGAGGAGCGGTAGTGAAAGAACCGCCGCGCCGACCGCGACAAGAGCCGCATCAAGGCTTTTGTCTTGGCCGCTCTTTATCAAGGCATTCCAAGCAGCATGCAAGCAGGCACCAAACAGGACTAATAGGATAACGTCCAAAGGCACGAGACGGCGTTCTTTCGGTAACGGTGGAGGATACCTGGACAACAACTACGGAGCGATCAGCTCAACACGGGCTGTCCTTCCTGTACGACGATCCGCGACTTTGCCGGGAGGCGGGGTATAGGTTTACAGCATCTTGGTTGATCAACCCTATACAGCTTGCTCAAGCTGCCTTGCCTAGGGAACGGTAGTCTTCTTAGGTCAAAGTTGCCCAGTATCCGGAGGATAACTGGAAACAACTCGGTTGCGGACGGATCGTGTCCCAGGACGTAGTGTAGCTTAGACGACCACGGCTCATTCCCGAGGGCCGGATGAGTGTCAGCTTGCTGCTGGCAGGCTGATAAGCGGATCATCGCTCATTGTTGCGATGGTTTCCAGTGTCATGTAGCGGGACCGCTGAACGGCCCATTCGTCATTCTGCTCCAGGAGCAAGGCACCGACCAGTCTGACTATTGCGTCGTCGTTGGGGAAGATGCCGACGACCTCGGTGCGCCGCTTGATCTCGCCGTTGAGGCGTTCGATTGGATTGGTGCTGTGAAGCTTGGCCCAATGCTGCTTGGGAAAGGTCATGTAGGCGAGCACGTCTTGCTCGGCACTGTCCATGAGACTGGCGAGTTTGGGCACCTTCGGCCTGATCTGGTCGGCGACGTTACGCCATTGGGTACTTGCAGCCTCTGACGTGTCCTGGGCAAAGGCCGTGGCGATGAAGGCGGAGACAACACGGCGTCCGCTCTTTCCAGCATGGGCCAGCGCGTTGCGCATGAAGTGAACCCTGCAGCGCTGCCAGGTGGCGGAAAGTACCTTCGATACTGCGGCTTTGATGCCCTCATGGGCATCGGAGACGACGAGCTTGACGCCACGCAGACCCCGCCTGGTCAGCTTTCGAAGAAACTCGGTCCAGATCGCCTCGGCCTCGGATGTGCCGATCTCCATACCGAGCACCTCGCGTCGACCGTCGGTGTTGACGCCGACGGCGATGATGACGGCAACGGAGACGATGCGCCCGCCGCGCCGGACCTTGAGGTAGGTCGCATCGATCCAAAGGTAGGGCCATTCCCCTTCGATGGGCCTGTCGAGAAAGGCCTTCACCTTCTCGTCGATCTCCTCGCAGAGCCGGGATACCTGGCTCTTGGAGATGCCCGACATGCCCATGGCCTTAACGAGGTCATCGACGGATCGGGTCGAGACGCCTTGGATATAGGCCTCTTGGATCACCGCCGTCAGGGCCTTCTCTGCCATGCGGCGTGGTTCGAGAAAGCTCGGGAAATAGCTGCCTGTGCGAAGCTTTGGAATGCGCAGCTCGACGGTGCCCGCCCGTGTCTCCCAGTCCCGGTCGCGATAGCCGTTGCGCTGGGCAAGTCGGAAGCCATTCTTCTCGCCATAACCCGCGCCCGTCTTTGTGCCGACCTCCAGCGCCATCAGCTTCTCGGCAGCGAAGCCGATCATCTCGCGCAGCAAATCGGCGTCGGCGCTCTTCTCAACGAGTGAGCGCAGGTTCATCATGTCGTCGGTCATCGGTGGTGTCCCTCAGGTTGGTCATAAGCAACCCGACCCTACCGGAAATCACCGATGGCTATGAAATCCAGCTACACCACTCCATGGGACACGATCCGCGGACGTGGTACACACCGCTCCGCGCTACAGCTCAGGTCGATGTGTGAGGGGGCTAGCCATAACGTCATATCCTTGGACGCCTGTGACGTTTAAGCATCCCTCCAGCGCAATCGGGGTCGTCTTGGGACGGCATAGTTCTTGTTCTGGTGCACGGAAGGTGTGGAGTCCCACCACCAGTCCTGCCCTTCAGCACGGCTCGGCAACACCTGGTTAAGGTTTTCTTTCTATTAACCCTCGTGGTTCGACAGCTCATTTTTGGTCACGAGTAGCATGCAAGAGCACCCCCGGATTTCCTTCCTCGACAGACCCAAAGATCAGGACGCGCAGGATCCTTGCATCGGTCCCGCCACACCAGCATCTGGTCGGACTCCGCGTGACACACGAACGTCGCCGAATGAGGTGCAATCTGCTGTTATCCTTGATCCGGCACAGCTGCCAAGCTGGCAGCGCCCATTCGTCCTCAAGCCAAATGTGCGTTTCACTCGCACTCCGGGAAGGGCTAGGCCGGAAGATCAAGAATTGCGAAATCTGCAATCCGGAACAGGATTGGATAGCGAGCTGCCTGAAACTGATCAGCGGCCGTCGCCAGCGAAAGATCTGCAAGATCGCGTCGAGCAGGCTATTGCCGCCACGGTGCCGAACGCGCGGCAGGTAGCGTTTCAGGGGAACGCAAAACCCGTTCCTGTTCCCAATGGAACTTCGGCTACACACGCTCAAGCTGCTGGAGTCATCTCCACTTTCGCGCAGAGAGGTGACCAGGAGGTCTCTGGGCGTCCGCATGTGCAGGAGCCTGCAGAGACCTCAAAGGTTGGCTGTAGAGAAGGGCTAGCGGAGCGGCGCTCGTTACCAATACCGGATCATCTGATATGGGAAATGTTTAGTCTGGGTGCGTCAGATCTGGAGCCTAGACATCTTCGTAGGCAAAAGGCGGCTGATCCCGTTACGGAGCCATCGAAGTCAGAATCTGTTGCTGCGACCTCTCGGCAAGTGCAGGCTGCTGATAATTCTGAAGTGACAGCGTTGCCCACTGAAGTGCGCCCTTCGCTGTACGATATCCAGGCACACCCAGATTCTCCATTGGCTTACTATCGACAAGTAGAACTTCGACCTACCGCGCCTGCCCGCGGTGTAACCGAACACTCTGTCGCTGCAACGCAAACCAGCGTTCATCCTGCCCAACTCAGAGAACTAAATTCGACTTCTTCCGGCGCTGTAAGCGGCCTGCGACTCACGAAACCAGCAGCTGCTGTCGCCGTGACATCCGACTACTTATTCCCGTCAATCGATTTTCTGCAGCCTATCTGGTCGACGCCTGTAGACAAAGTAAGCCAGGAGGCTCTTGAGAAGAGCGCAGGTCTCCTTAAGAGTGTTTTGGAGGATTTCGGTGTCAAAGGCGACATCATCGATGTCCGTCCGGGGCCAGTCGTGACACTTTACGAGTTTGCGCCTGCACCCGGCGTGAAATCCTCGCGCATTATCAACTTGTCGGACGACATTGCTCGTTCCATGTCTGCCTTATCAGCCCGTGTCGCAGTCGTGCCGGGGCGCAATGTCATTGGGATTGAGCTTCCTAATCATCAGCGAGAGACGGTTTTCCTCAGAGAGCTATTCGAAAGTGAGAGCTATATCGGCACCGATCAGCGCCTGCCGCTTTGCCTAGGGAAGACGATCGGTGGAGAGCCGGTCGTCGCCGATCTTGCAAAGATGCCTCATCTTCTGGTGGCGGGAACTACAGGGTCCGGCAAGTCGGTTGCAATCAACACGATGATCCTGTCTTTGCTATACCACCTCAGGCCCGACGAGTGCCGTCTAATTATGATCGACCCGAAAATGCTCGAGCTGTCGGTCTATGATGGAATTCCTCATCTGCTCACTCCAGTTGTGACCGACTCTAAGAAGGCTGTTCTTGCGCTCAAATGGGCTGTCCGCGAGATGGAAGAGCGTTACCGCAAGATGTCGCGCCTGGGGGTGCGAAACATCGATGGCTTTAATCAACGCGTGGCAGAGGCGCGTAGCCAGAACGAAACGATTTTTGTCAGCGTCCCCTCAGGGTTCGATAAGAGTACCGGTCAGGAAGTGTTCGAGCAGCAGGAGTTGGACTTATCAGCACTGCCCTACATCGTCGTCATAGTCGATGAGATGGCCGACCTCATGATGGTCGCTGGCAAGGAAATCGAGGGTGCCATACAAAGGCTTGCTCAAATGGCGCGAGCCGCAGGCATACATCTTGTCATGGCAACCCAACGCCCGTCGGTAGACGTCATTACCGGGACGATCAAAGCCAACTTCCCGACACGGATTTCATTTCAAGTCACCTCCAAGATCGACAGTCGGACGATCTTAGGTGAACAGGGCGCAGAACATCTGCTCGGCCAAGGCGACATGCTGCACATGATAGGTGGCGGCCGCATCAGCCGCGTGCATGGGCCGTTCGTCTCTGACTATGAGGTCGAGAAGGTAGTTGCCCATCTAAAGGCACAGGGTCAGCCATCTTACGTTTGTGGAGTGACAGAAGAGGTTGATCCGGCGACGGATGAGGCTGAGAATGCTGTCGTGTTCGACCAAACGGATATGGCCGAGGACGGCGGAACTGACGAGCTCTATGATCGTGCGTTGAAGATCGTGCAACGCGACAATAAGTGCTCGACCTCTTACATCCAACGGCGGCTGTCCATAGGCTACAACCGTGCCGCGTCTCTAGTCGAAAGGATGGAGCAGGAAGGTTTGGTGGGGCCTCCTAACCACGTTGGTAAGCGCGAGATTCTTTCGGCGAAACCGCAAGGTGACCTTCAATCCTGAATTTCTTCGATGAAACAGATTGCAGCAGACTGGAGATCGGGACTAGCTTCCATATCCCCATCTCCTTGATTAGCAATTGACGCTGTCTAAATGAGCTTGCGCTATCTCAGCGCCCGGTTGGCAAGCTCGCGTATTTCAAGGAGCTCCGTCTGCTGCTTACCTATGTCTGGGCAGGCTCTTGGGGGGTGTTGGCGTCTTGTCTTACATGCGCTGCAACGGAGGTTCTCGGGAATGCGCTAAGACCGATGCCCGCAGTATGTTGGGCTTGTCGAAGCCACCGTCCAAGGTTTAATGGACCTCACATCACGAATTACGGGCAGTGAAGGCTTCTATATGAAACGACCCCAACGCAATTTTAGCGTCGAGTATAAATCTGGGCGACGGAAGGCCGGCATCAAATCAAGTTCGATTTGGGGTGATATTGATCTTAAGTCAGTTGCTCAAGATGTGCAGGAAAAAGGAGCAGCGCGTTCATTAAATGATATCAAAGATGACAAAGCTGGTTCTGAAACATCATTATCTTTGAGACCGAGTGACGAACAATTATTGACTCAATCGCTTAAGCAATCGAAAGAGGTATTGCCTTCAGAGGAGATCGTAATGGCCGTAGAAAGTGATAATGTTGCTGATGCACCGGTATCGGTAGTGACGGATGAGGCTGTAGCGCCCCCGCCGGTTAGGAAGCGCCGCGGACGCAAGCCTAAGTCCGCTGAAGAGAAGGATGAAGTCACTGAGCGTCCGCTTAAGCGGGGCCCTCGAAAGAAGGAGTTGACCCCTGCCGTTGCCATCGACGAGATCGCTGATCTCCTGCAGCTAGAGCAAGAAAATCAACGATTGCGTCGATTGCTCGCTGAGAAGCTCCGGGCAGAGAATGCCGATCTCCGGAAGCGCCTTAACCTGGATTGAACCAGCACGCTCACTCGTCCTTCTGCATTCATGCGATAGGTTGAGTTGCCTGCTTTCACGTTTCAAGCTGCCGCATAACGTCGTGCCGTCGCAATCGCAATGTAAGTATGGGCAGGGCTAGTTAGATGGCATCTCCTTGGAAAGTACTAAGCCGATGGATGTCGACGAAGCGCTCGTCTAACTCAGTCGAGGAAGGGAAGTCGGCTACCCTTCTCGGCCCGTCTCTAACCGAGGCTGACACTCTATTTGAAACAGCCTCCGTCGATCAAGCTGCGGCGGCGGAGGCTCCTGGAGCGGATGAAATCTCGCAAGGTAAGACGCCATTAGACGGTGCGCCCTTGCTCTCGCAAAGTGAAAATCCCGATGGCGACGGTCAGGAAGCGCGCGATTTTGATGGTGCCTTGCTAGGTCGTGGGCGCACGGTTCATCACAATACCACTGAGGCTGGTCGTGCTTCAATGAGAGGCCGACGTTCTGCTTCAAGCAAGAGAGATGGCATTGCTGAGGGGGCGTCGTCGGTAGCCAGTTCCTTGGATGAAGTAATAGCGCTCGACCACGAGATTCAGGCCCTGCGCGCCGTGTTGGCCGCAAAGCTTGAGCTACAGAATTTGCAACTCAAGAAGATGCTCGAACGCTTCGATTGCTGATTTTGCTCCTGCGTTCCTGACTTCATAAAGGCCTTTGGTGCCCGCGGCAATTCGGCGATGATCGCTCATGAGCTTCATAATCGGCTGTTTCGCCTTGGCTGCCGCATCAACGCCTCGAACGACCACAACATGAACCTGATGCTCTCTGCGGCAGCGCAGCCCGGCACGATCGTCTTTGGATCTTCCTTTACGGGACGTGATATCGGGCTTGTTCAATGCCTGCAGCTTTTGCGGCAAAACTCCATACCGTCAATCGTGATGACCTAGGCTGACTCACCGGTCGCTTTGGCTGCGGACGTGGTAATCTCCATCGATATGCCAGAAGATCGCCAACTCCTCGGCGATTGAAGGCCCGGGATGTAGCTAGGACGCCTCAAGCTAGCAAATTTCAGAAATACGTCAGGCCAGACCCATCCTGAGTGCGTGCAGTTCGCTTCCATGTGCATGATATCCGGTTGAAATCATCAGGCAAACACCCAGCGTTGCGTGACGTGGGCGCGAGGGCTTTCGGCTAGTGATCTAATTCACTGCTTCTGTGAATTCCTTCTGGCTCCCTTGACAATCGGAACTCCCTGCGACTGAATGCACAAATCCAATAATACAGACATCCGTCCAGTATATTGGGCAAAAGGGTTCTATAGTTACAAGGGGAACGCGATGACTAATTCCTTGAAAACCGCTGCGCTTGCGCTGACGGCAACCACCTTCCTGGCGGCAGCGCCCGCAATGGCACAACAGACAAGCAAACTTGATGAGGTCCTTGCTCGGGGCCATCTGGTGCTTGGCACGGGCTCCACCAATGCCCCCTGGCATTTCAAGAGCGATGACGACAAGTTGCAGGGCTTCGACGTAGATATGGGCCGCATCGTCGCCAAGGCTCTATTCGGCGACCCCGACAAGATCGAATACGTCAATCAGTCGTCTGATGCTCGCATCCCGAACATCACTACCGATAAGGTCGACCTGACCTGCCAGTTCATGACCGTTACCGGGGAGCGTGCGCAGCAAGTGGCTTTCACCATCCCCTACTATCGGGAAGGCGTAGGCCTGATGCTGAAGGAAGGCGGCCAGTACGCAGACTATGAGGCTCTCAAAGCTGCCGGTTCGTCAGTCACGATCTCCGTTCTTCAGAACGTCTATGCTGAGGATATGATTCACGCGGCGCTGCCGGAGGCCAATGTCGATCAATATGATTCTGTTGACCTGATTTATCAGGCCCTGGAGTCGGGTCGTGCCGATGCCGCGGCGACGGACCAATCTTCGCTCGCCTGGTACATGACCCAGAACCCTGGTCGTTACAGGGACGCCGGCTACGGCTGGAACCCACAGACCTACGCGTGCGGCGTGAAGCGCGGTGACCAGGACTGGTTGAATTTCGTCAACACGGCGCTTCACGAAGCCATGACGGGTGTCGAGTTCAACTTCTATGCAGAGTCCTACAAGAAGTGGTTCGGCAAGGACCTTACCCCGCCGCAGATCGGCTTCCCGGTCGAATACAAGTAGCTAGTGAATGGAGCGGGATATTTAGTCCCGCTCCATGTTCTCCGGACGACGATCACCCATGGGTTACACGCTTAACTTCGCCGTGGTCTGGCGCAACTTCGACCAACTCTTGGCCGGCCTTGCGCTGAGCCTTGGTCTTGCCTTCGTCTCGATTGTGATCGGTGTCATAATTGGGCTCGTTGTGGCATTCGCGCTGACCTCCACCTATCGTGCTGCCCGGTGGCCAGCTATCGGCTATGTCACCATCATCCGAAATCTGCCGATCCTTGTACTTGTGCTATTTGCCTACTTCGCCTTACCGCAGATGGGCGTGCGACTCGGCAAGATTGAGAGTTTCGTCGCCGTATTGGCGATCTATTCTGGCGCTTATCTCGCAGAAGTGTTTCGTGCTGGGCTCCTCTCGATCCCGAAGGGTCTTCCGGAAGCGGGACTTGCGATAGGCCTGACGCCGATGCAGATCCGCACTACGATCATAATGCCGCTAATGTTTCGCAACGTCTTACCGTCGCTTTCCTCGACGATCATCTCGTTGTTCAAGGACACTTCGCTTGCCGCTGCGATTGCAGTGCCCGAACTGACATTTGAGGCCCGAAAGATCAACGTCGAGAGTTTCCGCGTCATTGAAACCTGGCTCGTTGCATCCGGCCTCTACGTGGTGACATGCACCGCACTTGCTGCACTTATGCGCATGGCCGAGCGCCGCCTAGCTGTTCCTAAGTGAGAACATGATGGACTTCTTTGCTTTCCTCGATCAGTTGTGGATCGCCCGGTACGTTATCCTGAGCGGCCTAGGTACCACCGTGTCAATCTCGCTGCTGGCCATCATCTTCGGCTCACTCGCGGGGATCTTTGTGGGCTTGGCCCTGACGTATGGGCCACTTCCGGTGCGCCTGATAGTTCGGGGGTATACGGACATTGTTCGGGGAACGCCCGTTCTCGTATTAGTTTTAGCAAGCTACTACGTCTCGTCAGCCGTGGGGCTCGATCTCGGACCTTTCTCGGCCGGAGTATTGGCGCTCGCCATCTTCTGCTCGTCACATGTGGGAGAGATTGTTCGTGGCGGACTTCAGGCCATCCCAAAGGGCCAGACGGAAGCAGCAATGGCGATCGGCCTCACCTTTACCCAGACGTTCACGAGTGTTCTTTGGCCGCAAGCATTGCGTCAGTTCCTCCCGACTTGGGTCAACACCGCTGCAGAAATGGTGAAGGCCTCAACCCTGCTTTCGGTGATTGGTGTGGCGGAACTGCTGCTGCGGACCCAGGAAATCATCTCCCGCAACTTCATGAGCCTCCAGTTCTATTTCTTTGCTGGCCTGCTCTATTTCGTCGTCAACTTCGCCATCGAGCGCTTCGGCAAACATGTCGAGCGCAAGACGGCCGTGCCGATCTGAGGAATTTGGACATATGGCAAAGACAATTCTTGAGATCTCTGGACTGCGCAAAGCCTATGGTGCCGTTGAAGTCCTGAAGGGCGTAGACACCACGGTCAAAGAGGGAGAGGTGATCTCGATCATCGGGTCGTCCGGCTCTGGCAAGACTACGATGCTACGTTGCATCAACATGCTGGAAGAATTCCAGGGCGGCACGATTAGGCTTGATGGTGAGGAGATAGGCTACACCACCTCAGGCACACAGCGTCGCCGCAGGAGCGAGAGGGAGATTGCACGCCAGCGTGCGCTAACCGGCATGGCGTTCCAGCAATTCAACCTCTTCCCCCATATGTCGGCAGCGAACAACGTCATGCTCGGCCTCATCAAGGTGAAGAAGATGTCTCGTGCGGAAGCGCGAGCCGTTGCAGAAAAATGGCTGGAGCGCGTTGGGCTCGGTGCTCGCGCAGATCACTTTCCTGGGCAGCTTTCGGGTGGACAGCAGCAACGCGTGGCGATCGCCCGTGCCATTGCGATGAATCCGCGTCTCATGCTGTTCGATGAGGTTACGTCGGCACTCGATCCGGAACTCGTGGGGGAGGTTCTGCAGGTGATCAAGGGCCTGGCAGCTGATGGCATGACCATGCTGCTCGTCACACACGAGATGCGGTTTGCCTTCGAAGTGTCCAAGCGGGTCATCTTCATGAACCAAGGCGTGATCTGCGAGGAAGGTGATCCGAAGGAAATGTTCGTCCGGCCAAAAACAGAGCGATTGGCGGAGTTTCTGAAAACTTCGAGTTTCAACTAGAATTAAGTGAGGTGGTTATGTCTATCACGCGTTATGGCGCTGGCGAATCTGGAGCCGGTAAACAGCCTTTGCCGTTCGCACGAGCGGTCGAGGCGAACGGCTGGCTCTATGTTTCCGGCCAAGTCGCTATGGAAAAGGGTGAGATCGTCGGGGGCGGCATCGTCGCTGAAAGTCGTAAAGCCATTGAGAACATGATCGCAATTCTGAGGGAAGCCGGCTATGGGCTGGAGGATGTCGTCCGTATCGGCGTGTGGCTTGATGACCCGCGCGACTTCTGGAGCTTCAACGGAGTTTATGCGGAGTACTTCGGAGAGAATCCGCCGGCACGTGCTTGTGTTCAGTCGCGCATGATGGTCGATTGCAAAGTCGAAGTCGATTGCATCGCCTATCGCGCGGATCGCGGCTGATTTCTCTGACGCGGTCTAAGACCTCGGTTTGTTTGTTTGAAGGACGCATATGCCTGAAGCCGTAGACATTGCAGCTAAACGAAGCCGTGGCCTGGACCGCGCGTTTGAAATCCTTGAGTTCCTGCGTCAAACGCGCCGACCCATGCGCCCGAATGAGATTGCATCCAGCATTGGGGCACCGCGCTCTTCGGTCTATGAACTCGTTAATTTGCTGCTACGTCACGGAATGTTGGAATACGAGGGCGGAGACGGACGAGTATTCCTTGGCCGCAAGTTGTACTTCCTTGGCACCGTGTATGCGGAACAGTTCGATCTGATGCGGGAGTGCGATCAAATGCTGGTGCGTCTTGCCGAGGAAACTCGAGAGACTGCGCAGATGTGCCTCCTTGAAGGAAATAAATACACCGTAGCGATGATGCGCGAGGGGTCACGCCCATTCCGAATTTCCTCAAGTGTCGGTGGGCTTGTTTCAATTCCTTGGACGGCGTCTGGTAGGCTCTTGCTGGCGCATCTTTCCGATCAGGAGATCATCGATTTCATTCCTGATGAGGACTTTGTGCTGCCGAACGGGCAGCGGCTCGATCCTCAGGAGTTTATTGCGCAGGTGCGCAAGGCGAGCCGAGACGGTTACTTCACTTTCAATAGTGTCGTGGAGAACTTCACCCACTGCTTTGCCGCTCCCATCTATCGGGCTGACGGCATGTGTATCGCAGCGCTTTGTCTTGTCGCGCCACGCGAGGACGGGCTTCGCAATCAGGATGACTATCTCGCAAGCTTGACCCGTGCTTCACGCGAGGTCTCCGAGAAGCTGGGCTTCCATGAAGCGCGCGGTACTCTTAGTTCTTCCGGGTAAGATGGCGCTTCTGCCGCTCAGGTATGACCCGGAAGCTGCTGCTCAAAGAGAAGGTTTCTGTGGCCCGCCGTCGCAGCCGAAGAGGTCAGCGGCTTCACCACCTCCTTACTCAGATCTTCCCCCACGTCGGCGGATATCCGCTTAAAAGAAGGCTCGCTCCAAAGCCTCCTAGAGATGGAGATCACCGGAGACTTCGGGTTGGTAGATGACCTTCTCGATCCGGATGCTGCGCGTTCGATCTGTTATCATCCAGTCTATGGCGTCGCCTTCCTGATAGCCCAGGATCGCGGTGCCGATGTCGGAGAGGATCGATAGCTTTCGAGCGTGCCTGTCGGCGTCTTGTGGATAGACAAGAGCGACTTCCTGTTTTTCGTCGTCGAGATGTAACACGACCCGAGAATTCATCGTTACAACGTCGCGGGCGATGTGCTGCGGTGCAACGACAACTGCTCTCTCGATCTCATGTTCAAGGTCAACAACTGACGCTCTCTTCTCGAAGCCGGTGAGACTCTGGAGGCGAGCCTTGTCCAGTTCGGTAACGTAGATTGCGCCAGTATTGGCCATTGTGCCTTCGCGCAGAAGGTCGAGATATCGTCCAGCGCTCAGGGTCAGTGAATTGACCGTTGGCGTTTCGCGTTGGAGATGAAAGCCGCAGCGCTCGAACCCCTTCAACGAGCGCAAGTTGTTCGGGTGGATCTTTGCAGTCACGGTTGCGGCCCGCATGTCGAGGAAAGCGAGCTTCAGGCCTTCCCGAATAGTGCTCCCGCCAAGCCCTTGCCCCCAGTCGTCATGGTCGCCAATGACCAGGACAATTTCGCAGTCTACGCCTGTCTTGATGAGACGGACAAAGCCGACCGGTCGATCGTTCCTGTCGTAGGCCATGAAGAAGCGGCCGCCCTGATTGAACAGATGGGTCAGGATCGGCATCTGAGCTCGATCGACGGCCTGCGCAATAAAACGAGACACGCTGCTTGAATCGCTTAGGTACCGTGTGACGCGCTCGTTCTCCATCCAGTTCATCAGGGTAAAGGCGTGCGTTCGGGTGATTTCTGGACGCAACGAAATAAAAGGCTTGTTCATCTTCGCTACCCTTGGTCGGAAGAATGAAAGCCTGTCACGGTAGTTGCCGTGCTGGTTCTTTCGGTCAGCTTTGGAAAATAAGGGAAGCCATAGCAAAGGCCGTTAGCGAACGCCAGCAAGGAACCACGCATGGGTGCCATCACAAAGCCCGACCTGAACCGATGGGTGCGAGCGTCTCGCGGAGTAACTCGAGAAAAGCTAACACGCTGGAGAATTCGAGTGGGAAAGTCTCTCCCTTCGCCCGTCATTGCTGTCCTCACACCAAAGTCTGGCCGCGAGGCAAAGAGCCTGACTGCTAATGAGAGTGGCACATCGTCCTGGCATTTATCCTTGTCCGCCGCTGATCGCCTTAGCAGCGAGTGGTGAGGTGTTGGGAGAAGACCTTTCACCAGCCGCGGTCATCGGAATTGGCACAATTTCGGCAGGCATACTTGTATTGGCGTTTGATAGCAGCGCTCCATCCCTCAGCGGCATCATTCTCGCCGTTGCCAATGCCTGTGTGATAGCTGCCTACACCTTCGTGGACGGCGCAGGTGCAAGAAGTTCCGGGAACCCGTTCTCATATACCTATGGATGTCGCTCCTTCCCGCTGTGATGTTGATTGGCTTCGCCGTCTGGTCACGGGGAGGTTTTCACGTCATGCAACATGTCAGGAAGCATTGGTTGAGAGGCATGCTTGGGGGCGGGAGCTCTTTGTTGGCGTATGGTGTTGCTCTCTGGGCGATAACGAAAGCGCCGGTGGCCTTGGAGGCGGCTCTAAGAGAGACATCCATGTTTTTGCGATTGTATTTTCCACGGTGCTTCTGCGCGAACCCTTCAAGCGGATAAGACTTCTGGCTGCTTGCACCATCGCGGTAGGAGCCTTCGTTTTGCGTCTGTGACGAAGGCGGCGGGGTATACTCATTTCGTTTGATCCGGAGATCGGGCGCAGCGTGAAATTGTCTTGAAGAGCGGATATGTGTTGTCGTCCGTCTCGAAGCCCCGCTTAGCATCGTGGACAGCCTCAACCAGACTGGGGTTTGATAGCGGGCGTATCGTCGTTGCCTTGACATCCGCGAGTGGCCGGGCATGATTGTCCTCATGTTGATCCGTCTAGGACATCACCTGCAGATATGTAGGACCCGTTCAGCCGCACGTTGATGGGCAGGGTTCGGCTTTCGTCGCTAGCCGGATCCTGAGAATTGCGCCGCCTAAGCGGCGATCGCGGCACCTTCAATCCTTATATTTTAACTCGGCTTCTACATGGAGGCGTCGCGCTGTCATGACGTTGAATTCTTTTCAGTTTGTAGAGCAGTTTCCTACGATTAGCTCAGAAGATTATTTAAGATTACGAATAATGTCGGATGAGGGTTCTGTGGTTTCCGCTGAACTCAAAGAGAAACTTGAAAACACGTGGGTGGTCTCAGGTGAACAACTGCCTGCCGACGCGGTCCGTATAGGTTCCGTCGTGGACTACTCCATTGACAAGGGTACGCGTCAAAGGCTCCGATTGGTGTATCCCGATGACATTTGCGCTGAGACTGGAAGGATATCCGTGCTCAGCCCGATTGGCACCGCCCTGTTAGGACTCCGCTCCGGACAGGCGGCCGAATGGTTCTCCGCTAACGGGGAGAGGTGCTGTGTTTCGATAATAGGTGTCAGCCAACATGGCTGCTGACACCTATTCCTAGTCCAGCCGATTGGTGAAGGGAAATATCCTTCTTGCTCTGGCTAAGGCGGCCGGCAAGTATGGGTCGGGATCGCCCGTTGATACTCTAGTTGGCTGAGGCACTAAAGTCCTGACGGTCGCCGAGCTTTTTAAACATCTGTTTTCTTGCAGCAGGCCATCCAATCGAAAGATCCAGTTTTCTGCTTGTATTCTGCCCCCAAGAAGCCTGCATAGCCTTCGGTGACGATTTCGCGCAGGATAGCTAGGATGTCGAATTCACCTTGATCGGGCTCAGCGCGATCAGGAAGTGAAGCGAACTGGACAACGCTGACTTCGCTGTGCCCCGGTTTAGCTGGTGAGGTCGATAGGACGGATAGCGTGAGTTTATCTTCAGTTTTGCACCAATAGAGCATGGATCTCGCGAAAATCTCCAGTTTTCTGCATCCCCCGTGGGCTCGCAATCGTCGTCCCCGCGGGCGGATAATCTGATGCAAAAACAATCCGCCGCGGTGCTCTGAAGAATGCGAGCAATGCACTTCACCGACGTACTCGGAAATGCGGAATAATGTAGCAAATGCCACCAGTCGGGTCGGGGTAATTGTCCATGCGTTTAAGAGTAGGCGCGCGTCAACACGACCAACCTATTTTGCGCCATTCTCCCGTAGACTTCTATAGAAATTCGACCGTTGTTCGTTGCCGTGTTGGAAGTGCTTTCCTCACTCGACATAGCGGTACCGTGAACATCTCGCCACTTTCGGATAGCGAACCGAGCAGGTCTCGGGTTTCGGTGGCGCGCGGTCGGCGTGGTGCGCTAAGGTTGCACGCTCCATTTGTGAAGCTTTAACGAGAGCTCAGCCAATAGGCATGTGGTATACAACTGCAAGGATTTCACATGCGAGTTGCTAAGCACCCTTTCGAGAATCGGGATATTGAAGCCGCCGTTTTCGGCAAGACATTCGGCAATCAGACGGCTGACGAGAACGATGATTTCGTGCAACCACGGGCGCGATGCAGAACGTGCAACAGCGAACTCAGCTTTGTTGCGGCCAAGACAAGGAGGATCGCCCACTTTCGTCATCGCAATGATGTTTTCTGTCCAACTAAGTATCCTGCAGGTCAGCCCTATGTGAACTTGATACCGCATGCTCCGGATGATGTGGCTGGAGCAGCGCTGCGCCAAGAGTTTAGACGGCGCTGGAAATGGCATTATGACGCGATCCAAAGGCATCTTGTACCGTTTTTGTCGACGAAGGAGTTTCTAGCACTGCTAGGCATCGCGAATGAGCATCGATCGTGGGACTACGTGGGGCTGACTCAGGAGATGATCCCGTACTGCTTGGTGTTGATGGCCGATTTCCCGCCGGGGACCGGGTACGTTCCGAAGGGCCGGGAAGGCCGGAAATTATGGTTCCGTTTCTGGTACGAACATCGGATGACAGACCTTAGAGACTTATGGATCGTGGATGGCGACCCTGTTTTGCACAGGGCTTCATTTCAGCCCCCGGCCACGAAACGCGGTCGGCCTGCTTACGAGGACCTGATCGCGGATAGAGCTCTTCATCCTTTGCCAGCAAACTTCCTGGAGGCAGACGCACCCGCGGTTCCGACCTTTGTTGTTGAGCAGGTGGATCGCTGGTTCACTAATCATCCAGAATTCGAGTAGTCCCCGGCCAATCTGCTAGCTTCACTGAAAATCTGTGCGCGATGATGGAGGTCAACACGATAGATGGGCGGTTTAGACATTACTTCTGCCCAGTAGCGTTCGTCGCATTTGTCGATGTCGGATGCAAACGCGTCCGACGCCCCGAAAACCCAAACACTGATGCCACCGGAACCCGGTGGCTCGGCGCAACCGTCGTCCGCCCACGCTTGGATACAGGATCGCTCGCGATCATCGACTCTGAAGCCGTACTCGAGATGAGCGGCGATATCTCTCTCATTTCGTGGTAGACAGAAGATGTTGAAGCGTCCATCAGAAAGACCTCCCGACCACGACAACCCCGCTGTAAGCATCCAGAACATTTCAAGGCCTCTCGTTCAGGCTAGTCTAAGAGACTAGGGGGACGGCCATGCAAGAGACAACGATGTCTTTGTGGCATTTGCCACATGAGTCTGCGAAAATGTGAGAGCATTAGTCCTACGATCGTCACAAGCGCCTTTTCTACCCATCGTAGCGATCATATTGCTCGCGGCGTGGTGCTTCTGGTCTGGAAACGAACTCAAGTGCTAGGCCCGAGCAGTAAGATAGACTTAGCTGGCGCGATTGCGTCTGGTCGTATCGGTGAGCACTCCCAATCAATGGCATGCGTCGTGTAGTGCAGGAGTGTCGTCTCCGAGCGAATTATGTTCCGGCAGGATCTCGTTAGGGTGGTGGTATTCTGATCCTGACGTGGAGGTCATCGCCCACAGATAGGTTAGCGATGAACTACGAAGCCACCGGTTACCTTCGCGCGGTTCATATCCTGCTGGGTCACACGAAGATCGAGAAGACAGTTAGGGACCTCGGCCTCGCCATAGAGGACGCTCTGGTTTTCGCAGAACGTACGAGTGTGACGGTGGGACTGCCCGTCTAATGTAAAGAGGTGCTCTCCGCTGCCGACCGGCTTGGTGCCGAGTAAGTGGTGCAATCTTTGGAGTGGAAAGAACTGCTTCTCTGCGATAGCCTGGGACGAAATGACAGAGCAGATTCCCATCAACCCCACCCTCTTGGTTTGGGCCCGCCAGCGAGCGGGGCTGAGCCGTGACGAGGCCGCGAAAAAATTCAAGCGGATCGCCGACTGGGAGGCGGGTGCGTCCGCGCCGACCTACCCGCAGCTTGAGCAGCTCTCCGACACGCTCAAGGTCCCGATCGCGGTGTTTTTCTTCCCTCATCCGCCGGACGAGCCCCCGATCAACGAGACGTTTCGTACCCTGCCTGAGGCCGAACTGGATCGCCTGCCGAGCCGGGTCCGCATGTTGATGCGCAAGGCAAAGGCCATGCAAATCAATTTGGCGGAACTCACTCAGGGTCGGAACCCGGCAGAGCGCCTTATCACGCGGGATCTACGTTTCGCTCCCAACGTCGATATAACCGAGATGGCCGCCGTCGTACGTCAATACGTCGGAGTGACCGTCCAGCAGCAACAGGCATGGCACGGTGATGATGCGGCCCTTAAGGAGTGGCGGACGGCGTTGCTGAACGTAGGCGTCTTCGTCTTCAAGGACGCGTTTCGAGTGGACGACTTCTCGGGGTTCTGCCTCTACGACGAAGAGTTCCCGGTAATCTATGTCAACAACAGCTCAACAAAGACTCGGCAAATATTTACGTACTTCCACGAGCTCGCGCACCTCATCTTCCACACCAGCGGAATCGATAAGGTTCGCGACCGATACGTTGATCGGCTCGTTGGAGATGCCCGACAGATCGAGGTTATTTGCAACAGCTTCGCTGCCCAGGTACTGCTGCCAGAAGACGCTTTCCAACACGCTATGGCCGGGAGAGAGGCCACCGTCGCGACTGCGGAGGCTCTCGCGGCCCAGTTCCACGTCAGCAGGGAGGTGATCTTTCGTCGTCTGCTAGACCAAGGAAAGGTGGCCGAGGACGAATACGATCGAGCGGTCGAACAGTGGAACGCGCAGCGCCAGATCCAACGCGCCCCGGGCGGAAATCCCTATTGGACGAAGCTCTCCTATTTGGGCCGTGAGTACGTCGCTATGGCACTGTCGCAGTACCACCAGAACAGGATCGACCAGGGTCAACTGGCAGACTTCCTCGACACAAAGCCGCGTCACGTTGGCGCTCTGGAGGAGTATTTTAGCCGGGGGGCAGCGTAATGTATGTGTTTGACACATCTCCCCTCTCAACCCTGTTCAAGAACTACTATCGACGCCGCTTCCCGACGCTGTGGGACCGTTTTGACGGGCTGGTGGCGGATGGCCAGATCATTTCCACCCGCGAGGTACGGCGCGAGTGCATGGACGGCCCTGTGGAGACCTTGAGGGACTGGGCGGGGGATCGGGAAGAATTCTTCCACATGCCCGGCGCAGCTGAGGGCGCGTTCGTGGGCCGGATATACGGGGTCGTGCACTTTCAGCAAAACATTGAGCAGCGGAAGCTGCTTAGGGGCGGGCGTAACGCCGACCCGTTCGTAATTGCGAAAGCGGCGTCGGAGGGACGAGGCGTGGTCACGATGGAGGAGTTCAAGCCGAACGGCGCAAAAATCCCGAACATCTGCCGCCACTTCGGGGTGGAGTGCTTGTCACTTGAAGAGTTCATGGAGCGCGAGCGCTGGGAGTTCTAGCGCCACTGGGCCCCAACCCTTGGACCTGCTAAATGAGCACGGCTGCGGATGCTGCGATGACAGCTTTTTCGAGTTTCCGCCCAATACCCGCCATCCCGCTTACGGCCCCAACGGAGACATTCAAGCTGGATTATTTCATGCGCACGCGACTGACATCCGCCGCCAGGAACCCCGCCAGCCCATCCAGCAAAGCGCCCCATCCATGTTCACGTCCCTCAGCGCCGTCGCTGGGAGGAATGACGCACATCTGTTCGGTATAGGTGAGCCGCGTCCCGCCACCTTCATCTTTAAACAGGATCGAGGCCAGGGAAACGGTATGAACGCGCCCATTCACGGCCATTGAATATGCGAAGACGATACGCTCGCCTTCCTTGATCTCGAAATAGCGACCTTCGCTCACGTGCTCGCCCATGGAATCGCGAAAGCCGCTGCGCTCGATGCCCCCGACCGAGAAATCCATCTCCAGCCTGGCGCTTCCAAGCCAGGCCGCCTTCTTCTCGGGAATGCTCCAGGCAGACCAGGTATGGGCCCTGCAATTGGGGTAGAGACGCTCAAGCGTGAATTGGCGATGGTGTTGTGATTGTCCGTCCATCAATTGTCCCCTTGTGACAGAAAAGACCCCAGTTGATCGAGGCGTTGCTCCCATTGCCCGCGATGCTGGGTCACCCATTCGTCTACCCATCGCAGCGCATCCGGCACCAAGATCACAAACCGCACCCGCCCTGTTTTTCGGGACCGGACCAGACCGGCCTTCTCGAGCACCTTGATGTGCTTGAGGAAAGAGGGACCAGCCATCTCGAAGGGCTGGGAAAGCTCCGAGATGGATGCCGGGCCCGTTGCCAGGCGCTCGACCACCTTCAGTCGTGTCGGATCTGAAAGTGCCGCAAAAATGGTGGGTAGATGAGGATGATAGGTAGTCATGAGGATACCTATCACATGTCAAAGACAGGCGTCAATAAAGATAGCCATGCGGCTACCCTTCCGAAGGGTGCCGCGAGCGTGTCTCAGCGACGCATAGCCGAAAAATGATCCTCAGAGCCATTGATGCCGATAGGAAAACCGCTACACTAACAATATCAGTACGGAGGCTTGATGTTGCTGAAACCGAGACTCATCCTTGTCCATGGTGCTGGGCGTGATCCAGACGACCCGGTCATCCAGCGGCTAGCCAAACCGCTGGATGACGCTCTTGAGATCATTACGCCTGATCTCAGATCAACTGAGAACGCATCGCAAACGGGATGGATGGAGCGGCTCTCTGATGATATCGGAGACGCGAAGCCGGACGACATTCTCCTTGGTCACTCCCTGGGGGGCAGTCAGCTCCTGAAATGGCTGGTGGAATGCCAGCAGCCCAATCCACCAAAAGCTTTCTTCGCCCTGGCCTGCCCCTATTGGGGGGCGGCAGAATGGGAGGCAGACGAATACACTCTCGGCCATGATGCCGCTGAGGCTCTGACGCAGATAGGCCTGCTATCGTTCTGGCACGGCACAGCCGACGCGGTGGTTCCTCATGAACACCTCAGCGACTATCAGCGAAAGCTGCCATTTGCAGAATTCAATTCGCTGACTGGCATCGACCATGATTTTGATGACCAAAGCCTGAAGGCTATCGCTCACCGACTAAGACAGGTCGCGCTCAGCTAGTCGCGACGTTTCCCGAAGGATGAAGTCGTCTCTATTGGCTGCAGCCTGCCGGGCAATATCTGCAAGCGCAGGGTCGACCTTCAGATGCTTGAGGCTCCAAACGGATATGTCCGCAAGAACTGGCAGAAGATCGATGCCTTTTTGGGTCAGTTTCAGGATCGAGCGCTGACTGTGTCCAGGATCGCTCGATCGGACCAGAATCCCCTCATCGACCAGCATCGACATTCGCTCCGCCAATGTTTTGGGTGAGATCCCTTCCTCGGACGCCTGGATTTCCCGGAAGGTCCTACGATCCGTGAACATGATGTCTCGCAGGATCAACAGCGTCCATCGATCTCCGAAGACTTCAAGACCCAAATTGATCGGGCATCCAGACTTTGGCTGTCGCACTCTGCACTCCGGTCAAAGAACCGCTTGCCTATGTAAAGCGGTATAGATAGGTTACTGGTTATTCTCCGATCCCACCATGGTTACATCATGATGCCGAACAAAGCGATTTCAAGCAGAGCAGAATGGTATGCGGCACGAGAAAGGCTCCTCGTCGATGAGAAGAGCCTCACCGACGCACGCGATGCGGTAAACGTCGCCAGACTGCGTCTTCCCAAACGGGAGTTTGTGACATCGTGCCGTTTCGAGGGGGAAGAGGGCGAGGTGTCATTCGAACGTCTCTTTGGCCGATATGATCAGCTGATCGTCTACCACTTTCTGTTTCCAAGAGACGCTGGTCCGGGACATCCGGTGTGGAGGCGCGGTGTGGACGGATGCGCCTTTGTTGCAGATCACATAGATGCGGCTCGGCTCCATCTGCTCAATCGGGGGGTCAACCTCATCTGCCTTTCGGAAGCGCCCTTCGATCAGATCGATGCTTTCAAACGCCGCATGGGTTGGAAGTTCCCATGGTATGGCGGGGTCACTGAACATTATCATGGTGAAGTGTTCTCACCCGCGGCGGAAGCGTTGCGACCTTTCCCGGGTCTCAGTGCGTACCAACGACAAGACGGTCGGGTTTTCCTCACCTATGTCACAAGTGGGCGAGGGAAACAACGCTTCAAGCGCCTCAGGATCGGCACTACCAGTAGGTGATAGACCTTTGGTTCTTTGGAATTCTCGCAGCGCTCCGGTGGATCTCTTACCCCAGATACCATCTACGACACCGGGATTGAAGCCAAGGTCCTGGAGTGCTTGCTGGATTTCGCGAGGTGACCGTTCCGCAGGTTGAGCATGCGCTGGATGCTGCAGCAACGATATCAGAACGCCCAGAAAGTATAGCTCACACAGCTTCAAAAGCAGTCACCCCAACTCCGGTTCACACTATACATGGAGTTTTTGCTTCGCCAAGGCGAGGCAACGGAGCGATCGAGGTGCCGGCTATGGTGCCAGCCACTAAGAAAAATGTGGAATTGGCATCAAGCGAATAAACACGGAACAGGCTTCTTGTTCAGAGCTCTTAAGAGTGCCAGTCGCTGCGGGTTCATCGACGCCATCAGGACGGGTCGGTGGATTTTCTGGCGTCCTCAGTCCTTCTGCCAGGCTTAGTTGGATTTAACATTTCATCGATGACCTCGTCTGCCGATGCGGTGACACCGAGATCTTCTAATCCACGGAGCAGAGCCACCGTTGATATAAGGTGGAGATTTGGCGGTCGGTTGAACACCGATGACACTGACTCCGGGGAGCAAGTGCCCTCGCATCATTCGTCAAGCCCGCCCACTTGACCCGTCGGCTCGGCCCATGGAGTCCTTCAGTGCCGACGACACCTTTTCCAGAAACCGTTCGAAGCCAATGTAAGTGAGAACGTATTGCTGAAGAGCAATACGATTAGCGAGGTCGACCGCTGGATCTCCGATCATCTCTGGATCCCCATCGATGACTTCGAACTTGCCGTCTGTGTACCTGGTAAAGACGATGGACGATTGATTCAGATAGAGCGTCTCAATTCTATCGTTTCGTTTAGGACGTCCACCTCTTGGGCATAGGGCAGCCAACACTACCGCCGGACGGTCATCAGTCGTCCGGGATGCAGCCACGTTGACACCCTCGATAGAATTCCCCGGGATATTCGCTAACTCAAGAGATTCCTGTTTGCCCATATGGACGAACAGATGTTTGGAGCAGTTTTGAGGAAGTGAAGGGATCTCGAGCGTGGGTCCAGGTTTCTCTTGGGTTATCCACGCAGATGCGTCCACCGAGAGGCCGCCGTTTCGCTCCCACGCGTCGTAGATGTCATCGTAAAGGCCTAGAAGCCCAGCTCGAAGCTCAAGATTGGATCCCACGATAGAGCCTACCTGAATCTTATAAGTATCATCAAATTTGGCCTGCGCGCGCCTCCGTTGGCGACCTTCGAGTGACTCAATGCTGGTTCCCTCCAATGACAGACGCGCAATAGTCGTCATGAGTTGGAGGCGGCATCTTTGGTATACTGCGGGCGAATAATTCTCTTCCATATCAATTCCTAGCAATGTGGATGTCAGCAATATGAATATGGTTGCCCGGAGTTTCTTGGCCGTCAATAGGGTTATGGGAGTGGAGGTTCAGGAGGAAGTTCAGGCAATGCATCGAGGTTGGTGTTCAACCTCATCGCTCAAGCGAAGTCATGGGAAGACGCAGAATTTGCCTGTCACTTAACCGTTGCCGGCATGGGGCAGATGGAAGGATGGGAGAGACTTCCCGACGGAATGTCCGAAGCCACCCTTCTTCTCCGGTATGGGTCGGAAGTGAATCATAACCCGATACTGCGTTCGCCACCCCCTAAGCAGAGACGTCTAACGAACCTCAAGTGCGGCGTGGAGATCCTTTGGTTGTGTTAGGTCACAAAGTTGTCTTTGGGACAAATTGCGTGGCTTCCCACAAAACTTGAACCCCGGTGTGGAAGATGCGGCATCCGTCTCCATGTCGATACACCCCTTGAGGATGCTGTAGGAACCGCCCGAGACCCGCCCTACCTCATCGCAATAGGACCGTGTCTTTGAGGGCAGGCTATCCCAAGAGGCCTTGAGGGAGTCGTAAGCATCCTGTTCCATGCCCAAACAACCGTTGTAGATCATCTGGGATCCCCCGCTAACTTCCGAAACAGTTCGGCAATAGCCGGGAGGGTCGTAGCGCGGGATAGTATCCGCCATGGCTGCGGTCGAAACCACCAGAAGCGTGGCGATCGTGCCGAGTGTGAGTTTCATCCTACCTGCCCCCAAATAGCCCTGTCCCATTCATTCCCGCATCGATCCGAAAAAGGCAAGCGGATGGCGTTTTAAACGACCTTGAGCGACGGACGGTGTTGGACAGGGGCTGTAGCAGCGAGGTGCGTTAATTCACGCTTTTTACCCGTTCTTAGCCGCGGTCGGGCAAAACAGACCAGCTCTTCCTTCCTTCCCTCCTCACTCCTTTCAATTTCCTGAGCATGTCAAAAAACAAGAGGAGGAGGCTTGCAGAACTTGCCCAACCGAAGGGCGGGAGCATGGAATCCTAAATCTCCTGAAGGGGAAGGTGGGATATCTGCTTGCTCTATTTATACTTATTTATATCCCCCTATCAATTTCGTTGACGCGACCAGCAAATTCAATGGTTTACGCTGAAAAACATGGCGTTTCTTCGTGGCACATTGGAACAAAATCAGCATGTCTTAATGGCACATTGGAACAAATTATAATGTCTCAGTGGCACGGTCTTAGGCCGCGCCACAGAGACATCGAACTCGACGTTGTGGCATCGAACAATTTAAGTCACGATAATTATGTCGTTGTATTTGCACGCTGTTTGCTAGGGCGCGAGGGAACGTCGAGGCCATAAAACGAGGTCGTCTGCGTTATCTTCGTGGCACGCCACATAGCGATGCCATTATAATAAGATTTTTGTATGTTTTGGTGGCGCACTCGATTCAAACGCCACGTTGAAAATACTGCTGCAATTACCGGATGTTAGGATTTCGTGGCGCTCTTGATGTAGATGCCACTAGGACTTGTTTCTTGCTTCGTCGACCTGCATAATACGAATATCAACAGAACGAGCAGAAATGCCAAAGCAAAAATCTACAACTATCAGCGCAGACAATCGCAACGGAATCCGCGCATTCAACTTCCTTGAGGAAGTGACCCGTCCCAGCGTTCCGGGAAAAGTCGACCCGTCCCCAATGGTCGATCGACCCGCATCAGTAATTGAGTCGATCAGAATAGTCGGCGACAACATTATGACCGCGCAGGATGCTGCTGCTTACCACCTCCTAATCAGCATTGCCCGTGACAAGGGCATTGAGAAGGAAAGTCATGAGATCGATCTCAAGACTATCCTGGATTTCCTCGGCACCAGAAACGTGGAGCGAGTCCTGGAAAGCTTGGAACGCATCACCCGAACTCTGGTCAGATACGATTTCACCACTGAAAACCGTAGCAAGCGTCACAGAGGGGCGATCCCCCTTATCATCGCTGACATCACTGAAGATCTGAAAGGTGGCAAATCAACGCTCACCTACTCGATCCCTGGATCCATCAGGAAGGCCTTTCTGGAAGCAAGACAATATGCCTGGTTGGAGGTCAGGCCTTATGCCCACTTTCGATGCAAATACACAGCCAGATTCTACGAAAAACTAGCTCTACGTTCGGGCATGACCAAGGACTATGGAAAGATTTGGGAGATCACTCCGATCGAGCTCGCTGAGATCCTCGACTATTCTACCGATAATTTTCATTTCGGCACTTTCGACAAGCGCTGTCTGAAACCCATTTTGGAAGATGTCCAGGAGTACGTTGACCGCTTCAATGTCTGGATGGACATCGTCTATGGCAAGGGACGAGGCAAGCCAATTGAAAAGCTGGTCTTCAACATTTCTGCCAGCAGGAAGCGCTTCGAAGAATTCAAGGCAGCCACCGTATCGAGGAAGGTTCAGAACCTGATCCAGGAGCTAAAGGATATGCCGACATACATCAATCTTGGTCGCGCAATCACCATCCTGAACCTTAATGAGGAATACCTTGTAAAGGCATGGCAGGCGGCCGTTACGGCTGCTGCAAACCCAAAAGCGATCATCGGGTTCGAGCACAATGCAGCCTACCTTCACAACTACCTTGCAAAGGGTGAGATCGAAAACGCCTTCCGCGCCTGGGTTATGAAGCACCACGCTTTGAAATCACAGCCAGAGCTGGCGTTTGGGGAATTCAATCCGAAACGGATGATCGACCACGTTCCCGCCATAAAGGAAATGCCGGAGACGCAGCTTAAGCAGCCGAAACTCAAGGCTCCGAAGAAAATTGGGGAAGAACCAGGCGAGGGATATAGGCCATCGGCAAAGGTTGGGATGGAGGTCCCGAAGCTTGATGCTACTGTTACCGAGGTGATCTTTTGCGTCTCCGAGGACGTGGGGCACCACGAGCTCAATGAAGAGGTCGTCGCATCGATCCTCAGACATCGCTTTACGGGCGAGAAGAAGGTGCCCGTTTTCGTCCGGCACTTTATCGGAGAGGGAGCAGTCCAAGCGCTCGAAATCGGAAAATTCAAAGTCTCCGAAGCCGACGTTGAACGCCTCCTCCGAGCCAACGCCCCGTATCTTATTGATGGCGGTGAAGTGGAGATCGTACGATGACCGTTCTGAACCGTGCAATTTTGTTTAGCTATGCCCACTATGTTCCAAATGAGGAACTCAAAGAGCACGTTAAAATTTTGAGGGAAGAAGCCGCCAAGCATGAGGGGAGAAACGGACTCGTTCCTGTTGTGATGGAGATTCGAAATGGGGGCCTAGAAAGTCAGTCCTATTTCGCACCGCTGAGTTTTCAACTGCCCTTTGACATCTTTCTGCTCCGTCCAGTTTGGGACAAAATGACCGAGGTCTCTGATACTGAGCAGCCGTCCTCCATGACTTACGAAAAACAGTTGGATGTCTCGAACAAGAGAGAACCAACACCGCGACCCACGATTCCACGCCAGGAACCGATACCATATTATGATCCTGCCCTGTTGCCTGATCATCTTACCTATGTCGGAACAGACGAATTCAGGAAAGAAGCCTACGACTTTTATAAGGCGACGACCTACGTACCCATGCGCAATCAGCTGTCCGACAGCAAATGGATCGAAAAGCGTTTCGTCATCCAACTTGCAGAAAGTTGGCCTCTTGTTGCTCGGCTAGATGAAGATTTGGACGGCGCAATCTCCAACGTCTTTCGCAAGTTGGCAGCCACGCCAAATCTACCATTCTGGCGCTCGGTCTGTGTTGCAATCGAGCGAGGAAGTGTACCCTCAGTCGTGAAGATGTCCCAGATGACCATGTTGTATTCTGGCGAGAGCAAGAAACTCACCGACATCGATAACTCTGATCGATATGCGCAAATTGCGGCTGTTAACTCTCATGACGCATGCATGCTGGATGACGTTGAATAGCCCGAACACTGACGGGTAAGGTCAGCTCAGTCGGGGTCTCTCTTGGGAGACGGTGGCTTGCTGCTGTTCCTTAGGTATTTGGAACTCGAATGACGTTTCTCGCTGCCCGGACTGCGTCAAGCGGGCAGTGTGCGCTCGTATGGAACGCCGAGCCTTTGATTGCGCATTTCGAGGTGTCTTCCGACGGTTACTTCGACCTTCACCGGATCCTTGCTGGCACGGTAGTCTTTTACGAATTCGGGCTTCATCGCTTTCACATCACCAAAGGCTGTCAAACTGTTGCCAACCTCGACGGAAAACATGCCTTTCGCCTGGGGAGGGAAATATTGGATTGAGGATTCCTTGAGGAGATTCAGGCCGTCTGAATTTGGGCCCCTCTGCTGCTCAAGGAAGCTATAGGCATCTTCCCGCGCTTTGATGATTTCAGCTTTGGTCAGAGAGACCTCGGACCCCGGAAATTTCATCTGGATCCGCCTATTGGCCTTCCTGACCTGCCAATCTACTACACTGTCCGGCTCCCAATCCGCCATGCCTCCACCTCCTTATAGGTTTTACTTGAAACCCACCATTGTGAATACTATAGCTGTCGGCGCAAAAATAAAGAAATGAAATCCGGTGGCTATGGCTCACAGGTGATGAATAAATTGAAACCGGAGCCTGAAAGGCAGGCGTTTACGCTGTCAGACGCGCCAGCGGACGACATCGATAATTTGCGGGTGGGATTTCAGCGGATCCTGGATGAAGCCGGAGCCTTGGGCGCTACAGAAATTGACGAAGCCATGCCGTCAGCAGATGACTCGGATCGCGAAAAAGCGGCACAGTGAATAGTGAAGGCCGCCTCGCACCATTACCCGGTGATCGACCGTGGGTTAGGGATCCCGTCTGCCTCACCCTCTTCTCAATTCTCTAAAACAGCGTCAGGGCTATTCTGACTTCTCCTCAGCCAGTCGAGCGTCAACTTTAGCCGCTGTTTTTTGCCGTCTGCCCTTCACCGCGGCACCCAACTCATCTGTCGATTGAAATGCTTTGGCAGTGCGCCTTTTGTCTGCCTTCTGCGGCTTTGGTCTCTTATAAACTGGAGCCCGCCCTTTCGATTTTGGATTTGCAATGAACCGTTCAATCATCGCTGTCGTGGCACCAAGGGTTCTGGCAATGTCATAGGGCGTGATGTTTTTTGCTCGCAACGTGTTGACGTGCTGCATCTGACTATCAGTCAACTCAGTTTCCAGCAGATAGCGTGAGACGGTTGGCTGGCTAACACCAACCATGGTTGCTACAGATGCTTGCCGGATACCTTTATTAGTGAGCTCGATGATCCGCTGGGCCTGCTCGTCAGTAAGAGATCTCGGTCGCCCGGGTTTCTTGGATCTATCCTCGGAAATGGCACGGATCACTCCCGCCCGGGTCCGGGCACCTGCCAGCTCGCTTTCGTTTCTAGCGATACGACGAAGCCAGGCCATATGAATGGAGTCTGGCGCTACTTCGAATGCATGGAGGTCGAGATCATTATAATTTTCAGGAAGTGCGCTACCATCGTCTTCGTCTTCATTAATAAAAAATGTCTTTATGCGACGAGCGTGAAGAAACTGGAGTACGTCGTATAGGTTTCGCGTATCTGGACATCCTATATTTGATGTCGAATAGAAATAAAGGCTCGATCCTTCAGGGATCGCAAGCAACCATTCCTCCATCTTCTGGCGGGTGTGAATGCCTCGCTTTCTTTTAGCTTGCGATGGATTTTCTCGGACTTCCCACAGCAGGATCCGGCCCGGAACTGGCAGGTCATACTCCACAAGAAGATTTTCGGGAGGAACTATCTCATGAAATGGACGGATCAGACCCTCATCGACAGCAGGATCATTAAATCCGGTTGTCCGAAAATAGCCGTAGTGAGATTTCGGTCTCTTTGGCCTCAGCACGATACCTTTTTTCTTCGGCTCAGCCCGCTCGTCCCCGGTCTCTTTAGCCTTTGTCGACTTAACCATCATCGCACTTCTTTCGCGTTAGCTCTTGCGCGTTATCCTGTTTATGAATAATCTATATAGATGCGACCGCTTCTATGGAAGAGCTTCGCAACCAAAAAGGATGGAAACATATGGGGGACCGACCAAATCTCGCACCTATGATGCTCGCAACCGGGGTTGTGGGCGCAATGGCTACACGTGCCATGGCCGAGGGAGCTGCTGCAGTTACTACCGCTGTCGTCGACGGCATTGTGGCTGGCGTAAACGCCAAAAGGATCCGGGACTGGGAAACCAGGATCGATGAGCTGTGCGGTAGCATCGAAAACCTTCTGTTGGAAATCGATGCTCCTCGCAAAGCAGGCATCCTGAGCCGCAGGAACCTCGAGTTCACTGTAACTACCTACATGGCTTTCCGTTCGGAGTACCTGGACTGCATCAATGAGAGTGAGGATGGCTACGAGCTGTACTTTGCACTCGACGATCTCGAGACCAGGATGATTGCTGCTCGGGCAGAGGTCCGGATGCGTGCTGCGTTGGATGGCCTCGAAGGTCTCGGTGAACTCCAGCTGCTGAAGGAAGAAGCCGAGGAGGCATAACCTCGCTCGGCTTCCATACCTTCCAGATCTCGACGTAACCCACATAAACAAAAGCGGCCGCGAAATTATCACGACCGCCTAAACATTAACTTCCACTCAATTTCCTTACATCGTCATTGCAAATGACGGGGCAGGACGGCGAGGACGCTCTTCTCTCTGCTTCCGTCTAGGTCCACGCATCTTCATTGCCATCTCTCTGTCGGCATCAGGGTTCCCCCGAACGATCGCCCTACGGATGTCTTTTGGCAGATGCTTTGTAATCGCTGCTTTCGCCATAGCGGTCTCTTTTACGAAAAGCTCGAGAGCTTCCGCGGGTTCAAGCTTTGCCAGCCTATCAAGCGTTTTGTCGTCAGCGGCCCTGAGCCAGGCAGCCTGGATGCTAGTCAATGAACTCAAATCGAAGTCTTTGCGTTTGGCCGCGGGTGTCGTCGCATAAGCGAAGACAGTGCCGATCACCGCCGCTGCCATCTTGTGATCCATAGACATCTCGGATTTTCCAGCAGCAGCCTCTTTGGCTTGGGCTGAAACCTTGTCCGGGGTTTTTGGAGCCACCTGACGGCCACCACCTGCACTGCCGCCAAGGCCGAACATCCTGAACACATTCCCAATCATTCTCAGGATCGATGCCACCACATCTTCAATCATTTTCATCAAACTTTTCATCGTAATACCTCCTCGATTTCTGTACTCCAATTTTCTCCCACCAGCTCGCAACCCACAAATTCCCCTTGCGCCGACAGCACACATAGCCAATAATGTATTCATATCCATTTTACGGATTGCGGATACGGAGGGATTTATAAGATGGCTAAGAGCCTTTACGAGAGCCTCTTACACATGGCTGATAAAATTGAGAGGGCTAATGCCGACATCGAGCGCGTCGATCCCAGTATCTTCGTGCAGCCCAGAAAGGTGCAGAGGGCACAAACACGCTATTCAGAGGATAGCGAACTCGAGAAAATCCTTCTGGAGACTATCGGCGACGACCCAGACTATATCAAAGGTACCGATGTCGACGACGAGGCCCAACGACCCTCCCTATACGACCTATGGGAGCAGCGAAAAGAAAAACCAGATGATGTCGATGAAGACACCTGGAAGCAGGTGGGGGATCGCTTTCATCAGTGCATGGCGCTCGTGAATACGCCTCCCGAATTTTTTCCTGGTTACGAAGAGCGTATGGAGATCCTTTCAGGTGATTCCGACTACGAAAATGATGAAGAAATCGACGAAGTTTCATATCTCGAAGTCGACATTCCAGAAAGCCTAGCCCGCGATTACGACTTCGATGCCCTTCAGGATCTCGGCATCCTAGTCGAAAACGGGAAGGCAAGCATCCTGGTTGATGCCCAAGGATCCCCGCTCTTCCCGGATGGCCCCGAGTCCTACACCGGTCGTTTTATCAGAGACCTGCAGGCCGCCAATAAACCAGCATTTGAGGCCAATGCCCATGCTCTGCGGGAGGCCCATACTTTTGAAGAGACCCTGCTCGAGATCGGTGCCTTGGGCATGATGATGCGCCCCCAGAAGGCCGAGGACGGCAGCATGGAGTTGATGGTCGACTATCGCTCTGACAGCCCAGGTTTTGAGCGTGGTGATGCCGAAACCCCCGCCAGCGCCAATATTGTCGGCTCCCTGCCAGAGGCGTTGGCAACAGCGAAGGACATGGCTGCCCAGCGTGACAAGGTCCTGACTTCGATCGCCGAAGCTCAGGTAGCCGATACCAGTGTGCAAAAAACATACGTCGTACTATCGGCCGACGAAATGCAGCAAGCAGTTGCAGCCGCAAAAGGCGAGGGGGTTGCCACCGCTAGAACCATCGAAAGCAACGACGTTTCCATTTCGATCACAGACGACGGTATTGTTGCTACCAGCTGCGGTCACACGATGCGTGCCGTCAAGGAAGATTCCGGTGCCCATCTCGCCGAAGTAAAGGCCGAGTTTGCCGACCAAGACATCACCATCCACAAGGTGGCGGCGACTGGGGAGTACCGCGTTGATTTCCGCAAAGACACCTTTGGCTTTCAGGCGGGAGAAGACGGCTCCGCTGGGTTCCATGACGGTCTGAACGATGCTGCTCTGGGTGCCAAAGCCCGTGTGGAGTGGCGTGCAGCCCATCAGCAAAAGCAGTCTGAAACCAAGGTGGCCACCGACGAAGATGACAAGCAGCGTCTGCGCCTCGTCGCCAGCTGATGGCTCTTTTGATGTCAGAGCGAAGCCGCGGCATCAATCCGCGGCTTTTCTATTAAGTTCAGCGGAACGGATTGGTGTTAGCCGTTTCATCGCTCTCGATGGAGGAGGCAAAATAGCTGTGACTTCCCTTACACGCGGCATAGTCGACGTTACCTGAGAGTTTAAATTCAGCTTCCTCTCGGCTCCATGTCTCGTCGATGTCCCTTTGAGGAAGATTGGCCTGCATCGTATGCTCGCGGAGACTCTCCATGATTGGCCCCATATCCTCTTGCTTGAAGAGCACATCACTTTTTGCGCAAGCCATAGCAACATGGAAATGATTATAGGCCTGCCCGAGCTGGATTTCGACTGACGCAAGAGGGCCGATGACATCCTGCAGTTTCTGAATGTCAACGTTCGAAGGCATGGCATCAATTCTCAGATACCAATCCCTGTAAGTCTCGTTATTGCCTCTCCGATACATAGGCGGCAAACGATTCATTGCTGCGATCAGCCGATTGTCTTTGGCTTCCTTCTCGCGCAAATAATCAAGTTCGAGAAGTCTGTCAGCATAGACCTTGATCTCTTCGAAGTAGGGATCAGCAACACCTTCCCCCTCGTAGTACGCGACGTGCTCTTTGATTTGTTCGATCAAAGCTATGTCGTCCGCGGTCAGCCCGGGCTGCTCGTTGGAGCCAGAATCTCCTTCCGCTGGGAATGCGATCTCAGAAATTTCGTTGAGAGACCCCATAGCCGTTGTGACAAACGCATTTGGTGGGGGCCTATCTGATGCAGTCGCAGTGACCTGCAATCCGCAGACAATAAGGAACGGCAGTATCAGCAAACGCATTATCAGGACCTCCTATTACCCAAGCACTCAACCACTAACAGGTAAAAAATCCCGCACTCGCTCATCTAAAGTTTGCCACCCCTTCCATCGGTTGCTTAGCTTTCATTCATTATTTTATCATGGTTTCGATTTATCGCTTGTCTCTTGCTCCGCCAACGCCGATAATTGGCGAGTTGAGATCAGGCAGGGGGCATAATGATCGCGAGATTGAAATCCATTATTGAACATTTCCGAGCAGACGACGAACCTGCTCCGACGACAAAGACCGACATCTTCCAGACCGAAGAGGAATCGACGGCAGTCCGCAGCGCACGGATTGCGCAGGAAGCGATCGGGAAACCAACGTTTTACGACGGCACCAAATCCGACATCGAGCTTGTAGCAGGGCAGGGCCATGTGCTGGCAGTCCAGCTCACAAACCATATCAGAAGACGCGCTGTCTTTGCCCCCACCAAAGCACTAGCGGTGGCATGCCTAGCCTCCACCGCCATCGTCTTTGCCCCGCACGTTGCCAGCATGACGACAAGCTCGGAAGTCGAAAATACTAAGGGTTGGCTTCGTGAGGCCATCGCCTTCGATCCCACAGCTGCCATCACCCTACCTGATGGGACGGCCGCCCATGCTCGCTATGCCAAGCTGACTAACCTGCCGCCTGCCAAGGTAGGAATGACCGATATCAAACCCTTCGCTGATGGTTTCCAGGACAACCTCGCTGCCTACGCCGAGGTTCGCGCCCACGAAGCGGACCAGAAGCGTGCTATCGAGGATATTTCTGGCGGCGAGATTGAACTCGGACAACTGAACACCCGCGTGTGGAACGCCTGGTTAAAGCTGAAATCGACACCAATGCCAATAGTTGAATCCAGTATCCCGCTTATTGCCGCCGAGGGTCTCTGGCAAAATCAGGAAGCTCTCGATGCCATGGCAAAGACAGGTGTGATTGCAAGAGATGGCGAGCATCTGTTAGCCGCGGCCTATGGCAGCGGCAGTCTAAATCTTTCGAGCAAATCCAGCACTTCAGAGTATGAAACATCGAGGCGATCCATGACCGTGCTCTTGCTGATTTCTCCGCGAGAGAAAGATGCCAGCAATTCGCGCTCCATCAATTCGCGATGAAATGCATCCGACACCACCCCCCTGGGATACTCGATACCGTATTTCCGTAAGAGCTCAACGATACCCTCATGCGTTACCTCAAGACGCTCCATGACGATATTGGTGTCGAGCTCAAGCTTTGAGAAAGCGGTCAAAACTTGCTTTTCGTAGTCCTCTCGAACCTCCTGATAAAGAGCTTCATTGACAATTACGGGGTTCACTGTGACCCCCGCTGGTGCATCTCCAGGCACAGCCTTCCGAAATTCCTTGTTATTGCCGCAGCCTATGCATCGATACCTACTAAGGTCCGATCGGGCACCTTCGTATGGACCGCCAGCTGGCTGCTTAGCGACCATGCTATTGAACTGCTCGATGTTACGCAGCGCCGCCTCTTTCGAGATTGCGAACGACACTCGCCCGCACCGATTACAGGTCACACCATAAGGTAGTTCAAACGGCATCGCGGCCTCCTTGTTTTGAGCGGAAGTTGGCCAGCAGCTGCTGAGTTCTCCCTTCAATTTCCAAATACTCCTGGCACCGCTCTCTCAGGAAGTCTGCCAGATCTCCGCAATCATTGACTTTGTCCGGCATCCCCAGAAGGTCTCTCCCATCAAGCAGCCTCACATGAACCATCGTGGTGTCGCATTCCCACCCGGACCAGAGCACTGGCACCCAATCAATTACCTCGAAGTCCTCCGCCCCATACGCTTCCAGCATCTGCTCCCTCAGCAGCGCCATCATGGCTGGATCCAAGAAGTTGTTGGTGTCTACCATAGTGGCTCCCCCTTTGGATCCCTCGGAACTCGAACCGGCCGGATCGGGCCGTCATCGAAGCCAAGGGTAATCACGAAGGTGCTCGTCCACACGATGATAGGGTCGTGTTCGTTCACGCTGAACTGGTCGACTTCGTAATCGAGGTATTGCTTGGCCTCCTGCCAATTGAGAATGACACCACGAAGCTCTCGGGGGACCACGACAGGATCAGATAGGTCCTGCATCTCGCGTAGCCTCTTATTCATCGAACCGATGACCAGGGCCTCGACTGGATCTCCGTCAGCGGCTTGCAGGATCAACGCCTGTAGATTCACCTTATCCATAAACGTCCTCCCGTCGACGAAGGACACTGTCCTTCAACATGAGCACATCAGGGGTCTCGACAGCTTCCGCACCTCCGGAGTGGCTCCCACAAGCTACAAAATCTGCGCGATTGTCGGGGCTTCTGGGAGCCCCTAGCTCTCCGCAGACCTCGCAGTTTTCATGGGAACTGAAGACGGCGCGAGCATGAGCCTTCCAGATCTGCTCGCGCTGCGGTGATCCCTCTGGCGATGTGGATGCCCAACTGATTTCAAGGGTGCCAGAGCGATTAGCGACACTGCACAACGCAAAGAACTCACCATCCAAAAGGTTGCTATGCACGTCCTCGAGAAACTGATGAACGATGGGGACCCAGCCATCACTGCAGCGATAGCTAAGGGTCGGCAACAAGAAGTGGTTAAAAGGCTGGAGCGCCGCCGACAATCGTCTTGAAGGCTGTACACGACCTAGGAGTTTCCCTAGTGCGACATTGTGCGACTTGATTGATCGAATATCATCAACTGAGAAATCCGAGATGGCGGACGTATGTGACCGCATCCCGACTCTCTGGAAAAGCTGCTCAGCGAAGACCTCTGCTGAGAACTGCCCGTCAGGAAAATCCGCGAGCAGTCGGACTGGCTCGCCCGGCTCGTTATCCAGGCAATCGACAAGAGGTAGCCAAAAGACCCCTTCATTCGCGAAAGCATAGCGCTCGAGGTCATCAACGATGGCAGCGATCAACGTACTCATGCTTCCTCCAGATCGATAATCAGATCCCAACGGAAACCGTTGATGCCACCCTCTTCGTCGGATGCGGAATGGAATCCGTGAGGATTGCAGAGGATCCTGGTCCCTCCGACCCTGACATCGATCGCCTGGTGAGTATGGCCGCACACCCACAGAGCAGGGGCCAGATCGCCCATCATGATGTCCTCAAATGCGGCCGAGCTGTTGCAGTATAGGTAATTTACGTTGCTATCTGCATAGATCGCAGGCGTGGCGGCCGGGTGCGGAAGATGGTGGCTAAGCATCACTGTTTTGCCGTCAAAGGGCTCGGCTAGCAGGCTTCGGATAATCCGCGTGGATTCCTGATTTAGTGCCAGCAGATCGCTGGGCGTGATGGGCTTGCCGCCACTACCATTGATCTTCAGGTGGTCTGGATTGAGATGGAAAGCCTCCTGAAGCCGCCATGCAAAGTCAGCCTCGTCCTGCAAGCCGTCCCGATAGTCAGTCCATAGGGTGGCACCGACGAAACGCACGCCATGAAAAATAACGGATCCGCCGTCTAGGATAATGCACGGGTACTGCCATTCAGCCGCTGCCTCGTTAATCTCTGCGAACATGAGGCGGTCTGATGCCATGTCGCGAGAGTGCGTTCCCGACGACCAGAACTCGTGGTTCCCCGGCACCATCACGATTGGCATCTGGTAGCGATGAGAGATGTCGCTGAGCGTATCCATAAGCTGATCGGCATGGCAAAGGTCGCCAGCAATGATGATTACATCGGCATCAGGACGCTCATATGGCAAGTCTACATCTTGCTTCTCGAGATGGAGGTCTGAAAAGACCCATAGCTTGGTCACACGGACACCACCTTTCGCCAGTCGAAAGATCTATTTCCGCCGTTGCCGCGAGGGTTACAAAGGATGCGCGTGTTGCCGACCATGTAATCGTGGCTGGCATGCGTATGCCCATGGATCCATAGATCTGGCCCGCAGCCATAAATCAGGTCTGAGAGGTCAGACGCGAAAGCAGGATTGATACTGTCGCCTCTGAACTTCTCCAGAATCGAATTCGGGTGAGGGCAGTGATGAGTGACGACGACCGTTTTGCCATCAAAACGTGTTGAGAGCGTCTCCATCAGAAACTCAAAGGACACCATATGCATCCGCCAGGCATCCGCGGGCCTCATTCGGCGACCAGTTTGGTCTACGGATGTATGGTGGTACTCCGGCATGCTCTCACAGAGCATCTCCATGGCTAGCTTAGCACGGCCGTGCAGATCGAAATCTGTCCAGAGAGTTGAGCCGACAATGCGAACCTGCTGGTCCCCAAGACGCACAGGCAAGACACCGTTCTCAAGAAGTATAATCTCGTATCGTGCTGCCAGCTCGCGGGCTTCATCAAAGATCGTATCAAGCGATCGACCGAAGAAGTCATGATTTCCCAAAACGTAGATTACGGGCATGTGCGGCCGCAGGACGCGAGTCATCCATTTGAATGAGGACTCCAGGTCATCCGACACATCGCCAGCGGCGATGCAGATATGGGCATTTGGGATGCGGAGCTTGTCGCCGAAAGCGTCCAGATTGGTGAGATGCAGATCAGATAACACCCATAAATTCATAGTTTTGCCCTCCAGAAAAATAGTGTTCGGGAAAGCCTGCTTGTCGGCTTGGCAAGGCACAAATTTAGGAGGGGATTGAAGGGAGAAGAAACTCAATTGCTCTCCCTCCGCTTCCTGATGGCAACAGCCATTTCACGATAGTGGCCCAGACGGTTTGCAAGGATCTCTACGAGCAGATCGACGCGCTTCTCAGCGTTGATGACGGTTTCCTCGGCCTGACGGATAAACTCCTCGACCGAGATCGGCTTCAAACCCTGACAATCGACACCAACGTCGACAGAACCAGGCAGCCCAGGCAGTGAACCGTGGTTGTGACCATAGGCTTGATAGGACCCTCGATGCGACTGGTTCCAGGCCCAATGGGCATAGTGCGACAACATAATCCGCTGTCCATCATGAGTAATCTGAGCAGCAGCGCTGATCGACTCCCACGGAAGCCGTGTCAGGGCAGGGAGGACAGTGCCGTCCTTGTAGTAGTCATGATTTCCGAGGATCAGATGCTTGCGGCCGTTCAGACGACGAAAGACATCCGCAATCTGATCCGCCTGCATCTTCATGGCGAAATCTCCCAGATGCCAAACAGTGTCCTTGGGGTGAACAACGGCATTCCAATTGGCAATCAGGGCTTCATTCATTTCTTCGACGCTGGCGAAGGGACGCTTCTGCGCGGTCAGCATAGTGCCATGGCCAAAGTGGGTGTCTGCAGTAAGAAATGTCGTCATTTCATAGGGCTCCATTAATCGAATACGTGCCAGGGTCGTTGTCGTGATCAGCCAGATATTCGTTTCACAGGAGCCTCCTTTGTGCTGTTCTATTCATATCCATCTTTACAGCCATTGCAAGTACTGATATTGGAGCCACGGCAAAACAGGGGGTTTACGAGATGGCTGGCAAAGAATTTACGAGAACTTATCCAGACGGCACTTGGCTCCGAATGCCGGGCACCGAGGCAGAAGCCAAAGCGGTTGCGAAGAGCGAGCTGCTGAAATTCGAGACGGCCGACGATGCCTTTGAGCAGGCCGGACGGATGTTGCTCGAGCACGCGATGATCGATCCCAGAGACGCAGAAGCGATGGAAGCAGGCGAGATCCTGATCTGGGATGCCCGCGTATTACTCTGGTGTGCAGCCTCCATGGATCACGCTGATGCCTGCCGCCAGTTGGCAACCGAAATCAGGGCGCACATGAAGCAGTTTCCCGACGACAAAATGGGTCAGCATACAAAACGCCACCAGGACTGGGCTCCTATCGCCGCATTGTACGAAGCCCGTGGCCAACGTCTCCAAAAGGCCCCGAAAGGCATCAAGCTGAAGCCCCGCAAGGCTCCATCAGAACCGGAAGAGGGTGAGCCTGCTGCTGAAGGAGACTTCCACCTGATCGTCTCCAATCTGGGTGACCCCACCTCTCGTGAAGCCAATGACCTGAAGACACGTTTCGCCCCTGCATTCGTCGCCCTTCCACTATCCGGCATGATGCCTGAACGGGGTATTCTCGCGGACACCATCGGCCGCGAGTGGCCATGGGCTTCCAAAGCAGGCGAAGCACTCGAGGCTACCCTCGAAGTCCAGCGTTCAGTCGGCAAAACACGCCCGTGCTTGAAACCATTGCTGCTGGTGGGACCTCCTGGCACCGGAAAGACGGCATTGGCCCAGCGGCTTGCCGATCTCCTTGGTCTCCAATCGCGCATTGTTTTGGCATCTGGCGCTGGCGACGGCGCTGGACTTGGTGCCATTACCCGTGGATGGCAGGGATCACGGCCGTGTGGGCCTGTCGTGGCCGCCGCTGAGACAGGGTGCGCGGATCCGTGCATTATTATCGATGAAGTGGACAAGGGTGCCGCCGTAGGCAATCGCAACGGCTCAGTCGCTGGCACCCTGCTGGGCATGCTCGGAAGCCCAGAAAGGTTCTATGACAGCTGCCTGCTGGCGACCGTGGATCTCTCCAAAATGACATTCATTGCCACCGCCAATTCACTCGATCCCATCCCCGACGCGCTCCTCGATCGCTTTTCGGTGATCCATGTTGGCCGACCATCTGCAGAGCACTTCGATATCATCCTTGCCTCCATGCGGAAGAAGGCCGCTAAGGATCTCGGTGTCCCTGTGGAGTTGCTGGCTGAACTCGATCACGAGGAAACAGAGGCCCTGCGGACCTTCTTCGGCAAGGGCGGTTCCTCTCTTCGCCAATTTTCCAGGGCCTTTGATTATGTCCTCAGTCAGGCAGTCGCCCGGGAGCGTGAAATGATGCCGTCGATGCTTTGTTAGGGGATCTGGTGGCAGTGTTAGCCATCGTTGCCGCCAGATGGATTTCAGATGCCGAACTTCTACGCCTATCACATGAATCTATCCGGCAAGAACCAGGTCGACAAGCTCCTCGCCGAAAATCAGATTGCTATCGGTTGGAGCCGCGCCAGAGGGCTCTTGAACACTACATTGACCGAAGAAGCCTTCAACGCTGAACTGGATGCGGTCTACGACTTTTCAACGGATAGGGAACGAAATAGGGCTCGCAAGGAGTGTTGGCAGTTTTTAAGGGAGATGAATGTCGGTGATATTGTTGCTGTCAAAAAGAACAATTTTTTCCACTTTGTAAGAGTAGAAGGCCGCCCAAGACACCACGAAGTGGACGATGATACCGCTATCCGTCGCCAGATCGTTAAGCTCCGAGACGACAGCATCCACCTAGACAATCTTCCTGAGCCACTGCGAAGCAATTTGCAGTTTCGCCCAATGTCAGTTGTCCGCTCTTTCCTCCTGAATGACGTTCTGGCCTTCCTTGGTATCGATCCTGAAGACGCTGTTGACCAGGCCGAGGCCCTAGAAGCCGACAGGCTGCTTATGGAAGCCACGGGATCATACGTGATCCCACCAAAAGACGAGCTCATCATCGATCGCAAGCATGCCGACGTATCGGCAGCGCTATACAAGCATCTAGATGGCAAAGGTTTGAGGTAGGGAACATCAGTACCGACTGGCTGGCTCCCGACATCTATACCACGTGCAAACAAGACCCCATGCTGTTCGAGATCAAGACTGGCGTTGGATCGGGCGACTACCTAAAGGCGCTGGGGCAGCTTTTATTTTATGAGAAGCAGCGCGGGCGCTCGTATCGAAAGTATCTGGTGTTGCCGCCTGGTATCCCAGAACAGGTGGTTTCCATCCTAGGCAGCTTTGACGTTTCCATCATCGAGTATACCGAAGCCGACGGCCGCTTCAACTTTGAGTGGCCGAAGCTCATCTAATTGTTTCTACCTCGTAATGCCTAGAGAGGCTCCTCTAGTCGATGCGGGCGCTTTACCGTTCTCCTGACGCCATACCTCTCTCATTATTTGCTGTTTTGCGGCTTCCAGATTCTCTGACGAAATCTGTGCTGCCATCTTGCAGAGATTACTGCGCTGGAAGTCCGTCAATCCGCCAAGGAACATTGATGCCGCAAGATTCATTTCGATCGGCACGTCATCGAAATGAATCTTTTGGAGCTTGGCATGTTCCATTCGGGCTGCATTTAGCACCACGGGACTGACTGTCCCTCGTTCACATTTAAGGTGAGCGGCACTTATTATAACTAGGTTGTCGTGGATACCGATCTCAGGGAGGAGTGAATAGCCATCTTTGGGCCGACCACTCTTAAAATCGTCAAGAGTAGGCTCGCCGCCCAAAATCTGAATCTCAGGATCATCTTCAGACCAAGACGCTTTCCAATCTGCAGGCCATTCGACCGCAGACGCAGTTCCAGCTACCAAAACCCCCGCAAACGCTGAGATAGATAACAATCGCAATATCGATTTCACATCAATCCTCGTTCGTCGACTCTCAACTTCCACTCTGACTGGCTGTTCTCTGGTAGATGCTGAATCGAATTTACCATAGATTAGGTTGTTGAGCGAGATGGAGGTGACGAGAGTGGGTACATCGATCGATGCGCACTGCTTTTCATGTGATTACGAAACTTTTTGGGTTTTAGGGGCAGGAAGGGCAGACTTTCAGACACGGCTAGATTGGCCAGTTTCTTGTTCGAACTGTCGAGCAATTACCACTGCTGACTATAAGCAAGCCCCACTAGCCTGTAAGCAATGCAACTCTACAGAAGTGGTGAAAGTGAATGATGCCGCTAACACTTTCGGAGATGGCGAGAGGGTAGAGCGCTGGGAAAATCAGATCCTGACGAACGGACACTATCGCTGCCCGAAATGCGACCGATTTGAACTGCGCTTCGGTACTTATCACTCAGGCTTTTCTTCCATCAGCATCGACTAAAGGGTCCGATCGGAACACCTTTCTGCAGCTAAAAGGAGTAGGCAACTTAGTTCGCCCGACGTACGTCAACTATTTAAGAGCTGCTTGCCTAAGGCGGGCCGCCGCATCTTCAAGTGCCTTCGCCAGATCATCCCGCATCTTCAGTCGTTGATTGAAATCGTCGGGAGACTCTTCGTTTTCTTCGTCAGGTTCCACAAGGGTGAGCGATGCCAACAAGGCCGGGAAATTTGTTAGACCGCCAATTTCGATGCGAAGGCCAGGCTCCTCTGCAGGAGTAGCGATTCCCAGGTAAACTCGGTTCGCATGATTGACTATATATCCACTGTGGACGCGTCCTGCTCCACAGTGCTCACGGGTTTCATACTCTACGTATGCTCTTATTGTTACCTTGTCGCTTATGTCCACTTTCCAAACTCCTATTCAAACGAACCGTAGGTGCGCATGTCCTGCTCAATCATCTCGCCCATCAGGTTGAGGATGCCCCCAACATTCTGCGCCCGACCAGGAGCCGCACTTATCCCGATGGCTAGCACACACGTGCAGCACAATAGCTTTGCCCGCAAAGACATTCAAAAACCCCCAACTTACCCGCTGCCAAGCTACACAATACATCACTAAAGTTGCAACAACTTTTCAGAGCGCATCGGTGAAATCTGATTAGGGATTCACGAGCCACACGAAGGGTTTGTCAGGGAGTTCAATTGTGTTCTGAGCATGCTATCTGGAGGTTAACCCTCGTATACTCTCCAGAAAACCCTGCCAGGTGCTGACACGGCGAGGCTTGTCGGGTTCAACATCCTGAGGCAGCGGCGATATCTCATTAAAGTCCCCAAATCGATCGCGCAGCACTTTGACTTCCGATGGCCTGAGATCCCGCAGCGCCATCATGATGAGTTCCATCGGTGTCAGTGCGATCTCAAGCTTGCCTCGCTTGTAGATGATGGCAGGCCGACCAGAGAGCACTGACACCGCAGTGGGAAGTCGCCCCAACTTCTTCGGATTGAAGATCTCGATATCAGGCGAAAGGAGATCGATCGCAGGCGGCCGGATGGCTACGCCAGTGGCAAATTTGGCCGACAAGGCGACAGATGATGCCGTCGCCCTGATCATGCCGCCGCCATGAATGATGTGAATCTCGTCTTCTGCCATGACGCGGAGAAGTAGAGCCGATGATGCGGTACTACAAGCTCCAGAAGCCGTCAGCTGGGATAAAATTTCACCAGGTTCTCAAAAGGATAATTGGCAAAAGCTAATTGTAAGGCACCGGACAAATTGTCTCATTCGCCGTATTTTACTTGCCACTAATGTTCCGCTGTCTACGGTATCTTCATCATTGGATGGAGGAGTACCCAATGCAGCGCGTGGATCCCAAGAGCATCGGCAATGAGGCTTCAAACCGCGTCTGGTCGGTAGAAGACTTTGCGAAGCGCAATCGTCTAACTCGGATTGAAGAAGTCCGCCTGCTCCAGCTTTTCGGATCCTATGCGACCGCCAGTGAACTCCAGCACAACGCGAAACGGCCGCCCAGATATCATCAGTAGAGCTGGTTCGATAGCTCTTCGTGGCGGCATTTGAATGACAGTTTTCAACTCGGCGGGGTTGCTGCCTGCTTCGTTCGAACTATGCTGGACTCTTCCGTATGTTACAGATTCTCGACAAGATGCCCGTATCCAAGAACAGTCCCGTCGATTTTCAATCAGTAGTCCCGATCTCAGATTATGTCGTGACCGTAAGGCCGATGTCGATGGGAGACGCTGAAGCGTACGCACACGGTACCAATGATGAGCAGGTGAAGCGCTTCGCACATCTGCCATTGGACAATTATACCCCGGAGATCGTTCACTCCCTGCTAGCTGGAGCTATTGCCGACGGTCTTCGAGACGGCACCTTAGCCGTATTGACAATCGCTGACGCTGGTTCAGATCAGTTCTTGGGCAGTCTGGTTTTCTTTGATGTCACGCATGATGATGCCGAAATCGGGTACTGGGTCGCCAAGGAGCACCGCGGCCGAAGGGTCTCAAGCCGTGCGCTTGCATTGACCTTGGAGATTGGTCGTGCGCTGGGCTTGAAAAGGCTACGTGCGAGAACGGTCGAAGAAAACCCGATTTCACAACGGGCTCTGATGAAAACGGGGTTCGTACAAGTCGGCGACGCACGCCCTCAAACCGTCCCCTCGGGAAAGACCGAGATGAGCGTGGACTATGTAATCGAGTTGTGAACTAGCAATGCTCACCTGACTCCTTCATCTCAAAAACCTGAGAACTATCGGCTTCCTCGCGCAGTCCTTTGAAGGAGGCATGGCGTAGCGTTCCCGTATGCGTCCAAGCGCGATACTCGACCTCGGCGACCAGTTCAGGGCCGACTGCGACTACCTTTTTGCCCTTGAGAGGCACCACGGGTTTATCGATCCTGATGTCATCCAGCTGTTTGCGGAGCTTCCGAGCATAGTCATGTTTGAAGCCCGTCCCAACGCTCCCGACGTAGACGAGGCCGTCGCCCTTTATGGCTGCCAGATACAGGCTGGCGAAACTGCCAGGCATTGAGTTCGAGGGCTCATAACCAATGACAACAAAGCTATCCGATTGGATGCACTTGATCTTCAGCCAGTCGCCAAGCCGTCCCGAACGGTACGGACGATCCAGCCGCTTCGCAATGATGCCCTCAAGGCCAAGCTCGCAAGCCCGCTTCAACAGCTCATCTGGTTCTGCCTCAATTTCCTCCGACAGGCGGATCCCGCCGCCTTCATGCCCGTGAAGTACGTCCTCGAGCAGGTGACGACGCGCTGAGAGCTCCATCCCAGTGAGATCGTGGCCGTCCAGATATAGAAGGTCGAAGGCATACAGGATGGCATTGCCAGCAGGCAGCTTACCGCCTCGGCCACCCAACGAGTTCTGCAGACGGCCGAAATCCGAGCGACCTTGTTCATCAAGAACGACAGCTTCGCCGTCCAGGATCATCGTGGTGCCAGCAAATTCTTTGGCTGATGCCGCAATGCCGGGAAACCGATGCGTCCAGTCATGGCCGCCGCGGGTAATGATACGGATGCCCATGGGTGTTATGTGGACAGCAAGGCGATACCCATCCCATTTGATTTCGTATGCCCAATCTTCGCCCCGCGGCGGCTTACTCGCGAGCTTTGCAAGACAGGGTTCAATCCGATCAGGCATCGGGTCGAAGGGGAGATGGGGCTGGCTTGGATCTCGTGGTTTCAGCGGCCGTGTCTGGATGCCAACGCGGTCATCCGCGAGGAGAGGGCGGCTCTTCGGTGGGCGAGGCTTCTTCACCATGATGAAGATTGAGCCAGAGAAAGATTAACGATGATGAAATAGCAGTTTAACGGCCGTTCAAGAGACGATTACCGCCTTGCAAATGCCGTCAGTCATTCCCATCTATAGCCTACCACCCGACATCGCAGACTGCCTGCAGTAACAGCGAGCTGTTGCGCGTTCGCATGTCGGTCGGGTGCATGGGCGCTCCCCGGAGACGGGTTGAGCGCCCATTTGTTTACGTTTCACGCAGCCGTCGTCTTCCTGACCTCCAGCCGAGATCCCGACACTTCTGCTCGCCAGCGGCTATTCCATCACGACGGCCGGAGTACGGGCCGATCAGGTAATGAAGCTTGTTCCGGAATTCGATAAACACGCTCTTGGATACCACATCGAAGCTGACGGACATCCCATCTTCATAGTCGTCCATTTGACACCCCGTCTTTCCTGTCTGCCTGCAAACAGGCACGTGGAGCTTTCGTTCCTCAAAATAGTTTGGCAGAAGCGGTGGAACCACGGAAGCGGCAGTCTGTTCGGCGGTCATGGAGAGATACTATTTTCATATCCGCACGACGACGGGACTCGATGTCGATGAGATCGGAGTCGATTGCAGATCTTTAGACGATGCCAAGCAGCAAGCCGTTGGTTTCGCACGTGTTGTCTGGGAACTGCTTGCCCACGACAAACTGGCCGGATGCGAAGCGTTCGAAATCGCAGACGAAACTGGATCTATAGTAACGATCATACCGTTAATGGCCGCAAGAGTGCTCCACTGATGGGGTAAGGTTCTCCAAGCTGCCAATGCAAGATCTACGACTCGACTCCTCCCGGTATCGTTGTAGTCTATGGCACCGTCGGCGTTTCCTTAGGAGCTGCCGATGGCAGAGAGTTTGAAACTCTCGCTCCAGCTCGGAGGCTATCAGCATGCAAAGCGAGCCATATTTACGTGACTTTCCGGAAAACTTAGAACCCAATGACTTATCTGTCATGCGCGGAGCCGTAGTAACTGCGGTCAAGCGGTTAGAAGATGAGGGAACGAAAGCCGACAAGGAAGCCATCGCCAAGATCGTTTTCCGCTTCTATCGCAGCGGCTTGGTGGAACCCAAGAAACTAACTGCAATTGCCCTTTTGTTTGCTCACTCAAGACTATTTTCTGGGCGTGCAAATCAAAAGGCCGACTAGCTTACTTCCGCGGTCGCCGAAAAGTTATAAGCAGCTCGTTCAAAGTCAGATTCATTTCATCCGCCAGCATCATGTTGTCGGACAGGTTGGTAATTGCCACCAATACCTCATCTTTACACCAGCCTGCGGCGACGGCGGCCGAGACGATCTCTTGAAGAGCGATTTCCAGCGCCTGCTCGCAGCGTCGAGCTGGGTATCACCGCCGACCGAGGGGAGGTGGACGGCTGGACCGACAAGGCTTCGGAGCTGTCCGGGGAAACGAGCGGAGCCGCCGACGAGATCGAGCAACTCCTGATCAACATGCGACGCGCCAAGGCAATCGATCCCGACGTATCCCGAGATCTTCTCGACCGATACCTGAACGAGAAGGACGCTGACCAGAGGACGCATCTGATATGAGCGACACGACGCAGAGCCGGAGCCTGCAAATAAGCCCGAAGTACACGGTGGCATTCTGGCGCGGCCTGGAACTGGATCCTGAGAACCCGAAGCAGGAGGAATGGGAGAAGGCGGTCGATGTCCTGCGGGATCGGATACAGGGGCGTTTCATCAAGCCAGCGCAGACTCTGATCGATGTCGATAAAGTAAACAAGCCGCAGACGTTCGGCTTCGCTGTCCTCTCCCTGGATTGCCTTGTCCTCGAAACCATTCAAGGATTCAGGGAGGGCGTTCACAACCACCAAGGCCACAGCAAGCGGTTGTTCAATGCGTTCCTGAGTACGTGGCAGCCGTTTCTCGATTGCCTCGAGGCAGGCATGGTTCCTGATGATAAGGCAGTCGAGTTCTACAAGCAGGGGCGCTGCGCTCTTCATCATAGCGGCGCGACGGAAAGGATGACCGTCGGGATCAGCGGTCCAATGATGAAGTTCGATAACGGCGACATCACCGTCAACCGAACGCTGTTTCACACCGAGCTGGTGGCGGAGTTCGATCGGTATCTAACAGCCTTGAGCGACCCCGCCTCCGTAGATCTTCGGAAGAAGTTCCTATTGAAAATGCATCCTATATGCGGCTTATGATTGCGTGCCTGGACCACCTACCCGCTAACGTTGCATAACATATATTATGGAACTTTCGGAACTGTTGACGCAGTGTTGAGATGTGATCTGCTGTCGGCTGAATCTTCTAGCAGGCTCTGAAGGCCGCTCAACAGATTCTCAATGTCATCGTCAGGCGCATTTTGTAACGTAACGGCTCTACGCTCTTTAGGTTTCCGGGCGGGCAAAGCCATTTCGTTGGTCATCTCAGTCCTCCAGGTTTTCCAGGAATTCTGCAGAACTATCTCGCAACACACAACCTTTTCATCATCTCGTTGGCGTTACTGTCAACTCGATCTCCGCTTTCTTGCGACACCCTAAAAACTTATAGATGTTTGGCAGCAGCACCATGTCGCCCTCAGCGGGAGCGAAGCCATTGAACCATGAGGCCTTGGCCCCTCCGCTATAATAAAGCGACTGTCCCAATCCCGCAAAAATCACGTAATCAGCAACTTCATCACCATCGTGGTCGATAACCTCGATGATCGCATCTGTCATGCCGGGTTCTGAGGTCCCGTCTTTTGCCTCATTGTTTCTCACCATGGCTGAACAGATCGAGGCACCATTGCTGCACGTACCTTCGGCTTCAACCCTCCAAGCTAGGCGACCATTGCGCCATTCTTCGAAGAAAATACGGGTGTCAGTGCTTTGCACGCCGTCGCTGCCATACACGATCCGTCGGACACCATCAGCTTCGGTGGCCCAAATAGCTCGTTGATCATCGCACTTAGGTGCTGCGATCGCTGGTGAGACTAAGGTTGTCAAAGCAGCGCAAAGTACGCTGACAAACTTCATTTTGCTCCCCACAAATAGATCTACTAGTGATTTAGCCGTAAAACGTGACTGGACCCTTTAGGATCGAGCTCCGTTACCTCATTTGCCATCTTGACCGGGTTGCATAGCCTGCGTCACTAGGGCCTTGATCTCTTCAAGGGACACGACCTGCAGCTTTGCGCCCTGCTCGATGAGCACCTCCGCTTTGGTGTATGCGGAGCTGCCGCGGAGCCCTGCTGAAAAAGGCTTCTCCGACACGACGACCAGATAATCGGTCGTCTTCCCGACACCTGCCATGATCTGCGCCCCGGCTCCCGCTAGCTCTATCGCCAAAGGGCCATCTTCGGGTGCCCCCATCAGCGCCACCTTCTTCCCCGCGAGTGGACCATTTGCTGTAGAAGTAGGACGAGCCTTAGGCACCTTTGGTGGTGCTCCTCTTTTCACCGCAGCTGGTGGAGACCCTCCTACCCCGAAATCGATCCAGCCCTGATTTGGAATGGCAAGCTGGACACCGTAATCACCCTCGTCGTGTTGGTTTGTGCGCCAGCCGCCGCGGATTCGCGCCATGCACCTTGCGGACCGAAGGCCTGACTCGCGCATCTGCTCCCCTACCCTTACTGCTTGCTCCCTTGGCAGATAGCCGACCAGCCGTCCCTTCACTTGAACCATGATCGCATTGGGGTCATGTCTATTGGTCGGCTCCGGTACCAGGAGAGCTTCATAAACACCCTCATGTCCATGACGGGTATGCCGCCCACAGATGGCAATAAGAGCGTCCTGGAAGGAGCTTTCGCCTACGACAGCCATGGGGAAGGATCCCTCTCGCCAATTGATCAGGGGCTTGGAGGTAGCTGACGCAGATGTTTGCTGGAAAGGAACGGCTTGCGGCGCTGTTGGTCCCGATTGGGGCGAAGCCCCCAACAGCTTTCTGAACCACGAGAACAAGGTGATCTCCCATTAGGCGGCCGACAGACACTTCATGATTGCATCCTGTGGTTACCTGAGCAACTATCGTATCGGGTGTTTATCGGGGGATCGATGATTGACGAACATGCAACCATTGGGGAACTGGTGAAATCGGGTTCTCTTATCAACAGTGTGAAATACGTCAGAAGCGTCCTGGTAAATTGCTATGGTCAATATCAGAAGCACAAGTGGCCAATGGATAAGACTGTTGTGCGCATCGGTCGCATCGGCGACGGCAAGGCACCGAACTATCGGATTGAGCTAGCAACGGATGCGACAGCCACACCAGAGCAGTTCGCAGAACACGTAAGCGGCCAAGCCCACCACTCTTCTGTCGAGAATGCAGTCGAGTTCAACGGGCTGGGTCATAAGCAGCGAGCATATGGCTTCGACAAAGAGACCTGGAGTGCGGCTACACAAACGGTAGCTTCCCTCGAAGAACTGAGGGACCAACTCATGAAGACGACACGCCGCCTATAGCGTTTCTCGCTTAAGCGGCCCTTTCCTCACATCGGCCAAGCGTCGGTAGAGCGCTCCAAAGCTACCGCTGCACCATTTATGGTAGAATGCGCCAACACCATACATTGATGGAGCCTTGGAAAATCCAAGGGAACTTGCTTGCCAAATCCTGCTACACGGGATCATCTGCGGTCAGAGCTGATCCTTTATTTATAGGCTCGTAAGCGGAGTGACTTCATTATGAGTCTCGTGATGACCTTCAACTCCATCTAGCTGGCTTTCTACCTAGTGCCTTTCCTGCTGATCATCATGAGCTGGAGCGCCCGCTCCTTTCTCTTAATCTCAGGAGCCGTCGTTGCGATCATTGCGTATCTGATGGTCGATCAATCCACAGTACTCGTTCAGGATCAAGATTTTGCCAATTCTCTCGGGACGTTCTCCTTCTCTTCATCTCCATGGGAACGATGGCAGGAAGATTATCGAGAGCTGTCGTGCTGGTGCAGGGTTGGAAACAATTTGGGTACCCGAGTCTAGCCGCATACGTATTGACCATTACAGCCCCTCATATCGCGCTTGCCATAGTGGCGGCGTAGGTCGGACGCAGCGCACCTGGATCGGCCCAGGGACGTTCGCTTCAGCCTGACTACCATTGGCCCTGATGCGCCAACAGCGGACATTGCAGTCCAGGGCATACGGCTGCGTTGCGGCAATCTCTAAAGCGAAATTCTCAGGATCACGGGTTGACCCGCTGGTGATGCCACTCGAGGATCAATCTGAAGTTCACCCCACAAGCAGATGCTTCATCGTTGGATCGGGGATGACGACGATCCGGCTGCCATCACGGACCTCGTCGTGAAGGTGTATCACGTCCTGATTGATGAGCCGGATGCATCCGGAGGAGACGGCTTTCCCGATGCTGAAGGCTTCCGGAGAACCGTGGATGCGGTAGAGCGTGTCCTTGCCCTTTTCATGGATGTATAGGGCGCGAGCGCCAAGCGGATTGTTGATCCCGGGATCCATGCCGCCATTGGCGATGCTGTAGGGCTCCAGTTCGGGATTTCTTGCGACCATAGAGTCGGGCGGCGTCCAGCGCGGCCATTCCCGCCTGTAAGCCATGATCGCCTCCCCAGCCCAGGCAAATCCATCACGTCCAACGCCGATCCCATAGCGCATGGCGCGGCCATCAGCCTTTACGTGGTAGAGATACTTGGCGGGCGTATCGACCACGAGCGTGCCTGGCTTCTCTTTCGTCGGATAGTCAACCTCGGTTCGCCAGAACTGCGGCGGTAGCTGGCTGATGTCGACCTCCGGGATGGGAAACCTCTCATTGGGCATTGCATAGTACATAGGCGGCACCACCGGCGCAGGCGCAGGCGGCGGTTCCGCGATGGTTACAACGGGCGGCGGCTCGGTCGATACACAGCCAGAGACGGCGATCGCCCCTGCACCAAGGATGAAGGAGCGCCTTGGCAAGCCTGCACCGATCCGCCGTCCGGTTGAGCTGTTCTTTCCCTCTTCAGTCTGAATGTCATAGGCCATGTTGATACTCTCTGTTGATCTCGCAGGCTGCTTCCAAGTCTGTCCGCCTTAAGGCAGCCTTAAGTGACGACGAGGGCTCGCGTGCGCGCCCTGGAACCGATCCGCTCAGGCCGCCCGGGCCTCTGCGATCGCCTCCTTCAGCCCCTTCTCGTCGAGCACGCCAGCGAAGGTCGTCCGGCCGATGACGAAGGACGGCGTGCCTGCGAAGTTGAAGGCGAGCGCCTGACTGTAGTTGCGGTCGAGCAGGCCAGAGATCTTGGCGCTGTGCTCGTTCACGGCGGCAGCAATCTCCTTCATGGTGAGGCCCGCGCCCGTCAATGCCTTCTCCACGGCTTCTTCGGTCAGCTTTCCCGTCGTCTTCATCAGCGCTCCCATGGCAGGCTCGTACTTGCCGATCTGCGCGGCTCCGAGGACTGCCTGGGCAGCAAAGATCGAGGCACCGCCGAAGACGGGCCAGTCCTTCAGCACCAGCCGGACATTGCCGTCCTCGCGAACGACCTTTTCCAGCATCGGGTGGATCTTCTTGCAGTAGGGGCACTGATAGTCGAAGAACTCGACGACAGTGACGTCGCCCTTTGGGTTGCCAAGGACAGGCGCGTCCGGATCATGGAAGACGGTCTTCTCGGTGATCTCCTGGCCGAGGGCCAGGCGCGGGAGGGCGGCAGCCAATGCGGCAGTGCCGGCGGTCACGGCGAGCAGGTTCCTGCGGGTAATCATGTCATGTTTCTCCTTTTCCGGATTGTTCGGGTCCGAGCACGACGACCTTCGAGCCTTTCGGCACGCGTCGGTGCAGATCAATGATGTCGTGGTTCAACAGCCTGATGCAGCCGGACGAGACCGACTTGCCGATCGTCCAGGGCTCATTGGTGCCGTGGATGCGGTAGAGCGTGTCCTTGCCGCCCTGGTAGAGGTAGAGGGCGCGTGCTCCCAGAGGGTTCCTGATGCCACCCTCCAGGCCCGATGCCAAAGGGCCGTAGCGCTCCGGATTGCGCTTGATCATGTTCTGGGTCGGCACCCAGCCGGGCCAGCGCGCCTTGCGGGCTATGTCGGCCTCGCCTTCGAACTCCATGCCGGCCTTTGCGACGCCGACGCCGTAACGCATCGCCTTGCCACCCTCCATGACGAGATAGAGGAAGCGGGAATGTGGATCGACGACGATCGTGCCCGGTGGATAGCCCGTCTTGTAATCCACCACCTGGCGGACGTTCTTCGGGTCCATCTTCGACACGTCCACGCCGGGGATCGTTTCGTCACCATCCCTGATCGCACCATACATGCTGGCAAGTGACGGATCCGCTTTCGGGGTTTCGATGGATGGAGGTTCCGCAGCCGTCCGGGCGCAGGCCGACAACCCGATGACGAGAAGCAGAGCCGTTAGCGGGAGCCGCGGAGCGGTCGCTCTGGCAGGTGTCATCGGGATATTCCTTGTTGAGATTTGAGTTCTTCGATCTTTTCCGCGAGAACCTCGCGGGAAATCTCACCGAGATGGGAGCCAATGAGCGTGCCGTCGGCTGCGAGAAAGAGCGTCGCGGGAAGCCCGACCGCCGAATAATGGCTGCTCAGCAGAAGCTGCGGATCAAGCACTGCCAGCGGCAGGTCGAGGTTTTCGCTCCGGAGGTAGTCAGCCACTGTTGCCGTCTGCTCCCCCTGATTCGCAAAGACGAAGTCGACATCGGCCGTACCGGCTGCAAGTTCCGCCATCATCGGCAGTTCGCGGCGGCAAGGCGGGCACCAGGTGGCCCATAAGTTCACAACCGTGGGACGACCGTTGCCACCGACCGTGGTTTCGGCACCATCGAGCATGCGGAACGCGGACGTCGTCGGCGGAAGCTGCGCGCTCGAATAGGTCAATGCAAGTGTCGCCGCCGTCGCAGCAACGCCCGCCACAACGCTTGCCGCGGCCCATGCGCCAAGCTTTCGGCTTCTCAGGAACAGCAGGACGAGCATCACGGCGACGCCTGCCGCACCTCCGCTCCAGGAGAAGCCGCCCTGCCACACGGCAAGGATCCGCCAAGGCTCTGAGGCGAAGCTTTCGGCATGCTGCAGAACATGCCCCATGCGCGCCGCCGCCAGTCCGACCAGAGCCGTCCAGGACGACCCTCGGCCGAGTCGGTCGTCGACCCGATGGGCAAGAACGGACGCCGCGGTAAGAAACACAACCATGCCCGCGATGGCAGCGAAGCGTTCCGCGTCGAACGCGAAGGGACCGATGGAGACCGCGTTCATCAGAGGGCGCTCTTGGCGGCTGACGCAGACTTCGTAACGGTGTCGGCAGTGATTTCTCCCACGAGCCTGCTGTCGGCAATCTCATTGTTGTAGCCGTCGAGGAACAGCATAGTCGGCGGCCCGACGACCTGCAGTTCCTTCATCAGCGACTGGTTGGCCTCGTTGATCTCGCTAAGATCGACCGAGATCAGGCGGAGGCCATCCAGCGCATTTGCCACTGTCGGGTCCGGAAAAACGGAACGCTCGATCACCCGACAGGTGACGCACCAGTCGGCCGTAAAGTAGACCAGCGAGGGGGTGCCTCCCCCGTCGGCCGCCAGCAGTGAGGATAGTTCGGATGTGGAGGCAACGGCTTGGAACGAGTCCTTGTCGATCGCTCTGCTTGCTGTCGTGTTTCCGGAGCGTGCGGCAGCGATGGTCGCGAGAGGCTTCAGGGGATTGGTTGCGCCGGAGAGGCCACCAATCCCAAGGATGACGCCGTAGAGACCCGCCAACATGCCCGCGGATTTGGCAAGCCTTGCAGCGCCACCGGCCTCGGGTCGCATCTCATCGAAGGCTCCGATGAAGACTGCGAAGGTGATCGCCAGGACGGACCACAACAGAAGACCAGTTCCGCCAGGCAGCAGACGATCCACAAGCCAGACGGCCGTGGCGAGGAAGAGGAAGCCGAAGACCTGCCGGACACGTTCCATCCATTGTCCTGCACGAGGAAGCAGGCCCGACCCGAAGGTCCCCATCAGGATCAGCGGGATGCCCTTGCCGACGCCGAGCGCGAACAGGGCCGTCGCTCCGAGGACGACATCTCCGGTCTGCGCGATGTAGAGAAGCGCGCCCGCCAACGGAGCCGTGACGCAGGGCCCGATGACCAGAGCGGAGGAAAATCCGAGTGCCGCCGAAGACGCCAATGAACCTCCTGAACCCCGACGCGCGGCAAGCCGGTTCCTGAGGAAGGACGGAAGCTGCAGTTCGAACAGGCCGAAGCTTGAAAGTGCCAGAGCTACGAAGATGGCGGCAACGACGAGTGTGGCAGCAGAAGACTGCAGCGCGATCTGGAAGCTCTGGCCCCACCATGCAGCGATGACGCCGAAGAGACTGAAGGCCGCCGCCAAGGAAAGGACATAGGTTGACGACAATACGAATCCACGTCCGGCCGACAGGCTCTCGCCCTCCCTCGTCAGGGTCGCTGCAAGGATTGGGTACATGGGAAAGACGCATGGCGTGAAGGCCAGCAGGACGCCGAGCCCCAGGAAGCCGGCGACCAGCAGCAGCACGCCACCGCGGTCGAGCAGAGATCCGACGACTCCGTTGGAGGACTGGTCCGAAATACGGATACCGGGACTGTCGGCGGGTTCCGTCGCGGCTTTGGACACCAGAGGAAAGGCTGCCTGTGACTGAAGGGCAGTCTGAAGAGCGGACGATTCGTCACTGGCGACTGGTATCAACGCCGCAGGGTCGATATCGACAGTGGTCGGAGGATAGCAGAGGCCGCCATCCTGGCAGCCCTGGTAGGTGACCTTGAAGGAGCCGATGATCGGCCCCGCGATCGTTGCCGTGGCCGTTGCGTAGTAGACCTCGGTGCTTCCGTATCCGGGATCCTCCTTCATGACGCCAGCCGGAGTTGCGATCTCGAAAGGCTTGCCATCTGCACCCGTCGCGCTCAGGTAATCCCGATAGAGATAGTAGCCGTCCTCAAGCTGCCATCTTATGACGATGTCAGCACCGTCGCGCCGGGCTTCCATGCGAAAGGCCTGATCCATGGGGAGCGGCGGTTCCATGGCGAAGGCTATCGCCGACGCCGCCAAGGTCACGATGAAACTTGAGAACAAGAGGAAGAAACGCAAGGATCCGCTCCGGTTGCTTGATATGGAGCGGCGGTCTCGCCTCCCAACCTTAAGGCAGCCTTAAGGTGGCGGGTACAGGCAGGAGTGAACCTAGACGAGGATGTGATGCGCCTGCTGGTCGTGGAAGATGACGAGATCCTGTTGGACGGCCTGAAGGTCGGCCTACAGATGTGCGGCTTCACGGTCGACGCCGTGGCATCGGTGGCCGACGCCGACGCGGCCATCGAGGCCGACCGCTTTGATGCGATCATCCTCGATCTCATGCTCCCGGACGGCACTGGTCTCGACGTGCTGGCGAAGATGCGCCGGTCGGGCGACCGCACCCCTGTTCTCCTCCTGACTGCCAAGGACGAGGTCACTGACCGGATCGCAGGACTGGACTCCGGAGCCGACGATTATCTGGGCAAGCCCTTCGATCTCGACGAGGTCGCTGCGCGTCTGCGCGCCATCGTCCGCCGCGGCCATGGCAGGGCCTCAGGGCTGCTCGAGTGGAAGGACGTAAGCCTCGACCCGGCGCGGATGTCTGCATCGCGTGGCGGCACGGCGATATCCCTTTCCCGGCGGGAGTTCGTCATCCTGCAGGCGCTGATGGAGACACCCGGCGTCATCCTCTCCCGCTCCAACCTGGAAGAGAAACTGTACGGCTGGCAGGAGGAAATCGAGAGCAATACGGTGGAGGTTCACGTCCACAAGCTGCGCTCCAAGCTCGGGGCGAGCTTCATCGAGACGGTGCGTGGCGCGGGCTATCGATTGAGGGCGGCACAATGAACTCAATACGGATCAGGCTGTTTGCGATCCTCATTGCCACGACCGGCGCGGTGTGGCTCCTCGCTGCCGCCTGGATCTATGCCAGCACGCAAGCGGAAGTCGAGCGCGTGCTGGACGCGCGGCTGATGGAAGCGGCACGCATGGTAAGTTCGCTGATCACGGATCATCAGATTGACCCCGCTGCCGCAGCCAATGCCGCTACCGCGAATGCTCCCCCTCCGCCATTCGAAGAAGCCCGCGGCAGCTACAGCCGCCAGCTTTCCTGCCAAATCTGGTCGCTTCAGGGCAGCCTCGTCAGCCGTTCGGAAAGCGCACCCGCAACCTCGCTCGCCAGCCATACGGATGGCTTCGAAGAAACGGAGATCGACGGAGAACGGTGGCGGGTCTATGCCGTCGTCAATCCAACGCTTGGGGTCCGCGTGCTGGTCGGTGACAGCCTTGAAATCCGAGATCGGCTGATAGGCGACGTCATCAAGGGACTTCTCGTTCCGGGCGTCGTTATCCTCCCGATCCTTGCGGGGCTGATCTGGCTGAGCGTCGGTCGCGGTCTCGCCCCACTGACCCGCGTCGCTGAAGGCCTTGCCGGCCGTTCCGCAGCCGAACTTCATCCTGTGGATGCCGGATCCGTTCCGCGGGAAGTGCGGCCGGTCATCCGGGCGCTGAACAGCCTGTTCGGGCGTGTGGCCGAAGCAAGAGACCGCGAACGGAGCTTCACCGCCTATGCCGCGCATGAACTGAAGACACCCCTTGCAGGTCTCAAGACCCAGGCGCAGATTGCTCTTAGAACCGACGATCCAGCCATCCAACGCGAGGCCCTCTCCCGCATCTCCACCAGCGTCGACCGAACCAGCCGGATGGTGAGGCAGCTTATCGATCTTGCCGCCGTCGATGCGTCTCAAGGCATCGCGAACGACGAGGAGGTCGATATCGCCGTCCTTATCGCGGAAGTGGCCGCGGAGCTGGAGATGCAGCTCGCAGCAAATGAGGTCTACGTCGCGATAGAACTTACTGACCAGGCTCCGCCGCCCAACATCATACGAGGTGACAGGATCCTTGTTCGTCTTGCGATCCGCAACCTCCTGGAGAATGCCATCCAGCACTCGCCCAAAGGCGGCGAAGTCAGGTGCCGCGTCCTGGCGAGGAATGACGTAGTCTGCGTTGATATCCTGGACCAGGGGCCGGGTATCCCGCAGGCGGACGAGAAGCGCGTCACGGAACGCTTCTTCCGAGGATCGAAGGCGCAGGGTCATGGAAGTGGCCTCGGATTGTCGATCGTTCGGATGGCGCTCGACCGTCTGGGCGGAACCCTGACATTCGAGAGAGGCGGCCGCTGGTTTGTTGCGAGAGCAGCGTTCCCGCTCTAAGGCCTCAGATCCGCGTCCAGTTGAAGCACCCGGCTGGCAGGATCGAGTTGCTGATCAGGAGTGCGCCGTGAGCGTAGAACTGTCGAGCATCTCCTCCACCGGAAATGTCGACAGCCCAGACGGTGTCAGACGCATCGGACCATATGAGCCGCCCGCGGCTTGCCTCTAATCCTTCCATCGCACGTGCGACGGTCGCGTCGGGGCGGAACACGATCATCACGGTATCGTCGTCTGGAGCAGGTAGCGCCGCGAGAGGCCCTGCGACGAAAACTGCCAAAGCAAGAGCGGCCGGTCCGCCGGGGGTACGACGGCTCGAGCCACTTCTTTTACTGGACCTGCGCATCAGCAGCCCCAAAGCCAAAGGCAAAAGGCCGAAGACGGCGAACCACAGCAAATCCCAAAACAACTGGTTTTCCACGTCCATCCGGATCCTGTGAATCCCGAGTATCCAATGGGAAAGGACACTGTCGAGGATATGCCAGACACCGAAACCGATCGCCGCGCTTGCGAAGAGGAGCCTGTCTGCTCCGTGGGCAGCACAAGAGTGCCTCGACCGCCACAGCAGCCCAAGCCCCGCCGCGGCTATAACGTACATGAGAGCGTGAAACAGACCGTCCGTCAGGATGAGGACGCGAATGTCCTGGCGTGCCTCTTCAATGCCACTTAGGAGATGATGCCATTGCAGGATCTGGTGAAGCAGTATTCCGTCGAAGAAACCGCCTAGTCCAAATCCGAGTGCATATCTTGCCCAGATCAGCGTCGCGGGGAAGCTCTGCTTCTCACGTTCCTTCGGTGTGATGGCTGCCGTCATGCGCCGCCTCGTCTGATCCCGACCGCTCGCAGCACGGTATCGAGCTTGCTGCCGCCCTTGGCGTCGAAGTCACCTCTGAGCGCTTTCAACGCATATCGCTCCTGATTGATCTCTTCTGCTGTTCGGAAGCCCAGCCTGCGCAAAATGGGCAACGGCGGGCACCAGCCTTGCATGGCGTGCTGGAATAGGAACCCCGTTACGATGGCCGGAAGCGCCAGCCATCTTCGGTCCACTGTGGCCGCCAGCATTGTTCCCGTGAATGCCAAGGTGGAAGCATTCGCCTCAAGCGTCCTCTCGATGTCCCATTCCCGATCGAGTTCGACCAGCCTCGCTGCGATCTAGTCGGGGTGCGTTTCGTAGTAGGCGAGCCTCTCTTCCATCTGCCAGCGAAGGCGGTTGTTGATCTCGTCGGATGTCTGGGCGCTGACCCGGTTCGCTGTCGTGGACATGGTCTTGATCTCCTCTGCGCGGGAACCACAGGAAGACCACAAAGTTCCGTGACTAGGCTTGAAGACATATCAATATATAATATATTAGAACGTATAACGATATGTGCGCGGAGCTAGTCATGCCTGTAACCAGAGTATCCGAGAAGCTTGCGGTCTCGTCTCAGCCAAGTGTTGAAGACATCCGTTCGCTGCGCGAAAACGGGTTCAAGACGCTTATCAACAATCGCCCGGATGGCGAGGAGCCCGGGCAGCCGGGAACAGAGGCCGAAGCCCAGGAAGCAGAGCACTGCAACCTGTCCTATGCGTTCATTCCGGTCACAGGAGCCACCATCACCGAGGCGGACATGCGCGCCTTCCAGCGCGCGGTCGCTGGATCTGAAGGCCCCGTCTTCGCCCACTGCAAGAGCGGTACCCGGTCGCTGAACCTCCACCTCATTGGTGAGGTTCTTGACGGCCGCATGCGGGCCGACGACGTCATCGACTTCGGACGCGAACGCGGCTTCGACACAACTGCCGCGGCAAACTGGATCAAGCAGCACGCCTCCCGTCGGCCGCAGGTCAAGGGCTTCTTCGACAAGCGCACCTGGAGCGTCCAGTACGTGGTTTCGGATCCGGATACGGGCAAGTGCGCCATCATCGACCCCGTTCTCGACTTCGACGAGAAGGCAGGCGCGACGGCGACGATCAATGCCGACGCCATCCTCGACTATGTCCGCGAGAACGACCTGACGGTCGAGTGGATCCTCGACACCCATCCCCATGCCGACCACTTTTCTGCGGCTCAATACCTGAAGGAAAAGACGAGTGCCCGCACCGCCATCGGTGAGCGCGTCGTGGATGTGCAGAAGCTGTGGAAGGAAATTTACAACTGGCCGGAGCTTGCCACCGACGGCTCGCAATGGGACCGGCTGTTTGCCCATGGCGAGACGTTCAAGGTTGGCTCCATCGACGCAAAGGTGATGTTCTCGCCCGGACATACGCTTGCCTCCATCACCTATGTGATCGGCGACGCGGCCTTCGTCCACGACACGCTCTTCATGCCGGACAGCGGCACGGCGCGTGCCGACTTCCCAGGCGGCGATGCCCGCGTCTTGTGGAGATCGATCCAAGACATCCTCGCGCTCCCGGACGAGACGCGGATCTTCACGGGCCATGATTATCAGCCGGACGGCCGCGCACCCCGTTGGGAAAGCACGGTTGCCGAGCAGAAGAAGTCCAACTCGCATCTTGTCGGCGTGAGCGAGGAAGAATTCGTTACGCTGAGGACGAAGCGCGACAAGACGCTGCCGATGCCGAAGCTCATCCTGCATGCCCTGCAGGTGAACATCCGTGGCGGGCGTCTGCCGGAGCCAGAAGCGAACGGCAAGCGCTACCTCAAGTTCCCGCTCGATGCATTGCAGGGAGCGGCATGGGAATGAGCACTGACCTCAGGGCCATGTTGAAGGCGGGGCTTTCTCCAGTCGAGATGGCCAGCCGCGCCGAAGAGGTGGCAAACCTCCTGAAGACGCTCTCCCATCCGGCGCGGCTGATGATCGTCTGCACGCTGGTGGAGGGCGAGTACTCCGTTGGCGAGCTTGAAGAGAAGCTCGATCTGCATCAGCCACATTTGTCGCAGCACCTGACGGTGTTGCGTGGCTCCGGCATCGTCGCAACCCGGCGGGACGGCAAACAGATCTTCTATTCCCTGACGGAAGAGAAGGCCGCCGAACTGGTTGCCGCCCTCTATGACATCTTCTGCGTGAAGGAAGACACATGATCGAATATCTCCCATCACTGGCCGGTGGCATGCTGATCGGGCTGTCAGCGGTCATGCTGCTGCTCCTCAACGGGCGGATCGCCGGGATCAGCGGCATCGTCGGACGGCTCGCCCAAGGCGTCGGCCTGACCATCAACCTCGCCTTCGTGCTTGGCCTGCTGCTCGGGCCGCTCGCCTACCTGCTCGTCTTCGACGGCTGGCCCACGGTGGAGATCACGGCAGGGTGGCCGCTGATCATCGTCGCCGGGTTGCTCGTCGGCTTCGGCTCGCGCATGGGCTCCGGCTGCACCAGCGGCCATGGCGTGCTCGGCCTAGCCCGCCTGTCTCCGCGCTCGATGGTGGCGGTTGCCACCTTCCTCACGGCCGGCATCGTGGCCGTCACGGTTCTGCGGGGTCTCGGGTTATGAACAGGAACGTCTACCAATTCGGAGCAGCTCTCGCCTCAGGCATCGTTTTCGGTTTCGGCCTGTCGCTCTCGGGCATGCTGAACCCGGCTCGCGTTCAAGGTTTCCTCGACGTGTTTGGCGCGTGGGATGCAAGCCTTGCCTTCGTTCTCGGTGGTGCCGTCGTGGTCGCCTTTATCGGGGTTCGGGTGATGAAGCGGATGCGACACCCGGCCTTTGACGACAGCTTCCATGTCCCGACCAATCGGCAGATAGCCCCGCCGCTCATCATCGGCTCCGCCCTGTTCGGCTTTGGCTGGGGCATCGGCGGCTTCTGTCCCGGTCCGGCGGTCGCGTCGCTGTCTATCGGTATCCCCCAGACGGTGCTGTTCGTCATCGCCATGCTGGTGGGCATGACCTTCCACGACCGAGTATGGAGCAGACGGACGTGACCACCTCAATCCTTGCGGCAGTCGGCTCCGGCGGGATCGTCGGCTTCATGCTCGGCCTGCTGGGCGGTGGCGGGTCAATCCTGGCCACACCGCTCCTCCTTTACGTGGTCGGCGTAACCCAGCCGCATGTTGCGATCGGCACGGGCGCGCTTGCGGTCTCGGTGAATGCCTTCGCGAACTTCGCCAGCCACGCCATCAAGGGTCATGTCTGGTGGCGATGCGCGGCTGTCTTCTCAGCTCTCGGTGTTCTCGGTGCGCTCGGCGGCTCCAGCCTCGGCAAGGCGATGGACGGAGACCGGCTGATATTCCTGTTCGGCATCCTGATGGTGGTGGTGGGCGCGCTGATGCTCAAGCCCAGGAAGGCACCTGCGGTCAAATGCCGTCCTGTCGACCTCCGGATGTGTCTTGCCACCGCCGCCGTGGCATTAGCCGCGGGCTCGGCATCTGGCTTCTTTGGCATCGGCGGAGGCTTCCTGATTGTGCCCGGCCTGATGCTGGCGACGGGCATGCCGATGATAAACGCGATCGGAACCTCTCTCCTCTCCGTCGGCGCATTCGGCCTGGCCACCGCCCTGAACTATGCCAGCTCAGGACTGGTGGACTGGTGGCTCGCCGTCGAGTTCATCGGCGGCGGTATCGTTGGCGGCGTGCTCGGCATGCTACTCGCCACGCGCCTCAGCGCCTACAAAAACATCCTCAACCGCCTGTTCGCCGGACTGATCCTCCTGGTTGCTGCTTATATCCTCTATCAGAACTGGGACATTTCGCTGGGCGGTTGAGAGCAGTCGGAGTCGGGGGCCGCTCCGTCTTGGGCCCCGTCGTCCAATGGACGTGAACAAGCAGACGCCGCTGGCGACAGGACGCCTGCTCGTCCAGAAGCAAGGACCGGCGCTGCCACATGCACAGGGACCGCTGCCTTAAGGCTGCCTTAAGGTGAACAGGTCAAGCGACAGCTTTTGAAGGAACTCCAATGCGCCTCTTCATTTTCACCAAGCTCAGGCCCACCCTGATGCTGTTTGCAGCGCTGCTGTTCGGTTCTGCACCGCAGATCGCCGCAGCCGAGGATATCCCACAACCCCAAGAGTATCCCCGGATACTGAAGGTGATCGAGCAGCAGGGGATAACAATCCTCGGAGAGATGAAAGTGCCGGGCGGGCTGAGAGCATTCGCTGCAAAAGCTGGTGCGCAACCGTTGGCACTCTACCTCACTCCAGATGGCGAGCATGTTGTGGTTGGCACACTTGTCGACGCAGCAGGACAGGACATGGCGGAGACCCAGCTCAAGGAGATGGTCGAAGCGCCGATCACAGAAGAGGGTTGGCAAAAGCTGGAGCAATCGACATGGGTGAAGGACGGTAGTCCAGACGCGTCGAGGATCGTCTACGTGTTCACTGACCCAAACTGTCCCTACTGCAATCAGCTCTGGACCGTCGCCAGACCATGGGTTGAGGGGGGAAAGGTACAATTGAGGCACGTGATGGTTGGGGTAATCCGACAGGATTCACCTGCCAAGGCGGCTGCTATCCTTCAAGCCGCATCGCCTGAAGAGGCTTTGGCGGAAAACGCGAACAACTACGAGGGTGGCGGCATTGCTCCCGCGGACACGATGGACCCCGCAATCGCACAAAAGCTTGAAGGCAATGCCACCCTGATGACCGAGCTTGGCTTTTCCGGCACCCCTGCGATCGTCTTCAAGAAGCCTGATGGCAGTATCGACAAGATGGCTGGTCTGCCCCAGGACGCCGCACTCGAGATGATCTTGGGATCTAAGTAGCTTAAACCCGCTCGGCTCTTCTATGTCTGCAATGGACCGCCAGACGTCTTCCGCCTCGCGCCAATTGCAGTCATTGCATGCTCCTAATTTGGTATGAATGGCGGGCAGATCAGCCTGGCCCTCAACTAGGTGAAGCGGCGGAACCTGCCAGCAGCCCGCCGTCGATGCTCACCTCCGTCCCGGTGACGTAGGTTGCTTCGTCCGAGGCGAGCATCACGGCAATGGCCGCAACCTCATCAGGCATTCCAAACCGCTTGAGCGGCGTATCTGCGACGAGCGCCTGCATCTTGGCATCTCGATCGGAACCGCTACCCAGCATCGGCTCCCAGATCGGCGTGAGGATTGCAGCAGGATGGATCGAGTTGCAGCGTATCCGCCAGCCCTGCTGTGCGCAGTAGAGTGCAACCGTCTTGCTGTGGTTGCGAATCGCGGCCTTGGAAGAGGCATAAGCTGCCGCACCTGGGATGCCGACTAGCCCCGAGCGCGAGGATATGTTGATTATCGAGCCTGTCCCCGCACCCTTCATCGCACCTATCGCGTAGCGGCAGCCGAGGAACGTCCCATCTAGGTTGACCCGGTGAACCTCACGCCAATCCGCAAGGCTGGCGTGTTCTGGGTCGTGAGGTGTCATGCGTTCTTCGAAGCCAGTCACCCCAGCATTGTTGACCACTACGTCGGCCACAGGAACGAGCCGGGCTAGGCGCGACCAAGCGGCCTCCTCACGCACATCAAGAGGTTCGAATCGACAGCCGATTTCGGCTGCCGTCGCCGCTCCTGTAGCTTCATCAATATCGGTGATGACGACGATGGCCCCTTCGTCATGGAAGCGAGCCGCGATGGCGCGACCGATGCCCCGCGCAGCGCCAGTGACGACGCACGTCTTGTTGTTCAGTCTTTGCATGATGTCCTCGAAAATACAGTTCTGTCGGCGGATCACTCCGCTGGCGTATGCCTTGCCGCGTTAACGGTGACGCTGGATCATTTCGAATACTCCAAAAACACGAGGGTTCTACGCCATAGAGCCGTAGGCTGCAATTTCTCAAACTCGATCTTTCGAGAAGACGATCATGGCAGCCACCGGCAGTAATTTCTTGTCCTGCCCCTGTGACAAACCCACCCATATTAGGAAGCGAACGCCCTCTATTGACAGCTTGGGGCCGACTGGCGTCAAGGCGCAGAAGCGCCACAAGCGGACATGCGCTTTAGGCCATGCGTCGCTGGTTCAGGCGACAGCCCGACAGTTCATTAGCTAAGTCATCAGGAGGAAACGCAAGACCGTCTGATGATGGTTACCGCGCTATTGCAGGTGGTTGCGCTAGATAAGTTAAGGAATCAACCTGATACGCTTTGCATGGGGAGGGAGATGCAACACCGAATTCCGCTCTTTTCCCATTCAACCAAAACACTTCCACGAAACTGCTTTTCCACAATAGTGGAGATCAATCTCGTCCCAAAACCCTTGCGGTTGGGTGGTCCAACAGGACGGCTTGCCCGTTCGCACCACTCTATATGCAGCTCTGTATCGCACCCGGACAGTTCCCAAACCAGGTCTAGCGACCCTGACGCATCTGCGAATGCTCCGTACTTGGCCGCGTTCGTAGCAAGTTCATGGAATATCATTGCCAGAGGCTGCGCGGCATCGGTTCCTATTTCCATCTCAGGACCAGCCCATCGGACACGACCGCCCGTGCTGAGACCGTATGCCGCTAGCTCATTCAGAAGTATGTCTTTTAATGCTGGCTTTTGACGCTGCTCGTGCGTCAAAACACCTTGAACTCGGCTGAGCGCCTCCAGTCGCCCGAGGACTGCCTCACGATATTCCTCTATCGTAGCCGTTGATGTAAGTCTGACGATGCTTTGGACAACTCCCAGCAGGTTCTTGTTGCGGTGCTCGACTTCCCGAGCGAGCAGCCTTTCCCGTCGTTCCTGCTGCTTTCGCTCGGTGATGTCGATGGATACACCGAGAAGGCCCACGCAATCGCCTTGATCATCGGTGAACGGAGCTTTGGTGGACAACCAATAGCTGACGGTACCGTCCTCAGCCCGCAGTTTCTCTTCGACCTGGCATTTTGCGGCTCCTGCCATGATCCTCTGATCATTTTCAACAATCGTGCGAGCCAAGTCCTTGTCAGCCAGTAGCTCAAGGTCGGTCTTACCGATGAACCCACCAGCTTGCCAGCCAACCGCTTCTGCGAAAGCCTCGTTCCCCAGTAGAATCCGGCCCTCACGATCCTTGGCGTAGACCGCGCCTGGAACGGCCTCAATGAACTCACGCAGGAAAGACTGCGTGGCTCTCAATCGCTCTATCGGCAACTATGAACCCTCCGACAGCACATGGCTCCTATCGTTGCTGCTACTACCAGCTCGGTCAAGACTGTTGTTCAAGCACTCACGAGAAGTTCGCCATCCTAGCTGAAGAGGCTTTGATCTGGACGCTACTAGCGGCTCCTCCGAACTCGCTGCTATTGCGGTGCGCCGCATCGGAGGGCTCTGTTGCAAAAATCGTGAAGCTTGAGCATGCTTGGCGGAGATTGGACGGACGGAACGATGACGGATTTCAAGTGGCGCCATTTCCAGGGTAACTCGCTGCTATTGCGGTGCGCCGCATCGGAGGGCTCTGTTGCAAAAATCGTGAAGCTTGAGCATGCTTGGCGGAGATTGGACGGACGGAACGATGACGGATTTCAAGTGGCGCCATTTCCAGGGTGATGTGATCCTGTGGGCGGTGCGCTGGTATTGT
>NZ_JBIOKZ010000013.1:0-75092 GCF_044142885.1 Pseudorhizobium flavum
GCCCTCGCGGGCATAGCGTTCGCTTTGGCGATTGAGCGGCTGATGCTGGGCGAACTTCTCGAACAGGATCATCGCCAGAAGGTTTGGCCCGGCAAAACCGCGCGGCGTCACATGGAAGGGTGCTGGCGGTTGGGTGATCTTCTCGCATTCGCGGCAGGAGAACTTCTCCCGCACGGTCTGAATGACCTTCCACTGACGAGGGATGACCTCCAGTGTCTCTGTGATATCCTCACCGAGCTTCGACAGCTTGGCAGAGCCGCAGCAGGAGCAGTTTGTCGGAGCAGCAATGACGACACGTTCGCGCGGGAGATGCTCGGGAAACGGCTTGCGTGATGGGCGCTTGCGCTCGAAGGCCCTGACGGTCGAGGCATTGGCTGCGATCTCCGCCGCCAATTCATCTTCGCCAGCATCAGCCTCCAGCTCCTCGAGCTGCAGTTCCATCTGTTCGAGAAGCCGCGCTTTGCGCTCGGAGCGACTGCCATAAAGCTCCCGGCGGACTTTCTCGATCTCCAGCTTCAACCGCGCGATCAGCGCCTCGGAATGCGACACGAGCGCCTTCGCGCTGGCGGCCTCTGCCTTGGCGGTCGCTGCCTCGGCCTCGGCCGTAATGCGTCGGGCACGCTCCGCCGCCAAGGCCGCAAGTGCGCTGGCAAGGTCGTCAGGAAGCTGTTCAGCCGCATCGTTCATGGGCTGATGGAATCATATTCGCCCCCGCCATTCCAGCGTTTTTGCTCATCCGACTGATGTTGGTCGCCAGGTCTTTTGCGGCATCCGCCAGTCGATACCCTCCAGCAGATAACCGAGCTGTCCAGGCGTAATTACCACCGTACCATCGGCCACCGACGGCCATACAAAGCGTCCCCGCTCCAGCTTCTTCGTGAACAAGCAAGCTCCCTGGCTATCGTGCCAAATGACCTTGATCAGACCGCCGCCACGCCCGCGGAACACGAACAGGTGCCCGCACATCGGATCGCGCTTCAGTGTCTCTTGCACCATCAGCGACAGACCGGGAAAGCCCTTGCGCATGTCCGTATAGCCGGTCGCCAACCAGACCTTCACACCACCAGGAACAGGGATCATCGCCGACCCAGCACACAGTCGAGAATGCGACCGAGCGCCTCCGTGTCGATGTCGCTGTCCACGCGGACACGACGACCACGGCCTAGCTCAATCGTCACATCGCTGCGCTTCCGGCGAGGTGGTGGCGGAACCGGCGTTTCCGGGGCAGCGGATTGGGCTGCCGGCGCGGTCTCCGACACGATCACGGGCACCAACGTGCTCGATACCTGCATCGACGGCTCCTCGATCCGGCACAGTTCTTTGCGCCAACGAAAGAGCTGGCTGACATGGATACCGGCTGCGCGGGCTACCTCCGAGATCACAGCGCCAGGTTCAAAGCAGGCAGCAACGAGCCGCTCCTTCTCCTCGCGAGACCAGCGGCGACGGCGCTCGACAGACGTGATCACTTCAATCGGATGCTTCGTCATACGACTACTCCTAGTGCTACCACTAGGACTTCCGATGTTCGCATCAACCTCGCAAGGCGGCCCTCACCGGGCGCTTGCAATTTACGCGGCGCGATATTGTTGAAACGGGTGTTGTAATCGCGGCCAGCCGGTCGGTGCGATCGGGGTCGATCCAGACCCAGTCCCGGAATGCCTGTTTATGTCGAATGTCCGGTCAAAGGGGGTGCAGCTCACTTTCCGAGGAGGACTTCATCTGACAGCCGATATAACTCCAAGCTGGCACCAGGGATCCCCCACGACGGAAGTTCGCGCTTCCCCATGGTCGCGGCGGGATCAAGCGTGAAATGCTTTCCCGGTTAACGGATCACTCCGCCGAGTGGGTCCCCGACCATGACGGTCCGGTCAAGGTAGTCTTGACGTTCGCGAGACTGCGTTCTGCGCGGCAATCATCTGTGCTTGCGTGTACATCATGGCATGACGAACAAGATCATCCCCATCCTCCCACGTCTCACGCCAAATGCCGAGGATGCCCGTCAATGGCTGCCCAACCACACGGGATGAGAACGATTCATAGGTGATAGGGCCGCTGTAACCGATACGGGCTAAAGCCTGAAACACAGATTTCAGATCTATGGAGCCTGTGCCCATGTAGCCGCGATGGCTTTCGCCAGTATGAAAATATCCCAGATAATCGCCAGTCGCATGGATCGCCGCCACCGCGTCGGCCTCTTCGATATTCATGTGGTAAACGTCAAGATGAACCTTAACGTTCGCCGCTCCTACGCGACGGCAGTACTCAACAGCCTGAGCCGCGGTATTGATCATATTGCTTTCGTACCGATTGACGACCTCCATGCCCAGCGTGATGCCGCAGGCTGCCGCTTTTTCGGCTACGCGAGCCATCACTTCAATCGAAGAGGCGACACCAGCGGATGTTGCTGGTTCGGAGTATTTTTGGAAAGCCGAGTAAAGGATGCCGCAGACATGCGTCGCGCCAACATCACGCGCCATCGATACAACATCCAGTAGATGTGCTTCTCCTGCCCTAACGCGTTCTGAATCCGGCGATGATATGTCCTTCTCGGCCTCGAGCCCGAGCGACATTGTAACTCCAATACCTGCCTTCTCTAACCGCTGGCGCGTGACCTCGATGTTCATCAGGTGGGGGGCCATTGCCGAGATCTCGATCAGATCGAAGCCCATTTCCGCAGTCTTGTCGATCGCACGGATCGCTTCTTCTTCGCTCCAACCCGCCACCCAAACGTTGGCGTGCAGCCCCAAGCGGTTTTTCATTCGACTCTCCTCTCTATGATGAACGCAGCGCCTCTAGCGCATCAGCTGTCGCGACCACACGATCAGCTCATGGCCCGCCTGTAAAAACCGCTTCACCGGATTTCCTTCGCTAAAGCTTGAAGTCGCAAGAAGGCCTGGTAGCGCCTTTGATGGGAGGCATCGACCTCATCTCCCGCGGGCTCGTACGTGGCTCCAATGCGACTAGTCTGCGCCATTGCGGCGGGAAGGTCGTCAAAAAGTTTGCCCGCAACCGACCCTAGTAGTGCTGCCCCTAGGAGCACAGGCTCCTCTGCGTCGGAAGCAAGCACTGGCTTGCCTATTGCGTCGGCAAGCAGCTGGCGGATCAACTCGGATTGTCCAGCGCCACCCGATATCACAACCTTCTCCACGGGCGCACCCGCATCCGACTGGGTATCGATGATCTGTCGCAATCCGTACCCAATGCCATAGATGCCTGCCAGGTACAGTAATGCGAGGCTCTCAAGATCGCGCTCGATACCTAAGCCAGAGATGACAGCACGGGCATGCGGATCGGCATTAGGCGCTCGGTTGCCAAGGAATTCCGGCACAACATGAAGGCCCTCAACCCTTTGCACGAGACCGCTGAATGAGGTCGCGTTTTCAGTCAGCTTCTCTGTCAGAAGCTGCGCGACCGATACTCCGCGTTCTTGCGCCACCTCCCGCGCCTGTTGGCTTGCAGGATGACAGGCAACGAGGTGATCTATCGCGGCTCCCGCTGCCGACTGTCCTCCTTCATTCAGCCACATTCCAGGAACCATCGCGGAGAAGTACGGCCCCCAGACTCCACGGACGAAAACCGGATCTGTCGTTGAGGTCATGGTGCAGGAGGATGTTCCGAACACGTATCCCATATGGGTAGCAGGATTGCCTTCAATCCCGACGGTGCCGATACCGCCCGCGTGAGCATCTATCATCCCAGCTGCAACCGGAGTGCCGGGAACCAGACCTAAATCGGCTGCCGCTGCTGCCGTAAGCCCTTGGCCGAGCGGGGTTCCAGGATCCGCGATGTTCGTGCCGATCCTGACAAAACCCTCATCAGCAAGTTCATCAAGTCCGATCTGCCTGAAGTAGGTCGGATCCCAGCGGCGTTCATGAGCCAGGTAGGTCCATTTGCAGGTGACCGTACAGGTTGAGCGGGACAGGTCACCTGTTGACTTCCAAGTTAGAAAATCAGCGAGATCGAAGAACTGCCACGCTCGGTTGAACACCTCCGGCCGCTCTTCCTTCAGCCAGAGGAGCTTCGGCGTCTCCATTTCCGGAGATATGCGACCACCTACGTATTCTAGAACGTCGTGACCCGTCGCGTTGATGCGTTCGGCCTGTTCGATCGCACGATGGTCCATCCATACAATGATGTCTCGAGAAGGGTCTTCCGACGGACCAACAGGAAGAGAACTTCCTCCCTCCCCCAACACTACTAGGGAACAGGTAGCATCGAAGCCGATCCCAGCAACTCGTTCGGGATCAACACTGGCTTCGGCTAGCGCAGTACGGACAGTGTGGCAAACGGCAGCCCAAATATCGGCCGATGATTGCTCAGCAAGTGCTCCCGGCCCCCGCCAGAGCGTGATGTCTTGCTTCGCAGCAGCAAGCATCTTGCCCGAGAGGTCGAACAATGCTGCCCGCGCACTACCAGTGCCCACGTCGACCCCAAGGATCACCCGTTCATCGCGTTTTGAAGTAGCCACCGTCTGCCTCACACCTACAGGTCCAAGCTCGTCGGCATGATGACCAGATCGCGAACAGTGACGGTTCGCTTGCGGGTCAGCATGAAGAGGACAGCATCCGCTACCTCCTGTGGCTGCATGAGGCTCCCGTTCGCCAGCGCTTCCTCCATCTTTGCCTTGGGCCAATCATCGAGGAGAGCGGTAACAACGGGACCTGGCAGGACGGCGCAGACTCTGATGCCATGCGGAGCGACCTGGCGACGAGTAGAATGGACGAAGGCCTGAACCGCGAATTTGGAAGCCGTATAGATCGGTTCCCAAACAACCGGGATCACGCCAGCGACTGACGAGGTGAAGACAATATCTCCAGACTTCTGCGCGATCATATGCGGTAGTACCGCATGAACAGAACGGAATGCCGCATTGATGTTCAGGTTTAACATCTTGTCCCACGCATCAGGATCGCCTTCTGCAACTTTGCCGCCGATGTATGCTCCAGCGTTGGCATAGAAGACGTCGAGACCACCGGCGACCTCCAGAATGCGTGGAAGAATGGCCGAAACTTGCGGACCATCTAGAAGATCAACCACAAGCGGCAGCGCACTTGGCCCTATCTCTTTGCAAAGCTGGTTTAGCCTTTCCTCGGCTCTATCAATCAAGACTACGGTTGCTCCCGCGGCCACCAGCGTGCGAGCAGTTTGCAGGCCAATTCCCGAGGCTGCTCCCGTGATGGCGACAACCTTGCCCTTCATCTCATCAGTCATTTCTTTATCTCCAGAAATTGGTCAACCGCGTCCGTGACTTGCTCGCGAACGTCGCGCAAGAGAATCCACGATGACGGCGATGGCGAGGACTCCACCAGTGATCATGTAACGTAGACTCGAAGGCAGGTTTAGAAGCGTCAGGCCGTTGGATATCGCTTGGATCACGATGACCCCTAGCAAGGCTGAGTAGGCGCTTCCCCGCCCTCCGAATAGGCTGGTTCCACCGATAACCGCAGCGGCAATCGCGTTAAGATTGACATCTCCCGTCCCAGCCTGCTGGCTTGAAGACGCCAGGCGAGATGCCGACAAGATGCCACCGAGCGCGGCGAGGCTCGAGCATAGCACAAAGGCGGAAAGGTAGATGCGCTTGATGTTGATCCCGGCGCGTCGGGCCGCCTCGCGGTTTCCGCCGACCGCGAACATTGAGCGGCCCCATTTCGTGCGCGTCAAAGCGTAGTTCATCACAACAACCAGAAGCGCGAACAAGCCAAACATCCATGGCACGCCTCGGCCGAGGTTCAGGTACCAGACTGCGAACTCCAGGGTGGCAGTCAAGGCAATGACTTTTGCCAGCCGAACACCAAGCGGCTGCGCCGTCAGCCCAACGTCCTTGCGCTCCTTAGCTATTCGTAGTCCTGCATAAAGAATGACGAGTCCTGGAAGCACCGCAACGAGATGGGCAAACCAGGCGGGCATGATCCAGAGCTGGCCGAACTTAACCAGCGGCGAAGCGTAAGGCAGATTGATGGAGCCAGTATTGCCGAGCAGGTAAAGCTGGCAGCCCAAGAGAGCCAGTAGCCCTGCTAGCGTGGAGATGAAGCTCGGCATCCCAATCCAGTTGAACAGCGAAGCGTAGACGGCACCCACCAACGCGCCCGTTGCAACCGCGACCAGGATCGCGAGCGGGATCGGCACGCCCATGTTCACCCAGAACACGCCAAGTATCGCAGATGCCAACCCACTCATCGAACCCACCGAGAGGTCGATCTCGCCGAGCATTAGTACACAGACAATCCCTAGCGATATGACGCCAACCGTGGCGCAATCGAACAGGAGATTGACTAGGTTGTTGGGCGCAAGAAACAGGGGGTTGAGGCTCGTGAAGACGGCTGAAATTACCAGTAGCCCGACGGCAACAGGTAACATACCCAAGTCGCCAGAACGTATGCGATCAACAAAGGCCGACAATGTGCCCATCACGCTGTCGTCATGGCTGACGCGCTCGTCCGCTCGATCCAGGGGCTTGTTTGCTGTACTACTCATGCCCGCGGCCCTTCGACTTCCACTGCTTTGCGTTTGTTGCGGCGCGATACAGAATTCTCAGTTGCGCCTGTTATGGCCGCAACCAGTTCCTCGTTGCTGGATTCTGGGCTGAAGACGCCGTTGTTACGCCCCAGACGCAGCACGACGATCCGGTCCGCGACAGCGCGCACATCTTCCATGTTGTGGCTAATCATGATGACCCCGAGCCCGCGATCACGCACTCGCTCGATCAGGTTCAGCACCTCGGCGGTTTGGGCTACTCCGAGCGCCGCAGTCGGCTCGTCAAGCATGATGATCTTGGGATCTAGAAGAAGAGATCTGGCGATGGCAACCGTCTGCCGCTGCCCGCCTGAGAGAGAAGCTATAGGCTCACGAACCGAGGGGATCCGTGCCGCTAGCTCTTGAAGTAAGGTCCAAGCCCGAACTTCCATCTGAACTTCATTGAGACGGAATGGGTTGAGCTCGTGACCGAGGAACAGGTTGGCCACCACATCAAGGTTCTCACAAAGCGCCAAGTCCTGGAACACCGTTGCGATACCCTGGTTCAGGGCCGTGGCAGGGCTATCCAACACAACCTCTCGCCCCATGAATTTTATGGACCCCGAGGTTGGCTGGTGCACACCCGCGAGAGTTTTCACCAAAGTGGATTTTCCCGCACCGTTGTCGCCCACGAGGGCCACCACCTCTCCGGCCCGCACTTCAAGATCGATGTCTGTCAAAGCTGAGACAGCGCCGAACTTTTTAGAAATTCCACTAAGGCTAAGTATCACCTCGCCAGCGACAGGTGACCCACTTGAAAGCGTCATCATTGACCTCAACAACCTGTTCAGAGGACGGATTCAGCATCCGGCTGGAGGGAGGCACCAGCCGGATGCTACCTGTCGGCGCTTAACGGCACAGACAGGTACTTGCCCTCTTACTTCGTTATACCGAGAGCCTTGCAACCCTCTGCGTACTCACCCGTGCACACCTCTTCAGGCGTCTGGATCCCCTTGTCGAAGATCTCAGCCTTGATGTTCTCAGATGTGACAACGGCAGGTACGAACAGCTCGGACGGAGTGTTGTAGAGCTCAGTCTTTGCCTCAGGAGTCTCTCCATTCAGGAATTGCACAGCGGCCTTGGCAGCCGCTGCCGCAACGATCTCCGACGGCTTGGAGATCGTGTTGTACTGATCGCCCGAGATGATCAACTGTAGAGCCGCGATGACGGCATCGTTCCCCGTCACCGGAGGCACCGGGTCAACGCCAGCCGCTTTGAAAGCCGCGATCGCTCCACCTGCGGTACCATCGTTGGCCGCAGCAACACCCTTGATCTCATCGCCAAAGCGCGTGATCTGCCCAGCGGTCCACTCCTGTGCCTTACTCGGCTTCCAATCCGGCGTGTCGTATTCTGCCAACGTCTTGTAGCCCGATCCTTCCAGGCCACGATGGATGCCATCACGGATCAAGCCAGCTGCCGCGTCAGTCGGCGAACCATTGATCTGCAGCACGCCCGAACCTTCAGGAACGCCCTCGGCCTTCATGTGATCCACCAAAGACTTCGCGATGGCGTAGCCGAGACCTTCATTGTCGAACGATACATAGTAGTCTGCAGGAGTGTCGGGGATCGGACGGTCATACGCGATCACCTTGACGTCCTGAGACTGCGCAAGGTTTACGAGCGCGGCCGCGGCAGACGAGTCCACGGGATCGAGGACAATCACCTTCGCGCCCTGCGTAATCGCGGAGTTGAACTGCTGTTGCTGCAGCGACATGTCAGCGTTCGCGTTCTGATAGATCACCTTGCAATCCGGGCAGAGCTTTGCCATTTCAGCCTTGAATCCCGGATAATCATGCTCCTCGTAGCGGGTCGAGCCTTGATCGGGCATCAAAAACGCCACGGTTCCGCTTGTCTGAGCGTTAGCCGCATTTCCGGCCAACAAGGCCGCGAGCCCGACAGCAGCATACAGCATCTTAGTTCTCATTTCTTCTCCTCCTCTAGCGCCATCAGCGATTCTGGCGGCCCCAAAGCCCATCACCACCACAGCCGCTGCGAAACCCTCGCAGAGAAGCGTGTTGATCAGGCAAAAGGTGAACCAACCTCCCAGCTCGCCTAGCGCGTTTGTTCGATGCACAACCGATTGAGCCTCATTGCTCAACCGATGTAGCAGAGACTTGCATAATCGATTTCAGCCTGTCAAGCTGGCGTATCTTCAGGAGATGAAGTTTGACGAAGTCGCAAAGTGCACCAGTGAAACGACTAACGATCTACGACGTGGCAGCGCTCGCTGGAGCCTCACCAACCGCGGTGAGTTCGGTTCTGAACGGCACGTGGAAGAAGCGCCGGATCAGCGTTTCGTTAGCAGAGCGCATCAAACAAATCGCGGATGAAAACGGCTTTGCTCTGAATATGCAGGCGAGCGGTCTTCGCCGTGAAACGTCCCGGCTGATCGGGATGATCGTGCCCAAATATGACAACCGCTACTTCGGTTCTATCGTAGAAAAGTTTGAAAGCAGGGCACGCGAGCGCGGCCTGTTTCCTATCGTGACGTGCACACAGCGCGATCCAGAACTAGAAGTGCAAGCTGCCCGTGCGATGATATCCCATCAGGTGGATTGTCTAGTGGCTACCGGTGCCACTGACCCGGATCGTATCACTAAGCTTTGTTCGAAAGCGGGCGTACGCTCGCTCAATCTGGATCTACCAGGGAAGATGGCACCTTCCGTGATTTCGGACAATCGCGGCGGAGCGTACGCCCTGACTAAGCGGATTCTCGCTGCCTCGGCCGATACGCGAGCTCCCGGCCAACCCCTGCTTTATGTCGGCGGGCGGTCTGACCATAACACCACGGAACGAATTCGAGGTTTTACGGAAGCACATCAAGAGGCAGGTATTTCTGTGGACCCCTCCATGATCCTCGCGACAGGCTACGCTCCCGATAAGGCAGATGCTGCTTTGCGCGAGCTGGCAGCCGAACGCGGCAAGCTTCCAGCTGCCATGTTCGTTAATTCTACCATACCGCTTGAGGGCGTGATGCGGTGGATCAAAACAAGCCGCCACTTCGGGGATCATCTCCCCCATATCGGATGCTTTGACTGGGATCCGATGGTCCCCATCCTAAACGAGAACATCGTGATGCTGCGTCAGGACGTCTCTGGCATGCTGAATGCATTATTCCATCTGATCGACAGTGAGGCGGTTACCCCTCGGCTCGTCGAAGTGCCAACCCTCTTTGCATCGCTGGACACTGATTGATTCAACATGGATGGCCAGGAGCAACCTGGAATCCAATCACGTCTGCAACCGCCCGCCGCGGGATGTGATATGGTAGATACTACCAAGCGCAAGCTCGACCACGCGGCAAAGGCGGGATGGTTGCATTACCGAGAAGGTCTCTCTCAGACTGAAATTGTGAGAGCGGCGGTGCAAAAGTCGGCCACGGTAGCGGCGGCATAATGCTGCCGCGGGCGGAGTAAAATCCGGCCACCTATTTCCTTTCTGCAATGAGCGCAGGAGGGACAGGGGATCTACACCGTGGAACTTTATTTAAGGGTTTCGTCTGGCTGTTTCCGAAGGGATGACGCAGCGTCAGGCGGCGAAGCATTTCAACATCTCGCGCGACAGCGTTGCGAAGATGGTGTCGTATTCGACACCACCCGGCTATCAGCGGCGGTCACCGATCCGGCGGCCTAAGCTGGATGCGTTTGTGTCGACGATCGACCAGTGGCTCGATGCGGATATGCAGATGCCGCGCAAGCAGCGCCATACCGCCAAGCGTGTGTTCGATCGGCTGCGTGACGAGTGCGGCTTCACCGGCGGCTATACGATCATCAAGGATTACATGCGCGAGCGGGATCAGCGCCGCCAGGAAGTCTTCGTGCCGCTGTCGCATCCGCCGGGCCATGCGCAGGCCGATTTCGGTGAAGCGATGGTGGTGATCGGCGGCGTCGAGCAGAAGGCCCGCTTCTTCGTGCTCGATCTGCCGCATAGCGACGGCTGCTATGTGCGCGCCTATCCGGCTGCGGTGGCCGAGGCTTGGGTCGATGGCCACATACATGCATTCGCGTTCTTTGGGGCCGTCCCTCAATCGATCGTCTATGACAATGATCGCTGCCTTGTGGCGAAGATCCTGCCCGACGGCACGCGTAAGCGGGCAGCGTTGTTCAGCGGCTTCCTGTCCCACTATCTGATCCGGGATCGCTATAGCCGTCCTGGGAAAGGCAACGACAAGGGGAATGTCGAGGGTCTTGTCGGCTATGCCCGGCGCAACTTCATGGTGCCAATCCCGCAGTTTCCAACATGGGATGCGTTTAACGCCTTCCTGGAAGAACAGTGCCGCAAGCGCCAGAGCGACAAGCTGCGCGGCGCGAGCGAGACGATCGGAGAACGATTGCAGCGGGATCTGGCGGCCATGCGTCCTTTGCCGGCGTCGCCCTTCGACGCCTGCGACCAGGCGAGTGCTATTGTGACGGCCCAGTCACTGGTGCGCTACAAGACCAACGACTACTCCGTGCCGGTCGCATACGGCCATCAGGACGTCTGGGTCAGAGGCTATGTCGACAAAGTGGTGATCGGCTGCCGCGGCGAGATCATTGCCCGCCATCCCCGAAGCTGGGAGCGCGAAGACGTCATCTTCGACCCGGTCCATTACCTGCCGCTGATCGAGCAGAAGATCAATGCGCTGGATCAGGCAGCGCCACTCCAAGGCTGGGACCTGCCGGAGGAGTTCGCCACGCTACGCCGGCTGATGGAAGGCCGCATGGCAAAGCATGGCCGGCGGGAATACGTGCAGGTTCTGCGCCTGCTGGAAAGCTTCGACCTTGCGGACCTGCATGCGGCCGTGAAGCAGGCCATTCAGCTCGGCGCGATCGGCTTTGATGCAGTGAAGCATCTGATCCTGTGCCGGGTGGAGCGTCGGCCGCCGAGACTGGACCTGTCCATTTACCCCTACCTGCCACGGGCGACGGTCGAGAAGACCTCGGCCGGATCGGCAATTGACGCTGATAGCCCGGCGGCGTCGAATACGACACCATCTTGGCAACGCTGTCGCGAGATATGTTGAAATGCTTTGCAGCCTGACGCCGGCTCATCCCTTCCGAGACAGCCAGTCGCACCTTCAGATAAAGTTCCACGGTGTAGATCCCCAGGCCCTCCTGCATTCGTCGCAGAAGGGTAAATAGGTGGCCGGGTTTTACTCCGGCGCAGCAGGACTATCCCGCCGCTACCGTGGCCGACTTTCTCACCGCCGCTCTCACCCGTATCGTTGAGCTCAGCGACTTCACCGGACCTCTTTGTCAAAGACCTGCCGTCAAAGCTTTGCTGGACTTCCTTCCGGCAACGCTCTGCCAGCAATGCGCGCACACGCTGACCGAACAACTCACGAAGGACGCCCACACCCGCCTTTCACTTAGCCTTAGACTATCCGACCGTAAAAAGGCTTCCGTGGTAGCACGGCGGCTCAATGCCCTACTGCTAGAGATCGAGTTGTTGCCGAGGGCGAGGATGGCGACGAAAGAACAGCTTGCGAAGATCTTCGCGCTCGAAATCGAGTCGATGCGAGACGAGATCGAGAAGCTCGACCGAGCAGCCAAGCGCAGCGGCTCCCTTCGCGATTCGGTGCATCGGGAAGCTGACCGCCAAGTCGGGTACGCCTACCGTCTGCTAGAAGCTTATGGCCCTGCCGAGGACCTCAGATTTGAGACCGGGTCCGAGGTACACGAAGCGCTGCTTGAGGTCGGCGCGACGGAAGGTGATATGCCTTTTATCACTGAGACCTTCAGGTCAGAGCGAGAAGGCGTGCTCGCCGACCGAAACGGTCGAACGAAAAGCCCTTTCCTGCGAGACGTCCTCCATCGCATGGCACAGGTGGGCCTAGATGATACCGCTTTGAACCGAGACGCAGCGACCGAGGAAATCTTCCGAGCACGCGCAGATGTATTGTTGGCGCCGGCCGACGATCCACGAAAGCCAAAACTGTCTGGCGGGTCTCGGCGCTCAGAACGTGCGGCAGCCCATACAGACGTCAGCCACGGCTCTTCCTAAGTTGCCTCGTCACACGGCCGAACAAATATACTTCATCTCCAGATACTCCTCGATGCCGTACTTCGAGCCTTCGCGGCCGAGGCCGGATTGCTTGACGCCGCCGAAGGGGGACATTTCGTTGGAGATGAGGCCGGTGTTGTGGCCGACCATGCCGTATTCGAGGTCTTCTGAAACACGCACCGCGCGGGCGTGGTCTTTGGTGTAGAAATAGGCGGCGAGGCCGAAGATGGTGTCGTTGGCCATCGCAACCGCTTCTTCTTCCGTGTCGAAGGCATAGAGCGGGGCGAGCGGGCCGAAGGTTTCTTCCTGCGTCACCGTCATATCGGTGGTCACACCGGTCAGAACTGCCGGCTGCAGCATCAGACCGTCGAGACGCTTGCCGCCGACCTTCAGTTCCGCACCCTTCGAGATGGCGTCGTCGATGTGGGCGAGAACCTTCTCGATGCCCTTTTCCTCGATCATCGGGCCGATTTCGGTGCCAAGCTCCATGCCATTGCCGACCTTCAGGGCTGAAACGCGGGCGGCAAGCTTGTCCGCAAACGCGTCATAGACGCCGCGTTGGACGAAGATGCGGTTGGCGCAGACGCAGGTCTGGCCGGCATTGCGGAACTTGGCGATCATGGCGCCTTCAACCGCTGCGTCGAGGTCAGCGTCGTCAAAGACGATGAACGGCGCATTGCCGCCGAGTTCCAGGGACAGGCGCTTGATGGTCGCAGCGCTCTGCTCCATCAGCACGCGACCAACCTCGGTCGAGCCGGTGAACGAGAGCTTGCGCACGGTGTCGGAGTCGGTAAGGACCTTGCCGATGACGCGGCTAGAGCCGGTGACGAACTGGAGGACGCCCGCTGGAACACCTGCGCGTTCGGCCAAGACGCCGAGTGCAAGCGCAGTCAGTGGCGTAAGATCCGCAGGGCGTACGATCATGGTGCAGCCGGCAGCAAGTGCGGGCGCTGCCTTGCGGGTGATCATCGCCGCCGGGAAGTTCCACGGCGTGATCGCGGCGGTAACGCCGACCGGCTGACGGATGACGGTGATGCGCTTGTCGGCCTGCGGGGCTGGGATCGTGTCGCCATAAACGCGCTTGGCTTCTTCGGCGAACCACTCGACGAAGGAGGCGGCATAGACGATCTCGCCACGTGCTTCAGCCAGCGGCTTGCCTTGCTCGCTGGTGAGGATCACAGCGAGATCATCAGCGTTCTCGATCATCAGATCAAACCACTTGCGCAGGATCGCCGAGCGTTCCTTGGCCGAGCGGCGCGCCCATGGGCGGAAGGCGGCATTGGCATGGCCGATGACGGCTTCGACTTCTTCAGCCGACACCGACGGGATGCGAGCGATGACGTCACCGGTGGCCGGGTTTGTCACGTCGACCGTCTTGCCCGATTGCGCCCCAACCCACTCGCCATTGACGAGGCACTTGTCGATCAGAAGGCTAGGATCTTTCAAAGGCAGCATGGTGATCTCGCTATGTGGAAAGAAGGGCAAAGCTTTTCAGCGACTACGAGGAGAATTCGGGTTCAAACTTCCGCAAGCTTCGGCAATGCACGGGCGAAAGCGTCGGTGATCCGGTCGATGTCATCGAAGGTCATCGGCGTCGAGAAACAGACGAGGCCGTTGGCCGCGATGATCACGCCTTCGTCGAACAACAAGCGCGACAGCGCTGCGACCTTCTTCGCACCGTCAGGGCCTGCCAGCACTGTTGAGCGGAAGTCGGAAAGCGTTGCTTTGTTAAAGTGGATGCGGCGCAGCGAAGCCAAACCCGTTACCTGCGCCTCTATCCCGAGTTCCTCGAAGAGGGCGGTGATTTTCGCTTCGAAACGGTCGCCCAGCGCTTCCAGATGGGCAAAGACCTCCGGTGTCAGGGCTTCCATCGCGGCAATGCCAGCCATCATCGACATAGGGTTGGCGCTGAAGGTGCCGCCATGCTGCACCTTGGGTGCGCCGTTCGACGGGTCGTAGACCGCCATCACGTCCTTGCGGCCGGCAACTGCGCCGATCGGGAAACCGCCGCCAATGATCTTGCCGAGCGCCGTGACATCCGGATTGATGCCATAACGCCCCTGCGCGCCGCTGTAGCCGAGGCGGAAGGTGATCACCTCATCGAAGATGAGCAGAGCGCCGGTCTCTTTGGTCACGCGGCGCAGCATCTCGAGGAATTCCGGTGTCGCCGGAACCAAGCCGGCGCGGTTCGGCATGACGTCAACCAGCACGCCCGCGAGGTCATTGCCCTTGGCACGCAGGATCTTCTCGCCAAGCTCGACATTGTTGAACGGTATGATGACGACGTCATCGAGCACGCCCTGCGGGGTTCCTGCTGCAGTCGGAACAGGGTTCGGGGCGTCGACGTCTCCCCAGTTCTCCGGCCTCGCCTCCTGGCTGGTCTCCACCACATCATACGCGCCGTGATAAGCGCCTTCGCACTTTGCGATCTTGGCGCGACCGGTAAACGCACGTGCGACCTTCACGGCATTCATGACCGCTTCGGTGCCGGAGTTGCAGTAGCGGACCTGCTCAACCGAAGGCAGGCGTTCGACCAGGATTTCGGAGAGCCTCACCTCCCCCGGCGTCGCCATGCCGAAACAGAAGCCCTTCTCGAGCTGTTCCCGCGCAGCTGCCTTGATCGCCTCGCAGCCATAGCCGTGGATTAACGAGGTAAAGTTGCCGACGGCGTCGATACGACTGTTGCCATCGATGTCGATGATCCGGCAGCCCTCGCCGCGTTCAGCATAGACCTGATGGGGCGTACGAAAGACCGTGTGTCGCGTGTTGCCGGCCGGCATGACGTGCTTGGCACATTCATAGAGGGCGGCCGACTTCGGTGTCCCGAAAGTGCTCATGAATTCCTCCCTATGGACAGACAGGATCCGTGCGAACGAGGCGCTGTCCTCGTTCGCATCCTCAGCCGGAACTGCTGCCCGTTTTTTGGCTATCAGAAGGCCGCGCGATAAAGCGCGAGCGCGTCCGCTTCTGTAACTTCCACCGGATTGTTGCCGAGTAGGCGCGTTTGCAGCATTGCGTCGGCAGCAAGCTGCGGCAGCATTTCCTCGGCAACGCCCGCGTCGCGCAGGCGGCGCGGTGCACCCGACGCATCCATCAGTTCGATCAGTCGCTTCACGAAAGCGTTCGCCTTGGCCTCGCAACCGGCGTCCTGCGGGACATCTGCGCCGACAGGATTTGCAAGCTCCGCATAGAGCGGTGCGGCAGCCTTCATGTTGAACTCGAGCACCGGCTGCAGCATCAGCGCGTTCGAAAGTCCGTGCGGGATGTGATAGCGGCCGCCGAGCGGATAGGCGAGCGCATGCACCGCCGCGACCGGAGCATTGGCGAAGGCCTGGCCAGCGAGAAGCGCGCCGATCAGCATCGCCTCGCGCGCTGCGCGGTCTGCGCCGTTCTTGCACGCAGCAATGAGGTTCGACGACAGAAGCCGCAGCGCCTCGCGAGCTGCCGCATCCGACAACGGGTTCTTCTTGTGTTTGCTGGTGTAGGCTTCAATCGCATGCACCATTGCGTCGATACCGGTCGCAGCGGTGTGCAGCGCGGGCAGACCAACCGTCAGCTCGGCGTCGAGCAGCACCCGGTCAGCATAGAGCTGGTCGGAAACGACACCCATCTTCGAATGGTCTGGGCGGGTAAGGATGGTGATGTTGGTGACTTCAGAGCCGGTGCCGGCAGTCGTTGGCACCTGCACGAGCGGCAGGCGCCTCCCCCGCACGTTGCCAATGCCGTAGAGCTCGGAGAGCGGCTGCTCGCTGACCAGCATGACGGCGGCGAGCTTGGCGACATCCATGGATGAGCCGCCGCCGATGCCAATGACGATGTCCGCGCCGGCTGCGCGCCCCTGGGAGACGCAGTCGAGAAGCACCTGCTCGGCTGGATCGGCGACCACCGCATCGAACACCGTGACCTTGAAGCCGGACCCGGCAAGCGAAGCCTTCGCGGGTTCCAGTACGCCCGCCTTATGCAGGCCGCCATCGGTTACGATCAACAGGTTGCGGGCAGGAAACCAGCTGCCGAGGAGTTCGCCTAGTTTTGCGGCGCCGCCCCACTCGACGTGAATCTGCCCAACCGTGGTGAAGGAAAACGGCAAAGAAGTCATGGCTGCATTCCCTATGATATTCCGGCTGCTGCCGGACGGAATTTCTGATGGAGATTGTGGCGTTAGACGATGCCCTCGACCTGGCGTTTCGCCAGTTCGCGAGCGATCTCCTGCTTGTGTTCCAGCGTTTCGCCGGCGCGCGGGCGGTACCAGATCGCGGTCCAGTTGACCGCGCCCAGCATGCCCTTGACGGCGATGGAGGCGTTTTCGGCGCGGATGCTGCCGTCCTCCTGGCCGCGGCGGAACACGTCGATGAACAGGCGTTCGAAGTCGCCGCGGATCGCCATGATCTCGTCCAGCACCTGGCGCTGCGCGAGCGTGGTGGCACCCAGACGATGCATGTGAACGCCCTGCACAACGACCGCTAGGTAGGCGATGTTCTGCAGCATGGTCAGTGCATGCGCCTCCAGCATCGCGTTCAGCGTCGCGCGGCCGGTCGTGCCGGTCTGCATAGCTGCGTGAACTGCTTCGTTGAGGCGACGCATGCCTTCACGGTGGACGTCGAAGAACAGATCGGTCTTGGAACGGTAATAGTGGTAAATGCGTCCCTTGGTGGCGAAGAGGCGGCGCGCGACGTCATCAATGCTCGCGCCCTGGAAGCCCATTTCCATGAAGCACTGAGCCGCAGCGTCGAGAATGTCGATGTTGGTGTCGACAGTCTCCCCATCGGCCTTGTTCCGCCGCGCGCGGGTCGGGCGGCGCGGTCGGCCAGCCTCAACGGGAGCTTCTGCTTCGCTCAGTTCGCGCTTATCACCCGCGTCAAGCCGCGCGTTGGCCATCAATTCCTCCAAAGACTTTTTCTCCTGCATATCAGCGGATTTGCATGAGGTACGCAATTGCCCCAGCACCGAACAGTTGCTGCGCGAAACGCTAGACGCCTGCCATTAAACATACTACTGAGTATGTTGCAATTGTCGATTCCGCGGCAGACGTTGAGGGAGTGGAAAATCCAGATGAATGAACTGACCCGCCAGAGCGAACCGTTGATCTCTGAATGGATCACCGTCGATCAGCCGTTCGTGGACAGGTTCGCTGATGCGATACTGGATCATCAGTTCATTCACGTGGAGCCAGAGCGCGCGAAGGCCGAAGGCCCCTATGGCGGCACGATCGCCCATGGCTTTCTGTCGCTGTCGCTGCTGACCCATTTCACGCACAGCGCCCTGCCCCTGCCTGCCGCAGGCGTCGTCGAGGTGAACTACGGCTTCGACAAGATCCGTTTCCTTGCGCCGGTACCTGTCGGATCGCGCCTGCGTGGCAAGTTTACGCTCGTCGCTGAAGAGCCAAAGGGCGGCGGCAAGCTCCGTCGTTTCGCCGTGGAAGTCGAAGTCGAAGGAACACAGAAGCCGGCCGTCATCGCGGAATGGCTGGTTCTGGTTGTAGAAGGAGAGAATTAATGGCCGTCAGCTTCAAGGATCAGGTTGCGATCGTTACTGGCGCGAGTGGCGGGCTCGGCCGCTCGCATGCGTTGATGCTCGCCGCGCACGGTGCGGCAGTCGTTGTGAACGACTTTGGCGGAGCGCGTGACGGCACCGGTGGGTCAACCGCAGCCGCCGATGCGGTTGTGCGCGAGATCAAGGAAGCGGGCGGCCGTGCCATTGCCGATGGCGGCAACGTCACCTCCGAAGCCGACATGCAGGCCATGGTGGAGCGTACGCTGAAGGAATTCGGCCGCGTCGATGTCCTCATCAACAATGCAGGGATCCTACGCGACAGGACCTTTACAAAAGTAACGATCGAGGATTTCCGCGCCGTGGTCGACGTGCATCTGATGGGCACGGCAATCGCGTCCAAGGCGGTGTGGGGCGTGATGCGCGAGCAAAACTACGGCCGCATCCTGGTGACGTCGTCAACTTCCGGCGCATACGGCAATTTCGGTCAGTCCAACTACGGCGCGGCCAAGATGGCGTTGATCGGCCTGATGAACACGCTGCACCTTGAGGGTGCAAAGTACGGAATTCATGTGAATGCCATCCTCCCGACGGCAGCTACCCGCATGACCGGCGACATGATGAGCGAGGAGATGCTGCAAATGCTTGCTCCCGAACTTGTCTCGCCGGCTGCGGTATGGCTCGTGAGCCGGGAGGCGCCGTCACGCACCACTCTTTTGGCAGGTGCCGGCACGGTTGCGCGCCTCGCCGTCGTCGAGAGTGAGGGCGTCTGCTTCGCCGGCAAGTCGCTGACGCCGGATGATGTCGCCGCAAACTTCGACCGCATCGCCGACGTCTCCTCGCCGATCGAGCCCGCGGAAGGCTTGCGCCACGTCGATCGCATTATCGAGAACGCCCGGAAAGCCCTTGGCCAGGCCTGACAGATGAGCGAACGCCTTTATCCCCTTCCCCGCAGCGCTTATCCTTGGAACCAGGAGACCGTGCTGCAGTGGGAGGACTGTGACATCTACGGTCACGTCAACAACGTTGCCTACCTCAAATACTTCGACACGGCCCTGAATATGGCGCTGATCGATCACGGGGCTCTGGACCTTTCTTCGGATGCCTCCGATCCGATTGGCCTAGTGGTCAAGAATGGCGCCGAGTTCTTCAGCGAAATCAACTTCCCGACCCGGCTTTGGGTCGGAGCTCGGGTCGAGAAGGTTGGGCGTACAAGCCTCACTTGGGGTTTTGGCCTGTTCTCTGCCGAGGAGGAACTCTGCGCTGCACGCGGTACTTATGTGCATGTTTACGTGGACCGGCAAACGCGCCGGCCGATTGAACTGACCGACAAGCTGCTTGCCTGCGCCAAGGCGCTGGCGGTGCCTGACGACAACTGATTTTGGGAGAAGCAGATGAGAGAAGCAGTAATCGTCTCCACCGCGCGCACGCCGATCGGCAAGGCGTATCGCGGCGCGTTCAACGCGACCACCGCGCCGCGCCTGATCGGTCATGCGATCGAGCATGCGGTCAAACGCGCCGGCGTCGACCCGGCCGAGATCGAGGATGTTGTCGTCGGTGCAGCCCTGCAGCAAGGCACGACGCACATGAACATCGCCCGCACCGGCCTTCTGCGTGCCGGACTGCCGGTTACGGTGCCCGGCCAGAGCGTTGACCGCCAGTGCGCCTCTGGCCTGATGGCGATCGCGATTGCCGCCAAGCAGATCATCTCCGACGGTATGCAGATCACGATCGGTGGCGGCGTTGAACAGATCTCGCTGGTTCAGAACGCGCAGATGAACATCGCTAACTGGCGCGATCCCTGGATCGACGCCAACCTGCCGCAGACTTACATGTCGATGCTGGAAACGGCGGAGATCGTTGCAGACCGCTACGGCGTCAGCCGCGACGCGCAGGACGAATATGCCCTGCAGTCGCAACAGCGCACCGCCGCGGCACAGGCAGCCGGCCGCTTCGATGACGAAATCGTGCCGCTGACGACGATCATGCATGTGACCGACAAGGCAACCGGCGAGGTCTCCGAGAAGGAAATCACCCTTGCCAAGGACGAGGGTAACCGTCCGGAGACGACGCTCGAAAGCCTTACCAACCTCAAGCCAGTCTTCCGCGACGGCCAGCGCATTGCCGAAGGCCGCTTCATCACCGCCGGCAACGCCTCGCAGCTATCCGACGGTGCATCGGCCTCGGTGCTGATGGAGCGCAGTGAGGCTGAAAAGCGCGGCCTTGCGCCACTCGGCCTTTATCGCGGCATCTCCGTCGCGGGCGTTGGCCCCGAGGAAATGGGCATCGGTCCAATTCCCGCCGTTCGCAAGCTCCTCGCCCAGCACAATCTCAAGGTCGAGGACATCGGCCTTTGGGAGTTGAACGAGGCCTTCGCAGCGCAAGTCATCCCTTCCCGAGATCAGCTGGGCATTCCGAACGAATTGCTCAACGTCGACGGTGGTGCCATCTCAATCGGTCATCCCTACGGCATGTCGGGTGCACGCATGGTCGGCCATGCGCTGATCGAGGGTAAGCGCCGTGGCGCTCGCTACGTTGTCGTTACGATGTGCGTTGGTGGCGGTATGGGCGCCGCGGGACTGTTTGAAGTGCTCTGACACCGTTCATGCAACAGACATGAAAGAAGGCCGGTGGAGCGATCCACCGGCCTTCTCTTTGTCAATTCGCCTTCTGCGGATTATCGCCCGAGGCCGATCCGCCTGTCGATATGCGCGAGCGGCAGGATTGTGGCTCCAGCTTCAGCGGCCTTCACAATGCGGGCTGCGATATGGTCCGGGAATACAGCTGCCTTCGGCTGTCCGGACGCGCGAGAGACGTGCAACTGCACCTGTTCGTTCCAAGCCAGCAGGTTGCCGTCGCTGTCATGCATTTCGATGTAAAGATGCATGCGCTTGGTGTCTGCAGCCAGAACATGAAGCGTCAGCTCCAGCGCCATGCCTTGGTGGCATTCGCGCTGGTAGCCGATGCGCATGTCGAGCGTGTACAGCGTGGCAGACGTCGCATCCCGGTACGCCCGGTCGATGCCGATTGCGTCCATGAACGCCGTTACGGTCTGCGAAAAGGCGATCGCATAGGCGAAGTCGCCCATGTGACCATTGTAGTCGACCCATTCCGGACGGACGACATCCGCCCGGCTAAAGGTTGCGGCAGCGCGAAGGTCCGTCATCCCTTGCGACGCTCCAGCAGATTCACGACCTCGCCAACGACTCCGCGACGGAACAGAAGCACGCAGACCATGAACGTGCCGCCAAGCACCATCGTCACCGGCAGGCCGGAAGTGGCGAGAAAGTTCTGCATCCCGATGAGGATGCCCGCACCTACGACAGGACCAGCCAACGTGCCGATACCGCCAATCAGCGTCATCAAGATGACCTCACCGGACATTTGCCAGGCAACGTCCGCGAGCGTTGCGAACTGGAACAGCAGCGCCTTCAGTGCGCCGGCCAGGCCAGTGAGCCCCGCCGACATGACGAACGCTGCCAGCTTGAAACGCTGGACCGAGTAGCCGAGCGAAATGGTACGAGGCTCGTTCTCACGGATGGCGCGCAGGATCTGGCCAAACGGCGAGTTGACGATGCGCCAGATGAGGACAAGGGAAAGCACCGTAACCGCTGCGATGAAATAGTAGAGATTCATCGTCTCGTTGAGATCGATGATCCCAAACAGGTACCCGCGCGAAAAGCCCTGAATGCCGTCCTCGCCGTTGGTGAACGGCGCCTGCAGGCAGAAGAAGTAGAACATCTGCGCCATTGCGAGCGTGATCATCGCGAAGTAGATGCCCTGACGTCGAATTGCGACCGCGCCAATGATGAGGCCAAGCACGATCGCGGCAGCAACGCCCGCGAGGATCGCGAATTCGGGCGTCACTTGCCAGACCTTCAGGGCGTGTGCGGTGACGTAGGCAGCACCGCCAAAGAAGGCGGCGTGGCCGAACGACAGCAGACCCGTGTAGCCGAGAAGCAGGTTGAACGCTGCTGCGAACAGGACGAAGCAAAGCAGCTTCATCACGAAGATTGGGTATACCAAGGCCGGCAGGATCGCGAGGACCAGGATCAGAGCCACGAAGGTGAGCGCCGGAACCGGGCTCTTACGGGTCGGCATGACGATGGTGTCGGCGTGTGTCGCGGACATGTCAGCTGTCCTTTCCGAAAAGACCGGCCGGGCGCAGAAGGAGCACGATGGCCATGATGACGAAGACAACGATGTTGGCTGCCTCGGGGTAGAAAACCTTGCACAGGCCTTCGACGATGCCGAGCATATAGCCGGTGACGATCGCGCCGAGGATTGAGCCCATGCCGCCGATGACGACAACTGCGAAGACGATGATAATGAGGTTCGAGCCCATCAGTGGGCTGACCTGGAACAGCGGCGCGGCAAGCACGCCGGCAACGCCGGCCAGCGCACAGCCGAAGCCGTAGGTTAGCGTCAGCAGCAACGGCACGTTGACACCGAAGGCCTGCACCAACGTCGAATTTTCGGTTGCTGCGCGCAGGTAGGCGCCGATCTTGGTCTTCTCGATGATCGCCCAGGTTCCGAGGCACACGATCAGCGAGGCGACGACGACCCAACCGCGATAGTTCGGTAGCATCATGAAGCCGATATTGGTGGCACCTCGCAGCGCTTCGGGGGCCGCATAAGGTTGGCCCGATGTGCCGAAGTAGTGACGGAAGCCACCCTCGAGCAAGAGTGCCAAGCCGAAAGTGAACAGCAGGCCGTAAAGATGGTCGAGGCCGTAGAGCGCGCGCAGCATCGTGCGTTCGATCACCATCCCGACCACCGCGACAATCAGCGGCGCGAGGACCAGCGCGCCCCAGTAGCCGATGCCGGCATAGTTGAGCAGCATCCAGGCTGCGAAGGCGCCCAGCATGTAGAACGCGCCATGGGCGAAATTGACGATGCGCAGCAGCCCGAAGATCACTGCAAGGCCAAGCGATAGCAGCGCATAAAAGGAACCGTTGATAAGGCCGATCAGGAGCTGTCCCGTCAGGACGGGCAGCGCCACTCCGAAAATTGTGGTCATGGTCTCACACCCCCAGGGCCGTATTGAGTGCCTCGGTGCGTGCAGGCAGTTCCGAGACCGTGAAACTGTCGATCACCTGACCGTGGTCCATCACGTAGAAATGGTCGGCGATGCGCGACGCAAAGCGGAAGTTCTGCTCGACGAGCAACACGCTGACGCCGTGCGTCTTGAGCACCTTCAACACTTCGCCGATACGCTCGACGATCACCGGAGCGAGGCCCTCGGTCGGCTCGTCCAGCAAGATCAGGCGCACGCCGGTGCGCAGGATGCGGGCAATCGCAAGCATCTGCTGCTCGCCACCGGAAAGCTTTGTGCCAGGGCTGCCGCGACGCTCGAAGAGGTTCGGGAAGATCTCGTAGATCTTCTCAATACTCATGCCGCCCTTGGCGACGACCGGCGGCAAGGTCAGGTTTTCCTCTACCGTGAGGCTGGCGAAGATGCCGCGCTCTTCGGGAACGAAACCAAGGCCAGCATGGGCGATGCGGTGCAATGGCACGCGCATGATCGACTTCTGCTCGAACTCAACCTCGCCCTTGCGCTTGCGGATGATGCCCATGATGGCACGCAGCGTCGTCGTTTTGCCGACGCCGTTGCGGCCGAGCAGCGTGACGGTCTCGCCGGGGTAAACGTCGAGATCGACGCCATGCAGCGCATGGCTCTCGCCGTACCAGGCTTCGAGCTTGCGCACCTTGAGTTGCGGTGCCGCGTCGCCGCCGCGCGCAACCGTTGCAGGCGCAGTCAGCGTATCAGTGGCTGTCATCTTCGGAACCCATATATGCTTCGCGCACGCGTGGATCGGCGCTGACCGTCGCGTAGTCGCCGCGCGCCAGAATCTCGCCCCGCTGCAGCACGGTGATGTCGTCACCAATGTCTCCGACGACCTTGAGATTGTGCTCGACCATGACGAGAGCGCAGTCGCGGGAGACAGTCTTGATGAGTTTTGCCATGTGTTCGACGTCCTCCTGGCCCATGCCGGCCAGCGGTTCGTCGAGAAGAAGGACGCGGGGCTCGAGAGCCAGCGTCGTCGCGATTTCGAGCGCGCGCTTGCGCCCGTAGGAAAGATTGTTGGCGCGCAAGTGTGCCATGTCGGCAAGTCCAACGCGGTCCAGCAACTCCATCGCCTGCCGGTTGAGCCGGTCGAGGCTGATTAGCGAGCGCCAGAACTGGCGGGACATGTTATTGGGCCGCTGCAGGGCAACGCGGACGTTGTCCAGCAGCGTCATGTCGCCAAACGTGGCAGAGATCTGGAACGACCTGACCATGCCCATCCGCGCCACGCTGGCCGGATCCATTGCCGTGATGTCGGTCCCATCGAGCACGATGCGACCCTCAGTCGGCTTGAGGAACTTGGTCAACAGGTTGAACACGGTACTCTTGCCGGCGCCGTTGGGGCCGATCAGCGCGTGGATACGGCCGTGGCACACGTCCAAGTCGACGTTGTTGACGGCGGTAAACGGTCCGAAGCGCTTGGTCAGCCCCCGTGCCGAAAGTACGGCACGGGGTGCGCCAGCATCGGCAGGAGCCGCAGCTGGTTTATTGGTCATGGTCGCTGGGATCACTTCTTGACGAGCGGGCAAGTGCTGTTTTCGAGCGAAGCGAATGCTTCTTTGCCCGGGATCGTGGCGAGAACCTCGTAAAGGTCGCCTTCAGAGGTGGACTCAGACGGCTTCTTCACCCGGACGAGGAACATGTCGTGGACCACACGGCCATCTTCACGCAGGTAGGCGTTTCGGTTGAAGAAGTCGTTGATGTCCATGCCGCGCATGGCTTCCATCACCTTCGAGCCGCTCTTGGCCTGACCTGCAGCTTCTGCAGCCTTCAGGTAGTTCATGACGGACGAGTAGACGCCAGCGTGAACCATGGTCGGCTTCTTGCCTCCCATGCGCTCGCTATAGCGCGCGGACCATTCGCGGGTCGCATCGTCCATGTCCCAGTAGAAAGCGGTGGTGAGCGTCAGGTCCTGCGCGATGTCGAGACCAACGCCTTGGACGTCGGTCAGGAACAGCAGCATGCCCGCGACCTTCTGGCCAGCCTCGGTGATGCCGAATTCCTGCATCTGCTTGAGCGCAGTCATCGTGTCGCCCGACGAGTTGGCGAGCGCGATCACGTCGGCGCCAGACGCTTGTGCCTGTAGAATGTAAGATGAGAAGTCGGTGGTTTCGCGCGGATGGCGGACGGAACCGATCACTTCGCCGCCTGCTGCGGTGACAGCCTGTGTGGTGTCAGCCTCAAGTGCATGACCGAAGGTGTAGTCGACGGTAATGAAGTACCACTTCTTTGCGCCACCCTGCGTCAGCGCTCTGCCGGTCCCGTTTGCAAGCGCGTAGGTGTCCCAGGTCCACTGCGCCGTCGACGCCGAGCAGGCCTCAGCGGTCAGAGCGGACGAGCCAGCGGTCGAGATCAGAAAAGCGGTGTCCTTCTGGCGGGTGATTTCCTGCACAGCCATAGCAACCGACGAGGTCGGCACGTCGACAACAGCGACGACGTTCTGCTCATCGATCCAGGTGCGTGCCAGCGTCGAACCGATATCCGGCTTGTTCTGGTGGTCGCCGACGATGACCTCGATGCCCTCTCCCAGCAGCTTGCCACCAAAATCCTCGACGGCCATCTGCGCCGCCACGACCGAGCCCTGACCAGAAAGGTCGTAGTTCATGCCGGACATGTCCGTCAGGACGCCAATTCGGTAAGGCTCCGCGAAAGCTGTGGCTGCAGTCAGCGTGAACACGCTCGACAGGATAATGGTCTTCAGATTCTTCATTCTAATGCTCCTCCTTGATGCACAGACGTGCGTAGTCCCCGGCTGCCGCGCTCCCGCCCGACCCCCAGTGATTATTTGCGGCCAGCTTCTTCTAGAAGACGTCGCGATAGGTAGAACTGATCGGCTTCGCTCCATCCCGCCCAGTTCTGGCGGGCATTCCCGTCAATAGCGGACTTGGTCATCCGCAGGGCAAGCGCAGGAACTTTGGCAAGTTCCGCCGCCCATGCGCAAGCAGCAGTGACCGCGGCACCGTCATTCACGATGCGATCGCAAAGGCTAAGCGACAGGGCCTCCTCAGGGCCGATTTTCTCGTCACAAAAAAGGACACGCTTGGCGCGCGACGACCCCAGACGCTCTACGAGGAGCGGCAAACCTCCCCACCCGAGCGTCATGCCGAGCCGCACTTCCGGAAAGCTCAAGTAAGATGATGCGCCCATCACGCGAAAATCTGCCGTCAGCGCCAAGATGGCTCCGCCACCGATCGCCGGCCCCTCGATTGCTGCGATCACGGCCTGTGGCACCTGCCGCCAGGCATCAGTCATACGCCCGCCGGCATTCATTGCCTGCGCGCGTTCCACATCGCCAGCACCCGTCTTCCAAAGCTCCTCGTCCTTAAGGTCCACCCCGGCCGCGAATATCGCAGCGGCACCCGTAAGGACAACAGCGCCAACATCGGCGCGCTGCCCCACAGCATTAGCGGCCGATTCCAGTCCCGCAATGAGCTCGGAATTCAGCGCGTTCGCTTTTCCGCCTCGGTCGAAACGAACGGTCGCCACCTTGCCCTCAACGGACGTCGATACTGCCGACATTTGGCCTCCCTGCCCCTCCCGATGCGCGGTACCTCACAAACCGCTTTGACATACTACCGAGTATGTTGCATACCTATTTTCAGGATTGCAAGGCATATTTTCGTCGGGCAGATAGCGACTGGGGAGGAGCCCAGAAGCTGTGAAAATGCTCTGAGGCCTTTGGAAGGAGAGGACATGACGACCGGTACAGTCTGCGCATCGGATCCGGCACTCGACCGCAACCGTGCGGTGCTCCGCTACATCTTGGAGACCTATGCGGCCGAGCGGCCCGAGGGTCCGTTTGTCCAGTTCTGGCCGGGCGACGAGTGGAGCTATGGCGAGACGCTACGGCGCGTACGCCTGCGCGCAACTACCCTTGCCCGCGCCGGCGTGAACCGCGGGGATCACGTCCTTTGCATGATGAGCAACGGGCCTGACCTGCTCTGCACCTGGTTCGCCATCAACTATCTCGGTGCCGTTTACGTGCCGATCAATACGGCTGCGCGCGGTCGAGTCCTCGAGCACATTCTCGAAGACGCCGACGCGCCGCTTCTGGTTGCTGCTGCCTCGCTGGTCGAGCGTCTGGGCGAGGTCTCACCGGGCAAAGTGAAGACCGTACTGGTCGTGGAGGGACAAACGCAAGCGATTGCGGGCCTTGACGTTCACCTTCTGGAAGACCCGGCCGAGGAAGAGGCGAGCGTTCTCGAGCTCTCTAGCCCGATAGAGCCGTGGGATCTCTACGCCATCATGTACACCTCCGGCACGACCGGGAATGCAAAGGGCGTGATGAGCAGCTACACGCAGCTTTATACGATGGGTCCGGACGCGTTTGACTGCGTTGAGGAAGACGATCGCTGCATGATCTGCGGCCCGATCTTCCACTGCGGTTCAACGCTCTATGTTTATGCGATGCTCGCGCGTGGTCTTTCCATCGGCATGACGCGTGAGTTCAAGACAGGCACCTTCTGGCAGGCCGTGCGCGAGACAGGTTCTACCTACTGCCTGCTGCTTGGCGTGATGGCGAGCTTCCTGCTGAAACAACCGCCATCACATAACGACAAGAACCATCCGCTGCGCCGCGCATTCATCACGCCGTTCGGCGAAGACGGTCCGCTGTTTGCGGAGCGTTTCGGCGTCGACGCCTGGACCATCTATAACATGACCGAAATTTCTTCGCCGATGGTCGCGGGCCCTGGCATCACGTCCAAGGGCATCGCCGGCAAGCCGCGGCCCTGGTACGAACTGCGCATTGTCGACGAAAACGACATCGAGGTTCCGGACGGTCAGGTTGGGGAGCTCATCGTGCGCACCCACCGTCCATGGGCGCTGATGCGCGGTTACTACAACAATCCGAAGGCCACCGTTGAAGCGATGCGCAACGGCTGGTTCCACACCGGGGACGGTTTTCGCCGCGAGAAGGATGGAACCTACTTCTTCGTCGATCGCCTCAAGGACGTGATCCGTCGCCGAGGTGAGAACATTTCCTCCTTCGCCCTTGAAAATGAAGTGCTGAACATTGCGGCCATCCGCGAGTGCGCCGCAGTCGCGGTGCCCTCCGAGTTCAGTGAGGACGAAGTGCTTATTGTCGTGACACCGGTAGAAGGTGCGACCATCGACCCGGCAGCGGTTACCGAGGAACTAACCAGGACCCTGCCTCAATTCATGGTGCCGCGCTACATCCGTATCCTCGACGAACTTCCAAAGACCGCATCCGGCAAGGTGCAGAAGCATATCCTTCGCTCGGCCGGTGTTACGCCCGACACGTTCGACCGTACCACTCAGGCCCCAGGGCGGGTCAGCGCCTAAGCGCGGACACGTAGTTCGACCAAGGATTTTCCCATGTCCCAGACCGCACTGCCGCGCGTCACGTATTCCAACATCCAGGCCGATTTCTCCGGCGTCCATGACCTCCTCGACACCGTGATCGCGAAGGTGCGTGCAGAGCTGCTCGGCCAGGCCTGGCCGCATCGCATCGGTGGCGAGGATGTAGCCACCGGCGCAATCTACGAAGCCGTCTCGCCGATCGACAACCGAATCCTGCTCGGCCGCTTCCACCGTGCCGACGCTGCAGTCGTCGACCGCGCCGTTGCCGCCGCGCGTGCCGCGCAAAAGTCGTGGGGCGCTATGCCATGGCAGGACCGCCTTGTCGCGATACGGCGCTTTGCCGACCAGTTGGAAGAAGAAAAGTTCCAGCTCGCTGTTGCCTGCCTGATTGAGGTCGGCAAGTCCCGCCTCGAGGCGATGGGTGAGGCCGAAGAAGCGATCGACCTCGTGCGTTACTACGCATCGCAGATGGAGGAGAACGACGGCTTTGTCCGCCCGCTGCAGCGCGCCTTCGACAATGAGGAGACCAGCGATCGGCTGCGCCCCTATGGCGTCTTCGGCGTCATCGCACCATTCAACTTCCCGCTGGCATTGTCGGTTGGCATGCTGTCGAGCGCGCTGATCGCTGGCAACACAGTCGTCTACAAGCCGAGCGAGTTTGCCGGACTGACCGGCGCCCTCATCATGCGCGCAGCCGATGCCGCGGGGCTTCCGGCTGGCGTCCTCAACATGATCTGCGGCGACGGCAGCACCGGCCAGGCAATGGTCGATCACCCGGGCTTCGACGGCTTTGCCTTCACCGGCAGCCACAAGGTCGGCTCCGATATGCTGCGCAAGGTCGCAAGCGGCGCCTACAACCGTCCGGTCATCGCCGAGATGGGCGGCAAGAATCCGACCTATGTCGCAGCTTCCGCCGGTGTCGAGCGCGCGGCCCAAGGCATGATGCGCTCGGCCTTTGGCCTGCAGGGCCAGAAATGCTCGGCCGGGTCCAAAGTCTACGTCCATTCCAGCATCCGGGATGTCTTTGTTGAGAGGCTAGTCGCACTGACGAAGGCGATCCGCATCGGCGATCCAAGTGGCCGCGACATCTTCATGGGACCGATCATCAATGAGACCGCCTTCCGCCGTTTCGAGCAGGCGAGCGTCGACGCGGCGCGCGATGGACGCATCCTTGCAGGCGGGAACCAACTTACGGGCGGGATCTACGACCACGGCTTTTATATCGAACCGACCATCGTCGACAGCCTGCCCGCCGACCATCCGCTCAATCGCGACGAACTCTTCCTGCCGTTCCTGACGGTTCAGGTCTTCGACGACCTTGAAGCCGCAATCGCCGACGGCAATGCCATCGCCTATGGCCTCACCGCCGGCTGCTATGCGAGCGATCAAGCCGAGATCGACCTTTTCCTAGACCGTGCTCAAGCAGGCGCCCTCTACGTCAACCGCGCAAGCGGCGCGACCACAGGTGCCTGGCCAGGCATCCAGACATTCTGTGGCTGGAAAGGCTCAGGCCTATCGGGCAAAGGCGGCCTTGGGCCCTTCTACCTACCGCAGTTCATGAGGGAACAGAGCCATACGATCTGGAAGGATTGACCGTGTGGGCATGTAAATGGCCGCCGAATCCTCGGGACATTGCATAGCGGTGCTGCACGGACGATGCATGAATTGTTGCGAGACCACCTGAATGCTCTCGCCACTCACATCTGCGCGCCGCCTCCGCAGCGCGCAGATGCCTCCACGATACCAGCAACTATGCCCTGATCTCTTGCCTTTGGAACACCACGTAGGCCGCGGTGAACAGAGCGAGCATGGCGGCGATGAGGGCGGAGATTTGGGGCCAGACGATCAGGAGGCTTTGCCCGGTTGGCAAGGGCGAGCCGATGACTGCGCCGTGCAGCTGGTGCATGAACAGCGGGCCGACGGAGCGTGCCGCGGGATCGAGCAGGATGCCCGTCACCTCACCGTAAAGCGTCTGCGGAGAAAGGCGAGAAATCGCCTGACGCCACTCGAAGCTGTTCAGGATGCTGGCGGGATCGAGCGGGTCGACGGGAGCCACCACGCCGGCCACAAGCGGTGCGACCATGCCCCAGAAGACAGCCAGGATCAGCCAGACAGACAGGGCTGCGAGCGCGGATGTGGCCGGGGTGCGGATCAGCGTCGACAGTGCGATCGCCAGCGCCAGCCATACGCCTGCATAGGCAAGCGTGACGACAAGCCAGGCGACGCTGCGCACAATATCGCCCCCGGAGGGCGGCAGACCCAAGAACAGCATGCCGAGCCCGACCATCAATAGCCAAAGTGTCAGCAGAGACACGGCGAGAACGATCAGCCCACCCAAGAATTTTCCGAAGAGCATCGCATCGCGGTAGATCGGCTGTGCAAGCACCCGGCTCATCGTGCGCCTGTTGAACTCGCCATTGATTGCGTCAAAGCCGAGTGCAATCGACACCAGCGGCAGCAGAAACCCGAGGAACGCCGCGAACGATGGCAGGGGGTCCTGCGCGACCGTAAACAGCTTTAGAAAAAGGTAGGCGTCCTCAGCGGTGGTATCGCGCAAGCGACCGATCGAGCCATAGACCGCACCAAGTGCTGTCAAGATGACCAGTAGCATGATCATGTTGCATGCGGGCGCTGGGATCGGCCGCCTCCTTCAGCGCGATCGCACCAACCCCAGTGAATGGAGAGCCACTACGCCGCATTGGCTACCTCCGTGAAATAGCGGTTGTAAGCCTCATCCAACCGCGCACGGCGCAGGTCCAGATTGCGCAACGAACCACCCGCATCGACCACGATCTTTGCAAGCTCAGGCCGAACGTCTCGCGTGGCTTCGACCTGCCAGACGCCGTCAGACACCTTTGCCACCGATGCAACGCCATCAGCCTTTTGCGCCAAGCTGGTGAGATCGATACCACCTGCCTCAACATCAACGATGAAAGCGCCGCGACCGATTTGCTGGGCAAGCTCGTCGACTGTGCCGAAGAAGCCGATCCGCCCCTTGTTGAACAGGGCAACTCGACTGCAGATCGCCTGCACCACATCCAACTGATGCGAGGACAGAAGGATCGTGATGCCCTCGCTTGCCAACTGCTGAATGAGCTCCAGCAACTCGTGCGTCGATTGTGGATCGAGCCCTGAAGTTGGCTCATCGAGGATCATTACCTTGCAATCGCGCATCAGGAGCTCAGCTATCCCGAGGCGCTGGCGCATACCACGCGAATAGGTCGAGACACGCCGGCGGCCAGCATCGCTCAAGCGCACCCGCTCCAGCGCGGCATCGATCCGATGATCAATCGCCTTTCGCGACAAGCCGGCCAGCTTTCCCGTGTAGACAAGGTTTTCGCGTCCGGTCATCGTGTCGTAGAAGCCGACAGCATCCGGCAGATAGCCAACCTCGCGCTTGACCTCCAACGGCTGTCGCAGCGGATCCTTGCCAAGGACGCTGACCTCGCCTTCATTGGCCTCCGTCAGGCCAAGGAGCATAAGGATCGTTGTGGTCTTTCCGGCACCATTGGGACCAAGCAGACCGATAACCTCACCCTGGTGGACGGTCATGTCGACGCCGGCGACAGCCACTGCCTCGCCGTAGCGTTTGACCAGCCCCTTTGCTTCAAGAATGAGAGCGGCGGTGAGAAAGTCGGCCACGGTAGCGGCGGGATAGTCCTGCTGCGCCGGAGTAAAACCCGGCCACCTATTTACCCTTCTGCGACGAATGCAGGAGGGCCTGGGGATCTACACCGTGGAACTTTATCTGAAGGTGCGACTGGCTGTCTCGGAAGGGATGAGCCGGCGTCAGGCTGCAAAGCATTTCAACATATCTCGCGACAGCGTTGCCAAGATGGTGTCGTATTCGACGCCGCCGGGCTATCAGCGTCAATTGCCGATCCGGCGACCCAAGCTGGATGCGTTCGTCCCGACAATCGATCACTGGCTGGATGAGGATGTGAAGGTGCCGCGAAAGCAGCGCCATACGGCCAAGCGGGTGTTCGACCCTCTCCGTGACGAGCGCGGGTTCACCGGCGGCTACACGATCATCAAAGATTATATGCGCGAGCGGGATCAGCGCCGTCAGGAGTATTCGTGCCGCTGGCGCATCCGCCTGGCCATGGGCAGGCCGACTTCGGTGAAGCGATGGTGGTGATCGCTGGCGTGGAGCGGAAGGCGCACTTCTTCGTGCTCGACCTTCCGCACAGTGACGGTTGCTATGTCCGGGCCTATCCGGCGGCAGTATCGGAGGCATGGGTCGATGGCCACATCCATGCATTTGCGTTCTTCGGTGCCGTGCCGCAATCGATCGTCTATGACAATGATCGCTGCCTAGTGGCCAAGATCCTGCCGGACGGCACACGCAAGCGGGCAGCGTTGTTCAGTGGCTTCCTGTCCCACTATCTGATCCGGGATCGCTATGGCCGTCCCGGCAAAGGCAACGATAAAGGGAATGTCGAAGGTCTCGTCGGCTATGCCCGGCGTAACTTCATGGTGCCGATCCCGCAGTTTCCAACATGGGAGGCGTTCAACGTCTGGCTGGAAGAGCAATGCCGCAAGCGCCAGCGCGACAAGCTGCGCGGCGAGAGCGAGACGATCGGAGGACGACTGCAGCGGGATCTGGCGGCCAGCCGCGGCGTGAAGAAGCGTTCCCGCACCAGATTGACCTGGTTCTCGACCTGGCCCTTCTCCCACCCCGACGCTGGCGTACAGGCCACCGGTTCGATCAGGTAGTGGCTGCACATCTGTAGGAAGCGGCGATTGTATTGCCGTTCCTTGCCGATGAAGACCGTCTCCACCGCAGTCTTCATGTTATCGTAGATGCCGCGCGTGCAGGCCCCGCCGAAGAACGCGAATGCCCGGTCATGGGCATCGAAGACCATCTCCTGCGTCTCGCGCGGATAGGCTCTCACATACATCCTCCGGCTGTGGCAGAGCCGGACATGCGCCACCTTTACCGTCGTCGTCACGCCGTTCAGCACGACGATCTCGTGGCTCCAGTCAAACTGGTAAGCCTCGCCCGGCGCATAATAGAGCGGCACGTAGGCTTCCGCCGTTACGGAGCCGCGTTCCTTCGCCCAGGTTCGGGCGTAGCGCCGGACTGTGTCGTAACCGCCCGCGTAGCCGAGGTCGCGCAAGTCCTCGAATATCCGGATCAGTGTCAGCCGTTCGCGAGAGGATTTGGCCTCATTGGCGAGCAGCATTCCATCGAGCTGATCGCGCCAGGGGCCGAGCTTCGGCTGAGGTTGACGGGTCCGCTCGTATTTGAACTCCGTCTCATCGCTGCGCAGAACCTTCCGCACCACTTTCCGCGATATGCCAAGCTCCCGGCAGATCGCCTTGATCGACTTGCCCTGCACACGGGAAAGCCGACGTATCTTCAGAATTGTCTCCACAACAAGCATCCAAATAAAAAGCCTCCGATGAAACCGGAGGCTGTTGTAACCCCATCGCAGATGGGGGTCCCATTTGGACGCCGATCACCCCATTTGCGAGGTCCTTATTCCATGCCTAATCACAGCTCGTTATCGCCGCCCCATCCAATTGCACCTGCTGTGGATCGGACAAGCTGTCGAAGCTCGGCGAGGACATTACAGAGACCCTGGAGGTCATCCCGCGTCAGTGGAAGGTCATCCAGACGGTGCGGGAGAAGTTCACCTGCCGCGAGTGCGAGAAGATCACGCAGCCGCCAGCACCCTTCCATGTGACACCCCGCGGCTTTGCCGGCCCGAACCTCCTGGCGATGATCCTGTTCGAGAAGTTCGCCCAGCATCAGCCGCTCAATCGCCAAAGCGAACGCTATGCCCGAGAGGGGATCGACCTCAGCCTGTCGACGCTGGCCGACCAGGTCGGCGCGTGTGCCGCAGCCCTCAAGCCAATCCATTCGTTGATCGAGGCTCATGTCCTGGCCGCCGAGCGGCTGCATGGCGACGACACGACCGTGCCGATCCTGGCGAAGGGAAAGACCGATACGGGCCGCATCTGGACGTATGTTCGGGATGATCGACCGTTCGGCGGGCTGTCACCGCCTGCGGCACTGTTCTACGCATCGCGAGACCGGCGACAGGAGCATCCCGAGCGCCACCTGAAGACCTTCACCGGTATTCTGCAGGCCGATGCCTATGGCGGCTATAACCCGCTTTACAAAGTAGATCGCGATCCCGCACCGCTGCGCCAAGCACTCTGCTGGGCACATTCACGCCGCAAGTTCTTCGTGCTGGCCGACATTGCCACGAACGCCAAACGTGGAAGCAAAGCCGCGCCGATCTCACCCATGGCGTTGGAGGCCGTCAAGCGGATCGATGCCCTGTTCGACATCGAGCGGGAGATCAACGGTCTTGCCGCCCAACAGCGACTGGAGCACCGATGTAAGAACAGCCTGCCTCTCGTTGAAGAACTGCACGACTGGCTCCAAAATGAGCGGGCAAAGCTGTCGCGCAGCTCTCCGGTCGCTGAGGCAGCCGACTACATGCTGAAGCGTTGGGATGGCTTTACGTCATTCCTCGACGATGGCCGCGTCTGCCTCACAAACAACGCCGCCGAACGAGCGCTTAGAGGCTTTGCACTGGGCAGGAAGTCATGGCTCTTTGCCGGATCGGATCGTGGGGCTGATCGTGCAGCCTTCATGGCCACGCTGATCATGACCGCCAAGCTCAATGACATCGACCCGCAGGCCTGGCTCGCTGACGTTCTCGCTCGTATCGCCGACACTCCTATCAGTAGGCTGGAGCAATTGCTTCCGTGGAACTGGACACCCAGAACGTTAAACGCTCAAGCGGCCTAACCTGCGGCCGTCGCCGGATGCTTACGGTACAACCTGCAATCCGACGACCCACAAGCTGATCGACCCCGATGCAGCACAGTCGGGACGTGCTGCCGCTGTCGAGAGATGGGAGCCGGAGTTTGATGCGGAAGCCGCCTTCGCATGACACGCATGCCCTGCCCGCTCTTAACCGAGGGCGGTACTTTGTAATGAGAATAGGCTCAGAACTGCGCCTAAAGCATAATGGTTAGCAGCAGCGTGGAATCCACATGAGCCGATAACGCATGTCTGGCCCCGCCCTCCAGGAACACCCAATCGCCCGCCCTTAGCTGGATCTCCCGTGTCTCAAGGCGAAGAACCACGTCGCCGCTGATGCAGAAGAGCGTTAGCTCTTTTGGAACATGGTGCCACGGGATTTCACGTCCCGCTTGAACGCCAAGCCGGACCGCTTCGAATGACGAGGTCTTCACAAGGGCTGCGGTACGCGTAGCGCCGACCTGTTCATCCCGCAGACCGATCACTTCTCCCGGTTTCGCATGAGCCAATGCCATTCAACGTTCTCCAACTCGATTCTGACGCCCGACGGGTTGCCTCAGTGATAGCCTATGCACATCACGTAGTCTCGCAAAAGGGCCTCCTCTTGCTCCACCTCTCCCATCAATGCTTGCAGCACATCAGGCGCAGCCAGAACGCCCAGTGGGCGACGTCGCGCGTCAACCACTGGGACATTCTTCAGCTTCTTGTCCTTCATCGCTTGCCAAACTTCATTCAGCCGATCGCCGGGGCTACAGTCTGCCACTGCTTTCGTCATCACGGCCGCAACACCCATAGTGCAACTCGATCCGCAGCAATGGCTGATCTGCGCAACCACATCAGACTTCGTTATGACGCCGGCAAGAACGCCTTGGCTGTCGCAGACGACAACCATGTCCGATCTATTATCGCGCAACAGGCGAGCCGCTTCCGTAACGGGTGCATCCTCAGGTATAGCGATCAAACGTGAGCTAGCGTCAGCGAGCAATCGATCAACGAGCATGAGAAACCTCCAGACCTAGAGTGGCGCCGTGTCACCCAGCGCAGGGTCTGCGCCTTGTTTACCCAGATACTGCTCCGAGCGTCGTCTCCGTCGATTCAGAGTCGAATCTTTATAACGCAGCACCCTTGGTGTGGCCAAAGATGACGGATAGCCGCATATTCAGAAACCTTCAACCAAAGGAGTCGACGCGACAATTTGACTTAGGAGCCGCCGGTCCGCCTCGCGCATGTGTGACAGTCAGCCTGTCACCGCCCCTTCATTCGCGGGACGCGCAAGCAGAGCAAATTTTCCAAGAACGCCGCGGGTATATCGCGGTTGGGGCTTTCGCCATAGGGCTCTTCGCCTTGCGATCTCCCCCTCATCTAGCTCAAGCCTGAGCAGGTGCTGTTCAGCATTGATGGTGATGAGGTCCCCGTCTTCCACCAAGGCAATCGCACCGCCGTCGTAAGCTTCTGGCGTTACATGGCCGACGACCAGGCCCCAGGTGCCCCCCGAAAAGCGCCCATCGGTGATCAATGCGACGCTGTCACCCAGCCCCCGCCCGATGATGGCTGAAGTGGGGGCAAGCATTTCAGGCATACCCGGTCCGCCCTTTGGACCGAGGTAGCGGAGCACCAGAACATCTCCAGGTTTTATCTGATCGGCGAGAATGGCCGCCATCGCGGCTTGTTCATCGTTGAACACTCTTGCCGGTCCTGTGATCTTCGTACTTTTCAGCCCTGTGATCTTCGCGACGGCGCCCGCCTCAGCCAGATTTCCTTTGAGAACTGCAAGGTGTCCTTCGCGGTAGAGCGCTCGCTCGATAGGGACGATAACGTCCTGGTCAAGCCGCGGTTGATCTGGAAGCCTCGCCAATTCTTCCCCAAGGGTTTTGCCGGTGATCGTTAAGCAGTCGCCGTGCAGTAATCCGGCGCTCAGCAGCACCTTTAGAACCTGTGGAATCCCGCCTGCTGCATGAAGATCGACCGCCATGTAGCGGCCGGAGGGCTTCAGGTCACAGATCACCGGAACCTTACGCCGCACACGCTCGAAGTCATCCAGTGTCCAATCAATGTCCGCGGCATGGGCGATCGCAAGATAGTGGAGCACGGCGTTCGTCGATCCACCTGTCGCCATGACCAGTGCAACAGCATTCTCGATGGATTTTCGGGTCACGATGTCACGAGGCGTGAGACCTTTCTTCACCGCATCTACCAAGACTCTGGCAGATTGCGCGGCGCTTTCTAGTTTCTCCTCATCCGGGTTCGCCATGTTGGCGGATCCGAGCAGTGACATTCCCAAGGCTTCAAAAGAGGAGCTCATAGTGTTGGCTGTGTACATTCCACCACAAGAACCGGTCGTCGGACAGGCATTACGTTCAATACCTTCGAAGTCCTCGGCAGCCATCGTACCTGCCATATATGAACCCACGGCTTCGAAAGCGGAAACGATGGAAAGCGGCTCTCCCTTCCAATAGCCTGGCTTGATGGTTCCTCCGTAGACATAGATGGCGGGAACATTGGCACGCAGGATGCCGATCATTCCACCTGGCATGTTCTTGTCACATCCGCCTAGCACCAGAACGCCATCCATCCACTGGCCTTGCACCGAGAGCTCGATGCAGTCGGCAATGACCTCCCGCGAGACCAGCGAATACTTCATGCCTTCCGTGCCCATCGCCATGCCATCGGAGATGGTAGGGGTTCCAAACATCTGGGGGTTTGCGCCAGCCGCCTTGATGGCTGCAACTGCTGCGTCGGCCAATGGCTGCAGACCTGCATTGCAGGGCGTGATGGTGGAATGACCATTGGCGACGCCAATCATTGGCTTGTCGAAATCCTCCTTCACATAGCCCAGGGCGTAGTACATCGCCCGGTTCGGCGAACGGGCTGTCCCTTCAGTGATGTTTCTGGAACGATCATTGTGCGGCATGTCAGCTCCCTCCTGGCTCTCATGAGCGAAACGAGCTTTCACAAAGCCAGTTCCCCTTCAGCGCACTGATAGCGCACCCTTCGTGACATCAGGACAAGCGAACCTCGGCCCCGATCAGGAGGTAACATTGTTTTTCTGATGTCAGCTGCAACGGAAGCCAAACCTCCTAGCTGACTACCGGGCATCTTAATCTACAGCGCGCATTGCCTTTTGGCCAGTTGACTCAGATTACGCCAAGCGCGTCCATGGCCTGTGCGACCTTGACGAAACCGGCAATGTTGGCGCCGAGGACATAGTCGCCAGGTGCGCCGTATTCCTCGGCAGTGCCGGCGCAGGTGTCATGGATGTTCTTCATGATCACCGCGAGGCGCGCTTCCGTCTGCTGGAAGGTCCAACTGTCGCGTGAGGCGTTCTGCTGCATTTCGAGCGCAGAGGTGGCGACGCCACCCGCGTTCGCAGCCTTGCCGGGAGCGAAGAGGACGCCGGCTTCCTGGAAGATGCGGATTGCTTCCGGCGTGCAGGGCATGTTCGCGCCTTCGCCGAGTGCGACGAGACCGTTCTTCACCAGCGTCTTCGCGTCGGCGCCGGTCAGTTCGTTCTGCGTTGCTGACGGCATGGCAACGTCACAGGGTACATCCCAGATGGAGCCGGATTCGGCCTTCACGAAATAGACGCCCTTGCCTTCGCCCTTGGCCCGGAGATAGTCGGAGATACGGGCGCGGCGAACTTCCTTGATTTCCTTCAGGAGCTTCAGGTCGATTCCATTTTCGTCCACGATATAGCCGGAACTGTCGGAGATCGCGAGAACCTTGCTGCCGAAAGACTGTACCTTCTCGACGGTGTAGACCGCGACGTTGCCGGAGCCGGACACGACGACGTTCCTTCCATCAAAGCTCTGTCCCTTCGTGGCGAGCATTGACTGAACAAAATAGGTGTTGCCGTATCCGGTCGCTTCCGTCCTTGCACGCGAGCCCCCATAGAAGAGGGCTTTGCCGGTAAGCACGCCTGCTTCGTAGCGGTTCGTCAAACGCTTGTATTGCCCGAACATGTAGCCGATCTCGCGTCCACCGACGCCGATATCGCCTGCCGGCACGTCCGTATATTCCCGATATGGCGGTGAAGCTCTGTCATGAAGGATTGGCAGAAGCGCATGATCTCGCCCTCCGACCGACCACGCGGATTGAAGTCGGATCCCCCCTTGCCGCCGCCGATCGGCATGCCGGTCAAGGCATTCTTGAAGGTCTGTTCGAAGCCGAGAAACTTGATGATGCCGACGTAGACGGACGGATGAAAGCGAATGCCGCCCTTGTAGGGCCCCAGTGCCGAATTGAACTGGACCCGAAAGCCGCGGTTGATCTGAACCCGCCCTGGTCATCGACCCAGGGGACGCGGAAGATGATCTGTCGTTCCGGCTCGCAGATGCGCTCGATCAGCGCGTTCTCGAGGTAGCGCGGGTGCTTTGCGATCACCCGTCCAAGGCTCTCCAGAACTTCCCTTACGGCCTGATGGAACTCCACTTCGCCTGCGTTGCGCCGCAGGACCTCCTGAAGGACCGGCTCAAGCTTCTCGTCATTCGTCACCATTCGGGCAGACTCCGGTCATACAGCTTCGGCATACGCTTGTTGATGGCAGTTTTATGAACTCCCTGGTCTTCCAATTTGCGTTTTCGCAAACTGTTAGGCGTCCAACCCGCTAGAATTGATTAGTTTCCCCAACCGAGGATGTTCGGAGTGAGGATCGAGTACAACGAATCCGGTGATATCGGCCTTGATCCCGATGAGCTAGCGCGCGAATTCCAACTCTCGGCCGACACCCTCCGGCGCTATCTCCGCATGGGTCTCGTCGCGAGCACGGTCGAACGCGGTGAAGACAATGACCTTGGGAAGACGCGCGTTACAGTCCGGGTCGGCAACCGCATCTGGCAGGCGGTGGTAGAGCATGGAGATATCGTTCACCAGGAAAGGCGCGTCCTTCGAGCAGTCACTCCGCTCCGGTCGGCGCCATAATCTTGCTGCGAACAATCAAAGGACCAGAAAAATGGCAATCCTGCAGCCCCTCTCTGCTCGTAACCTGGCGACCCTGGAGATGAACCACCAAGCCCTCCTTGACCTCTGCTTGAAGCTGGAGGAACTGTCCGCCTCAAGCTCAGAGGAGATCGAAGCCGCTACGTGTGATAGGCTCGAAGCAGACCTTCTTCCTCTCCTGCGGCAGACGCAGCAGCTCGAAGAGCAAGCCCTTTTTGAACAATTTGCGGCCGCTACAGAGTCAACTTTCGGTACACATTTCACGCAGGAACTAAAGGCGGAACACCGTTGTGATCTGGCCGCCGCCGCCGATGCCTTAGCGGTGCTGAGATCGATTAGAAACAATACTGCCTCGATTGAACCGGCCCGCCACCTTCTAAGGGGATTTGCGGAGTCGCTGCGTCGTCATATCAATTCCGAAAAACTAGTTATCGAGGCGCTTTTATCGTCGGAAGCGGAGAAGCGGCCTATCTTCTCCTAGCAATCCATCTTCGAAAACTGCGCAGGCCAATATTAAGAGCAGGAGGTGTGTCGGACATCCCAGCTCTGCGGAATGTCTGACGTAAAATCCGCGTTCGAGCTGCTAGACTCCCGGTCCTTCTGCAAGCTCTGCCGGAGCCGTGTTCCCTATGTTGAGGCTTCCGATCCCTATGTTGATTGCCAATTTCTCTCCGCCTCGTCTATCTTCTGGGTAGCCGGATCGCATGTTTCCGAAGACTGTCCTCGCTTGAGCTTCGACAGGGCAGTTATAGACGCGTGAAGATTGACTAGTTGGCGTGCCGCGTCTTCCGTCCGCTCTCCCTGCTCGAGGGTGTCAATAAGACCACGGTAAATCAGAATCTGCTCATCGACAAACGCGCCTGGATGAAATCTTGTCATTGCTCCATCTCCTCTGTGCCAACATTAGATGATGGCTGAGGAAATCAGTTGAGGCATATCAAAAAGCGGCCACAAGCACACCTGCCAGATCGAACGCCGACGGCATCAGACGGTCTGCGTCAATCAATTTCAGGGTCGGATAGTGGCGGATATCGTTGAAAAACTCGTAGGATTGGCTGCTCATCCGCCCATTTCTGCCTTTAGGCGGATCGAGCATGTCCCTCTGCCCAGAGCCGCAGCGTAGGGTGGTAGTCCATGCCGCTCTCAGGCGGCAATGACGCTGTGTGATGGCCTGAGTTTGGCCAACCTTCTGAGGTTTTGTGCCGTCGCTGCAAGCAGGAATTCGTCTCGCGCACCACACGGTCCTCGGAGCCTTAGCCGCGCCATGCGCAGGATGCGCTTGAGGTGAGCAAAGAGCATCTCGACCTTCTTTCGGCGATGCCGTGACTGCACGTATTCCGGTGTTGCGGCTGTCGCTCGGGCGACGTCACGGGCATCTTCGTTGAGATCGCGCGGCACCTTGCGCATCGGTGTGTTAGGGCAGCAGCGAGGCTTCAGTTCGCAGCGATCACAGTCCCTCTTGCTGGCGCGGTAAAGCCGCGTCCCTTCGGCGGTGATCCCTGATCTGGGTGTCGCATAGGTTCGATGGAACTGCTTCAGCTCCTTTCCCGCCGGGCAGATGTAGCGGTCATTCTCGACCTCCCATAAGAAGTCTGAGCGGGAGAAGGTGCCGTCCGTCCTCTTCGACTTGTCGAAGACCGGTATGTACGGCGCGATCTTCTTCTCCTTGACCAGCCATGCGAGATTGTCGGCAGAACCGTAGGCACTGTCGGCCGCCAAATAGCCGGGCCGCAAGCCGAAGCGGCTCTCCGTTCTGTCGAGCATCGTGCGGGATGCTTCAACCTCCGCCTGGCGGATTGCTCGTGTGGCCTCTACGTCCACAATGACGCCGTGGTCTGTTTCGATCAGGTAGTTTGGTGGCATAGGCGAAGAAGGCATGGCCTTTGTGGGCACCGGTCCACTGCGCTGCCGGATCGGACGGAGAGATGAACTTCGGCGTCACCCGCGAGGCAGCACCAAAAGCGGCATCATCGAGAACAGCCAGATATTCCTGCACCGAACGCCCAGCGTCCTCTTTGGCTTCCCATTCAGCGCCCGGTACCGAGCGCTGTTTGTTGGCATCTGCTGCAATCAGGCTAGCGTCGACGGCAAATCCTTCCGCACCGACCAACCCTTGCGCAAGGCAGCGCTCCACGACCGTCTCAAACATATGTCGCAGGATGTCGCTCTGCCGGAACCGGCCATGGCGGTTCTTCGAGAAGCTGGAATGATCAGGCACTTTGCCGTCCAGTCCAAGGCGACAGAACCAGCGATAGGCGAGATTAAGGTGGACCTCTTCGCAGAGCCGCCGCTCAGATCGGATACCCATGGAATAGCCGATGATCAGCATCCGCATCATTAGCTCCGGATTAATCGAAGGGCGACCAGTGGTGCTGTAGAAAGGCTTCAACTGCGCTCGCACGCTGTCGAGTTTGAGATGGCGGTCGATCCGCGCAGCAGATGATCTGCAGGAACGTGATCATCAAGACAGAAGTCGTAGAAGAGCTGCGCCGGAACTGCCTGACATCCCATCATCGCTCAATCCTCCGCAAATCATTGCGGCGATTGAATCACGGCTACCCAGCACCGACAACGCGAGTTTTTCAACAGTATCGGAGATGACCGGCCATTACCGCTATGAATTGTCCTCCTCAGGAACGGCGAAGGCGCCGCCGGCGGAGCGCAGTATCTTCCCAATGCTATCTAAATCCCCAGCCGCTTTGACGGCGACCAGGGTACCTCCAGCGCGCAACCCCTCCGTATAGAAGTGCGCCTCTTTTTCCGGCGCGCCGCTGGTGCGTAAGATGTCATAGACGCTTGCGGCCGTTGCGCCCGCTACGACGCCCGCCGAGGCTCCGGCAAGGCTTGTGGCAAGCCATCCCAGCACTCCCACAAGGCCCAGGCCCGAGACAGGCATGAGAGCAAGGCCGGCGGCGAGACCGAGAGCGCCACCTCCGACGGCACCGATACTGGCTCCGGCTGTCGTGCTTTCGATAGGGTCGATGTCGGTTGTTAGGTGTTCGCTCTGATTGCAAATGATACTGATATCCTCCTCCGGGACGCCAGAAGAGGAAAGTTTTTCAGCAGCCAGTTGGGCGGCTTCAAGATCCTTGAACAGAGCGGCTACCGTTGGCATCGGATCCTCCACGACGATCTATCACGATAAACTAAAACGATGCTGTTCCCTTCAAGGCCTTGACCCCTACTCATCCTCGTCATCCAGGAGGACGCGGACGGCTGCGCCATCGAGATCCTCATACTGGCCATCCTTCATCGACCACAGGAAGGCGCCAAGGCCAACCGCTCCCATGAGGATCGAGATCGGGACGAGAACCAGGAAAAGGCTCATTGCAGGCTACCTTCTGTTGCGGTCGTCGATGCCGTGTGGGTATCCCTCAAACGGGAATGATCCCGTGGGGCCTACGGTTCCCTCACTTGAGCGGCGCATCATCATGGGCAGCTCCTCCGGCCATCTCCCTATAGGCGTGCCAGGTGGCATGGCCGAGCAAGGGGAAGACGATAACCAGCCCCGCCAATCCAGTCGCCAGGCACGCCAGGAACAGGCTCAGCACGATCGCGCCCCAGGCCAGCATCGGCTTTAGATTGTTCCAGACCAGCGCCATGCTGATCCCCATGGCGGTCAGGGTATCGACCCGCCTATCGAGAAGCATAGGGATCGAGAACACGCTCACGCCGAAGGCAAAGCCGGCAAACAGCGAACCGACGAAGCCACCCACCAGAAGCATGGCCCAGCCCGTCGGCGTCGTCAGCAGGACCTGAACGATCTGCGAAAACCCGAGGAACGGACTTACCCCGAAAAACAGCGCATAGATCAGAACCGCCGATCTCATCCAGAGAAGAAACAACAAAACGAGGAGCAGACCGGTGAAGAAGATGTGCGTCCCGGTTTCGGCACGAATGAGCAGCATCCGCCGGGCGCTGATCCGTTCACCCGCCTCGATGGCGCGGCTCTTGGCGTAGAGCCCCGCAGCCAGCAGAGGCGCGATGATCAGAAACCCGGCCATGGCCGGAAACAGATAGTAGTCCCGCTGGCCGACAAACAGCAGCCACACGAAAACCACCGACAGGAGGAAAACCCCAAGGCCGTAGCCCAAGCTCAGTACCGGCTGTATCCATAGATCGGACCAGCCTCTTGAAAGCCATTGCAGAGGCGCGTGCGCAGACACGTTCCTCTTGAAGAGGGGATTGCGCGTTTCCTCGATCGTCGAGGTCTCGCTGAGGAGCCCATAGGTTTTGCCAGGCATCTTCATTCGTCCCTCCCTGAAGGGCTAACAGGCAGATTTTGCTGCACGATACTGGCCCTCACCCGATCCTGCCGTTTCCGGATGGCTTACACAGCCCGGGTCACTCGCGACTGCAATGTAGACAAGATGGGCGTTGGCGGCGACGAAGACGGCAACCGCAATCCCAACCAGCGTCCACAGTGGCCATTGACGCGCAGACATCAGCGTTTCTCCAGGGCCAGGTCGTTCACATAGAGCGCAAGCGTCTTTATCTCGACTTCGGTCAGCCGCTCGTCCCACGTCGGCATATGCCCGCGGCGGCCGCCATGGATCGTGGTGATAAGCGTCTGCATGTCGCCACCATAGACCCAGTAGTTGTCGGCGAGATTGGGCGCTCCCATGTCTTGGCTGCCGCCGGCATCTTCTCCGTGGCAGGCAGCGCAAGTCGAAAGGAAAACCTCCCTGCCCGCCTGTATCTCCGTCGCATTCTGCGGCGTGGAGGTCTCTGGATTGGTGAGCGAGTGAACATACAGGGCCACCTGCCGGACCTCGGTGCGGTCAAGCATTTGGTCGCGTCCGAAGGCCGGCATTTCCGCCACTCTTGTTTCATCATGGGCTGCATTGATACCGACGCGAAGGGTCTCTGCTATGTTCTCCGCGCCCCCGCCCCAGAGCCAGTCGTCATCGGTCAGGTCCGGATAGTTGAACCGTCCCGTGCCGTCGGTGCCATGACAGGCCGCGCAGTTGTCGCCGAACAACTGGCGACCGGAGGCGCGGACAAACTCCATGAGGGATTCGTCGGCAATGATCTCCTCATAGCTGCGCATTTCGATGGCTGCCGTCCATTGCGCACGAGCGGTCTGGCTCTGAGCGAGATCCTCTTCGATCCTCTGCCGCTGGTCGGTGCCCAGCACGCCTTTCGTATAGGTCGTGCCGAGCGGCCATGTCGGCATCAGTATCCACCAAAGCAGGGCGAACAGATGCGTCACGACCAGGAAGATCAGGACACCGCGCGGCACCGGTGTGTCCAGTTCCTTGATGCCATTCCATTCGTGGCCGGTCGTCTTTCGACCGCTGACGGGATCGACTTCCTCTACGTCCATGGCCTGTCTTCCTTGTCGAGAATGCCCTTCTTGGCCTTGTCAAATCGCTTCTTGTTCGAGGGCCAGAAGGTGTAGATTAGGACGCCGACCGCAAAGGCGATGAGATAGAAGAGCCCCCAGCTCTTGGAGATGAAGACGAGTGTGTCGTGGTCGAGGTCCATGGAATGCTCCAGTTACCGTCAGTTGCTCGTGTCCGGAGGCAATTCTTCCGCAGCCGTCCCCTGATAGGCGGCGTCGGTAAGGCGTCCAAGTACCTGGAGATAGGCCACCAGAGCATCCATTTCGGTCACCTGCGTCGTCACGCCGTCGAAGGTACTGACCTGCGTCCGTTCGCCGTAGCGTTCGGTCACGCCTGAGGCGAAGTCTGTGTCTGGCGACGCCTGACCATAGGCGTCCCGAGCAGCATTTTCGACCATCTCATCGGTATACGGGACACCCAGAGACTGCTGGGCCGTCAGGTGAAGGCCGAGATCCTCGAGGTCGAGCTCGTTTTGCGCAAGCCAGGGATAGGCAGGCATGTTGGATTCCGGCACGACCTCGCGAGGATTGGTCAGATGTGCCACGTGCCAGAAATCGGAATACTTGCCTCCGATACGCGCCAGGTCAGGTCCCGTCCGCTTCGAACCCCACAGCATGGGCCGGTCATACTTGGACTCGACAGCCAGAGAATAAGGGCCGTAGCGCTCCACATCGTCTCTGAGCGTGCGGATCATCTGGCTATGGCAGGCATAGCAGCCCTCGCGGACGTAGATGTTTCTCCCTGCGAGCTCGAGTGGAGTGTAGAGGCGCATGTCGGGAACGTCCTCGACTGTCTCGTCTATGGTGAACAGCGGCGCGATCTCGACAATGCCGCCGACGCTGGCAGCAGCGATGATGGCAAAGACAAATCCGAGTGCGGACCGCTCCAGCTTCCGGTGAAAGAGCTCTCTCATCGTGATTACTCCGCTGGGGTCACTGGCGAGACAGGACCATCGACGACAGGCAGATCCTGTTCAGTGCGTGAGGCGGGTGCCCCCCGGGCTGTCATCCAGATATTGTAGGAACCGATGATCGCCCCGATCAGGAACAGAAGGCCGCCGAATGTGCGTGCGATGTAGTAGGGGTACATCGCTACCAGGGAGTCGATGAAGGAATAGGTGAGCGTATTTTGCGCTGTGTAGGTCCGCCACATCAGGCCCTGGATGATACCGGAGTTCCACATCGCGAAGATGTAGATCAGCGTCCCGGCGAGGGCGAGCCAGAAATGAGCCTCCACCAGCATCGAGGAATACATTCGCTCCCGACGCCACAGGCTAGGAACGAGGGTGTAAAGAGCCCCGAACGTGATCATGGCGACCCAACCGAGAACGCCCGCATGGACGTGACCCACGGTCCAGTCGGTGTAGTGGGACAGAGAGTTCACAGGCCGGATCGCAAGGAACGAACCTTCGAACGTGGAGAGGCCGTAGAAGATAGCCGCGATGAACATGAACCGGAGGGTGGCATCATCGCGAACCTTGTGCCAGGCACCATTCAAGGTCAGAAGTGCGTTGCCCGCGGAGGCCCAGGAGGGGACAAGCAACATGACCGAGAAGGTCATCCCAAGGTTCTGAACCCAATGTGGAAGCGCCGTATAGTGCAGGTGGTGCGACCCCACCCACATGTAGAAGAAAGTGATACCCCAGAAGCTCAGGATCGACAGCCGGTAGGAGAAGATCGGACGATCGGCGCGCTTGGGAAGATAGTAGTACAGCATGGCCAGAAAGCCTGCCGTAAGAAAGAATGCCACGGCATTGTGCCCATACCACCATTGAACCATCGCATCCTGAACACCGGGCCAGACCGTGTAGCTCTTTGCATGACTGAGTGAAATCGGGATCGCGATGTTGTTGACGATGTGTAGCATCGCGACAACCAGGATGAAGGCCATGTAGTACCAGTTGGCCACATAGATGTGCGGCTCCTTCCGGCGCGCGAGGGTCCGTATGTAGAGAACGAAGTAGGTGACCCAGACAATAACCAGCCAGAGATCGGCATACCATTCCGCCTCGGCATATTCCTTGGACTGGGTCACACCCATGAGATAGCCGGTAACCGCGACCAGGCAGAAGAGATTGTAGCCGAAGAGGACGAACCAGGGGCTGAACTGGTCAGCCAGTCGCGCTCGCGACGTCCGCTGGACGACGTGGAATGAGGTTGCAATCAGGGCATTGCCCCCAAATCCGAAGATGACGCCCGTCGTGTGGGCCGGCCTGATCCTTCCGAAGCTCGTCCACGACGTATCGAAGTTCAACGACGGCCAGGCAAGTTGCGCGGCTGCCCAGACGCCGACGAACATGCCGAAGACGGCCCAGATCATCGTGAAGACAATGCCCACCTTGATCGGATCATCGTAATACTTCGACAGACGCTCCGGATGCGGCTCCGGCTCGAAGAGCGACGACAGCAGCCGCGCCAAAAGCACGCCGCTGCACAAGAGAACGACAACGCCGTGTATGCCGAGCGGATCGAAGCGGCCGGCGGCTGCCATGGCGATACCGATGATCACCAGCGCTATCAGGATAACAACCGAAAGCTGTCTTTCTCCGGCAGTTAGTTGTCCGATCATCCTCGGCCCTCCCCTTCCTGCTGCTCGGGAGCATGCGGCAGCCCCCTCGTCCTCACCTAGATCACTGCAAGTTGGCGGCAACCCCATAGGGACCATCATGCAGCAAAGGGAACCGGAGGACAAACCTCCGATACCCGCTCATCTTTTCTTTCTCGTGCTGCGGGGTGGCGCCTTTTGTCGCATCGCGGGCCGTGGGCACACTTTCAGCGTACGCAGACGCATCACTGGAACCTTTGCTTCGGTTCAAGGTTGGCCTGTCGATCCCCGCCAAAGACGAAGGAGAGACACATGAAGTTCCTCACGCTCGCTGCGCTCGGCATTCTGAGCCTATCCACTCACAGTCTGGCCGCAGACCATCAGGTCAAGATGGTGAACAAGGATGCCGAAGGGCGTGCGATGCAGTTTGAGCCCGCATTCCTCGCAGTCGCGCCAGGCGACACCGTCACTTTCGTCAATGCAGACAAAGGACACAATTCGGAATCGATCAAAGGCATGATCCCCGAGGGAGCGGAACCCTGGAAGGGCAAGATCAATGAGGAGATCAAAGTCACTTTCGATGTCGAGGGAGTCTATGGGTATAAATGCCTGCCGCACCTCGGAATGGGTATGGTCGGTGTGATCCAGGTGGGTGATAGCACCGACAATATCGACGAAATCAAAGCTGCGAAGCTACCGGGCAAAGCCAGAACGCGAATGGATGAGCTGCTCGGGGAAGTCAGCGGCAGCTAACGACGTGTGCAAATCGGAAAGCGATGGAGAACTCTGCAATGAACCGTACACGTCACACGATCAATAGCACCGACAATCACGCCGAAGATATCAAAGGCGGCACTGTCTCGCGCCGCGCATTGCTCGCCGGCTCCGCCGGACTGGCGCTCAGTTCCGTGGGAATAGCCCACGAGGCCGCGGCAGAACATCCTCATGGCGCGGCAGGCAACACCACTCGTGCTGCGTCCCACAGCAACGCGGTCGGCAGCCTCAGCCAACGCGCTTACTCCGTGCCGACACCTGTCGCCAATGATATCTCACATGATCCCTCATCCGTGCCGCCGCCCGTCGGGAAGCGTGAGCCCGAGACCATTCGCGTCGACCTGGAGACCCGGGAAGTTGAAGCGAGGCTGGATCAGCGGGCGACCTTCCGCTTCTGGACCTTCAATGGAACAGTCCCGGGGCCGATGGTGCGTGTCCGGGTCGGGGATACCGTCGAGGTGCACCTTAAGAACTCGGAAGATAGCTGGATGATGCACAATGTTGACTTCCATGCGGTTACGGGCCCCGGCGGTGGCGCCGAGGCTACAAACTGCGCACCCGGTGAAGAGAAGGCCTTTAAGTTCAAGGCACGTCATCCGGGGCTCTATGTCTACCACTGCGCGGTTCCGCCTGTAGCGATGCATATTGCGAATGGGATGTACGGGATGATCCTTGTGGAGCCAGAGGAGGGATTGCCCCCTGTCGACCGCGAGTTCTACGTGATGCAAGGAGAGATCTACACCGCCGAGCCTTTCGGATCGGAAGGCCTCCTGACAGAGGACTACGACAAGCTTCTGAATGAGCGGCCAGAATATTTTGTGCTCAATGGCCACGTCGGAGCCCTGACGGACCATTACCCAATGAAGGCAGCGGTGGGTGAGACCATCCGCATCTTCTTTGGCGTCGGTGGCCCCAATCATGTGTCGTCTTTCCACGTAATCGGGGAGATCTTCGACAGGGTCTACATCAATGGCAGCGTCACACAGCCGCCCCAGGAAGAGGTGCAGACTGTTGTCGTACCGGCAGGAGGCGCCACGATCGTGGAATTCCAGCCGGAAGTGCCGGGGCGCTATGTTCTGGTCGACCACTCCCTGTCCAGGGTCGAGCGCGGCCTAGCAGGCTGGATCGACGTTGAGGGAGAGGAGAACCCGGAGGTATTCGAGGAGCTTTCATAAGCTCGGTTCTCGAGTACACAATCTGGGACCGGGCGGCATAGTCGCGGGTTTCCTCGTCATTTCTGGGAACCGGACCGCACCCTGAGCTTTCCCCTCGGCGCCGCTGTCGTCCTGTCATTCATCCGGCTGATGGCGACGGCGCTGAACTATGGAGGTTCAGCCAAATTACTGGCCGATCTTCCGAACAGCGTACAAGGTCCTCAACACGGCTCCAGCAGATTCCTGCAAGGACTGCTGTCTGTCGCCATCGGCTGCCTGCTCGGCAAGCAGAAGGTAGCTGTCCAGAAGGAATTCACATAGCGGCACGAGCCTGTCGCTTATGCCGGAAGGTGCGGCCGGGACAGCGCCAGATTGTACCTCCCCTGTGGCGACAGCCGTGCTTCTCTCTTGCGCGCTGTCCGCGAGAGCCTGCAACTCGGCCGCATCTTCAGCAGGCGCTTGCCGTGCTTTCTCCCTCAGCTTTACGGAGAGCTCAAGCTCCAGCGCACCGATGTCGGCGCCTTGGGATCTGATCGCGGATGAGCGCAGGCTGTGAAACGCCTTGCGGCGTTCACGCCTCAGCGTTGCGACATGCCCGAGCTCTTCCCTGGCCATGCGCTCCGCCGCAGCCTTTATCTCTTCCGAGGGCGCATGTGCTGCAACATACGTCCAAAATACGAAGGCGCGCTCTTCATTGCGAACCGCCATGGAGAATGCCTTGTACGCGTCCAGCAGCTCCGGCGCCACGAGCGCCGCTCCCTCATCATCGAACAAGGGCTCATCCAGCGTTCGAGCAGGAGTGGACCGAGAACCAACTGCCTCTTGCCAGCGAGCGACGCTGTCGAGGTGGCTGGTCTCCTCGGCGATCAGTTTTTCGAAAACCGATGCCAGATCCGGCCGATTTTCTCTTTGCATGCGAAGACAAAGAGATCGGTAACCTTCAATCGCCTCCTGCTCCATTGCGCGCGCCAGGGCCAGCACCTCATCCAGTGATGCGACCTTCCAGGGCTCCTGCTCGCGACGGCTCATCTTTCCTCCAGTGCCTTGAACAATCGTTTCGAAGCCTAGATCATGAAAGAGCATATTGGCCCGCTTATTGATGTGGATCAACGTTGCCCTCCCCAAGGCGCATAAACACGGGGATGGTTACGATGAAAAGACGATGAGGTTGGTGTGGCGGCACGAGCGAATTTGCTGAATGGCTTTTGCAGACTATCAGCCGCAGTAGCAGTCCTTCTCTTGGCATTGCTTCTTGGTCTTCATGCCGTTCCTCCGGCCCATGCCGCAGGCCAACTTGGCACGTTCCTGGACAAGGTCGAGCCGGGTGAGCTGTTCGAAGGAGCGGATCGCTTCGGGGAGTTGAGCGGAGACCCGCCCATCGTGCCGGTCATGCGCGGCGACGATATCCTGGGCTATGCCTATCTAAACTCCGACTTCACGAGTTCTATCGGCTATTCTGGCAAGCCCATCCACATCGTCGTCGGCATCGACACGCAAGGCGTGATCCGCGGCTTCAAGCTGGTCGACCACAAGGAGCCCATCGTCCTTATCGGCATACCAGAGGCGAAGGTGATCGCCTCGATGAACGCGCTCATCGACAAGGATATGGGGCGCGTCGCGTCCGGCGCCGAACGGCCACCTCAGGTGGACATCGTGAGCGGCGCCACGGTAACGGTCCTTGTCATGGGAGACAGCGTCTCCCGCGCAGCAGTCCAGCTTATCCGCAGCAACCGTCTCGGGGTCGAGATCACACCTGGCGCCGCGGCAGCCGCCGAAATTCGCAAGCTCAACCTGTCCAAGTCCGACATCGCCGACTGGCAGACGCTTCTCGGCGACGGCTCCGTCCGCAGCCTGCGCATGACGGTCGGCGAGGTGACGCAGGCGTTCCGCGACGCGGGGCAGACGATCGCGGCAGACAAGCCGGAAACGCGCAATCCCGACGACAGCTTCATCGATCTCTATCTGGCGCCGGTGAGCGTGCCATCCATCGGCCGTTCGCTGCTCGGCGATGTGGCCTATGAGCGGCTGGCCGGCAGGCTGCAGCCGGGCCAAGCGGCGATCCTCGTTGCGGGGGACGGCGCCTATTCGTTCAAGGGCTCCGGCTATGTCCGCGGCGGCATTTTTGACCGGATCGAACTGCTCCAGAACGGTCAGGGCCTCCGCTTCAGGGATCGCGATCATACACGTATTCCAGCGCTTGCCGCTGACGGTGCGCCGCGCCTTCGGGAGATCGCCCTTTTCGTGGTCCCCTCCGAATTCGGCTTTGACGTCACCCAACCCTTCGAACTTCAGATGCTGGTGCAGCGCAACGCCGAAGGCAGAAACAAGTCCGTGCTGAACTACAATCTCGGCTACGCCCTGCCGGACAAGTACGTGACAATCGAGACGCCGCCGGCGCCGGTTCCACCGACAGAACCCGCAGCGCAACCGACGGAAAGTGCCGCCGGTGCTCCACCCGCGGGCGACCTCCTGACGGACCAGCAGATTGCCGATGGCCAGCCGCTCTGGATGCGGATGTGGGACATGAACCGCGTGAAGATCGCCATCACGATCGTGGCACTACTCGTCCTGACCAGCATCTTCTTCTTCCAGGACTGGCTGGTGAAACGGCCGACGCTCTTCGCATGGATTCGCCGCAGCTACCTCCTGTTCACGCTGGTCTGGCTCGGCTGGTATGCCAATGCGCAGCTATCTGTGGTCAACGTCCTCACCTTCGTTAATTCGCTGATCACCGGCTTCAACTGGGAGTTCTTCCTGTCCGCCCCGCTGATCTTCATTCTCTGGGCAGCGGTGGCCGCCGGCCTGCTGTTCTGGGGGCGCGGACCGTTCTGCGGCTGGCTTTGCCCGTTCGGCGCGCTTCAGGAACTGACGAACAACATCGCGCAATGGCTGAAGGTCCCGCAAATACGCCTGCCCTGGGGCCTGCACGAGCGGCTATGGCCGATCAAGTACATCATCTTCCTCGGCCTGTTTGGCCTGTCGCTCTATTCGATCGCGCTGGCAGAGGTGTTCGCGGAGGTCGAGCCGTTCAAGACGGCAATCATTCTCAAGTTTGCGCGGGAATGGCCGTTCGTGATCTTCGCCCTCACCATGCTGGCGGCCGGCCTGTTCATCGAGCGCTTCTACTGCCGTTACGTCTGCCCCCTAGGCGCGGCTCTCGCCATCCCGGGGCGCATCCGCATGTTCGAGTGGCTGAAGCGGTGGCCGGAGTGCGGCTCCCCCTGCCAGCGCTGCGCCAAGGAATGCCCGGTTCAATCCATCCATCCGGAGGGGCAGATCAACGTCAATGAATGCATCTACTGCATGCATTGCCAGGAGCTTTACCACGACGACCAACGCTGCCCGCACATGATCCAGGTGCGGCTCAAGCGGGAGAAGTTCATGGCGCTTTCGACGCCGGCATCTCGGGGCGAGAAGCCTGCCAAGACCGTCGTGACTCACAAGGGCACTCCGATTGAGCGGACGCCTGAAGTTCAACCCGAGTAACGACCTAAGGAGAGGGAAGTTATGTCTACAGAAGAAACCAAGATGCGCCTCAGCCGGCGCCAGATGCTGGGATCGGCGGCATTTGCTGCCGCTGCAGGATCAGCCACCGTCGGAGGCGCCCTCAGCCTCACCGCGGGATCCGCCACACCGGCCGCCGCACAGGCCTCCGGGGACCACAGCTACGAGGTGAAGCCCGGCGAGCTGGATGAATACTACACGTTCTTCTCGAGCGGGCAGACCGGCGAGGTCCGCGTCGTCGGCATGCCCTCCATGCGCGAGCTGATGCGCATCCCTGTCTTCAATCGCTGCAGTGCGACCGGCTGGGGACAGACGAACGAGAGCCGAAAGATTCTGCTCGAGGGGATGCTGCCCGAAGACCGGGAATTCATGGCTGACCAGGGTGGAATCTTCCTGAACGGCGACCTTCACCACCCACACCTGTCGTTCACCGATGGCACCTATGACGGCCGCTACCTCTATGCCAACGACAAGGCCAATACCCGAGTGTGCCGCATTCGGTTGGACGTCATGAAGTGCGACAAGATCATCCAGCTTCCGAACCAGCACACCGTCCACGGCCTGCGCGTGCAGAAATACCCGAAGACGGGCTACGTCTTCGCAAACGGCGAGGACCGCGTGCCGATCCCGAACGATGGCAAGATCCTGGGCGACCACACGCAGTACCATGCGATCTTCACCGCCGTTGACGGCGAGGAGATGAAGGTAGCGTGGCAGGTGATGATCGACGGCAACCTCGACAATGTCGACGCCGACTATCAGGGCAAGTATGCCTTCGCCACCTGCTACAACTCGGAGGAGGGCGTTACCCTCGCCGACATGATGGGCAACGAGCAGGACTGGATTGTCGTATTCAACCTGAAGCGCATCGAAGAAGCAGTCGCTAAGGGTGACTTCAAGGAAATGGGCGGCGTGCCGGTGGTAGACGGTCGCAAGGGGTCGCCCTATACGCGCTACATCCCTGTCCCGAACAGCCCGCATGGCATCAACACGGCTCCGGACGGTATTCACGTCGTTGCAAACGGCAAGCTGTCGCCGACCGTCACCGTCTTCGACGTCCGCAAGTTCGACGATCTGTTCGACGACAAGATCCAGCCGCGCGATTGCGTCGTTGCCGAGCCGGAACTGGGCCTCGGGCCGCTACACACCGCTTATGATGGCAAGGGCAACGCTTACACCACGCTGTTCATCGACAGCCAGGTGTGCAAGTGGAACATCGAGGACGCCAAGAAGGCCTATGCCGGCGAAAAGGTCGATCCAATCCGCCAGAAGCTCGACGTTCACTACCAGCCGGGCCATAACCACACCTCCATGGGGCAGACCAAGGAAGCTGATGGCAAGTGGTTGATATCGCTCAACAAATTCTCTAAGGATCGTTTCCTCAACGTCGGTCCGCTGAAGCCTGAGAACGACCAGTTGATCGACATCTCCGGTGATGAGATGGTGATCGTCCATGACGGCCCATCCTTCGCAGAGCCGCATGACGCCACCATCGTCCATGCGTCGAAGATCAACCCGGTGCATGTCTGGGACCGTAACGACCCGTTCTTCGCGGATGCGGTAAAGCAGGCCGAAGCCGACGGCATCGACCTTATGATGGACAGTGAGGTGATCCGCGACGGTAACAAGGTTCGCGTCTACATGACGTCGGCGGCGCCTGCCTTCGGACTGGAAGAGTTCACCGTCAAGCAGGGTGATGAGGTTACCGTTTACGTGACCAACATCGATGAGGTGGAAGACCTGACCCATGGCTTCGCCATCATCAACTACGGCGTCAACATGGAGATCGGTCCTCAGGCGACGGCATCCGTGACCTTCAAGGCCACCAAGCCCGGTGTCTGGTGGTACTATTGCTCCTGGTTCTGCCATGCCATGCACATGGAGATGAAGGGCCGCATGCTCGTCGAGCCGCAAGCGGCATGACGATCCGTCGATCATTGATAGAATTCGGGATGGCGGCCTTCATGGCCGCCCTTCCAGTCGTGGTCGTCGCGGCAGAACGCGTCGTCTCCTCGACAGATAGACATTTGCAAGAGATCGTCGCCGAGGCGGCCCCCGGTGATGTCATCATACTTCAGGCCGGTGACTACTCAGGTCCGGTCGTCATCGACAAGCCGCTCGTGCTGGCCGGCAAGGCTGGCGCAACCGTGACCGGCAACGGCACCGGAAGCGTCATCGCCATCACGGCTCCCGGTGTGACCGTCCGCGGCCTTCGGGTCACAGGTTCCGGTATGGACTTAACCCTGCGCGATTCCGGGATCTATGCGGACAAGACAGCAACGGGCGCTATCATCGAAGAAAACACCGTCGCCGGCAACATGTTCGGCATCTATCTATACGGTGCGGTCGACTCAATCGCCCGCAACAACAAGGTGATAGGTCTGAAATCCGGGAGGATGAGCCAGGTCGGCAGCGGCATTACGGTCTGGAACGCGCCAGGCGCCAAGGTCATCGGCAATGATATCAGCTTCGGCCGTGACGGCATTGCGACGACTGCAAGCAAGAAGAATGTCTTCAGCGGCAATCGATTCTCGGATCTGCGCTTCGCGATCCACTACATGTACACGAATGACAGCATCGTCAGCGACAACGTCTCGACCGGCAATTCCGTGGGTTATGCGATCATGTTCTCTAACCGATTAGAGATCACCGGGAACATCTCGGATGGCGATCGCGACCATGGGCTCCTGCTCAATTCGGCAAACAGTTCCGATATTAGCCAAAACGTCGTGATCGGTCGGATGCAACCGATCGACCGCTGGCTGTCGGCCGGTGTCCAGTCCGGAGAGCACGGCGTACCGCAATCCGACGAAGAGGTCGACGCCACCAAGGGCGAGCGCCTCGGTCCGGAAAAATGCGTCTTCATGTACAACGCGAACCGCAACCACTTCACGGACAACCGCTTCGAAGGCTGCTCGATTGGAATCCACTTCACCGCCGGCTCCGAGGGCAACACCGTGAGCGGCAATGCCTTCATCGCCAACCGCAACCAGGTTAAGTACGTTGGCACGCGGTATATCGACTGGTCGAGTGAGGGACGCGGCAACTACTGGAGCGACAACCCGGCCTTCGACCTGAACGGCGACGGCCTCGGCGACAATCCTTACCGTCCGAACGATCTGATCGACCGCGTCCTGTGGACCTCGCCTCAGGCGAAGGTCCTTACCACCAGTCCCGCGGTTCAGGTCATCCGGTGGGCGCAGTCGCAGTTTCCTGCCCTCTTGCCGGGCGGAGTGGTGGACAGCCACCCTCTCATGGCTCCGCCCGCGGGCAAGAAAGTAGTGCAATGACAATGACAGTTAAAATCGAGGACGTGTCCAAGCGTTACGGCAAGGTTGACGCCGTCAAGAAGGTCGCCTTCGACCTCAATGTCGGCGAGACCATTGCCCTCGTCGGCCACAACGGGGCAGGAAAGACCACGCTGATCAAGCTGATGCTCGGCCTCATCCGTCCCACCGACGGGCAGGTTCGGGTGCTCGGCGAGGATCCGGCCCGAGGCGACTTCGAGGTCCGGCAGAGGCTAGGGTATTTGCCCGAGAGCGTCTCCTTCCATCTCGCCCTGACGGGCCGAGAAACGCTTTCCTTCTACGCTCGACTGAAGCGGGTCGACGTCTCGAAGGCCGATGTGCTGTTCGAGCGTGTCGGCCTCACACCCGAAGCGGCAGACCGGCCCGTCCGTACCTATTCGAAAGGCATGCGGCAACGACTTGGGCTGGCGCAAGCACTCTTGGGAGAGCCACGCGTCCTGCTCCTCGATGAACCGACCAGCGGCCTCGACCCGGCGCTTCGCCGTAGCTTCTATGATCTCGTTGCCGATCTTCGGGATCGAGGCGCGACGGTACTGCTGTCCTCGCACGCGCTGACCGAACTCGAGGGGCGGGCCGACCGTGTGATCATCGTCAACCGCGGCATCAAGATCGCCGATGGTACGCTCGACGAACTGCGTCGCATCGCGCGGCTCCCCACCCGGATCAGCATCCGGTTGGCAAACGGCACGCCGGTACCCCCATGGGCGAACGGCAGCAGCCGCTGGAAGAGGAACGGGCAGACGCTGGAGGCGGACGTCGTCCCCGAGGACAAGATCGCCCTGCTGCACGACATTACCGCTCATCCCGATGAACTTGCGCATCTCGCCGTAGCGGAACCGACGCTCGACGAGCTCTACGCACACTTCCTGAATGGGCAGGGGAAGGCATGACAAACATCCTCATCATCGCCCGCAAGGAGATTCAGGAGGGCCTGCGCAACAGATGGGTGCTTGCAACGACCCTTTTGCTCGCGGCTCTCGCCCTGACCCTGTCTTTCCTCGGCAGTGCGCCGACCGGCAACGTCGGCGTCAACCGGCTGGACGTCATCATAGTCAGCCTTTCGAGCCTGACCATCTTTCTTGTTCCCCTGATCGCGCTTCTGCTCTCACACGATGCGGTCGTGGGGGAAGCGGAGCGAGGCACGATGCTGCTGTTGCTCAGCTATCCGATCGGGCGCAGTGAGGTGATCCTCGGGAAGTTCCTGGGGCATCTCGCAATCCTCGCCTTCGCGACATTCTGCGGCTACGGCGCTGCGGCTCTGGCGATGATCGGGACCGGTGCAGAGGTTGAACCGCAGAGCTGGATCGCTTTCGGCTTCATGGTGGGCTATTCGGTGCTGCTGGGGGCGATCTTCCTCGCCATCGGCTACCTTACCAGCACCCTGGCCAGCGAACGCAGCACGGCGGGCGGTATCGCCATCGGCATCTGGCTCTTCTTCGTGCTCATCTACGACATGGCGCTGCTCGGCGGTCTGGTTGCAGCACAAGGCCACGCCGTCCCGCCGCTGCTTCTGGATCTCCTGCTGGTCGCAAATCCGACCGACGCCTACCGACTGCTCAACCTGGGAACCGGCAGCGCCGGAGCCCTGTCCGGGCTTGCCGGTGTTGCAGAGAGCAGTCGCCTTTCACCTCCCGTGTTGACGATTGCCTTGCTGGCTTGGACAATCGTGCCACTGGCCGTCGCCAACCTGATCTTTTCCAGGAGAGAAGCATGAGGCTCCCGATCATAGCTGCTGTCCTCGCGAGTTCGCTGGTACTGCTCTCCTGCAGCAAGGAGGAGGCAGAAGCTCCGCCTCCACCCTTTGCCCTGACCGAGGATGCCATGGGGCGGTATTGCGGGATGAATGTCCTCGAGCATCCGGGCCCGAAAGGACAGATAATCCTGGAGCACACTCACGAGGCGATCTGGTTCTCGTCCGCACGGGACACGCTCGCCTTTACGATGCTGCCGGAAGAGCCCCGTGACATCGCCGCGATCTATGTCTCGGACATGGGCAAGGCGCCGAGTTGGGAAGAACCCGGCGCCACGAACTGGGTCGATGCACGTCAGGCCTTCTACGTGATCGACAGCACAGAGGTCGGCGGCATGGGCACAGCCGAAGCCGTTCCTTTCGCCAAAGAAACAGACGCACAGGCCTTCACCAAGCAACATGGCGGACGCATCGTCGCCTTTGATGGTGTTCCGCAGGACTATATCCTGGGATCCGATCCCGCATCAGAGGCTGGTCCGGCACCGATCGGCCTAGAGGCAAGTGAAGGGGGCCATGATCATGGCTAAGCTGATCTCCCGCCGGCGAATGATCCTCGTCAGCGCCGCCGCCTGCGGACTGCCGCTTGTTGACCGAACCATGGCGCGTGCCGAAGCCGAACCAGTCATCTGGAAGGGGCAGGCGCTGGGCGCGGTTGCAACACTTGTGCTCAACCATCCGGATCGCGCCAAGGCGGAGCAATTGATCGGCCATGTCGTCAAGGAGGTCGCGCGCCTTGAAGCGATCTTCAGCCTTTATCGACCGGAGTCCGAACTCAGTCAGCTCAACCGGCTTGGCGCGCTGGCCATGCCTTCGGAAGAACTCGTTGCATTGCTGGAGGCCAGCCGGCTGGTCTGGCAGGACACGGATGGCTTGTTCGACCCGACGATCCAGCCCTTGTGGTCACTTCACGCCCGGCATTTCGCGCAACCGGACGCCGATGCGACGGGGCCGTCGGCGGCGCAGATCAAGCGAGCACGCAGTCTTGTCGGCTTTGAGAAAGTCAATTTCAACCGCGATCGGGTCGCTTTCGCCAAGCCGGACATGGGCCTGACGCTGAACGGCATCGCGCAGGGTTATATCGCCGACCGGATCGTCTCCCTCCTCCGCGAGGCCGGGATCACCAGCAGTCTCGTCGATATGGGAGAAATCAGTGCCATCGGACGTCGCGATGATGGCACTGCTTGGCAGGTCGGGCTTGCGGACACTCCAGGTGGGTTCACGGCAGGCGATATGGTGATACCGCTCGTTGACAAGGCACTCGCAACCTCAAGTCCCGATGGTTTCCGTTTCGATGCTGCAGCTAAGTTTGGCCACATACTCCACCCCCGCGCAACCTCCCTCACGCCGCCTTGCCGGCGCGTGACGACGATTTGCGGTAGCGCGACCACCGCTGATGCCTACTCAACCGCGATGACGCTGATGGAGCCTGACGAAATTCGCGCTGTCATCGCCAAACGGGCGGGACTATCCGTGGACCTCATTACAGCCGCCGGCGAGCACGTGCGGCTCGGATGAACAGGGAGCCCTTCCCGCGACAACGCACAAAGTGGCAAGACCGCGGATGGAGGAGACGCACCTGTGGCAACCACCTGCTTCTGCCGGGCAAGCTCGGCAAATGCACAGCAACGGCTCGTGACGAAAGTAGGCTGCAGGTCGCCGTTGTAGCTAGCGTTCACCTGTGTGTTTCGAAGAAATCTCGATTGGTGCAGAAGCTCGGAGCGACGCCTCCTCCGGCTTGTGCGCTCGATGAGAGCCATGCTTCGCAAGCGTTCCCGTGACGGCAGAACAAGCAGGCTCGTACAGCACGCGCCAGGCTCAGCCCGAGCCGTTCCTGTGCCGCGCTTTCCTGGTCGACATCAAGATGCGTCATCATCAGACCCATCAAGCTCGACTGCCGTTCCAGACGCTTTTCGATCCGTACAGCGATACCCATGATCCTCTCCCTCGGCTCCAAAACGATCATCCCACGCTAGACTGCATGTCCACAGTCGGCGTTGATCCAGGACAAAGACATGGACATCGACGTCCTTCATTTCCTTGGCCGGATTCTAGGGCCTACCTTTGCGTCTCCCTCGTCAGCGCTGACGGCCACAATCACCGTCCTGGCAGTATTTGCTTCGGCACAAAGACCGGTTCCCTCCCGTGCGTTTAGATGCGGACAAGCTGCGGATGCGAGACTTCCATCCGGCGCTTGTCAATAGCATCGGGGTCCAGACATGATCGATATCAACAACGACCGGACAGTAGCTGCTTTCGCCGCCAGCCTCCCAGGCGCTGCAGAGGTCTTCCGCCGCCATGGAATCAGCTTTTGCTGCGGCGGCCATTTTTCTTTGCAAGAGGCTGTCAACGATGTGGGCGTGCGCGTAGAGGCGCTGCGAGAGGAGTTGCAAGCGCTCATCGATGACGCCGACCGTGATGCTCCTGATGACACCTCACTGCTAATCTCGCATATTCTGGGTCGTTATCACGAAACGCATCGAGCGGAACTGGAATGGTTAATCCCGCTTGCGCAGAAGGTCGAGCGGGTTCATGCCAAACATCCGGAAGCACCGCTCGGGCTTGCCGCGGCACTTGGGAGGCTGCAGCAGGACCTGGAAGAACACATGCGCAAGGAAGAGCAGGTATTGTTTCCTATCATGCAGGCTGGCGCTGGGGAGACGCTCCGTGTCCCGATCGCGCGGTTCCGCGAAGAACATGAGGCGGAGGGGTTCCACATCCGAGAGATCGAGCACATAACCCACGGACTTTCGCTGCCGCAAGGAGCCTGCAACTCGTGGCAGGCGCTCTATGCGGGAATAGAAAAATTTGCGGCTGATGTTGTGGCGCACATATATCTAGAAAAAACGAAGCTGTTTCCGAGATTCGCGTGACTATGGACATTCTGCTGTGTGCGTCAGCCCGCCCGACTAAGCCTCATTTGCTCCGGCACTTCCAGCATTCGTTTGACAAGAGCGCTTCAAGGAAGGCGTGGACCGGTTCGTGCTCCTTTCTCTCCGCGGCCACCACAAAATCTTAGTGCTCCTCGGGCAACGGTATGAAGCCGAGGCCCGTCCTTCCCCGCTGATCGAGCGGTACGGGGTCCGACTCTATATCAACCGCCATGACCTGCAACACATCAAAAGGGTTGGCACCTCCTATGTGACCTCGGGTGCCGCTGCCAATACGCGGGAGGTCCGGCCGATCGACGGCACACTCTTCGCCGCCAGACTATGTTGGCCACAGGGACCTGAACATCAGGCGGAAGATCCATTAAAGCCGTGCCTTGCCCTTCAGCCGAGGCACGGCTCCCACGCCTCCAGTTACAGACCCGCCGCTGCGGCCATCGGTTCGAGGCCTTTCGTGAACAGGTCTCCGATGCCAAGGCTCCGATAATCGCCTTCCGGCTGGCGCATGAGGAAGAGTGCCTGCAGCCTGTTCCGCATCGCGAGCACGGGTCCGACCTCAGGACCCGCCACCATCAGCGCGGTGGCCCAGGCATCCGCCTCCGCGCAAGTCCGGGCGACGACGGTGACAGAAGCGGGTGAAGAGAGAAGCGGGGCTCCAGTTTGCGGGGTCATCGTGTGCGACAGCCGTCGCCCCTGCACCTCGACCCAGTGCCGGTAATCGCCCGACGTCGCGACCGCGGCGTCCTGAAGCGCCAGGATCGAGTGCGGCGCACGCCGCTTCGGGTCCGGCTGCTCCACGGCTATGGTCCAGCCATCCCCATCCGGCTGCGTGCCGATCGCCCTCATTTCACCGTCGATCCCGACGAGCCCGCACGTTATGTCCAACGCCTGCAGCGTTTCCGCGAGGCGGTCCACCCCATAACCCTTGACAATCCCATTCAGATCCAGCGTGACGGGCGCAAGCTTGCGGATACCGTCGTCACCGAATTCCAGGATCTCGTCGGTGGCTCGACGCCTTGCTCTCATCGCTGCCTTAATCGCATGCGTGTCGGCTGCGGCGGGGCCAAACCCCCAGGCCCCAACCGCGTCGCCCAGGCCGATGTCGAACAAGCCGCCTGATTCACGGCCGATCTTCAACCCGAGCTCAATAACCTCTCGGAGGTCGGCGGCAACCGATACCCATTCGCCAAGCGGAGCCCGGTTCAGACCCATGAGGTCACTATCCGGCTTCCAGGTGGACATGCTGCGATCCACAGCCTCCACCGCCGCCTGGAGCGCAGACCGCAGGGGGGCCGGATCAAGCTCCGGCGGTGCGAAGAACAGCGCCGACCACCGAGTGCCCATGGTGGGTCCGTTCAACGCTTGCCGTACGAGATCAGTAGACATCTTCAACATATCGCCCCTCAGCCTTGAGTGACGCGAGGCTCAGCCCGACGGGAGCGAGGATTTCGGTCAACGCATCAGCAACCCCTGCCGCCATGTCGTGCCCGCCGCAAACCATGACCCGTGCTCCGTCACGAATGAGTCGGGTAACGGCAGCGGCTTCCGCCCGCAGTGCGTCCTGCACATAACGTGGCCGGGCTCCTCGCGAGATGGCCGTGACGAGCCGAGCAAGGCGACCTTGCGCCTGCCATCCCGGCATTTCCTCGCCGTAGAAGAAATCGCTGTCGGGCTGACGCATCCCGAAAAAGAGGTGGATGGGACGCCGCTGGCGGTTTGCTCGTATGAAGCCCGCCAAGGGACCAATACCGGTCCCCGCACCGATCAGGATGAGCGGGGCGCGGCCACCACCCGCCCGGAAGCGGGAATTGCGGCGCAGGAATGCCCGCACGCTGCTGCCAGGCTCCAGCGCGGTGAGTTGACTGGAGCAGAGGCCACCAGCGTGCCTTCTTACGACGATCTCCAGGAACCCGTCCCCGCGCGAGGAGGCAAGGGAATACAGCCGGGGCATGTCCGATGCCTCCGGCAGCACGCCGAGAAGATCGCCCGCCTGAAAGTGGCTGAAGCCTTTGCCTGTCAGTCGCTCCCAGAGTGTGACGCTCGGCGTGGAGAAGCGCAGGATGGCGGCGGGAGCCTGTACATCCGCTCCGTAATCACGACGCGACACCAGGGTCAACGTTTCGGTTGCCGGCACGACGGGTTGATGCGCCAGTTCCAGCTCAATGCCCAGAACGGCACCGAGCGCCCTGCCCCAGCGCGCAAAGTCCTGCGGCGACTGCCGGTCCACGGTGTCGAAAGGCAATAGCTCGCTCCAACCCTTGACGTGGGCAGCCTTCGCGACCGCTTCGGCAAAGGCGCAGAATGCGGGAAAGCTGCGATCGCCGAAACCCAGCACGGCCAACGGAGCGGCGGGGATGTCAGCGGTCTCGTCCAGCCAGCCGATGAACCCCTCCGCCGACGCCGGTGCATCGCCTTCGCCATAGGTTGCGGCCAGAATGAAGAACCGCTTTGCCTCGCGAAAACGTTTCGGATCAAAGCCCTTCATTGGCGCGATATGGACGGATTGACCGTGGGCGCGCAACTCCTTCGCAAGCGTTGCGGCAAAGCTCCATGTGCTGCCACCTTCGGATCCGACCAGGACGACATTGGAGGCCTGTGAAGCCGGGCTATTGTGGGCAAGCCTCGGCCGCCCCCGCCGGCCTCTCATCCAGACGAGAACGCCCGTGGCACCCATCGCCGGTACGCCCAGCGCCATCGCACCCAATATCAATCCCAGAGCCGTCGCACCCTGGCCCGTGTGGAGCATGTAGATGATCTCCGACAGCCGTTGCCAGGCGGTGACATTGCTCCATACCAAGAGCTGGCCGGTCCCCTGGTCGACATAGCCGGTCCCCTGGCCTGCCTTCAGCGTGAAGACGTCGGAGGCGTCACCGGCATAGGGAAAGCTGAGTTCACGCAACTGCATGACCGATGTCGACCGCAGGATGTCCATGTCGGCAGGCGGGAAGCCAGTCTGCTCGCTCATTCTCTCGGGCATCGGAGGGTGCAGGGGGGCATCCGGCAGAAGGTCAAATGTAGAAGCCGTCATCCAGAGTGCAGTGACGGAGGAGAGGACCAGACCAAGCACCACGAAGCGCGCGATTTCGACGTGCAGGCGCCCGTCAGTCGGCCCTCGTACTGGAGTGAGCCAGCGTCTCCAGCCTCCGGTACGCCTCGCGACAAGCATGACGCCAGATAGTGCCAATACCAACATCGCCGCCGCCCCGCCTGCCGTGACGAGGCGTCCGGTATCATCCAGGAACAGCGAGCGATGCAGGTTTGTAAGCCACCGCTCGAACGGGTCCGGATCCGCAGGCGCGATGTCATTTCCGGTTGACGGATCGATCACGGCCGCTCCGGGCGTACCGCCATCGAACCAGTAGGCGGTGATCCTTCCGGAAGGCGCGCGGCGGATCTGCTCGACCCCCGGATGTCGTTCCGCTACGAGCGTCGCCAGCTCCGCTACGGTTTGTCCTGCGTCCGCCTGCGGCGCCGATAGGCGCTCGATCGCAGGAAAGACGGACAGGGCCGCCCCGCTGATCGCGAGCAAGGTCAGGAGGGCAAGAGCGAGAAGCCCCGGCCAGCGATGAAGCATTCGGATCATGACCTGTCCTCACATGCCGTAGGCGAAGCTTGCCACGTAGCGGCGGCCGGAAACCGGTGTGCCCGCGCCTGCTGCCGTAAGAGGTACGGCAACCTCGTTGGGGCTGTCGCGCATGTCTTCGACCGCAGCATCGATATGCAGGGTGTAACCTGCATCGAACAGGGCATCCGCCAAGTCCAGCGTGATTTCGAGCGTTCGGCCCGCGCCGACACTGGCACCGGTGATTCCGTTGATCTGCGCCGGCTCCCCACCGGTCGCCCGATACCAGTCGCTCAGATGCTCATAGTACTTGGACTTCCCGCCGGCCATCCACAGGCTGCCGACATAGGCGCCGGAGGCATCGGTGACATAAAATGCCAGGTAGGCTCCATCGCCACCGTAGTTGCTGAGCGTTGTGGTCAAGGTAACCGGCCGAGCCGTTGCAAGGGCCGGCAGGGTGGTGAGGGCGGTTGTCAAAGCAAGTGCTGCGAGGAGAGCTCTCATGTTGCATTCCTTTCTTGTTACAGCTGGGGACTACTTCACCTGCACCTGGGGCGGAGTGCCGGTCCCGAAGAGGATGTTCTTGGGCGGTTCGCCGGTGCCGGAAGGGACCGGCCCGGGCGCACGCCGCCGCCGATCGTCGTCATCATCATCGTCATGATCATCGTCTTCATGATCATCGTCGTCGTCGTGATGATCGCGGCGCGAGGTCTCGCGGTGGCGCTCTCGACTTGACCGATCGTCGCTGCTCGCCACCTCAAAGGGCAAGCTGCGCCACCCGTCCACCAAGGCCGCCGTGGATGGACGCGATGCGCTGTCAGGCCTGTCGTCGGCGCGTGTCACGCTCCAGACCGGCACACCGACTGCGACGGCCAGTGCCGTGGAGGTGAACAGAATTGCAGCAATCTTCTTCATGGCAGGATCTCCTTTGGTCTGCTGGTGACCATCCTGGATCCGCGACCTGAGGCTTTGCTGACGGGTTTGCGGTTTTTGCTTCAGGTCGGCGTCAGGAAGATGAACCCGCCGAGGGCAAACCGTGTCGGATGTACGGGACGCTGCTCAGTGCCGATGGAAGGAGAAAAGAGACTTGGTTCGCACCTGACGGCACCGGTCGACACTTGCGCGCTGTGAAGGAGCGTCTCGTCTCGTCGCTTCGCCCCGTCCATAGGAAGCTCGAACCGGTCGTGAACGAGTATCCGCCGGAGCGGCTGGGGTTGTCAGCCACTCCGGTATAAGTAAGGAATCGGCTCAGTTCATTTGTCGCTGCGCCCGTTCCGGCCGCGACCTTCCTGTTTGTATTCGAGCTCCATGACCTGAAGCGTGCTGGGATGAACCGTCACTTCGATGCGTCGGCCCTGTCCGTCCGTGCCATCGATCTCGTAACAGCCGTCGTCGATCTTGATGCGCCGAACGGTCCAGCCTTTTTCGAGGGCAAGGCGCTGGACCGCTTCCCGCGGCTGCCACTCGGCCATCGGGACGAAGCAATCATCGTCTGCAACGGCTATGCCGGCAGGAAAGGCCGCGACAAAGGCGAGAATTGTCAGTGTCTTCTTCATGAGGGAAACTTCCATGGCGGCTACTTGAGCACTGTATGCGTGACGAAGCTGACGGCATCCTTAAGCTCCAGAAGCAACAGCTTCAGTTCCGTGTCAGCGAGATGGATCATTGGTCTTGCTGATATTAAGGAGTTCCAATGCGAATCCTGCTGATCGAAGACGATACAGTGCTAGGGGCCGCCGTACGCGACCAAGTCATGGCTGACGGTCACTCTGTCGACTGGGTCACGCGTCTGGATGCTGCAAGTGATGCAACCAAAGGCGCAGTCTACGATCTGATCCTGCTCGATCTGATGCTACCCGATGGGCGCGGGATCACCTTCCTGAAAACCCTACGGTCCCACGGCTCTGTCACGCCGGTGATCATCCTGACGGCGCTGGACCAGGTATCCGACCGGATCGAGGGGCTGAACGCTGGCGCCGATGATTATCTCGTAAAGCCGTTCGACCTTGCGGAGCTTTCCGCCCGGATCGGGTCCGTCGCCCGCCGTTACTCCGGCAATCCCAACCCGATTGTCGTGCACGGGCCCCTCGAAATCGATCTAGCGGCGCGGAGTGTCCATCGAGAAGGGAAACCGGTTCCCCTGACGGCGCGGGAATGGGCTCTTTTTGAAGCCTTCCTGGCCCGGCCTGGCCAGCTTCTGTCGAAGGCGCAACTGGAAGAGAAGATCTATGCATTCGACGCCGACGTCGAGAGCAACACCATTGAGGTTCACGTCAGCCGGCTGCGCAAGAAACTTGGCCCTCAGGTGATCGATACCGAACGGGGTCTCGGTTATCGGCTCGGCAGGCCATGAGACCGCTGCGAAGCCTCCAGACCCGCCTCGGGCTTTCACTCGGAATATTGCTGACCCTCCTTTGGCTGGCGGCGGCCTCGGTGACCGCGGTGACCCTGCAGCGCGAAATGGACGAGGTGTTTGATTCCGCCCTTCAGGAGACCGCGCAGCGAATCCTGCCCCTAGGCGTCGTCGATATTGTTGGTCGTGAATACGAGGGCGTGGCGCAACGCCTCGCGTCTATCCGCGACCACGAGGAGTTCTTCACCTATATCGTCCGCGACGAAGAGGGCCGTATCCTGCTGCAATCACATGCAGCCGAACCGACCTCCTTTCCACCTTGGGAGGGCCCGGGCTTCGGGCAGACGGCAACACACAGGCTCTATAGCGACGAGGCACTTCAGGGAACGATCCGGATCACCGTAGCCGAGCCGCTCGATCACCGAAGGGACGCAGCCCGCGAGATACAGATGGGCCTCGGCTTGCCTCTTTTGATCGTTATCCCCCTTGCGTTCCTGTTCGTCCTTCTGGCCGTGAAGGCAAGTCTTGCGCCGCTTCGACGCTTTCGCGATCTGCTGGAGGGGCGCAGCGCGCGCGACATGTCGCCCGTTCCCCCTGACAACTTCCCCGAAGAGATTGCGCCTGTGGCCACGACGCTGAACGGACTGCTCGAGCGGCTTAAAGCAGCGTTCGACGCAGAGCGCAGTTTCGCTGCCAATTCCGCGCATGAATTGCGCACGCCACTTGCTGGCGCCATTGCGCAGGCACAGCGCCTCAGGCTGGAAACACAGGATCAAGCGGCGGCAGCGCGGGCTGCTGAGATCGAAACCACGCTCAAGCGTCTCACCCGATTGTCCGAACGCCTGATGCAACTCGCGAGAGCTGAAGGAGGCCGGTTGCGGCTGGACCAGACGGGAGACCTTCGGATTGCTACGCGGATCGTGATCGATGACCTGGCGCGCTCCATCGACGCGGATCGCATTGTGCTGGAGCTTCCCGATCGCCCCGTGATGTCGGACCTTGATCCGGATGCCGTCGGGATCGTATTACGCAACCTCATCGAGAACGCCCTGCGTCACGGGGCGGACGGTCGCCCGATCAACGTATCGCTTCTCAGCGACGGCACACTGACGGTCGCCAACGAGGCACCTACCGTCCCCGAAGAGACCCTGTCGCGGCTTGCGACCCGCTTCGAGCGCGGGGGCCGGAGCACAGAAGGAAGCGGGCTGGGCCTCGCTATCGTTGCGGCAATCGCCGAGCGCATCGGCAGCAGACTAATTCTCAAGTCTCCCCGGGCGGGAGGAAAATCTGGTTTCCAGGCGAGCCTGCAGCTTCCGATTTTGAAGACACCGGCTGGCGGTGTCCAGTAGGTCCCTCACCCAGTGATACCTTCATTGACACACCAGAGAAAGTCAGTTAGTTATTAGACACTAACTGCAGCGATAGTCATGAGAAAAACAGCGGAAGAGCGCAAGGAGCAGATCCTCACGGTGGCACTTCGGCTTGCGGACGAGCTGGGGCCGGATCGGCTGACGACTGGCGCCGTAGCCAACGCCATCGGACTGACGCAACCGGCCATCTTCCGCCACTTCCCGACCAAGCAGGCCCTATGGGCGGCTCTGGCGGAAAGGATCCGCCGACGGATGAACTCGTCATGGCAAACCGCGCTGGGCGGTCAAACTGCCCCGGAGGCTCGAATTGCTGCGGTGATTAACACGCAATTGTACACCATTGCGGAAAACCCCGCGCTGCCTGCCATCCTCTTCTCGCGCGAACTGCAAGTGGAGAATGGCGAGCTGCGCAAGACATTTGCCGGAGCCATGGCTGCCTTCCGCAGTCTTCTGCACGATGAAGTCGCCAAAGGGCGTGACGCGGGAACATTCCGCCGTGATCTGGACCCATCCGACGCAGCTGCACTGCTTCTCTCGCTCGTCCAGGGGCTCGCGATCCGCTGGTCCCTTGGCGCCCGCGAATTTGATGTCAGGCAGGAAGGCGCGCACCTCCTCCAGGTGCAACTGCGGCTGTTTGCGGCTTCTCCCCCCGAGGACGGCGTACTATGAAGACGAAATCACTGACCTATCTCGCAGTTGCAGCGTTCGCGATCGTCGCAGGCGGCACCTATGCCTTTGTTGTTGCAAGGCCCCTACCCCTCCCCGTTGCTGCCAGCGAAAATGATGTCGCCATCCGGGTGTATGGCCTTGGCACGGTGGAAGCCCGGATCGTTTCCAGGATCGGGTTCCAGGTGGGCGCGGCGTTGACGCAACTCCACGTCGATGAGGGGGACGCCGTCACCCGGGGAGACCTGCTCGCAAGTCTCGATCAGGATGCCCAGGAAGCCCGCATGGCTCGAGCACAGGCGGCCGTGGATGCCGCTACGGCCAATCTCGCCAAGGCCGAGGCGAATGTTGGAAGGGCAGAAGCCGTTCTTGAGCAGAGGCGCGCAGCAAACGAACGACAACAGGAACTTGCGGGACGCAATGTGAGCTCTCGCCAGGTAGCCGAGGAAGCGAAACGGGATGTCGACGTTGCTTCGGCCGATGTCACCGTCGCACAGACGGACGTCTCAGTGATCAAGTCTCAGACAGAGGATGCCGCGGCGGCGCTGGCCTATGAACAGGCAATCCTGAAACAGCATACGCTCACGGCGCCCTTCGACGGAGTTGTCGTGGATCGGCATGTCGAGGCGGGAACGGTGGTCCGCGCCGGCGACGTCATCTACACGCTCATGGATCCGAAGAGCGTGTGGGTGCTTGCCTATATCGATGAGGAGCGCGCCGGTTCGCTGGCGGTGGGCCAGGATGCCGAGGTGCGCCTTCGGTCGATGCCCCATGATGTCTATCGCGGCAAGGTGGCCCGGATCGGCATAGAGAGCGACCGCGCCAACGAGGAACGGCGCGTCTGGATTGCGTGCGAGGTCTGCCCTCCCCGCGCCTATCTCGGTGAGCAGGCCGAAGTCCTGGTGACCGTGGCGAGGCTCGAAGAGGCACTTCTGGTGCCAGAGGCGGCAATCCGGGGATTCGACGGCCACAAGGGCAAGGTCTTCATCATCGAGGATGGTCGGCTGGTCGAGGTCGAACTGACATTCGGCCACCGTACCGACCAGGGCCGCGTGGAGGTGTCGGGCGGCTTGCCCGAAGGGGCAGTGATTGTCACCGCGCCCAGCCAAAGGCTGTCGGAGGGGCGCAAGGCACGCGCGATCGACGAGCGTTCACCATGAATCTTGCCTATCGCGACGTCCGCCACAACCTCTTCCGTTTCGTGCTGACCTGTCTCGGGCTCGGCTTGCTGATGGCGGTCGTCCTCGCCATGATGGGCATCTACAACGGCCTGGTCGCGGACGCGCTGAACATCGTGCGGGCTCCGCAGGCTGACCTGTGGGTGGTGGAAGCGGGCCGGCTCGGCCCATTCGCGGAACCCTCGAAGATACCCGCGAACACCCGTGAGGCCGTAGCGCGTCTGCATGGCGTGGACGATGCCGGCGGCATCACCTACCAGACCGTCGAGGCGCCCTTCGCCGGGCGTACCCTGAGACTCTACGTGATCGGTTACGAGCGTGGCCATCCCGGTGGTCCGCACAAGATCGTAGAAGGCCGGCAAATCGAGCGCAGCCATTTCGAGCTCGTCGTCGACCGCAAGGCGGGGCTTTTCGTCGGCGACCGGATCACCCTGGGTCGCAACCGCTATACCGTGGTCGGATTGATCGAGGACGCCGTTAATTCCGGCGGCGATCCCGTCGCCTATGTGACGCTGTCGGATGCGCAGGCACTCCAGTCTCAACTCGCTCCATCTGCGGCAAGGCTTCAGTCCGCCCGCGGGGACGCGTCGTCCAGCAGCAATACAATCGCGGCAGTGATCGCCCGGATCAAACCCGATGCGGATGTCGCATCGGTCGCGCAAACGGTGCGTCAATGGAAACACCTGTCCGCCATGACCCAGTTGGATCAGGAGGAGTTGCTGGTCCGATCCGTGGTCGATCGAGCCCGTCGCCAGATCGGGCTGTTCCTCGGGATCCTGCTGACCGTCTCAGCCGTTGTCATCGCCCTCATCGTCTACACGATGACCATGGAGAAGCTGAAGCAGATCGCCACCCTGAAACTGATTGGCGCGCCCGACCGCACAATCGTCGCGCTGATCGTGCAGCAGGCCGTAGCACTCGGGACCGTTGGATGGAGCCTCGGCCTGGTCCTGATCCTGCTGATCAAGGACTTCTTCCCGCGCCGGGTCATGCTCGAACCCATCAACGCACTTGCGCTGGCGGGCATCATCTTCGTGGTCTGCGTGCTTGCGAGCGGCCTCGGCGTGCGGGCAGCCCTCAAGGTCGATCCGGCAACGGCGATCGGAGGATGACCATGACCGATACCGAGAGGAAACCGGTCGTGGAAGTAGCCTCGCTCTCCAAACATTATGGCGAGGGCCCGACCCGGGTTGATGCCTTGCGCGATGTCGATCTGAAGGTCTCTCCGGGTGAGGTCGTGGCACTGCTCGGCCCTTCCGGATCAGGCAAGACGACCCTGCTCAACGTCATCGGCTGCATCATCGATCCAAGCGAAGGCCTCGTGCGGCTCGACGGGGAAACGGTTTACGACGATCGCTGGCTGAGGGGTGATCTCCGCCGCCTGCGGCTCGACAAGATCGGCTTTATCTTCCAGTTCCACAATCTCCTGCCCTTCCTCAACGCACGCGACAATGTCGCCCTTGTGCTGCACCTGGCCGGCAAACCGGCCGCCGAAGCGCAGCGGCGCGCCGTCGAACTTCTGGAACATCTCGAGGTGGGCCATCGCAAGGACGCCATGCCGGCGCTGCTGTCTGGAGGCGAAGCGCAGCGCGTCGCCATCGCCAGAGCGCTCGCCAACAGCCCGCGCATCATCCTCGCCGACGAACCGACCGCTGCACTTGATTCCAAAAGGGCCGGTATCGTCATGGATTTGCTTCGCAAGCTGGCCGCCGAGCACGACGCCTGCATCATCGCTGTCACCCACGACGAGAAGATCTATGATCGCTTCGACAGGCTGTACCATCTCCGAGATGGGCGTCTGGAAGGAATAGAAGGGACTGCATGACATGGATGAATCGCCCAAATTGCCGATGCACCTGAAAGTCCTCGCCGGAGTGGGGCTTGTATTTGGCGTGCTGACGGTCGTTTCAGGTGGAACTGCCCTCTTTGGGCCAGCGACGGCGACGGACGCCCTCGGAAATATCGTCCCCTTCGTGCTGTGGTTCAACTTCCTGGCCGGCTTCGCCTATGTCGCGGCTGGACTGGGTCTTCTCCTGCGCAAGGACTGGGCGGTCGGTCTGTCACTCGCCCTGTTCGTTGCGACGTTCCTGATCCTGGTGGGATTTGCCGTACATGTCGTCACGGGCGGTCCCTATGAAATGAGGACCGTCGGGGCGCTGCTTCTGCGCACCGCAGTCTGGGCGACAATTGTCCTCTTCGCCCGTCGCGCATCGTGGTACCGCCATCGCGATAATGTCCTCCGAGTATCGGAGGCCCCCTCTTTGGAGCTTCGGGCTTGTGTCCCGATCCCGCCTCGGCCGCTTCTGGGCAAGCGTAACGACGATCTCAATGACCGAAATGCAGGCGCATAGCTGCTTCTGAGAATGGCGGCCCCGCTTGGCGCGAGGCCGCGCATTTTTCAGATCTCTGTATGCTCTGCCAGTTCCGACGCGTCCTCTATGTCGACCCCCAAGTACCTGACGGTGTTCTCGATCTTGGTGTGTCCGAGCAGGATCTGGATTGCACGCAGGTTGCCCGTGGCCTTGTAGATCATCGCAGCTTTTGTGCGTCGAAGCGAGTGCGTGCCGTAGTCTTCCCGGCGAAGCCCGATCGCAGTGACCCACTCATCGATTAGCCTAGCGTACTGTCGAGTGCTGAGATTTTTGGCAGGATCAATTCGACTGGGAAAGGCATAGTCATAAACTGTACCTCCTCTCCGCTGAAGCCAGGCAAGCAGGCTTGCCCTGACCTCGGTCGTAATCTCGAACTGCACGGGGCGTCCAGTCTTCTGCTGGACGACCATCGCCCGAGTTCGAATGTCGTGGCCGGTGACGAGTGTCCCGATCTTCAGCTTTACCAGATCGCAGCCACGGAGCTTGCTGTCGATGGCAAGATCGAAAAGCGCCCGGTCTCGCATCCTACCTTCTCGATCCAAGAAGAAGCGAAGTGCCCAAATCTGGCGCTGCTTCAGGGGTTTCTTGATGCCGACTTGGCGACCGGCGTTCCAGGCCGGCCGACCGAGCGCGGTAGGATCGTATTGTGCGATACCCATTTTCGTTCTCCTTTGGCCACCATGGCCGCGGGAAGAACGCATAGATCCCAGCTTCAAGGGGGCCGACAGCGGACTGTCCACTTCCGCTGTGGGATTTCGAGAAGCCGGCTTTCAGCTGGAAAATGCGGGGGCGCGAAGCGGAGATCATTTCCGTTATGAGACTCCCTGTGCGCCTCCCTCATAATCATTCCACGACAACGCGTGCTCGAGCATTTATCCACAAGCGTTCGTCTGGTATCTGCTCAGGTCATGCCCCCGCCCGGTCCCTCCCCCGCTCCTGCGCTCTCCAACGTCCATGCTCGAGGACGTGAGAAGCTGCTTGCTCATCTCGCCATGCTGTTGTTCGCCTCACTCATCGCGGGATCATTCTCGTTCGGCGGCATGGCGGCGCAACATCTGGACTCCGGGCCGCTGACATTGATGCGCTACCTCATGACGGTGGCAGTGATGGGCGTTCTGACGTTCTGGATCATGAGGGTCCCGTTCGCGCTGCCTCGAGCCATCTGGAGATATGCAGTCCTCGGCGGTCTCATAGCAACGTACATGCTCACGATGTTCATCGCGCTGGAGTTCACCAGCCCGGTCCAGACAGGAGCAGTCTTCACCCTCATGCCGCTGATCAGCGCAGGGTTCGCGCTGATGTTCATCGGCCAACGGACACGACCAGACGTCCTGGCTGCTCTTGTCACGGCGGGGCTTGGAGCCATCTGGGTCATATTTCGCGCCGACGTTCAGGCACTGCTTTCGTTCGATATCGGACGCGGCGAGCTGATTTTCCTGGCTGGTGTGATCGGCCATGCTGCCTACGTGCCGCTGCTGAGAAAACTATCCCGGGGGGAGAACCCCGTATTGTTCGGTTTCTGGATTATCGTGTTCACGGTGCCATGGCTGGTGCCGACGGGTGCACGCGAGCTGGCCTCGCTGGAGTTTAGAGCGCTGCCACTGTCGGTCTGGGCCACCCTTGCCTACCTTTCCATCGTGACGACTGCCTTTACCTTCCTACTGCTTCAGTACGCGTCCATGCGTCTACCGGCTGCCAAAGTCCTTGGTTATGGATATTTGACGCCCAGCTTCGTGATCGTGCTTGAGGGGCTTCTGGGGCACGGGTGGGTTGCTCCCCCGGTCATCCTCGGCGCCCTCGTGACTGCGGCAGGACTCATAGTCATGGGCGTTCTGAAGGACTAAAGCATCCCTCCCCCGGAGATGTCACAGGCGACCTTGAATGGTGAAGCGGGAGGAATTTGCTTTCGAAGCACCTAATCCGGCTTCGAGGTCCTAGCTGACGGAGTGCGATATCGGGACGATGTATCTGCTCAACTTGGATCAGACTCGTTCGGGCCTGATTTCTTCGCGGACAGCTTTGGAAGCATAGCGGGTACTGCCGCGAGAATGATCAAGACCACGAAGGTTGACAGGACGGCGGTTGCTTCCAATCCCAGGCCCGCTATCACTCCAATTCCTGCCGTCGCCCAGATGTTCGCTGCCGTCGTTAAACCCTCGACCTCCCGCCGCGCTGCACGAACCATGATCGCGCCCGCACCGAGAAAGCCGATCCCTTGTACAATGCCCTGCAGCACGCG
>NZ_JBIOKZ010000014.1:0-66493 GCF_044142885.1 Pseudorhizobium flavum
GGTGGCAGAATAGAGTGCCGTGAAGCCAAGCGGTCCCGCGATAGAGCTTAGATTGGTGAGGCTTGTAAGCGTTCCCTGTAAAGCTCCTTGCTTGTTACTGCTGACATTGTTTGAAAGCATTGCCTGCAAGGCCGGCATGCCAACACCTCCGGCGGCAAGCAGCAACAAAATCGGGAACACCATCCATCCCTGCGTGGCAAAAGCCAGAAGAATGAAGCCAGTCGCATCCGCAGCCATGCCAAAGAGTAGCGTGCGCCGCTCTCCAAGCCGGCTTGAAAGCGGGCCGGTAACAAACGCTTGGAAGATCGCATGTGTTGCTCCAAATGCCGCAAGCGACAAACCAACAGTCGTGGTGTCCCACTGAAAACGGTCCTCGCCATAGATGACCCATAGGGCCGCAGGCACTTGGCCGATCAGTTGAATAATGAAGAAGACTGCGAAAAGCGCAGCTAGCCCGCGCAATGCATCATCCAGCCGGAACAGAACGAATGGTTTGATGCGAACCGGCTTTCCGGTCCCGCCATGGCTGTGATGAGTCTCCTTGAGAAAAATGCAGGCAAGCAGGAACGCGAAGCCGTTGAGAAGGGCAGCGGCGATAAACGGAGCATGGGCAGAAATACCACCGAGCATACCACCAAGTGCTGGCCCGGCAATCATGCCTGCCCCATAACAGGCCCCCATGTAGCCGAACCAGCGTGCGCGAGAACCTTCCCCCGTCGAATCCGCAATGGTTGAGGCAGCTACAGCTCCGGTTGCGCCCGTGATGCCGGAGACGAGCCGGCCGATATAGAGCACCCATAAGACCGGCGCTGATGCCATAATCGTGTAATCGACTGCGGCCCCCGCAAGGGAAGCCAGAAGCACCGGACGCCGACCGTAAGCATCTGAAAATTGTCCAAGCACGGGCGCGAAGATGACCTGCATCAACGCATAGAGTGACAGCAAAGCACCATAGTGACCAGCGACCTGCTCCGCCGGCACAAGCTCGCGCAGAAGCGTCGGAAGGACCGGCATGATGAGGCCGAGTCCCATGGCGTCGAGACTGACGATCAGCAGGGCGATGATGGCAGAGCTGCGCACCTGAAACTCCAGCGCCGCTCAATGCGAGCGACTTTATCAATGATAAGGACATGGACATAGAACTTATCGGTGATAAATTGTCAAGCGTTGGCGAAGGAACGTGAATGACCAAACTGGACAAGGGCACCGTGATCGCAGCGGCGCTGGAGCTGCTGAACGAGGTTGGCATGGACAACCTGACGACGCGAAAGCTCGCTGAACGCCTCAAGGTTCAGCAGCCTGCGCTTTACTGGCATTTCCAGAACAAGCGCGCGCTGCTTGACGCACTGGCCGAGGCAATGCTGACGGAACGCCACACCCGCTCGCTACCCGAAGAGAACGAAGACTGGCGGCTATTCCTGAAAGAGAACGCCCAGAGTTTCAGAACGGCGTTGCTCTATTATCGCGACGGGGCGCGCATCCATGCCGGCACTCGACCGACAGAACCGAATTTTGGCGCTGCCGAGACACAAATACGCTTTCTCTGCGCGGCGGGCTTTGGTCCGAAGCACGCTGTTTGGGCGCTCCGGGCGGTCAGTCACTATGTGGTCGGTTCCGTTCTCGAGCAGCAGGCATCTGATGCCGATGAGAGAGTTCCGGACAGGCCAGATGTGTCCGAGCAAGCACCGTCGTCCTTCCTGCACGATCTGTTTCACGAGTTGGAAACAGAAGGCATAGATGCTGCGTTCAACTTCGGACTTGACAGCCTCATCACCGGTTTCGAGCGGCTACGTTCATCTACAACAGATTAGGGGCTTATCCCCCTCTGCCGCGCGAGTTGCCACGATTCCGATCCGCCCTGCACGACGCCCATGACCTCGCGGCCGAGCTGGCGGTCGATGACCGGCCGCCAGCGGTGCCCTCCGTGATTTCGATGTCGAGATTGGGATGGCCCTTCCGATACTGGCGACCAGTTCTGCAAGGAAGCTGCCGGAATCAGGGCATAGACAACGATGCGTAGCCGGCCGCATTCGCCTTGCGCTGTCATGCCGGCGGTCTTGACGGCGTGATCGAGCTGATCGACGCCCACCGCGACCAGCTCCATGAAATGTCTGCCTGCATCCGTTAGCCGGACGCCTCGCGCATGGCGCTCGAACAGCAGGACACCAAGTTTTTCTCCAGCGCCTTCACGCGCGCGCTGACGCTCGACTGACTGACGCCGAGCGCGTTGGCCGCGTGCCGAAAATTCAGATGCTCGGCAACGGCCATGAACTGAACAAGGGAAATGAGCGGTATCCTGCCGGTTAGGATACCGCCATTCATGAAGCTGCGATGACGGGTGCGCCGCATGGGTGCCGACCGTCCTGCCAGTCGCCGGTCAGACGACCGGCGACCTCTCGGCGTGAACCTCACGGAATCGAAGTAGCGCAAGACCCGTCGAAACTAGCATCGCCATCGTCGTGGCGTAACAGATCACGGGCCAAGCCGTATCTCCGTTCAACAGCGTTACCGCTAGTGTCCCGACGATGCTGACGATCAGGCTTTGGACGCAGAAGTAGAAGGCGACTGCCGATCCTGCGATGTCGTCGAACTGTGCGAGAGCACCATTGGCGGTGACGGACACCGTGAAGACAATACCGACTGCCATTACCCACATTGGCAGGATGAAGCTGAGGAACGATGGTGAGCCGAAAAGTTCACCGATTCCCAACAGAATCGCCCCGCAAACGAGCAACGCCATCCCACGCGCCGCGCATCCCGCAATGCCCCATCTGGCTACAAAGGACTTCGCGAAACGGGTTGTCACAATCATGACCAGTGCGACAGTGGCGAAAGCCAAACTGAACCCGATTTCGGAATAATCGGCTTGGCCTATGAGCATTCGGGGGGCTGTCGAGAAGAAGACGAAGAAGGTGCCCATGCCAGCGCTAAAGCCGACCGTGTAAACCCAAAAGGTTGGACTCACGAAGATAGGCAAAACGGAACGGCGTGTGTTTACTTCATCCGAGGGGCGGGTTTCGTGCCATCTGAAACCGGCGTTCAAGAGTGCAGGCAACGCAAGTGCAGCCAGCGTGACGAATATCGCCCGCCATCCGAAAAACTCGCCGATCAGTGCTCCGGCGATGGGGCCAAGGGCGGGCACGAAGGCCAGCATCGAACTGAAAAGACCGTAGATGACGACACCCTCGGGGCGGCTGGCATAAACGTCGCGAACCGTCGCGAACGTCGCTACCAACGCCGCCGACGCGCCGACCGCTTGTAGCAGGCGAAAAGCGACGAAGGCTGCGGCCGTTGACGACCATGCCGCTCCGAGAGAAGCGACGATGAAAAGCGCCCCACCCGCAAGCAAGATCGGCCGTCGCCCGATGCGATCCGATATTGGGCCAAAGATCACCTGTCCCACGCCGAGCATGACCATGTAGAGGCTCAACGTGAGCTGGATCATGGATGGCGTCGTGTTTAGGATGCCGGGCATCGCTGGGACGACGGGGAGATAAATATCCATCGCCAGTGACGCGAGGATGTCGAAGGGAGCCATCAGCAGCAGGGCTGCCGGCAACGTATAGGCCCACGCGGGGCGTGTGATAGTCATGACGAATCAACCGCTCGATTAAAGATTCCGGGCGGCGTCTGCTCGTCAACAATCAGATTGGGATTGATCTTACAGAACGCCGCAACAACAGTGCTTGTTGTTGCGGCTTACTTGTCTGCTGACTTAGCGTTTCCCATGCTGATAGCTCCACACTTGGCAATACGAATATCTATCTCCTATCCGAATAGCGCCGGTGTCGCAACGCCGTTTCAGGTGCTCTAAAGTCCCAACCCCCTTTGCCGCCCTAGCTGCCACAACACCGATCCGCCCTGCACGACGCCCATGACCTCGCGGCCGAGCTGGCGGTCGATGACTGGCCGCCAAGGGACAAGGGTGAACTCATGAGATTGCTCGACCACCGCGAACTTGCCGCTCGATAGCTGCACGGTGCCGGTGAACTTGCCGCTGACGTTCTCGCCGTCCGTGGCGGCGCGGAACGGCAGCCCCTTCCTTTCGGCCATCTCCGCGCCGACGCGGGCGACCTCCCGCTCGCGCAAGGTGGCGAGAAGGCTGCGCCGATAGAAGATGCGGCCGTTCCGCGCTCGGGCAGCGTCGCCCTCTTCGATGTGATGCTCGCGGCGCTGGTCCATCGCCTCACGCACTTGCTGTCCGAAGCCGGCCGGCGCAAGATCGTCCGTTTCGCTATGGACCAATCGCCGGTCCAGCCAGGTCGCGCCATCCGATCCGACCTGCTTGCCTAGATCGAACGGGGACAGGACGCGAACGCTGGCCTGCCGGTCGCGGCCGGCGTCATGGACGGCGGCGCGGCTGACCAGATCATCGGGAATGCGCCATTGATCTGCGTCGATGCGTTCGACGATCCCGGCCCGGCGTAGCGCCTCCAGTCGGCGGACATGGGCATCGACATAGCCCTCATAGTCGCCGCTCGGAACGCGGCCCTCAAACTTCGCCTGCTCCAGATGGCGGCTCGGCCGATAGATGCCGTCCTCGGCGATGGCTGTGATGGAGCGGTCGGACGGTCGGGCCGTGGCCTCGGCCGGGCCGACCTCAATGACGCTGCCGATGCGGACATCCTCCAGCCGCTCGGGCGCGATGCCGGCGATGTGGTGCGTGCGGCCGTCGATCCCGTCCACCACAACGGTCAGGTTCTCCCCCAGCTCGTCGGACAGGTGCTTGTCCACGACGCGACCGACGATAGGCGTCTCGGGCGCTCCGTCATGGATTTGGAAGCTCATGGGATCGCGTTCGCCTCCCTGCGGGCCGAGCGCCTTCTGCATGGTGCGGATAATGTCGCCACGCTCGCCTAGCTCGCGCAGGGCAGGCTCCATGTCCTTGCTCAATTCCCAAACGGCGGGCGCGTGCTCGGTCGCCAGCCCCATCTTCTCCAGCTTGCCGAGCCTGCGCAAACGCAGCGTCCGCTCGAACTGCCGCTTCGGCTCCGCCGGTTCATGGCGCAGGTCGAGGAAACGGGCATCGGCTTCCTCGACCATGGCGCGGTCGATGCGGGTGAAACGGTCTTGGTCGATTTCGGCGGACAGCTTGCGGGTCTGCTCGATCTCGGTGACGGGGCCGAGTTCCAGACTGGCAAGCTCGCTGGCGCGTTCGCGCAGGCCAGCGGACAGATAGTCGCCATTGATGACTAGATCCCCGCCCGTATCGTCGCGGCCGTTGACAATGACATGCACATGGGAATGGCCGGTGTTGTAGTGATTGACGGCGACCCAATCGAGTTTCGTGCCGAGGTCGGCTTCCACCTGTTTCATGAAATCGCGGGTGTAGGCCGTGAGGTCCGACAACTCCGCGCCGTCCTCGGGCGAGACGATGAATCTGAACTGGTGGCGGTCGTCCTTGCCGCGATCAAGGAAGGCGTCGCCATCGGCGCGGTCCTCGGTCGCCGAATAGAGCCTGCCGCGCTCGCCATCGCGTGACGTGCCGTCGCGCTGGACATAGCGCAGATGTGCGCGGGCGCGGCCGCCCTTCCATGCGGCCCGGATGCTGCGCTGCTTGACGATCACGCGGCGGCTGCCCGGCTGGCGATGATGCCAGTGGCCGGAGATGTTCCGGGCGCGCACGAAGCTCGTGCCACGCCCGCGCTTCACGCCCTTGCCGCTGGCGACCATGGCGCGGGACCGCCCCGGCGATGACGGGCGAGCGGATGACGGCATGGAAGGATCGCGGGAGGCTGCCGCCTGATGCTGGCGGGTGATCTTCTTGACCTGCGTGAAAAAGCTCTTGGTCTTGCCGGCCTTCGGCGTGTCGGATCGGATGCGGCCGGGCTTCGGACGGAAGCGGTTTTCGTCGTCGGCGCTCACGGGCGCGACTCCTGACGAAACCGCCGAAAAACGGCCGATATCGGCCTATGGTGCCGCTCGAAACCCTGCAAAGCCAAGGCTTTGCGCGAAATCGCGGCACGCGGCCCCTCAAAACCATGGTGCCGGAACCGGCAACCTAACCAGTGTGCAGACAACAATAATTTCCAGAAGCGGCCCGATATGGTGCCGTCTTCTTTAATCTTGCCCTCCACCCTTCCTGCCTTTTCTGCCCCTCCAGCCTTCATGATCCTGCTCCATCCGCTGCACGATCCTGCACACCGCGAGGCGCTGCGGAGCGCGCCGCCGGCTCGTCCGGCAAAGCGAATTTGAGCCGCCATGTGCGCCACGCTTGGGCAACCGCCCCGGTGCCGGGAAACAGGTCGTCGAGCGTATCGTCGGGACGCGCGGCGACCATCTCGAAAGCCCAATGGCAGACCGCTTCGGGCTTCGCGCCAGTGAGGCCACGGCGAAGCGTAATGCTCTCCTGAATCCAGTCCCGCATCACCAGCCGCTTGCTGACGACAGGCTTTCGCGCTGCCTTCACGATGACCGGCTCCCATGCAAAGGCGACCGGGATATTGCGCTTGAACGCCGCAAATCCCTTCACCCATGCCATCCATCGCGCGCCCGTCCGCTCGACCAGCGGGGCAAGCGTTGCGATGGAGCGCGGCGTGGCGGCGGCGTGCAATATCCAACCGTCATAGTCGCGCTCCAGCCGCTCGATTAGGCGCACATGATCGACCTCGCCCGCGTAGTCTGGATGGTCCCGATAGAGGTGCGCGCAGCCGATATAGGGCGGGTCGGCATAGGCGATCTTCATCGGCGATCCGGCTCCGAAACGGCAGCAAACAGATCGCCAGATTGCGCCTCGGCCGGCAGCGCAGGCGCAGTTTGGGCGTCGGTCGAGCGTGTGACAAACATCGGTGATTCACGCCAATCGGGCGGCGGTGATGGTGCCGATGACGGCGGTTCGGTTGCAGCCGCGCCGCCGAGGATCGGCGCGAGCGCGGCGACATAGGCCCGCGTCTCGGCCGGCAGCGTGCGGCCGGTCGCAAGGTATTCGTCATAGCGGCCGGGACCGGCATTGTAGGCCGCCAGCATCGCCGCGACATTGCCATAGCGGTCGAACATTTCGCGCAGGTAGGCCGTGCCTGCGAGGATATTGTCGCGCCGGTCGTAGGGATCGCGGCCGAGGCCGTAGCGGACGCGCAGGCCCGCCCATGTGTCGGGCATCACCTGCATCAATCCCATCGCGCCAGCCGACGAAATCGCGCGCACGTCGCCCGCGCTCTCGGCGCGCAGCACGGCACGAATCCAGTGCTCGGGGATGCCGAACCGCTGCGACGCCTCGGCGACGTGGGTCGCATAGGGATGAGCGGCGGCCGGGCGCTCGACGGGCGCGGATTGCGCGACCGCGACGCCCGATCCGGCGCAGACGGAAAGCGCGCCGGCCAGTATCAGGACGGCATAATGCCATGCAGTCCTGTCTCCGCTTCGACACCAGCCTGCCAGCGTGCTCGCTGCGGTCAAGGGCAAGGCGCAAGCGCCGGCCGTCCGGTGGCCGAGCGGGACAGAGGGATGAGACGGCTTTTCCGCGAACAAAGGGATGACGATCTTGGACCGGATGGCGGGCCGGACGCGCGCGGCCGTCATTCCTCGTCCTCGACTTTCCGGGGGTGCTTCCAACGTAGCGTCCAGACCGATGAATCGTCGTTGGACTGGAACAGCTTGGCGCGGATCGGGAACGGGAAGATCGGCCCCTCCAGTCTCATGGACACAAAGTCGCCGGCATTTTCGCTGGAGTCTTTCCATGCGGGGCCAGCGTCCGGGCCGTCCTCGCTATCGAGGCGCAGGCGATAGTCGGGCGCGTTTTTCATGTCGCTCGGCTTGGCCGGAACGATGAACAGCTTTTCGTGGAGGCCGAACGAATGAAGCTCCCCGGCATAGCCGGTTTCGGTGCGCGTGAAGGTGCCTATTTCTGCCATGGGAAATCTCCTGTGGTTGGCTTTCGGGGGTGGTTTCAATGCGTCGGTGCGCGCCACTCGTAGCGGCCGACGCCTTCCTCATCGGTCCAGAGCGGGATCGCTCGGCCGATGACGAAAGCTGCGGGGATGGGTCCGAAATAGCGGCCGTCGAGGCTGTCGCGGACTTCCCAATTCATGAGGAAAAGCTGGCCGTCGCCGATCACGCGGCAGCCCTGCCAGACGGGCAGATCGCGGCCGAGGCTGTCACGCTCCAGCGCCTCGCCCATCTCGATCCCGTCAACCGTGATCGCGCGGCCGGTGCGGCAAACCTGCTGTCCCGGCAGGCCCAAGGCGCGCTTCAACAGCGGGACGCCGCGCGCGATATAACCGCGCTCGACCATGAAGGCGGCGAGCGGTTCGGGCGGCATGACGGCGACCAGCTCGGGCACGCCGAGCGCGTCGGCCGGCTCGATGGTGTAGAAGCCGATGGGTACGCTGGCCGTGGCGTTCCAGATGAGTTTCACGGGCCAATCGACGGCGCTGGCGGCGGCGATGCCGATGGCGGCGAGCGCCGTCACCGTGAGGATGCGGCGGCGCGTCACGGCTCGATCCTACGGCGGTGAAGCCACGCGGCATGTCGCTCGGGCGTGTAGGCGTGCGGCTCCAGATTGGCAGTCAAACGGTTGTGGACGTGCCGCCAATGCTCCGGTGCGGCGTCAGCTGGGTCGAGGCCGAGCGATTCCACGGCGTCGATGGCGGCAAGCCCGCGCTGCACCTTGGGCCAGCCGTCGAGGCGCAACAGGATTTCGCCGCCGGGGCGGACGAATGGCAATGTCTGGAACGGCTCGCCGCGCCCGATGGCCCGCACAATGTCGATGCGGGAAACGACCGTGCCATGCTCGCCATTCGCCCATCGGACGAAGGCGAAGACGCTGCCCGGCGCGAACCCGACGACGCTGCGGCGGCGGTCGATGATCTGTTCATAGCTCTTGCGGCCGAACCTGATCCAATGCTCGATGCGGCGTTTCTCGAAAGTCAGCTCGACCAATGTGGTGAAGGGCGCAGGCCCGTCCGGCAGCGGACGGCCGTGCGCGCTGCGATGGGCGCGACAGGTCATTGTGCGTCTCCGGCGATGTGCTGGTGGGGATTGCGCGCGTGCGCTGCGTCAACGGCGGGCGTCATAGCTCGCCGTTCCCGGCAGAACCGGCACCACGCTTCGCCTGCGCGCGCGTCAAAGAAAAAGAGTTAGATTCTCTGTTAGATAAGTTAGCGGTCGGATTCCGCGTTTCAGGCCAAAGCGTTAGCTGTGGTTCGTGCGCCTGATGTGCCGATAGTCGTGCGCCTGATGTGCCGATACCCCGTGCGCCTGATGTGCCGATGGTATTCACACCCTTATCAACAGTGCCTGTTGATAAGTTTTCGGGGCGGATGCGCAGCAGCTCGCGGCCGTCTTCCCGCTCGATCTGGAGGCGGTAGCCGGGGAGTTGCTGGCGGGCCGCGATCCGGCGCAGGTCCAGCGCGAAGTCGGACGGCCGGGCGAGGCTGCCGGATTTCTGATGAAGGTGCGCGACCTCGAAAATCCAGCCATGGCGCTGGTGCCCGGCGTGCTTTCGGGCGACGCGATAAAGCCATCGCTCGATGCCGCCAGTCAGCCGGAAATAGGCCGGGTCGATGGTCAGGACCAGCGAGCGGTCAATGACGCTGTTGTAGAACCATTCGGGCAGGACGAACTCCATGCCCTCGACGCGGCCGGCGCGCGTCGTCATTTCCTCCCACTCGTTGATCCATGAGAATTGCCGGCGACGCCAATGCGGGCCGTTGCGGATCGTGGTGGCGATGACAGTCGATTGCAGCCGCGCCAGCGCGGCCTTGAGCAATAGATATTGCCGGTTGCCGGTCGGCCGGCCGATGGCGCGCAACAGATGGTAGGGCGTGAAGCGGAAGAAACGCGATGTGGTGAGGCCGTTGTTCTCGGCCGCGACGATCTGCGAGGCCGCCCATATCAGCACGTCGGCGTCCCAAATGGTCGCCATCCCATGCTCGGGCATCCCGAACACCTGCACCTCTATGTCGGCGGCCTTATAGAGAATCGGCTTGGTGCGCGGGGTCTTCGCCAGCGAGAAAAACGGCCGTTCCATCAAGTCGCGCTGGTCGCGCGGCGGCGCATCGCCCGTGGCAACCACGAAAGGGTCTAGGCGGCTGCGCTCGCTGTCCTCGGTCGGCGGCGCGGGGGCGTGATCGTCCTCGCGCAGCATTTAGCACTCGTCCCGTTCTTCGGGCGTGAGCGGACGGGCGGGAAAGACTGTGCCGGCGGTCTTGTCGCGGGTGGATTTGCGTTCGCCGACCGCGCTCCAGTCTTCCAGATCGCGGACGGTGTAGAGGACGCGACCGCCGACCTTGCGATAGGTCGGGCCGGTGCCATAGGTGCGATGTTTCTCAAGGGTGCGGATGGATATGCCGAGGAAGCGCGCGGCTTCCTTGGTGCGCAACAGGCGCGGCGGCAGGCCCGCAAGCGGGTTGGGCATGGATCACCTCCAGTCGGGATTGGGCTGCCGGGGGGCGGCAGCGGACTGTGGCGAACCATGGCGAGGGATCGGCGGCGCGTAGCGTGCCGCATTTGCGCCTATGCGTTGGCGGCACCCCCCTCGGGGCATCTTGCGGCTAATTGGTGTGGGATTTCAGCGGCCCGTCGCGGTGTCACGCCGAAAAGGCAAAGACATTCCCGCGCAGTTCGGCTAAGATTGCGGGTGGAGCAGACGCGCTGCTCTGGGGCGTAGTAACCCCTCACGGATGGCCGGTGCCAGCCAGAACGGCACCAACTCCTTGACCTATGGTCGGGGAGCCTGTGGCGTATACAACAGGCTTTCCGAGCTAAAGGCCATGGGGCCGTTTCGTGACGGTTACTAACTCCCCGATCACCAAGAGTCAGAGAGAATCGTTTGCGGGGGCGCACCGCAGACAAGCTCTGTCAGATACGGGGAATGACTATGCGGGTTCCTGTCGAACTCGATCCCGATGTGGACGACGAAGCGCCGACCGGCGACACCATAACCGTCTATGACGAACGGCATTTCGTGACCTATCTACGCTTGCTGGATGCCAAGGCCGAGGGCGCGGACTGGAAGGTAGTCGCGCGGATCGTGCTTCACCGCGATCCGGCTGCCGAGGAACTTCGGACCTATCGTTGTTGGCAAAGCCATCTCGAACGCGCGCAATGGCTTTCGCATGAGGGCTATAGGAAGATTCTGGAACAGGCGGCAGCTAACAAGGCGTGAGCATCGGCGGTTTTTAGCTTACTTCACCTCGCAAGCTTTGGAATTTCACAATATCCGACCGGCAGGAATCGACCTCATCGCTGACGTTTCGAGTGGCTTTGTCGCGTCCTAAAAGCTGATATGTCTCTCAATTGTTGGCCCATTCTGAACAGGACAACTCATACGTTACCTCGCCGTGCTCCGTGCCGGGTATGGGGTCGGGAAAATCCAAGAAATCCGTCCGCGTGTGTATCATGCCAACCTTCTCCATTACACGGCGTGACCCTTGGTTGACCGCCATTGTATTGGCCACAATCTTGTCATATCCCGCAACCTCGAAGCCCCAACCGATAAGAGCCAAAGCTCCTTCAGTTGCCAGCCCCTGACCCCAAGCTTCCCGGCGCAGTCGATATCCGATCTCAGCTAACGCCCTCCCTTTCGGCAACAAGCAGAACCAGCCGACGAACTCGTCATCCTCATTGCGTCGCGCTGTCCAGACGTTCGGCTCGGTTCCTCGTGGCATGAGAAACGGCGCGGTCGTCGAATCGATCCTGTCATGATCAACCGCACCATTGTTAAGAAACCGCATCACTTCTGGGTCAAGCTCTAGCTGGATGAAGTTAACACGATCCACCGGGGCGCAAGGACTGAAAATCAAACGCAGCGTCTTTAGTAAGGTCATGGTAAATTTCCTCAAAATAAATTTCAGGCATGGTCGTGCGACATCATGGATTGCGCAACGAGTTATTCAGCTGAGCAGCCGCCTTGCCGTTCATGAAACATGAAGCAGTCTGTTAGCTCCACTCCATTCCTGCTGAAGTTCTCACAGGAATTCTAAAGTCCGCAACATTTCCCCGAGGGCTGGCTTTCCGGCTCTTTTCGTGTCGCACCTCTTTGTTGCAACTGGCAGTAAGTTTGCGACTTGCAACAAGACGGTGCTCGCTAACGATCAACGCTTGCCGGGCTTGATAGGGTAGTGGAGCAACAGGCGATAGCCGCCGCACATCATCTTGATGCCGTGCGCAACCAGACGGCGGGCCTTGTTCTTGCGCGGGTCGTTCTCGAAATCCTCCTTGGAGCCGCGAAAGCCGAGCAGGACTTCGGCGATGGTGCGATAGCTTTCTCCGCGCAGTCGGGCGTCGAGCGCGCGCAGGGACAGGATATGCCATTGCCGGAGTTGGGCAGGAACGGCCCGGAAGTCGGGACCGGGCGCGCGGCCGTTGAGGGACCGCCAGAAACGGCGGGCAGCGTGAGCGCGAAGCTCCAGAAAGGAATCCATCGGCAGGGTGACGGCATAGAAGGCGGCTGCGTCGGGCACCGCCTCGGGAAGCCAGAATTGATGTGTGACGCCATCAACCTGCCAGATACCATGCCAGCCATCGGCAGCGCGGCGCAGATCGAGGCCGGCGAGTTGCGCAAGCGTCAATATCGGTTCGGTGTCGCCGTCCTTATGCTCGACGGGCGACAGCATCACCGCTTGCGGTTGAAGGTTCGGACTCCAGATTGGCGGCGGCCGGTCATGCGGCGCGTCGGGATCGCATGGGAAATCGCAACCCCCAGCGATCCGCGAACGCTTCAAGGTCACGGCCGGACGGTCCTCCGGTTAGTGCGATGGTCAGGAAATCCTGACGATAATCGTTATTCCGGCGCAGATATTCCCAAGCGAAACCGGCGGCCGAAATGTGCTTCGCGTGCCTGTATGCCGCCGGCGAACGCCAGTCGATGCTAAGCATGGCGTCACCTCCCAAAGCCGGGGCGCGCAAGGCAGCGCCCAGCCCTTAGAGGTTCAAAGATCGCTAGAAATATAGAAGCCGCTCAAAGCAGATACGTTGAGCGGCCAACCCGATCAATATTGGTTATTTTCTGCTTAACACTATTTCGATGTTTCCGCGACACGCCCGCCCGCAAAAGTGCGGGCAAGGCGCTCCGGCTTTCATTGGCTGGAAAACACATGCACTTCGTCATGTGCGGTTTCGACTGTGAAAAACTCGCCGTTCATTTCAGCGTCACGGGCCATTGCTTTCCAATCAATATAGTAGCGCAGCGCCTCGGGAATCGTGACGCCGCTTTCAGCGGTCAAATCCTCCATGAAGTCGGCAAGGCTGGGGAATTGGCCATGATAGCAGTCCCGCAAAGCGGTTTCGGCTTGGTCCATGTCACCGACGAACTGCTCCAGCAAGCCAGCGCCTAGCGCGCCATGCTCGGCGATGAAAGCGCCCATGCGTGCCACGGTGTCGATGCCGGCATATTCCTTGATGCTGACGCCTTCGAAACCCTCATAGTCATGAATGGCGTATTCCTCCGCGCCCTTGATCGGCGAGCGCGCTAGCATCGCGGCAATCTCGTCCCTGATTTCGTCCGCGCCCTGATCCGCGTCGATCCAAGCGCCGTGCAGATACTCGTTATTGTAGGCGGCAAGGCAGGCGACATAGATGCGGGGATTGCTGTCGGAAAGGTTGGTCATGTCTCTGATCCTCGGGTTTGGGGTTCAGAGCAGCGAAGCGCCGCTCCTGAACCCTTGCCCGGCGGCGAGCCACGGGTAGCAAGGTGCAGGAGAAGTCTTTGGCACCGTGGAATAAATGGAGGGGACCCGCTTGCGGGGAGCGGGCCGTTTATGCCGCGAAAGGCCGGAGAGTTTTCTTGCGCCGCGCGAGGGCAACGCCCTTAGCAACCTTCTTCCTAAGATGAGACGCGGCGGCAGCCGCGCCGGCCCGGAGGCGAACGCGCTTCCACATTGCGCTGTAGAGAGCCGGAGGGCCGCCAGTAACAATGTCCCGGCGCATTAGCGCCGGGTCTGCATATCAGCTTGAAGGCACAAACGCGCGTGGTTGCCGAACGCAAAGATCGGAAACCGGCAAGAACGTCTCTATGAGAAGGTGCGGCCTTGGTGCGGTCATTTCGGATGCAGCGACATATCTCAAGGCGTATTCGGACGCCGCCGTGTGCAGCGCATTGATGGCAGCGAGGTATTCTTCCAGAAGGGCCACGGGATCATCATCAAAACGATCCGGCCATTTCCCATCGGCTTGGGCGTTCTGCCAAACCTTCCGAGCTTCCGATGCAGCCTCATCTCGCAGAAGTTGGTTCAGATCATCCGCCCAAAGCGCCGCGATGCTGTGACCATATTTCTTTTTCACATCGTCAAGCGTGAGTCCCGCCCCAAGCAGATTTGCTTTTAGCAGCACCTCAATTCCGTGCGCTGTGAGATGGAGGACCGGAGTAAATAGCACTCTGGATGACTGGTATTCCTCCGACCGCCGGAGCACGTCTGCTGCGGTCAAGAATCGCTTGGCCGTTGCGAGCAGCTTCCAATGATCGGTATCGCTAAATTGCTCGGTCACGGCCCCTCGCTGCTTCTGCCAACCTCAGCGAGCAGGCGCGGGACTGGAGGGCAATGGTGTGGCCAGTCGCATCAAAGCCGACACGCCAACGAATCCGCCGCCGACCAGACAGAAGATTTGCCGCCAGATTTCAGAGGGCACCGCCTCTTTGGTGATGCCATGGACCAGCGCATAGCCCGCGACGGCGGCGGGTGCGGCAAAGATCAGCGCCACGATCAAGCGCAGGATGGGCGTGCGCAACGTCTCGAACAGCAGAGCGAGGATGCCAAACGCCACGCCAGCGGAAACGAGGCCGACCAGCCCGGCACCTATCACGCCGGGGCCGGTCTGATAGGCGAATTGCGCAGCAGTCAATCCAAGCATGAAGGGCAGAGCATAGACTGCGAGCTTATAGGCCACGACGCAAAGGACGGCGACTAGCGCCACGCTCATCAACATCACGACTACCATGGTTCTGCTCCTTCACGCTGCGCGCGGATTGTCCTTGCATCGCTCCTGCGGTTGGACACGGGCAACATAATGCCAACCCGTGCCCCTTCTGTCGATCTTCGGCGGCTTTCAGGTGTCATTTTGGAGGGCTATAGCGTAGGTGTAGTTCTCGGTTTCTTCGTCTCCCGCCCGCCACTAGCGCGCCGCGTGACCGCAAGCGGCTTGCGATCCGCACATTCTTGTCAGTGATCACTTAGTCCCTTCTCTTCCGTGAAGATGCTCCAGGCGGAGATAAAGAGAGCGGCAACGAGCGGGCCGATGATGAAGCCGTTCACCCCGAACAGTGACAGGCCGCCGATGGTCGAGATCAGCACCACGTAGTCCGGAAGCCGCGTTTCCTTCCCGACCAACGGCGGGCGCAGCAGATTGTCGACGAGCCCGATCACCAGGACGCCTACGAAGACGAGGATGGCGGCCTTCAACCAGGCGCCCGTCAGGGCGAGGTAGATAGCTGTCGGCACCCAGACGACAGCCGCGCCAACGGCCGGAAGGAGCGACAGGAAGGCCATCAGCACGCCCCACAGAAGCGCCGCGTAAATCCCGAGCGCCCAGAATGTCAGTCCTCCAATTGCACCCTGTATGAGCGCGATGATGAGGTTGCCGCGAACGGTCGCGCGGACCACAGAGGCGAACTTTGCGGCGAATCGCTGCGTATGGCCCTCGCTGAGCGGTGACGACCGCCGAAGCATTCCGATCAGCCACCGCCCATCGCGAAACAGGAAGAAGAGCAGATACAGCATCACGCCGAAGACAATGAAGAACTGCAAAGTATTCTGACCGATGCTCAGGGCCCTGCCGGCGAAGAACCGGCCACCCTCCATGAAGACCGACGCAACTCGGTCTCTAATCTCATCGAAACCCATCAGTTCCAGGCTTTCGATCGGCTCTCTCACGAATTCCGGGAGAGAGTTCTGCAATTGCTGAAGGATGCGTCTGATGTCGATCTGGCCGGTATCGATCTGCTGATAGAGGTTGTTTCCTTCCCTCACCAGCGAACTCAGGATAATCATCCCGGGTATAATGACCAAGCAGACGCAGATGGTGACGGACAGCAATGCGGACAGGTTCCGGTGCTTACCCAGCCGCGCCTCCAGCCTGGCATGCACGGGAAAGAAGATGATCGCCAGGACGACGGCCCAGAAGATGGCAGAATAGAACGGCAACATGACCGCGACGAATGCGATCGTAACCAGTACCAGCAGGACATAGAAACTAAAGCGCTGGACGGGCATCACGGTACCTTTCTTGGATGAGAATCCACGGACGGTGCCGGCTGGCTAAAGCCGTACCGCCACTCGGCGCTCCAGTGCGGCCAATGCGTCATATATCAGCACCGCCAAGGCCCCAACGATCAACCCACCCTGCACCACGAAGGCAAGGTTGTTGGACTGAAGCCCGGCGATAATCACTTCACCCAGGGTCTTGGCCGCCACGGTCGATCCTATCGTGGCCGTCGCAAGGCTGATGACGACGGACAAGCGGATACCGGCGAGCATGACCGGCAAGGCGAGCGGCAACTCGACCCTCAGCAGACGCTGCCAGTCGGTCATTCCCGTACCGCGGGCCGCTTCCATGACCGGCTGAGGCAGTGTCGTCAGTCCGGTCAGACTATTCTCGAAGATCGGCAGCAGGCCATAGAGGAAGAGTGCGATCAAGGTGGGCTTCTCGCCAAACCCGAAGATCGGTACGGCGAGAGCGAGGACGGCGACGGGGGGAAATGTCTGGCCGATGTTGACCAGGCTTCGCGACAATGGAAGGAATTCGCGTCCCACTGGCCGGCTCACCAGGATCGCCAGACCGATCGCGACAATCGCAGCCGCAGTAATCGCGATCGCAACCGTCAGAAGGTGCTGGGTGGTCAGCAGTAACAGGCTGCCCTGATTGTAGATGGCCGGCGCGTTTCGCTGCACGAGCGGCTTGAGAAGAGGTTCGAAGCTCTGCGGCGCCAGCAAAAATGCGAGCAGCAGTGCGAAAAGGGCAAGACGGAGAGTGCGTGGCAGCCATTTCTTCATCCCGTACCGCCCGCTCGCCTCAGGAGCGCTTCCAGGGTGACTCGACCCGCCGGGCTGCCGTCGCCCGCCACCACCGGCAGGGCCTCCCGACGCGACCATAGGAGCTCTGCGAGCGCGTCCTTCTGGCTTGTCCGTATCGGCATGGCAGGGCCGTCGGCCTCTCCCGCCTCGACCGCCTCCTCGAGCGTGGCGAGCGCCAGCAGGCGATAGGGACGCTCTGCCGTACCGATCAGCGCCTCGACGAATGGCGTGGTCGGCCGCCGCACAAGTTCGTTCGGGCGTCCGTACTGAAGAAGCCGGCCACCATCCATCACCGCAATCTTGTCAGCGAGCCGAAAGGCTTCCTCCATGTCGTGCGTGACCAGGATGATGGTGGTGGAGAAATGCTGTTGGATGGTCAGCAGATCGTCCTGGGCCTTCGCCCGGATAATCGGGTCGAGCGCACCGAAGGGCTCGTCCATGAGCAATATGTTTGGCTCGGCCGCAAGTGCCCGCGCGACGCCGACGCGCTGCTGCTCGCCACCTGAAAGCTGGTGCGGGTAGCGAGGCCCGAATTTCTCGGGGTCAAGCTGAAAGAGCGACAGGAGTTCCCCCGCCTTTGCGTCGATCCGTGCGGGCTCCCACCCCAGCAATCTAGGCACCGTGGCAATGTTCTCGAATACGGTCCGGTGCGGGAAGAGCCCGTGCCCCTGGATGGCATAGCCGATGCGGCGGCGCAGTTCGTGGCCGGGGATCGACCGGTTGTCCTCGCCGTCGATCCGGATCGAACCTGCATCCCGCTCCACCAGCCGATTGATCATCCGCAACAGTGTGGTCTTGCCCGACCCGGACGTGCCGACGATCACCGATATGGTACGCGGCGCCACCACCATGGAAACGTCGTCCACCACGGGCCTTCCGTCATAGAGCTTAGTGACGGACTCTATCTCGATCATCAGGCCCTTCCTCCCTGTGTGCGTGACGCAGTCATCTCGCTCAGCGCATCGAATACGACCGCCGAGGCAAAGGCGAGCATCACGGTCGGCAAGGCTCCCAGTAGAACGAGATCCGTAGCCGTTTGCCCCAATCCCTGGAAGACGAAGGTTCCAAGACCTCCTCCTCCGATCAAGGCAGCCACCGTTGCAAGTCCGATATTCTGGACGAGCACGATCCTGACAGCAGTCAGAATTACGGGCAGAGCCAGCGGGAATTCTATCCGGAAGAGCCGCTGGGCCGACGTCATGCCGAGGCCCCTCGCCGCCTCCCGCGTGGCCCTCGGTACTCCATCCAGTCCCGCCACCGTGTTGGCGACCACCGGAAGGAGCGAGTAAAGGAAGAGTGCGACGAAGGCCGGAGCCGCACCGATGCCGCGAATGCCGACCGCCGACGCTCCAGGAACATTGGCTGCAATCCAGCCCAGTGGACCGATGAGAATGCCGAAAAGCGCAATGGAAGGGATGGTCTGGATCAGGTTCAGCGTATTGAGCATGGCGGACCTGACGGCAGGCGTTCTCTCGCAGAAAACACCCATCGGAAGCCCCACGACGGTCGCGGCAGCAAGGGAGCCCATCGCCAGCAGAAGATGCCGCGTCATTTCGGTCCAGAAGACGTCGGCACGAGCGGCGTATTCCTTCATGATCGAGAGATCATTCCAGACACCGGACAACAGGACGAGCATCAGCGTTGCCGCTGTCGCGACGAGATAGAGGAGCCGCACCACGGGGCGCGGCCTTGAGCGCGCTATGGCATCGATCGCCAGAAGAGCGAGCGCGAGAAACAGGATCCAGAACCCCGAGGCAGGGGAAATGCGGGCATAGCTGTTACCGTCCGGCGCCAGGAACTGCCCCGCAAGGCCGATGCCGAGGAAGACTGCGGCGATTCCCATAACGGCCATAAGCAGGCGCATCGACGTTCGGGTGACCATGAGGCCGGATAGCGCGGCGAGAGTCGCCATGGTCAAAATCGCCCCGGCTGCCCATGCGGGCAAAGCAGAGAAAAGGCCGACCGCCTCGCCCTGCACGATCCTGTTCGCCCTGGCTGTCGCAAATGGGGAAGCGACGCCCAAGGCGACGAGCAGCGCGATCGCAATGCCGAGCTTGTCGATCCGTGTGGTCACTCGCCAGTCCTGTCGGCTCGCCCGGTCATGGCCGCATGTTGGCATCGCTGCGACGGGCAGACAACTATTTGAGGAAGCCGTTGCTCGTCAGGAAGTCCTCGGCGACGGCCTTGGCCGGCTCACCGCCCACCTGCACCCGTCCGTTCAGATCCTGAAGCGTGACGAGGTCGAGCTTCTCGAAGACTGGCTGAAGAAGCGTCTCGATCTCCGGATGTTCCTTCAGCACGGACTCACGCACAATCGGAGCGGGCTGATAGACGGGCTGCACACCCTTGTCGTCATCCAGCACCACCAGACCCGATGGCGCGATACCCCCGTCGGTCCCGTAGACCATCGCCGCATTGGCGCCATTGGTCTGGTTGGCCGCTGCGGCGATCGTCGCTGCGGTGTCACCGCCGGAGAGCGTGATCAGTTGCTCCGGCTGCAATGTGAATCCGTAGGTGGACTGGAAAGCCGGCAAGGCTGCGGCGGAGTTCACGAACTCCGACGAAGCGGCGAGCTTCACCTCTCCCCCACCGGCGACATAGGCGCCGAAGTCGGACAGAGACTTGAGGTTGTTCTCTTCCGCGAGGTCCTTGCGCACGGCGATTGCCCAGGTGTTGTTCGCGGGCGACGGCGTCAGCCAGACAATCTGATTGGCGTCGTAATCAAGCTGCTTTGCGAGGGCATAAGCCTGTTCCGCATTCTTCCAGGCCGGATCTTCCGCCTTTTCGAAGAAGAATGCGGCGTTGCCCGTGTATTCCGGATAGATGTCTATCTCTCCAGCAGTGATCGCGGAGCGCACCACCGGTGTCGCCCCCAACTGAATCCGATCGGTGGTTGGGATACCATTGGTGTCCAGCACCTTAAGGATGATGTTTCCGAGAACGCCTCCTTCAGTGTCGATCTTGGATGACACGACGACCTGCGCAAAGGCGCTTCCAGTTCCCAAGGCCAGCGCAAATGCGAGTCCGGCCGTCCTGATAATCGAATGCATCAAATAACCCTCCGTCCTGAAATTATCGTGACGGGGTTCCCAAGTACCCCGTCCAGCCTCGCCGAAAAATAGATATGGGGCCCTCGCGCGCCGTGGCGAGTATCTCGCCATCAATTTTGCAGCGAAGGCGGAAAGTCCTCTTGGAGACCGCATCGGTTTCGCGCTTCTTACGAAACAGCCGTCTCCTCCACCCTTACGTTAACGTATCTCGCGCGGCCGGCGAGCCAGCCGTTCACTGCGGCGCCCAGGCCGAGCGCGACAAAGAGCACGGACGTCGCCGCGAAGCTACCTGTCCAACCGCGAATGAAGCCGACGATAAGTGGACCGATTGATGCTAGGAGATATCCGACACATTGGGCCATGCCCGAGAGATGGGACGCAATCAGCGGATCGGGAGAGCGCAGTACGATATTGGTCATGGCGGCGGCAATCAGTCCACCCTGCCCTATACCCTGCAGCACGGCCCAGAGCCAGACCGTCGACAAGGGCGCGAACAGCAGGCCGAGTAGCGCGCCAACCGAAATGACGCAAAGCGCGGCGTTGACGACCCGCTGGTCCTTTCCCCGCACCGCGATGTGGGGCACGACCAAGCATGCTGCGGCCTGCACCATGACCGATACCGAAACAATGCCACCGGCCGCGATCCCGTCCAGTCCCCTTTCGCGCAAGATCGGGACCAGCCACCCGAAGACGCAATAGGCCAATGCGGACTGGAGCCCCATATAGAGTGTTACCTGCCAGGCGAGCCTGTCTCGCCAGAGACCGACGACCCGCTTGCTGACACGCCTGTCGTGACGTCCTGCCCGCACCACCTGTGGCAACCAGACGAGCGCGGCAATCGCCGCCGGCAGCGCCCAGATGGCCAAGGCACCGCCCAGCCAGTTGCCGAGCGCATGTTCGACCGGGAGCGTCAGCCCCGCGGCCGCGGCAGCACCACCGCAAAGAGCCATTGTGTAGAGGCCGGTCAGAAGAGCCATGCGGTCTGGAAAGTCGCGTTTGACCAGCCCCGGCAGCAGAACGTTGGCGACAGCGATGGACGCGCCCGCAACGGCAGTTCCGATGAACAGTAGCGGGAGGGAGGGAATGCCACGGATCGCCGTGCCGACGGTCAGAAGGATCACGACGAGGAGCAGGGTTCGCTCGGACCCGATCCTCTGCGCCAGGCGCGGTGCCAATGGGGAGAAGGCGCCGAGGCAGACGACCGGCAAGGTCGTGAGGAAACCTGCTCCCATGTCTCCCAGCCCGAGCCCCGACCGAATTTCCGGAAGGAGTGCCGACACGCTGGAAAACACCGGCCTCAGGTTGAAGGCGATCAGGACGAGGCTCGCTCCGAGAAGAAAGCGTGTGGCCGGTGACGGCTTGCGGCTGGCAACGACCCGATCGGCCCCTTGCGTTGAACGAATAGGCAATTCCTGGTCCTTCAGTTAAGTCTGGATTGTATTTCCATCGGTCAGCGGTGAGGTCGCAAGCGGCCGAATACATCATCCGGCTGGTACCAGTTGCTGCCTTGCCCGGCAATGCCGCTTGTCTGCCGGGTGGTACGCGGCAGATCGGCCACGCAAGCCTCTTGTTTTTGCCTCGCCGGCATGCTTGCGGTAGCGCGCATCTCACCGGACACCCAACATGCCAAACTACGCGATTCCCGCCGCCACCATCGGCCTCCTTCTCCTGTCCAACCTGTTCATGACCTTCGCCTGGTATGGCCACCTGAAGTTCAAGACCTCACCGCTTTACGTCGTCATCCTTGCGAGCTGGGGAATTGCTCTGCTCGAGTACTGCTTCCAGGTTCCCGCGAACCGGATCGGGCATGGCTATTTCAACGCGGCGCAGCTGAAGACGATCCAGGAAATCATCACCCTGTCTGTCTTCGTACTCTTCTCGATCTTCTACCTCGGGGAATCCTTCCACTGGAAGCAGGGCCTCGGCTTTGCGTTCATTGCGCTCGGCGCCTTCTTCATCTTCGCCAAGTGAGCGGAACCGGAATACCGGGGCAGCAGTTTCACCTGCCGGGTCGCGTGTGGCGGCCAGCAAGGCAGGAGGCACCGCAGCCCATGGCGGCGCGTGGCGCGATAAGGATTGGTATATCAGGCTGGACCTACAAGCCGTGGCGCGGCGCCTTTTATCCGGAGGACCTGCCGCAGAAGCGTGAGCTGAGCTATGCGGCCGGGAAATTCCCAACGATCGAGATCAACGGGACCTTCTACGGATTGCAGCGGCCTGAGTCCTTCGCCAAGTGGTACGATGCGACGCCAGAAGATTTCATCTTCGCCGTCAAGGGCTCTCGCTACATCACGCACATGAAGCGACTGCGCGACATCGAGCTTCCGCTGGCGAACTTCTTCGCGTCCGGCCTGCTGAAGCTTCGTCACAAGCTGGGTCCCCTGCTGTGGCAATTTCCGCCGCGCATGTCCTTCGACAAGTCGCGTTTCGAGGAATTCCTGGCGATGCTCCCAAAGAACACCGAAGACGCCGCCCGGCTCGCGCGGCGCCACGACGGACGGCTGGAAGGCAGGGCTTTCGCGGAGACCGACCTGAACCGGCCCCTGCGGCACGCCTTCGAGATCCGCCACGAGAGTTTCCGCTGCGAGGAGTTCATTGCGCTCTTGCGACGTCATGGAGCAGGTCTTGTGGTCGCCGACACCGTCGAATGGCCCCTTCTCATGGATTTGACCGCCGACTTTGTCTACTGTCGTCTCCACGGATCCGAGGAGCTCTATGTCAGCGGCTATGATGCGCCGGCGCTCGACCGATGGGCCGCGCTGATCCGTGCCTGGGCATCGGGGCGAGATCCCGAGGAGGCGGAGCGCGTCCTCCCTGCCGCGGCGGACCTTCCCCGCGGGCGTGATGTCTATGTCTATTTCGACAATGACGCAAAAGTGCGCGCGCCCGCAGATGCAACCGATCTGATCAGGCGGCTTGAGAGGCAGCGTTAGCCCGTCCGAAGGTGGCCGGTTCCTCCTGCGCCACCCTTGCCGCAAATGCCTTCATTTCCTTCGCGGATTGTTCTAGAGACAATCGACCTGCCGCCATTCGCGCGGCCTCGACATATTCGCAAGGTACCGTAGGCAATGCTCAATTCCCTCAGAAACGCGTCCCGATCCTGGGTTGCCAAGGCGCTCCTCCTGCTACTGGTCGCATCCTTCGCTGTCTGGGGCGTTTCAACGTCACTCGTCACCACGGACGCAAACACAGTGCTCACCGTGGGCGAACAGGAAGTGTCGACGCAGGAATTCGCTCTCGCCTACCAGCGACAGGTATCCGCACTCGGGCGTCAGTTCGGCATGCAGTTGACGGCAGATCAGGCGCGCGCCTTCGGCATCGACCAGCAGGTCTATTCGCAACTGGCGGCAGGCGCAGCCCTGGACCAGCTCGCGGACGACATGAACCTTGGCCTGTCGCAGGACCGGCTGGCGATGTTGATTGCCGAGGACCCTGCCTTTCAGGGAGCGAACGGCCAGTTCGACCGCAATCTGTTCACCTCGCGGCTGCGTAATGCAGGTCTTCGCGAGGACGACTACATTACGGAGCGCAGCAAGGTGGCGGTCCGCAGCCAGATCGTCGAGGCGGTCTCCGACGGCTTCACGCCTCCTCAGGTCATGCTGGATGCGCTGCGGCAGTATCGCGACGAGGTGCGGACTGTGGACTACCTGCTCCTGTCGAACGCGAATATTGACCCCATCAAGGCGCCGGCGGATGATGTTCTCGCTGCGTGGTTCCAAGGAGTAAAGGCTCGTTATCGGGCTCCCGAATACCGCCGCTTTACCTATGTGACGCTTCGGCCGGAAGACATCGCCGATCCCGCATCCGTTACCGACGAGGAGGCTCGCGCCGAGTACGAGCGGAAGAAGGAAAGCTTCACCACCCGCGGCACCCGCACCATCGAACAGCTGACCTATGCGGACAAGGAAATGGCGGATGCGGCCGCGGCACAGCTCGCTGATGGAAGCGCCACCTTCGACCAACTCGTGGCTGATCAAGGCAAGACGGCGTCGGACGTGCTGCTCGGGCAGTTCAGCCGCGAGACCATGCCCGACCAGAGGCTCGCGGACGCCGCCTTTGCCGTGTCCCAGGAAGGCGGCACCACGCCCGTTGTCGAAGGCGCCTTCGGACCGGTGATCCTCCGCGTGACCGACATCACGCCGGAAGCGACGAAGTCGTTCGACGAGGTGAAGGAAGAGGTCCGGGAACAGCTGGCGCTTTCCGCCGCCTCTCAGGAAATCCTCAACACCCACGATCGTTTTGAGGATGTCCGGGCGTCGGGCGCGACCCTGCCTGAAGCGGCGAAGGAGCTGAAGCTCGAGGCCGTAACCGTGACCGCCGACGCGTCCGGCAACAACCAGGAGGACGAGAAGATCGCCACCCTGCCGGCAGCCGAAACGCTTCTGGCCCACGTCTTCCGGACCGAGCCGGGTAGCCAGCCTCTCCCGGTGTCGCTGGGCAATGACGGCTATGTCTGGTTCGAGGTCGAGGAAGTTCTGCCCGAACGGGATCGTACGCTAGACGAGGTACGTGAGAAGGTTGTCGCGGATTGGACCGCCGAACAGCAGCGGGAAGCTCTCGGCGCTCGCGCGACCGAACTGAAGGAGCGGATCGAGAACGACGAGACCCTTGCTGCGATCGCCGAGGACCTTGGGGTCGCCGTGGAGACCAAGCAGGGCCTGCGCCGGAATGGCGACGATGCGATCTTCGGGCCTGAAGCGACCAGCGCCGTCTTCGCCGGCCCAGTCGATCTGGTGACAACGGCAACGGCTGCAGACGGAGAAAGCCGCCTTCTGATCCGGGTCACCTCGACGGATCAGGTTCCGGCGGATGCCCTTGCGCAGGATGAGCCGCTTCGACAGATCGCCGACGCTGCCGGTGACGACATGCTGGACCAGATGGTCAACCGCCTGCAGAATGAATACGGCGTCTCGATCAATCAGGCTGTTGCCGATCAGGTAACCGGCATGATCCGCTGACGGAGGGGGTAACATATGCCTGAACTGAAGCCCCTGCTGGCGAAGGTCGCTAATGGCGAAAGCTTGACCCGGGCGGAAGCCCGCGAGGCTTTCGAGGTCCTCATGTCCGGCGAAGCCACGCCTTCCCAGATCGGTGGCTTCCTCATGGCATTGCGGGTCCGTGGTGAGACCGTCGACGAGATCGCGGGCGCCGTGGCAACGATGCGCTCAAAGATGCTACCCGTCACTGCGCCGGCCGACGCGGTGGATATCGTCGGGACCGGTGGTGACGGTACAGGCACCTACAACATCTCTACGCTTGCTTCGCTCATCGTCGCCGGCTGCGACGTGCCGGTGGCCAAGCATGGCAACCGCGCCTTGAGCTCGAAATCGGGAGCAGCCGACGCCCTGTCCGCGCTTGGCGTCAACCTCGAGATCGGGCCGGACCGGATCGGCAGGTGCATTGCGGAAGCGGGCATCGGCTTCATGTTCGCCTCCATGCATCACTCGGCCATGCGCCATGTTGGTCCAAGCCGGGTCGAGCTCGGCACCCGGACGATCTTCAACATCCTCGGGCCCTTGTCGAACCCGGCCGGAGCCCGTCGGCAGTTGCTCGGCGTCTTCTCTCCCCGCTGGCTGATGCCCATTGCCGAGGTTCTGCGCGATCTGGGTTCCGAGCGCGTCTGGGTCGTCTATGGCGATGGCATGGACGAGATCACGACCACCGGAACCACCAATGTCGTTGCCCTGGAGGCCGGAGAGATCCGAACGTTCGATCTGACGCCGGAGGATTTCGGTGTCCGGCGCACCAGCCTCGATGAGTTGAAGGGCGGCGATGGCCACGCCAACGCGGCTGCACTTCGCGCCGTGCTTGGCGGAACGAAGAACGCCTATCGCGACATTTCGCTCTGCAATGCAGCCGCCGCGCTTGTCGTTGCAGGCAAGGCCGCAGACATCCCAGAAGGCATGCAACTGGCTACCCGCGCCCTGGACAGCGGAGAAGCCGCTGCCGCGCTCGACCGGCTCGTGGCCGTGTCAAATGATGAAGATTGAGACCTAGCCGATGACCGATATCCTGAGGAAGATCGAGGCCTATAAGCGCCAGGAGATCGAAGCCGCCAAGACCCGCACGCCTCTGGCGGAGCTGAAGGCCCAGGCCGCGGAACAGGAGGCCCCGCGGGGTTTCTACCGCGCACTGAAGGCAAGGCAGGAGAATAGGGCATTCGGCCTGATCGCCGAGATCAAGAAGGCAAGCCCGTCAAAGGGGCTCATTCGTCCCGACTTCGATCCCCCTGCACTGGCGAAGGCCTACGAGGAGGGCGGCGCCACCTGCCTCTCGATCTTGACGGATACGCCCAGCTTCCAGGGCGCCCCGGAGTATCTCGTCGCCGCGCGTAACGCCTGTTCCTTGCCTGCACTCCGCAAGGACTTCATGTTCGACACCTATCAGGTACACGAGGCCCGCGCCTGGGGCGCTGACTGCATCCTCCTGATCATGGCTTCGCTGACGGACGATGAGGCGCGTCGCCTCGAGGACGAAGCGATGGCGCTCGGCATGGACGTTCTGGTCGAGGTCCACGATGCCGAGGAGACTGAGCGCGCACTGAAACTCTCCTCTCACCTTATCGGGATCAACAACCGGAGCCTGCGTACTTTCGAGGTGAGTCTGGAGACCTCTGAGCGCCTTGCTCCGTTGGTCCCGGAGAACCTGCTGCTGGTTGGGGAGAGCGGCATCTTCAGTCGCGGGGACTGCCTGCGTTTGGAGAAGTCGGGGATCACCACATTTCTGGTCGGAGAAAGCCTGATGCGCCAGGATGACGTCGCGAAGGCGACGCAAGCGCTGCTCAGTGGCGACAGCGCGTCGACAGCGGCGGCTGAATGATGTCGGGCGGCGGCTCCCTCACCCACATCGGCGCATCCGGTGAAGCCAAAATGGTGGATGTCGGCGACAAGGCCGATACCGAGCGATCCGCCACGGCGGAGGGCTTTGTACGCATGTTGCCGGAAACGCTGGCGCTGATCCGCGAAGGCAATGCGAAGAAGGGTGACGTGATCGGAACGGCGCGACTCGCAGGGATCATGGCCGCGAAAAAGACGGCGGACCTCATTCCGCTCTGCCACCCGCTGATGCTCACCAAGGTCGCGGTTGATATCACCGAGGACGCATCACTGCCGGGACTTCGTGTCGCCGCAACCGCTAAGCTTACTGGCAAGACCGGCGTCGAGATGGAGGCGTTGACCGCGGTTTCCGTCGCCTGTCTCACGATCTATGATATGGCCAAGGCCGCCGACAAGGGCATGGAGATTGGTGGCATCCGCCTCATCGAGAAGACGGGTGGCAAGTCGGGCGCCTATCGGCGAAGCGGAGGCTGAGCATGAGTCTTCTGCCAGTGCCCGAGGCAAAGACGAGGCTGCTTTCGCGGGCGCGCCCGATCGAGAGGACCGAGACGGTTCCGCTCGCCAAGGCCAATGGGCGGGTTCTTGCCAAGCCGCTGACCGCGCGACTAACCCAACCGCCCTTCGATGCGTCTGCCATGGACGGCTATGCGCTCCGCGCCGAAGATGCACCGACCGTCGGCGCAACGCTTGTGGTCACAGGCATGGCGGCCGCCGGTCATCCGTTCGAGGGTGCGGTTGCCAAGGGCGAGGCGGTGCGCATCTTCACCGGCGCCCCCGTACCCCCTGGAGCAGATACTGTCCTCCTCCAGGAAGACGCCGAACTGCTTGGGGGCGACCAGGTTCGCACGACGTTCGAGGTTCTCCCGGGGCGACACATCCGCCCGCGCGGCCAGGATTTCGTCGAAGGCGAAGCGGTGCTGCCGAAGGACACGCTCCTCGACTATTCACGCCTGACCGTCGCTGCGGCCATGAACCACCCCACGGTGGAGGTCTATCGCCGTCCGCGGGTCGCCCTCCTGGCCACGGGTGATGAACTCCTGCCGCCGGGGCAGACACCTCAAGCCGGCCAGATCATCGCGTCCAACATGTTCGGGATTTCGGCGCTCATCGAAGACAATGGCGGCGAAGTCGTCGATCTGGGGATCGTGCCCGACAACCAAGACGCGATAAGGAGTGCAGTGGACGCGGCAAAGGCTGCGGGCGTGGATGTGCTGGTCACTTCGGGCGGCGCCTCGGTGGGGGACCATGACCTCGTACAATCCACGCTGAAAGCGGCCGGGATGGAGCTGGATTTCTGGCGCATCGCCATGCGGCCGGGCAAGCCGCTGATGGTTGGATCGCTTGGGGACATGCAGGTCTTGGGCCTGCCGGGGAACCCCGTCGCCAGCCTGGTCTGCGGCCTGCTGTTCCTTGAACCTTTGCTCAGAGAGCTCGGCCGCCTCCCCGAGAGGAACCGGGAGGGGCATGCCGTCGTGGCGCGTGATCTTGCCGGCAACGACCGTCGGCAGGACTACCTGCGATCACGACTGAGCAGGGATAGCGAAGGAAATCTGGTCGCCGACGCCTTCGAAAAGCAGGATTCGTCGATGATGAAGATCCTCGCCCATTCAGATGCGCTGATCGTCCGGCCCCCGCACGCACCTGCACTGACTGTCGGCACCCCCTGCCCCATCCTCCTCCTGAGACCATGATCCGGGCCCGCTGATCAAGCGTAGAGCACTGTAGATCAATCTCCGGAGTTCGCCTTGCCTGCCGAGATCCCGCCTGTCATCGTCTGGTTCCGCCGGGACTTGCGCCTTGCAGACAACGCCGCACTGTCAGCCGCCGTCGAGACTGGCGCGCCGGTTATCGCCCTGTTCATCCGCGAAGGCAGTGCCGGCGGGGGTATGCCATTCGGACCAGCCCAGGCATGGTGGCTGCATCATTCGCTCTTGGCTCTGCGACAGGCGCTGCATGATCGTGGCGGTGATCTGCTCTTTTTCACCGGGGAGGCAGCGACGGTCTTAATCCAGGTTGTCCAGCAGACAGGCGCCAGTCAGATCTATCTCAACCGCAGCTATGAGCGCGATGATCAGGATCGGGAACTTGCCCGCCGATTGAAGTCCGCGGGCATTGCGGTGCATGCCTTCCATGGCCAGCTTCTTCACGATCCCTCACATGTCCGTACCGGAGCCGGAAAACCCTTCCGGGTCTTCACGCCGTTCTGGAAGGCACTACAGGCACTGGGAGAACCGCGCGAACCGCTCGCCGCACCCGATGCGATTAGAGGAGTCTCGTCCACGCCGCCATCGGAACAACTGGAAGAATGGGGACTGCTTCCGACCAAGCCTGACTGGGCCGCTGGATTCGGTGACATCTGGACTCCGGGCGAAGCCGGGGCCCGGGTCCGCCTGGAGGATTTCGTCGAAAACGGCCTGAGCGAGTACAAGTCAGGGCGTGATTTACCCGCTCGCGATATCACCTCGCGCCTTTCCCCGCACCTCGCCCATGGGGAGGTCACTCCGGCCCAGGCATGGCATGCGGCAAGCGGGTTCGATAACGGTGATCCGGGCCAGATCACGCATTTTCGCCGGGAGCTCGCCTGGCGGGATTTCAACTATTCGCTTCTGATCGAATTTCCCCGCCTCGCCACCGACAACTGGAACGCCGATTTCAATGGCTTTGCCTGGTCATTCGACGGTGCGCTCTACCGTGCCTGGAGTAAGGGCCTCACCGGCTATCCGATCGTCGATGCCGGCATGCGCCAGCTCTGGCGGGAGGGCTACATGCACAACCGCGTGCGGATGATCACCGCGTCCTTCCTGATCAAGGACCTGATGATCGATTGGCGGAAGGGCGAGGAATGGTTCCGTGAGACGCTGCTCGACGCCGATCCGGCCAACAACGCCGCAGGCTGGCAATGGGTCGCCGGCTCCGGGGCCGATGCCTCTCCCTTCTTTCGTATCTTCAATCCGACGCTACAGGGCGAGAAGTTCGACCCGGACGGGGACTATGTCCGGCGCTACGTGCCGGAACTGAGTCACCTAAACAAGAAATACATCCACCGACCCTTCGAGGCGCCGGATCACATCCTGCAGAAGGCCGGCATCAGGCTCGGGGAGAGCTATCCGCGTCCCATCGTTGATCACGGGAGTGCCCGCGCACGCGCCCTCGCCGCCTACAAAGCGACGAGATAGTGGAAAGGATAGACGGCGGTTTCACCTGCCGGCATCACCATCAGACCAGGCGGCTCTGCTCCAGCGCAGCTTCAATGAAGCTCGCAAACAGCGGATGCGGGTCGAGGGGGCGGCTCTTCAGCTCGGGATGATACTGCACCCCGATGAACCACGGATGATCCGGATACTCGATCGTCTCCGGCAGCAGTCCGTCGGGGGACATGCCGGAGAAGACAAGCCCGCAGCTTTCCAGCTTGTCCTTGTACTCGACGTTCACCTCATAGCGATGGCGGTGCCGTTCCGAGATTGCGGTCGAGCCATAGATCTCGGCGATCTTCGTTTCCTTCTTCAGCGAAGCATCATAGGCGCCAAGGCGCATGGTGCCGCCGAGATCGCCGGACGCGGCGCGCTTTTCCAGCGCGTTGCCCTTGACCCATTCCGTCATGAGGCCGACGACCGGCTCTTTGGCCGGACCGAACTCGGTCGAGGAGGCATCCTCGATACCGGCGAGATTGCGCGCTGCTTCCAGAACCGCCATCTGCATGCCGAAGCAGATCCCGAAGTACGGGACCTTTCGCTCGCGGGCGAAGCGGGCTGCATTGATCTTGCCCTGCGCACCGCGCTCGCCGAAGCCGCCAGGCACGAGGATACCGTGCACCTTTTCCAAATAGGGCGCCGGATCCTCCTTCTCGAAGACCTCCGACTCGATCCATTCCAGCTTGACCTTGACGTGGTTGGCAATTCCGCCGTGATGGAGGGCCTCGATCAGCGACTTGTAGGCATCCTTGAGGCCCGTGTACTTACCGACAATGGCGATTGTGACCTCGCCTTCCGGCGTATGGATACGGTTGCAAACCTCTTCCCAGGCCTGAAGCCGCGGCTTCGGAGCCGGCTCTATGCCGAATGCGGCGAGCACTTCAGAATCCAGGCCTTCCTTGTGATAGGCCATGGGAACGTCGTAGATATTCGCGACATCCAGCGCCTGGATAACCGCGGACGGGCGCACATTGCAGAACAGCGACAGCTTGCGACGCTCCGCCTCCGGGATCTCGCGGTCTGCCCGGACCAGCAGGATGTCCGGCGCGATGCCGAGCGCCTGCAGTTCCTTGACCGAATGCTGCGTCGGCTTGGTCTTCAATTCGCCGGCAGCCGGGATGTAGGGCATCAGGGTCAGGTGAAGGTAGACGGCCGAGCCGCGCGGCAATTCGTTGCCAAGCTGGCGGATCGCCTCGACGAAAGGCATGGCTTCGATATCGCCGACCGTACCGCCGATCTCGCAGATGACGAAGTCGTAGTCGTCATTTCCCTCGACCACGAAGTCCTTGATCTCGTTGGTGACGTGCGGGATCACCTGGACGGTGGCGCCGAGGTAGTCGCCACGTCGCTCCTTGTCGATGATGTTCTTGTAGATCCGGCCGGTGGTTATGTTGTCGGTCTTGGTGGCAGAGCGCCCGGTGAAACGTTCGTAGTGTCCGAGATCAAGGTCGGTTTCCGCGCCGTCGTCGGTGACGAAGACCTCACCGTGCTGCGTCGGGCTCATGGTGCCCGGATCGACGTTCAGATAGGGATCAAGCTTGCGAAGGCGTACCCGATAACCACGGGCCTGCAACAACGCTCCGAGTGCCGCGGCAGCAATTCCTTTTCCGAGGGAAGAAACCACGCCGCCTGTGATGAATACATATCGCGCCATGGGAGTCACCGGATACCTGTTCATGAGCGATTCCGCCAGCCCTATAATTCACCTTGGTGACGCTGGTCCACGGAATCTGGACAAAAGAAAACCGGCAGGCTTTTGGCCTGCCGGAGATTGTTGCAGCGAGGGCGTTTATTGGCCCGTCGGCACGCCCGTCGAATTGGCGGGAGCAGCCGGCGCCGGGGCCTGGCCTGCAGACGGCGCTGCAGCCCCACCCTGTGCAGGTGCCTCACCACCGGTCGGGACGCCATCCTGTGCGGGAGCATCAGCCGGGGCTTCGGACGTCGGTGCCGGACCGAGTGCGTCGAGAATGCCGCTACCGGTACCCTGCGTTGCCGGAATCCGATCGAGGATGTCGGTGGGCCGCGACTCGTAGCGCGCCAGGATGCCGAGGGTCATGGACGTCACGAAGAAAAGCGTTGCGAGAATGGCCGTGGTGCGGGTCAGCGCATTGGCCGTTCCGCGGGCCGACATGAAGCCGGAGCCGCCGCCAACGCCCAGTCCGCCGCCTTCCGAACGCTGAATCAGCACGACGCCGACGAGCGCGAGCACGATCATGAGGTGGATGACGATCAGAACGGTTTGCATGGCAAAATCCCTGCCCTTCGCAAGGGCAATAACATAAGGTTGGCGGCTCTTTACATGAGGCTGTTGCGCATTCCAAGCCCTTGCGGGCAGGTTTACGCCATCAGTTCTTCATAGACCCGGTAGATGGCGAGGAAATCCTCCGCTTTCAAGCTGGCGCCGCCGATGAGTGCACCATCGACGTTCGGGACGGCCATCAGCTCTTTCGCATTCGATGGCTTCACCGACCCCCCATAAAGGATGCGCATGGTGCTTCCTTGCTCCCCGAACCGCTCCGACAGTTCCCTGCGCATGAAGGCGTGCGCCTCCTCCACGTCGGCAACGGTGGGGGTCAGGCCGGTGCCGATGGCCCAGACCGGTTCATAGGCGATGACGGTACGCGCCGCGTTGGCTCCATCGGGGATCGAGCCGGCGAGCTGGCGCTTCAGCACGTCGAGCGTCTCGCCCTTCCTGCGCTGCTCCTCGGTCTCGCCAATGCAGATGATGGCGGTCAGATCGGCCGCATGGGCGGCCTCGGCCTTGGCGCGAACCAGCGCGTCTTCCTCGTCGTGGTCGGTGCGGCGCTCGGAGTGCCCGACGATGACGTAGGTTCCGAAACAGTCGGCGATCATCTCCGCCGAGATGTCACCGGTATGGGCGCCGCTTGCATTCTGATGGCAGTCCTGGGCACCGATCGACAATGGGCTGTCGGTGCAGAGGGCCGTGGCCACGTAGAGCAGCGTCGCGGGCGGGCAGATCAGCGCATCGACCTTGCTGGACAGCCCTCCCCTCACGCCTTCGCTGATCGCCTTGATCTGGTCCAGAGAACCCCGGGTCCCGTTCATCTTCCAGTTTCCCGCCACCAGCGGCCGTACGTCAGGCGTCATCTATCTGCTCCTTGCCCGCGGGCCGCAGCCCGCTGTTTCCCCAAAGCGTTTTAGTTCCTCAGACGGGAAAATCCACGAAAAATGGGATGTTCGATCAGTTCCCGTTCAACAGGAAAGTGAGGAGCTTGCGCCAGTCCGTCATGCGGATCGGCGTCCCGTGTCCACCGGTGTTGAAAACCGTAAGTCGCACCGGGTAGCCGGACTGTTGCAGCTTGCGATACACGGCCGCCTGCCCCTCCAGGGAGTAGACGCTGTCGGAACTCCCGTGGGACAGGTAGAGCGGCAGCCGACGCTTCGCCGCAGGCGTGGTGGCGTAGCCCGGGTCGGGCGGACCGCCCAGAACCGCAAGCCCGCTCAGGTAATGTACAGCTTCCCGGTCCCGGGCAATATGCGAGCAGACAGTCCCGCCCATGGAGGCACAGGCAAGCAGCACCGGCCGCCCGCGTGACTGTTCGAAAGCGTGACGGATCAGGAGCGCGATCTCCTGTGCACCGCTCCCGTCAAAGGAGGTGACGCTCGGGGCATAATAGGTGCCGCCATTCATCACGGCGAGGTTCTTCAGGCGATTGAAGTTGCCGCCGAAGCTGTAGTCGTTTGCGCCAAGGCGCCTATCGCCGCCGCGGCCGTGGACGAAGATCACCGTAAAGGCGGCGTATTTCTGCTTCCCGACGCGGGTGACGTCGATGAGACGACCGCCGAGCTGTAGCGTCTCGTTTTCCTGGTAACGCTTGACGCCCATCGACACGTAACTCGACTTCACACGTCGTTCCGGCACCTGGTCGCGCTCGTTGATGTCGCGCAGTTCCTGGTAGTCGATCACTTCGTAAGCACCGCCGTCGGCGGTTTCCAAGACGGGGAAGCGGGAGAACAGGGCATCCTTGTACGGCTTGATCGATCCTTCCTGTGGCAAGGCCGGTGCTGCGGAGAAGGCGATCATGACGAGGGCAAAAGCTGTGGCTAATGCGAAATGAACTGTGGACATGCACCTCTCCGGCTGCCTGATCACGCCTCGGCGCCTTGCCATTCGCGGGCGGGCGCCGCATTGCTGCCTGAGCACCGTTTCCCTGCCGCATCGCGAAAAAGCCAGCTTTCTGGCAGAATTGCCGGTGATTCGAAACAGCATGAGATGGCGATGGCCTCACCTTCAGCCCCTCGACAGGTAGTACCGACTGACCCGATGGATGACAACAACGACCTTTTCGCCGACCTGCCCCTCACCAGACCGGCGGCTCTAGAGCAGGACGCGCCAAAGGACGCAGTGCCGGCACCAGTGCCAGTACAACGGTCGATACCGTCTACAGATGACTATGGCGCATCCTCGATCCGGGTCCTGGAGGGACTGGAGCCTGTGCGTATGCGTCCGGGCATGTACATCGGCGGTACGGACGAGAAGGCCCTCCACCACCTGTTCGCCGAGGTCATCGACAATTCGATGGACGAAGCCGTGGCCGGCCACGCCAACTTCATCGAGGTTCATCTGGACCGCGAAGGCTTCCTGACCGTCACGGACAACGGCCGCGGCATCCCTGTCGAGAACCACCCGCAGGTACCGGGCAAGTCCACCCTCGAAGTCATCATGACCAAGCTCCATGCGGGCGGCAAGTTCGACGGCAAGGCATACGAGACCTCCGGCGGCTTGCACGGCGTCGGAGTCTCGGTGGTCAACGCGCTTTCGGATCTGCTCGAGGTTGAGGTCGCCCGGGACCGCAAGCTCTATCGCCAACGTTTTTCACGCGGCGTGCCCCAGGGCGGGCTGGAGGAACTCGGTCCGGTGCATAACCGACGCGGAACGCGCGTTCGTTTTCATCCGGATCCGCAGATCTTCGGCGAGCATGCCAGGTTCGATCCGGGCCGCATCTTCCGGATGGCGCGCTCGAAAGCCTATTTGTTCGGTGGCGTAGAAATTCGCTGGTCGTGCGATGACGGCATGGTGCCGCCAGGCGGTGACATTCCCGAAAAGGCGGTCTTCCATTTCCCCGGCGGCCTCAAGGACTATCTCTCGGCCACGCTCGGCAAGGATTTCACCGTTACCCGCGAGATCTTCGCCGGACGGACCGAGAAGACCGGGGGGCACGGCGCCCTCGAATGGGCCATTACGTGGTATGGCGGCGATCCGCAGGTCCACTCCTACTGCAACACCATCCCAACTCCTGAAGGTGGAACGCACGAGGCAGGCTTGCGAATCGCCCTGACCAAGGGGCTGAAAAACTACGCCGACCTGACGCAGAACAAGCGCGCGGCGCAGATCACGACCGACGACGTGATGATCTCTGCCGTCGGCATGCTGTCGGTCTTCATCCGCGAGCCGGAATTCGTCGGCCAGACGAAGGACAAGCTGGCGACTGTCGAAGCACAGCGTATCGTCGAGAATGCACTCCGCGACCCGTTCGACCACTACCTCGCCGGCAATCCGGGTGAGGCGGCAAAGCTGCTGGACTGGGTGATCGAACGCGCCGAGGAACGCCTTCGGCGGCGCAAGGAAAAGGAAGTCAACCGCAAGACGGCGGTGCGCAAGTTGCGCCTGCCCGGCAAGCTCGCGGACTGCTCGCAAAGCACGGCCGAAGGCGCGGAATTGTTCATCGTCGAAGGTGACTCGGCGGGAGGCTCGGCGAAGCAGGGCAGAAACCGGTCAAACCAGGCGATCCTGCCGTTGCGCGGCAAGATTCTCAACGTCGGCAGCGCGAGCCGGGACAAGCTCTCCGCCAACCAGCAGATTGCCGATCTGATCCAGGCCCTCGGCTGCGGAACGCGTACGAAATACCGCGAGGAAGATCTTCGCTACGAGCGCGTCATCATCATGACCGATGCCGATGTCGATGGCGCGCACATTGCTTCCCTGCTGATCACTTTCTTCTACCAGGAGATGCCGGAACTCATTCGCGGGAATCACCTCTATCTCGCTGTCCCGCCCCTTTATGTCCTGCGGCAGGGTGCAAAGACCGTCTATGCGCGCGATGACGCCCACCGAGCCGAGCTGATGGAGACTGTCTTCAAGGGCAAGAAGGTGGAGATCGGCCGGTTCAAGGGCCTCGGGGAGATGATGCCGGCGCAGCTCAAGGAAACAACCATGGACCCCGCCAAGCGCACGCTCCTGCGTGTCGGGATCGACGAGGTGGACTTCGAGGGTACCCGTGAGGCGGTGGAGAACCTGATGGGGACAAAGCCGGAGGCGCGCTTCCGCTTCATTCAGGAACGCTCGGCTTTCGCCGACAATCTGGATATCTGAAAAATCGTGACGGCGGGCCGGTGCGGCACCCTAGGCGTTGCCCTGCCGGCCCGCTAGAACGCGGCCGATCGCTCGTATGAGGACGGAACTCTCATACGGCTTGCGCAGGACCGGAACGTCAAGATGTTCGGGAATCGTGGAGCGGTCACTGTAGCCAGTGGCAAACATGAACGGGATGTTGCGACTTAGCAGTTCCTGCGCCACCGGTAACGACGTGCCACTGCCGAGGTTGACATCAAGGATCGCGAGGTGCGGCGTCAGCTTTTCGAGCCGCCGAAGTGCTTCCGCCGCGGACGGCGCCGTCGTCACCTTCTGCAGACCATGCTCTGCGAGAATCATCTCGACATCCGCCGCGATCAGCATCTGGTCCTCCACCAGCAGCAACTCGACGTCCGAAAGATCGGGCTGTCCCTGTTCGTGGCCATCTGCGGCAGCCTCGACCGACTGCGCCTCCTCGTTCTCGCTCTCGGCCTGCACATGTTTCGACGGGATGCAGAAGTAACCCTGAAGCCCAGTCGGCGCATAGTCGATCCGGCTGTGCCCACCCAGTTCGTAGGAGATGCTGCGACCGATCAAAACGCTGCCGAAGCCAGTCCGCACGGGCGCCGTCACGGCGGGTCCGCCGTTCTCGCTCCACCAGATCTCGCACTCGCCCGCTTCGCCCTTCTGCCAGCGGACAGAAAGATTGCCGCCAGACAGGGAGAGACCACCATATTTTGCGGCGTTCGTTGCCATCTCGTGAAGCACCAGCGCCATAACCGAGAAGGACCGGGCATCGAGCCAGACAGACGGTCCCTGCAGCAGGATCTGGCGGTCGCCAGCCTGGTAAGGCTGCAGTTCCGCCTGCAAAAGGTCGCGAAGAAAGCCTCCGTCGCCGCTACGGACGATCTGGTCATGGGCCAGAGAGAGCGCCTGCACCCTGCCCTTCAACGAGGCGATGTACGTATCCAGCCCCTGCTGCGTGTCGACGGGCCTGCCAATCAGGGACTTGATTACGGACAGGATGTTCTTGACGCGATGGTTGAGCTCTTCGTTCAGCATCCTCTGCCGGACGTCCGCCTTGCCCCGCTCATCCGCCATGAGCTCGTTATGGTGAAGGACGATCTCGACCAGCACGCCGCGGATGACCTCTGCAACCTCTCGATCCGCCTCCGACCAGGGCTGTGCCCGATTGTGGACTGCCTCTTTCCAAATCGCGAAGCTCTTCCTTGGCGTCAGCCGGTCACCAAGCGGGCCGCTCTCGTAGGATTTCTCCGGGTTCCCTGCCCAGTTCAGGGTCTGAACCAATTCCCTTCGGAAGAAATAGAGATAATCCCGGGACCGTTGTGAAAGCGGGATGGCGAGGACGCCGCAAATATCGGCGGGGGAGATGGTCGATCCCGGCAGATCCGCAGAAATCTGATCGGTCCACCATGTCCGTCCGGCGGAGGCTTCGCCGCGAAGTTCAACAAGCTCCACCGCTTGTTCCGCCGAGGGCGCGGCCCCGGTGCTTGTCCAGACGCCACCCAGCCATAGGCCCATGCCGTCGCACGCAAGCATCTCGCCGAATTCGCCCAGCGAGGTCCGGAGAAGGTCTCGGATGTCGGCGTGGTGAGAGGCGACCTGCAGAAAACGATCCAGAGCCACCCTCACCTCACGGTTCTTCTCGACCACCTGCTTCTGCAACAAAGCGGCAAGGTGAAGGGAAAAGAACTCGCCGAAAGTCTCTGCGGCGATACGCTGAGGCATCGAAAGCGTCTTCGGCGAATAGTGGTGGCAGGCGATCAGTCCCCACAGATCACCGTCAACAACGATCGAGATCGACATCGATGCCGCCACGCCCATGTTGCGAAGATATTCGCAGTGAACGGAGGACACGCTTCGCAGATGGGCGAAGGACAGGTCGAGCGGATGCTCCCTTTCTTCCTGCTCGGGAAGGATCGCGACCCTCACGTCTCTCGCGTCGGAAATGACGCGGATCGTGTTCTTCAGATAAAGGACACGCGCTTGCTTGGGGATGTCGCTGGCCGGGAAATACTGACCCTTGAAACTCTCGAGGTCACGCCGCTTGTGCTCGCTGATGACCTGGCCCGAGCCATCTTCCTCGAAGCGATAGATCATCACCCGATCATAACCCAGCAGGGCATGGATCAGGCGGCTTGAGCGCTCAAGCAACTGCTCCACATTTCTGATGTTCCGTATCCGGCTGATGAGCATTCGCGCGACTTCGAGCGGCTGGTCGTTGGTTGCAGTGACCGGCTCGAACTCCATGATGGCGCCCGCATCGTGGACATGCACCGCCACATCAAACCTGTTGCCGTCGGGCAGCTCCATCCCATGGCGAAGCGCCGGACGCGCTGGGTCGCCTGCAGTCGCGATGGCGTTTCGCAGTGTGTGCGCAAGCTCACGGCCGAATATTTCCTCCAGCCGTGCTCCAGCAGTGAGGCCAGGAATCGCTAGCATCTCGGCGGCATTGGCTGAAAACCGCCTCACCTCGGCACCCGCGTGGTCGCAGGCGATCAGGCAGCCATGGGCCTGGATGCTACCGGGAATCTGGATTGGTTCACGGTCGCAATTCGTGAGGTCGACGGTTTGAGCCTCACGCATCCTGCAGCCTTTCGAAGGCTCCACCGACGGCGGCAAAGACTGTTTCGGACGCTGCCACCAGCTTGTCCAGGTCGAGCTCCGGAGCTTCGTCGAGCAGTTTGACGAGCTGCCGCCAGCGAGCGAGGCTTTCCGACTGCGCGAAAAGGTGGCGGGCTCCAAACTCGCCGGTCAAGCCCAATTCCTGCGCCCGCCGATAGAGAATACGGGCGCCGAGCGAGGATCCCTCGGCGACATAAAGAGTTCCGAGAAGAGTCTCCCGATCCGATACCTGCAGCGATGATTCATGCATTGCAGGCGGCTGCAATCCCAGATCGCCAAGATCCTGGCGCAGAAGGGGCAAAAGCTGAGGAGCGTGGTCGAGCGGCGGAAGGTCGGCTGGCCAGTCAAAACCTGCCATCGCCTCCTCGTATGCGGAACGAAACGCGTAGGTCCCCCTCAGGTAGCGATGATAGTCTGCTATCGTGGAGAAAGATCCGACAATGGCTTCGACCCGTGCATGGGACAGCGAAGTGCGATCCCTGACGAGGAACCGACGTGAAGATAAATTCATCAGAACAGTTCTATGAGTTGAATGTCCGTCATATTTAGCTCCTACCTCATCTGCGACAAGTGCGAGTTAGTGATTTTGTGATCGTCCTGCGTGTAACCTGTGCAATAGTTATCAGATACCGCAATGGCGCGATCGGACAGGACTAGGAGCACCGGTGAGCAGACCCCCACAATTACAGGATGGACCTCGTTGGCTGGGACCGGTGGCCCACAGCCGCTCGGCCCTGATCCCGCCGATTTCGGCCGCTCGCTGGCTTCTGGTCCTCATCGTGATCGCGGGGATCTATTTCTTCCACGGCTTTCTTGTACCGGTCCTCGCGGCGCTGGTCATCGGCTTTGCCAGCTGGCCGCTTTACCGCAAGTTGCTGCAGAACATCGGCGGCAACACGACCATCGGCGCCACCCTCGCCATCATCTTCATCATTGCCTTCCTCGTTGTACCGATCGGCATCGCGATCTCCTATACGATCGGGGAAGTGCGGGACTGGGTGGGCTGGGTTCTCCAGGTCAACAATCAGGGCGCAGAGGTGCCCGCCTGGATAGCGGCTCTTCCGGGTGTGGGTGACTGGCTGACGCAGCAGTGGGACCGGCATGTCGGTTCGCCGGGAGCGATCGGAGAACTGATCCAGATCGTCAGTGGTGCAAATATCGGCAACATCTACCGGGCCGTCATCGCGGCTGGTGACGGTGCCTTCCACCTGCTCCTGACACTGCTGTTCATGTTGATCGCTCTCTTCTTCGTCTACCGTGACGGCGCATCCTTCAGCAGGCAGATCGATCTTCTCGGGGAGCGCATCCTGCCGACGCGCTGGGAGCGGATTTCTCGTGTCGTGCCGGCAACGATCAGCTCGACCGTGACAGGCATGACACTCATCGCCATCGGCGAGGGCATCGTCCTCGGCATTGCCTACTGGATCGCTGGCGTCCCCTCGCCGGTCACCCTCGGCGTACTAACAGGGATCATGGCCCTCATCCCCGGCGGCGCGCCCCTGTCCTTCACGCTTGTCTCCGTCTACCTCGTAGCAAGCGGCTCGTATTTCGCGGGGATCGGGCTCTTCGTCTGGGGCTCGGTTGAACTCTTCATCGTCGACAAGACGATCCGTCCTCGGCTGGTCGGGGGGCCGATCAAGCTTCCCTTTCTTCCGACATTTTTTGGCCTCGTCGGCGGCGTGAAGACGATGGGCTTCCTCGGGCTGTTCATCGGACCGGTGCTCATGGCCCTGATCGTATCGATCTGGCGGGAATGGATCCGCGAAGTGAAGCTTGTGGATCCCGCGGAAGGCGACGAGGACTTGGTGACTGATAGCAGCGTTCCCTTCGACCCGGAGGTGGCTCCGATCCGGACCGTCTCGTCACCATGAGCCGCCACAGCGTCGTTGACAGGAAATCAACATGAACGCCGCCATCATCGTGCTGACCATCCTCGGCTGTGACGACAGCGCGACAGAGTGCCACTATGTCTCCACCTCGGAGAAACGATGGCCGACCATCGAGCTGTGCACCGCGGATTCGGAGGAGGAACTGGCAAGTCACGCCAATGTTGCCTATCCGATGGTAATCGCGGTTTGCCAGAGACCGGGTGAGAACGAGGTCGCGGCAACGCCCCCAGACAAGTCCAATACTCAACATCCTGAAACCGATCTGACGCAGGAAGCCAAGTCTGACCTCGCATCGAGGGCTATCGAGCGCGTACGTGCCGTGTTGCCAACCACGGAGGGCGTGCGCACCTTGATGCGGCAGCCCATCCGCCTCGTCGAGGAAAGCTATTCCTGGGTCGCAAAGAAGCTTCGGGACTGAACTCGTCAGGCCGCTAGCGCGGTCTCCTGCGCGTAGGAACGAGCCGCCGCACGCAGTTCTGAGCGCTGAAGCCTGTCGACGATGTCCAGCAGGTCAGCGACCACCGGCGACCTTGCCCGCAGTTGGCGGCACTCCGAAAGCAGTGCCCCGCATATGCCAGCGCCGGTTTCCATGATGCCCGCCTGACGCCAGAGGAGCGTTCCGGCCACGAAGACAGCCGCCACGTCCCGGTGAAGACCCCCCGCCTGGAACATGGCACGGACAGCCGGAGCCCGACCGCTCGCCAGCAGAGCTCTCACGCGCGGCTCGTCCAGCCCCGAAAGCGCTGCCATGGCTTCCGACAGGAAGTCTGCCTTGCCGGTGCAGAGCGCATTGATGAGAAGCGCAGGCGTAAGCGCTCCCGATGAGCGCATGTGCTCGACCAGCGCCGGCAGTTCGAATCGGGAGGCGGATCCGGCGATCGCCAATGTCGCCGTCTCGGTTGCCTCCAGCGTCAGGCGCTCCAGTCGGGAACCGGTTAGCAGGTTGGAGACCAGGCTCGACTCGGCAAGTGCCTCGCCAACTTTCGACACCAGCCGTTGGCGAACCTCGGGAGCGAGGTCGGCGCGATCGAGCAACAGTTTTCTCACCTCACCGTCGTGACCGAATCGATCCGCGATCCGTGCCAGGCATCCGCGAGACAGCGCAGCGTCTGCATTCTCGAGGAGAAGGACAATCTCGCCCACCTCCCCGACCTCCACAAGGGCAGCCGAGACAACTCGGGAGAGGCCGGACCGGGTTGCAATGAGCCCCCGGGTCAGGCCGTCCCCCCGCCCCACCAGATCAACCAGATCGGCATCCTGGAAGACGGGGGACTGGGCGATCACCGTGCAAGCGATCTCTGGCTGGTCCTCGGCAAGGGCAAGGATGATAGGCCGAGGTGCGCCGGGATTTGTGGCCAGCGCCCGGGCGAGACCGAGGCGCACCTGCGGCGCCGGATCATCGAGGAGATGAGACATGGCAAGCAACGCCGCATGCTGCTGATCCGACTGAAGACGCGACGCTAAATAGGCTCGCGCCAACGCATTGGCGGCCCTGGCCCTGTCACACGCGGCCGCTGTTTCGAGCCATCGAAGAAATGCCTGAATAATCACTACCAACCCCGGCTGACGGGAAGCGCCTGCCGCGCATCACCGAATGACCGAACGGTAGCCGGTAAATATTTATGATTGGTTCACCATACGGATTAACGCCTGCACGATCCTAGGAGGCACTAGGGCGGGTCATCTGGAATACGTCCGCGCCGCCGTCGCAATAGTCGTGGTAGCCCATTCGGGCGATCGGCCGCATGATGCTCATGTCGATGCGACCGTCGCGGATGATCTCTTCACGGATGTGGATACCAACGACCTGACCGAACACCATGTAAGCGTCTGCATGACCGCCCTCTATGGTTCGAGGCTGGATGATCTCGGTCACCCTGCACTCGAGTGCCGTGTAGGCTTCCTCGACGTATGGAGCATCGATCAGGCAGCCCATTTTCGGCGACAGCCCCGCGATCTCGAATTCGTCCCTTCCGTAAGGGACGGAGACCGACGATGCATTCACCTGCTCCGCGAGATGACGGCTCGCAAGGCTTGCAGTAAACACCCCTGTCTCCTCGGCATTGCGAAGGCTGTCCTTCCTCCCACTCGACGAGAACATTACGATCTTCGGCGTGTCGGAAACGATGTTGAAGAAGGAGTAGGGCGAAAGGTTGAGCGAACCATCCCTCCCTTTCGTACCGATCCAACCAATCGGCCTTGGTGCGACGATCGCCTTGAATGGGTCATGCCGCAGGCCGTGGGCGTTGGTGTCGGTCGCATAGAACATCAGGATTCGCCTTCGCCCGCATATGTGACGATGCTATCGAGGTCCGGCCGTGGACGGTCCGGAACAGGAAAATTACTCGAACCAATATGGATGAAGCCCGCAACACGTTCTCCCTGCTTCACCCCGAGCGCGGCAAGGGCATGATCGTCATAGGCGATCCACTCCGTGCGCCAGTTGGCTACATATCCGTGGGCATTGGCGGCCATTAGCATGTTCAGGCAAAGGGCACCGGCGGACAGCACCTGCTCCCATTCCGGGATTTTCGCATGGGGTGCGGCTGTGCTGACGACCCCGACCACGACTGGAGCCCGCAGGAACCGGTATCGCTCGGCGTCACGTGCCGCTTCCTCCAGTTCACCGGACTGCTTCTGGAGGGAAAGGAAGACTTCTCCAAGCCTAACCCTCTCATCACCGCGGTAGACGATGAAGCGCCACGGCGCCAGTTTTCCATGATCGGGGACGCGTGATGCGAAAGCGAGAATCGATTCCAGTTCAGAGGTGGACGGACCCGGTTCGCCGATCTGCGCGACCGGGGTGGAGTGGCGGTTGCGCAGGTAGTCCACAAGCTTGATGTCAGTTTGCATACTTGAGTCGTCCTTGGGGAACAGTCATGGTAGGAAGGTCTTGAAATTGCCTCAGGATTGGTCTTGAAGTGAGGCTTAGCACCAGAAGAGTCAACCGGTTCACGATCAATGACAGGCATTTCCATCGCGGCCCGTTATGCCATGGCCGGCGCCATGTTCCTCATGCCGGTCACGGGCGCCTCCGCGGAGGAAGCCTTCCAGACGTTCAAGCAGCTCAGCAGCACTTCGAAAATGCCGAAGCTCAGCGCGTTCTCCGCCACGGGCGGCGGACTGGCGACTGCTACGGCGAAAGACGTAGCTTTCCGTGCCAAGTTGGTCAACAGCGAGGAGATGCTGAAGGAAGGCCTGACCTGGCGTGTCTTCAGCCCGATCTCGGGCGAGGACGGAAAGCTGCCTCTCGTCGCGAGTTCCGAGGGGGGAGACGCCTCGTTCCAGCTCCTGCCCGGAGACTATTTCGTCAACGTCGCGTTCGGACGCGCCGGGGTTACCAAGAAGCTCACCGTGCCGACGGATGGCGACGTCGAACCACAGGTTCTCGTGCTGGACGCCGGCGGTGTCGTTCTTGACGCGGTCTCGGATTCCGATGCCCCCGTGCCCGCCAATCGTCTCAGATTCTCGATCTACTCATCCGAAGTTCGCGAGGACGGCGAGCGCGGACTGGTCATGGCCGATGTCCGCCCCGATACGATCGTCCGCCTCAATGCCGGCACCTATCACGTCGTTTCCGAGTACGGCGACATCAACGCGGTCGTTCGCGCCGATATTCAGGTCGAAGCCGGCAAGCTACTCGAGGCAACCTTGCAGCACCGCGCCGCCGAGATCACCCTGAAGCTCGTTTCCCAGCCGGGTGGCGAGGCGATCGCCGACACTGCGTGGTCGGTGCTCACGGCGGCCGGTGACATCGTCAACGAAAGCGTCAGCGCCTTCTCCACAATGGTACTCGCGGAAGGCGATTACCTGGCAATCGCCCGTAACAAGGACAGGATCTATCAGCGGGCCTTCAGCGTGAAGGCCGCCGAGAACGTGGATGTCGAGGTCCTGATGAAGGAGCAGCCCGCTGAAATGGGGCTGCTCAATGATACCGAACTGCGGAACTGACCACGGCCCGAAATTCCGCCCGCCCCTTTCGAGGCGGGCGCATATCTGTTCAGGCAGCAGACTTGCGGGCCTTCGCCTTGCGAAGAAGGTCTGGCGGCGTGGCTTCCAGAGCGAGCGCGCCCACCGCCTCACCGAGCGACATGGACGTCTGTGCTTGCGACCCCAGCCGGCGGATATTGACCGAGCGTTCTTCGGCCTCCTTCTTGCCGCAGACGATGATCACCGGCACCTTGGTGACCGAGTGCTCGCGGATCTTGTAGTTGATCTTCTCGTTGCGGAAATCGGTCTCGACCGCCATGCCAGCCTCGCGAAGGGCGTCAGCCACTTCGCGACCGTAATCGTCGGCATCGGAGGTGATCGTCGCGACAACGACCTGCACCGGCGCGAACCAGAGCGGCATGTGACCAGCAAAATTCTCGATCAGGATGCCGAGGAAGCGCTCCATGGAGCCGCAGATCGCCCGGTGGATCATCACCGGCTGACGCTTCTCCGAGTTCTGGTCGATATAGAAGGCCCCAAAGCGCTCGGGCAGATTGAAGTCGACCTGAGTGGTGCCGCACTGCCACTCGCGGCCGATCGCATCCTTCAGCGTGTACTCGAACTTCGGCCCGTAGAAAGCGCCCTCGCCCGGCAGGATACCGGTCTTGATGCGGCCGCCGGACTGCGCTTCGATCGTCTTCAGGACCTCCATCATCACCGATTCGGCGCGATCCCAAAGATCGTCCGAGCCGACACGCTTGTCCGGTCGGGTGGAGAGCTTGACGACGATCTCCTTGAAGCCGAAATCCTCGTAGACGGACAGGATGAGGTCGTTGATGCGCAGGCACTCGGCCGCCATCTGCTCATCGGTGCAGAAGACATGCGCATCGTCCTGGGTAAAGGCGCGCACGCGCATCAGACCGTGTAGCGCGCCGGAGGGCTCGTAGCGGTGCACAAGACCGAATTCGGCAAGGCGGATAGGCAGTTCCCGATAAGACTTCAGACCGTGCTTGAAGATCTGGACATGGCCCGGGCAGTTCATCGGCTTCAGCGCGAACACACGATCATCCGCCTCCGGGTCATCCGGGTTAGTCAGCGAATGGGCGGATTTCACCGCGAACATGTTTTCCTGGTACCAGCCCCAGTGGCCGGAGGTCTCCCAAAGGGACGTGTCCAGCACCTGCGGCGCATTGACCTCCTCATAGGCACCGGCAAGCCGGCGGCGCATATAGGCCACCAGCGTCTGGAACATCCGCCAGCCTTTGCCGTGCCAGAAGACGACGCCTGGACCTTCCTCCTGGAAATGGAAAAGATCCATCTCCCGGCCCAGCTTGCGATGGTCGCGCTTTTCCGCCTCGGCCAGGACATGAAGGTACTGATCGAGTTCCTCCTGCGTCGCCCAGGCAGTGCCATAGATGCGGGTCAGCATCGGATTATTGGAATCGCCCCGCCAATAGGCGCCGGCCACCTTCATCAGCTTGAAGGCAGTACCGATCTGTCCGGTCGAAGCCATGTGCGGTCCACGGCAGAGGTCGAACCAGTCGCCCTGGTAGTAGATCTTGACGTCCTGGTCTTCCGGAATGGCGTCTACCAGCTCGACCTTGTAGTCCTCGCCCTTGGAAGCGAAGACCTCCTTTGCCTTGTTTCGCGGCCAGACTTCCTTTGTGAATGGCTTGTTGCGGGCGATGATCTCCTTCATCTTCGCCTCGATCCTGGGCAGGTCCTCCGGCGTGAACGGCGTATCGCGGGCGAAATCGTAGTAGAATCCGTTCTCGATGACCGGGCCGATCGTTACCTGCGTCGATGGCCAGAGTTCCTGCACGGCCTCTGCCATCACGTGCGCGGTATCGTGGCGGATCAGCTCCAGCGCACGAGGATCGGTGCGGGTGACGATCTCGATCGCACCGTCGGTGACGGGATCGGAGAGATCGCACAGCATACCGTCAATGGTGACCGCGACGGCCTTCTTGACCAACGACTTCGAGATGGATTCCGCGACGTCGCGACCCGTCGTACCGGCATCAAACGCGCGGACGGAGCCATCGGGGAAAGTAAGGGAAACGGTTTGGGACATGACTGCTCCTGGATCCAGTCCCGCCAACGAATGCGGGTGGTGGTGAATGATCGGCGCTGATCTTGCGCTGCCGAGTGCGAACGGGCCGGTTGATAGTGCTTTTCCCGTACCTATTCAAGCGCGGCCGTCACGGGTGAGGACGCCAATATCGCCAGGGTAGCCACCATTGCTGACGTTGCTGGAGCGTCTCCGGCACCGGGTCCAGGCCGGACGTGCCGCCCGGCCCGCAGCGACCGACCCGGAACAGCGTCATCCAGCCGCCGGCCCACAGCCCGTGGCGCCCAATTGCCTCGTAGCCGTACTCGGAACAGGTGGGAATATGGCGGCAGGAGTTCCCGATGAAGCCCGAGAGCGTCAGCTGATAAAGTCGGATGAGCCCCATTCCCGCCAGCCGGCCCGGGGTCCTGCGAAACGGACCCTGCCAGTTGCGGGACCGCCCGACGCGCAGAGAATGCCTGCAGCCGGGTTCGTCGCACATGTCACGCGGACACTGTTTGAGGCGTCTTGGCGTCGATCTGGTCAAGCGCGTCGACCACCGCATCGAATGTCAGCATGGTCGAGGCATGCCGCGCCTTGTAATCCTTCACAGGCTTAAGGTAGCGCATGTCCTCGAACCGTCCCGATGGCCCTTCGCCATCCGCCTTCAGCATGGCCAGCATGTCTTCGCGCGCCTGGCGGATTTCGACAGGCGTGGCCCCAACGACCTGGCTACCCATCACCGAAGAGGATGCCTGACCAAGTGCGCAGGCACGGACCTCATGGGCAAAGTCGGTGACGACGCCGTCGCTCAGCTTCAGGTAGACGCGTACGCGTGAACCACAGAGCTTCGAGTGCTTCTCCGACGTGGCATCGGCATCCTCAAGCCGGCCGGCACGCGGGATGTTGCCTGCCAGTTCAAGGATCTTGCTATTGTAGATATCGTCCATTTGCAGATCGATCCCGCTGCGTTTCCTGGAGCGCATCCGGCTCGCGCGGCTCCGCTGATGTCAGTTTTATGATGTCATCATTATATGTGACGAACGCCTGCAGGTATCAAGAAAGCGATGCTTTCTCGCCAAATGCTGGAAAATGAGACCATAATATCTTGTAAATGAAGCGCCAAGGCGTCAATTACCCGGTTTGAAGCGACCATCCGCCTCTCGCTGCGGCGGATGACGACATGGGGGCTCGATGAACGCTCCCGGGAGACAGCAATGGATGCAGTTGTGAAGAACTTCCCGGCCTCCGGCCAGACCGATAGCGCCCCGACGCAGGAACAGGCCGAGGAGGCCGTTCGCGTGCTGCTTCGCTGGGTCGGCGAGAACCCGGAGCGGGAAGGCCTGCTGGATACCCCCAAACGTGTCGCCGCTGCCTATCGCGAACTCTTCTCCGGCTACTCTCTCTCCGCCGATGAGGTTCTCGGGCGCACCTTCGAGGAAGTCTCGGGCTATGGCGATGCGGTGCTGGTGCGCGACATTCCCTTCTTCTCCCATTGCGAGCACCACATGTTGCCCATCAGCGGAAAGGCCCATGTCGCCTATCTGCCCAATGGCCGCGTCCTGGGGCTTTCGAAGATCGCCCGCGTCGTCGACATCTTCGGCCGTCGCCTGCAGACCCAGGAGAACCTGACGGCACAGATTGCAGCTGCCATCGAAAAGACGCTCCGCCCACGCGGCGTTGCAGTGATGATCGAGGCGGAGCACATGTGCATGGCCATGCGGGGCGTGCAGAAGCAGGGCTCGACGACGCTCACCACGACGTTTACCGGCGAGTACAGGGACAACGCCGCCGAACAGGCCCGCTTCCTCACGCTCGTTCGCAACCGCTGAGCCACATATGATTCGCGAATTCCCCGAACCCTCTTCCGACAAGGCGGAGCAGGAAGGCGCTGGCCCCCTGGCACCCGCCTTCGATGCCAATGGCCTTGTTACCGCGGTCGTGACCGATGCTGCCGACGGCGAGCTTCTGATGGTCGCCCACATGAACGCCGAGGCGCTGGCACTGACCATCGACACGGGTATTGCCCACTATTATAGCCGATCCCGCCGGAATATCTGGAAGAAGGGTGAAACCTCCGGAAACCTGCAGACCGTGCATGAGATCCGCACGGACTGCGACCAGGATGCCATCTGGCTGAAGGTTTCGGTGGCCGGACATGATGCCACATGTCACACTGGTCGACGCTCCTGCTTCTATCGTGTCGTGGAGAAACAGGGGGATGAGGGCGTCCTCAGGATTGCCGACGATCACCGGCACTTCGACCCCGCCCAAGTCTACAAACCGGATGGAACTAAGTAGCGGCGCGTCGCATTCTGTAACAGGCGGGCGCACACCTACACCATTTCGCAACTAGTCTGTGCTTTCCTGGGTGTCGGGAAATCGTTCAGCCTGGAGGTGCCGATGCTGAACTGGAGTTGGAATCGCAGTGATCACGCAGTAACGCCTGCAGATCCCTCTTCCGCACGTCCCTCAGAACCACCGACAGCGATCGATGTTCCGAAGAAGGCGAAACTGGCCCTTGCGCTCGGTGGCGGGGCGGCCCGCGGCTGGGCACATATCGGCGTTCTGCGCGCCCTTGACGAGGCGGGCATCGAAGTCGGCATGGTCGCCGGCACATCCATTGGTGCACTGGTGGGCGGATGCTACCTCGCCGGCAAGCTCGATGAGTTGGAGAGTTTTGCACGCTCGCTGACCATGCGCCGACTTGCCGGACTCCTCGACCTTACCATCGGGGGTAGCGGTCTGCTCGGTGGGATGCGCTTGACCAAACGCATGCAGGAGCATCTCGAAGGACTGTCCATCGAAGAACTGGATCGTCCGTTCGTGGCCGTCGCAACGGAACTCCACACAGGCCATGAGGTCTGGATCGGCAACGGCTCGCTGATCACGGCGCTGCGAGCCTCCTACGCACTGCCCGGCATCTTTGAACCGGTGACCTGCAACAACCGGACATTGGTGGACGGCGCTCTGGTAAACCCGGTTCCGACATCGGTCTGCCGCGCCTACGAGCAGCCGCTCGTCGTGGCGGTAAACCTCAACTACGACATCTTCGGGCGATCCGCCGTCGTGAAGCACAGCGCCAGCTTCCAGACGGTTGAACAGCCCCGGACCAAGGTGAAGGAACATCACCTCGGCCTTCCGGGCGTCATGGTACAGGCATTCAACATCATCCAGGAGCGCATCTCGCGCGCAAGGCTCGCCGGCGATCCGCCTGATCTTGCCCTGCACCCGCGTCTCAGCGACATCGGCCTGTCCGAATTTCATCGGGCCGGCGAGGCGATCGATCGCGGCTACATGGAGACGATGAACCAGATCGCTGCGCTGCAACGGATGCAGGAAGTGTTCGCGCGGTAAAGCAACCGCACCGCGGTCAACCTGCGATATAGGCCTTGATCTCTTCCGCCTCCATTTCCACCTCGCGGATGCGCGACTTCACGACGTCGCCGATGGAGATGATACCGTTAAGCCGGCCGCCGTCTTCTACCGGCACGTGACGGAACCGGCCGCTGCTCATCATCTCCATCAGCGCGTTGACCGTCGTTTCCTCCCGGCATGTCTGCACATTCACAGTCATCACGGAGGAGACGGGCTGATCGAGGATCGCCGCACCCTTCTCGGCCAGTGCGCGCACCATATCGCGCTCGGTGAAGATACCGGCAATGCGCCCGTCGACGCCCGTCACGACAAGCGCGCCGATCTTTCTTTCGTGAAGAATTCCCGCAACCTGCAGAAGCGACTTATCCGGGCTGACTGTGACGACATCTCGCCCCTTGGCGTCCAGCATGTTCTTGACGACGATGGCCATGGCTTTCTCCTCGCATACCAGTGCACGCGGGTAGCGCCCTCCCCCATCAGAGCGATATCCGTCCACAGATGGTGCCCTTACATGAGAGGGATTGCAATATACCGGTGCAGCAGCATCAATGGCGGGCGGACGGAAGCGGGTCGAAGAGCGCGAACAACAGGTACCCGAAGAGGAAGCCGCCGATATGCGCGTCCCAGGCGATCTGGCTCGCGCCTTGCCCCACCAGCGGCAGACCAATTGCGATCAGCATGTTGCCGGCGAACCATATTCCCACAAAGACGGCGACCGTCCGGTTTCGCAACGCGCCCAGGACCGACTGCCGTGGATAGAGATGTCCATAGGTGCGGTTGAAGCCGCCACGGACGGGAAAGGCGAAGCGACATGCCGCCCCCATCAGGGCGGAAACCACACCTGACGCTCCGATCAGCACCGTTTGCGCGCCCCAATGGAGGGCCGCATGGAAGAATGCGGCAGCAGCAGCGGAGAGCACCCAAAAGACCAGGTATCTCACCGCGCCGATCCGGCGCACCAAAGGGGCTCCGAAGGCTGTCAGCCACAGGATGTTGAAGGCGAGGTGCTCGATGCTCCCGTGGAGCAGCGAATAGGTCACAGGCGTGGTAAACCACTCCGGCCCCTGCTCGGCCAGCGGATAGACATACCGCAACGGAGTAAAGGCCATGTAGAACATGAAGGCCCCAACCGCCTCCTCGTTCAAGAGGAATGCCTCCATGAGATAGAGCGCCACGAGCAGCAGGATCGTCAGCACGAGGGTGCGCGGCAGGTTAAAAACGGGCTGGCGCTCTGGCCGGTATTCCGCGTCGCCGTTGTCGTCCACCTGGTTCTGCCGATCCATCTACCTATCCTTCCTGCGCCATCAGTCAGTCATATAGGCGAAGCCGACCCGAGAAGCGAAGCGGTAGTCGGGAACAATCGCTATTGCACGCAATGGCAACCCGCGAAAACACGCAATCTTAACCCCCCGGGTGCTATGCATGGGCAACCTGCGCACAGGAAAACCCGCAATGTATTCACAGCAGACACCTCACAACGTGGGCCAGAGACAGCCGCCCCCAGCGCGTGCGTTTCAGCGTGTCACGGTCAATGTCGAGGGCAGACTTATGCTGGCGGACCATGAGGAATACCCCTGCACGGCGACCGAGATGTCGCCCGGAGACGTCGAATTCTCCTGCTTCGGCCGCCCAAGGATCAACGAGCGGGTGATCGCTTACCTCGACCACCTGGGGCGGATCGAAGGGGTGGTGAATGAGGTCGGGACCAACGGCTTCTCGGTGGTCATCAATGCAACCGACCGCAAGCGCGAGAAACTTGCGGCACAGTTGACGTGGATCGCCAACAAGCATGAGCTGGGCCTTCCCGAGGATCGTCGCCACGACCGTCTCACGCCCAGGAAGTCCGCGACCGAGCTCTTCCTCGAGGATGGAACCCGCTACAGCTGCCGCCTCATGGACCTTTCGTTGTCCGGCGCGGCGATCGATGTCGAGATCCGCCCGCCGCTCGGGACGCCAGTGCGCCTCGGAAGCGTGCGCGGACGCGTGGTGCGGCATTTCATGGAAGGTGTCGCGATCGAGTTCGCCAGTGTGCAATCACGGGAGTCTCTGCGCGAGTTCCTTTGATCTTCGTCTCAGTATGCAGGACCAGACGGCGGCCGTGGGCCGCCGTTTCTGTTTCAGCTTCACGGACTCACCTGCGCCGAAATGGAACAGGCTCGGGTTGCATAGCGCTGAATTGCGAAAAAAATCCATGGAGATGGATAGAAGTGGTGCCGCCTTCCGGCTCCGCTGCGAGCCAACGAAGCAGCTACTCTCCCCGTTCGACCCGCAGCACCGGTCGAGTCTCGGACACTTGCTCCATTGTCATAGCTGATCGCCGTTAACCCTTTGCTCGCCCGAGGATCCGGTACACGGCTGCGGGGTGACCAGCAGCCTCCTCCGGGCGTTACCTGTGTCGGGACAATTTGAATCAACAGATCGACAAATTCACAGCAAGTTTTCATCGGATTTGAGTCGAGTTCAGTTCGAATTCGCCGCAACATTGAATCGATTACTGTATTGATTTTACTACGTAATTTTTCGTGCACTCAACATGCTTGTGCCATCTTGATCCTCACCACGGGGAGACAAGATCATGACCGGCAGAAAACTCAGTGTCGCCATCGCCACCGCTCTTTTCGCGTTGATCGCAGCACCGACTTCATTTGCCATGCCACTTGGCATGCAGGTTATCGGCAAGGCCAATCCGCCTATCGGCCATTACGAGTTCTGCCGCGTCTATGCCAGCGAATGCGGGCCAGCATCGCACGACCCCGGCCCAATGACCCTCACGCAGGACAGGTGGCGGACGATGCTCGACATCAACTATACCGTCAACACGGCAATCCAGCCCCTGACCGACCAGGAGATCTATGGCGTCGAAGAGCGCTGGGCCTATCCGCGCAGCGTCGGCGATTGCGAGGATTTCGTCCTGCTCAAGCGAAAGATGCTGATGGCGAAGGGATTTGACCCGTCCGACCTGCTGATCACCGTCGTCTTGCAGCCGAACGGCGAAGGGCACGCCGTCCTCACGGTCCGCACCGACCGCGGCGACTTCGTGCTCGACAACATGCGCAACACCGTCCTTCTCTGGTCGGATACCGAGTACACATTCCTGAAGCGACAGGCCGCCGATCATGCGGGCCGCTGGGTAAAGCTGCAGGACGGGCGCGCGACCGCCGTATCGAGCGTGTCCCGATAATCGAACCGATCCTTCCCTTCCCAGAGCGCCACCCGTACCAGCGGGTTGGCGCTCTTCTCGTTCCACGACCTATGCCGCGTCAGGCTCGCTACCCCAATCTGCATGATCAGGAGCAAATAGCGCCGCGGCATCATATTCATGCCGTCATTACCGGATTTTTACGAATGGACGACGGGGCCGAGCCGGGGCAATCACTAAAATGCAATTCAAACCGGGGAATTGCCGTTCACCATAAACCTCTTGGTAACGCTGCCTGTCTAGATTGACGCCAACGGTTCGTGGCGGGGGCGCGTCCGGAAGGTGAGTATTCTAATGCAAGCAATGAGCGCGACAGTGTTGAAAGCAGACTTTTCGATCCTTCTCCCCAATCGGCCTGCGAATATTCTCAACCTTTTGCTTGGCCTTGCCCTCACCCTCACCTTCCTCGTGGGGGCTCCGTCCCGCGATGCGCAGGCCGCGCCGAAATATGCGGGCATCGTGGTCGACGCCAACACGGGCAAGGTCCTCTATAGCGACGACCCTGATGGCCTTCGCTACCCCGCGTCGCTCACCAAGATGATGACCCTCTACCTGACCTTCGAGGCGCTCGAAGCTGGTCGCATCCGCCTCGATTCCAAGGTGCCGATGTCGAAGAAGGCAGCTGCGGAGCCGCCCTCCAAGCTTGGCGTCGGCGCTGGCAACAGCCTCACCGTCGAGCAGGCCATCAAGGCACTGGTCACGCGCTCTGCCAACGATGTCGCCACCGCGCTCGGCGAATTCCTTGGGGGATCGGAATCGCGTTTCGCCCAGATCATGACGAACAAGGCGCGCGCCCTTGGTATGACCAGGACCACCTATCGCAACGCCCACGGCCTGCCCAACACCGCGCAGATGACCACCGCGCGGGACCAGGCGCGATTGGGCATGGCTCTCCGTCAGCACTTCCCGCAGTATTACGGCTACTTCTCCACACGCAGCTTCAAGTTCGGCAAGCAGACGATCGGCAATCACAACCGCCTGCTCGGTTCGGTCGAAGGCGTCGATGGCATCAAGACCGGCTACATCCGGGCCTCGGGCTTCAACCTGGTTACCTCGTTGCAGAAGGACGGTCGCTCGATTGTTGCCGTCGTGATCGGCGGGCGTACAGGCGCTAGCCGCGATGCGCAGATGCGCAAGCTCGTTGGGCAGTACCTTCCAAAGGCATCTCGCGGTGGCAAGGGCGCCCTGATTGCCCAGGCCCCCTCTGCCCCGGTTGGTGATGTCATCGCCGCAGCCGATCGCCTTGCGGCTTTCGATCTCCCGAGCAGTGGGCCGGTACCGCAGGCGCGCTACGAGGAGCAGCAGGTGGCCTCGGCCTACTCGCCTCCCTCCTCTGCAAAACGCGGCGGCGATGCCATGCGCGCCATTGCCAATGTCGCCACGCCTACGCCGGCTCCGGAATATCTTCCGCCTGAAGACGTCGCCGTTACCGAGCAAGGCGACACCTCCGGCGAGGTCGATGTCGTAACCACCGCTTCGACCAAGGCTGCAGTTCCAGCCGATACGGTTTCGGGCTGGGTGATCCAGGTCGGCGTCTCGCCTGACGCTGGCATGGCATCGGAACTCCTGCAGAAAGCGCAGGACAAGGGCGGAAAGGTATTGCGTTCCGCCAAACCCTTCACCGTTGCCGTCAATGCGAACGGTCAGAACCTTTATCGCGCTCGCTTCGCCGGCTTCGAGAACCAGACCGCGGCCGTGAATACCTGCAAAGCGCTGAAGAAGCAGGGCGTCAACTGCTGGGCCTCGCAACAGTAACCGCGAAGGCCTGGACACCAAGAAGTTAACCGGCGCCGCGTGTTATCAGCGCCGGTGGGGGAGTATCCCCTCCGTAAACCTCGATTTGTAACGTGTACGAGGCAGAAATGGCAGCTTACGAGAACATCGCCAACTCCCCCTTCGCTCCGGGGGAAAAGCGGATGAAGGGCCTGGCGCTGCATCCGCTTCACGAGGCCGCAATGCGTCTGGCGGGGGCCGGACTGAGCAAGTCGAAGGACCGCACGCGCGATCTTGTGGCACTATTGCTGAGCCATGGAGCTCGTGCGTTGCGTCACTCCCAGCCGGAAGTGGGCATCCACCTCCACGTAGGCCCCTATTCGGGGCGCCTGCCCGTCCGGCTTCGCCTGCGCTAAAGTAGGTTCAAAGCAGCCCGAGGTCCGCGAGCTCGCGTCGTAGATCCTCCGGCATCGCCGTCATCCCCTCGCCCAGGCTGCCGAGGTCACGCGGCGCTTCATCCACCTTGAGGTAGCGCCAACCCTGGAATGGGCGTTTCGGCTGGGGCGCCGTTTCCACGACCTCCGGTCCCAGAACTAGTTCGCATCGCTGGATGCCGTCCGAACCGGTGACGCAGCGAAGGTCGAGGAGCGGCTGGCGCGCCATGACCTGCCCCTTGATGACCCAGTAGAGGGAGCCGCCGTCGAGCAGTTCATCCCTTCGCTTCGGGACCATCCGCGTCGTGTGGACCGAATGAGGTTCGAGCCCGGCCGAAATGGCCATCAGGGCTCGTTCGCTCACCCAGTCCCTCAGGTCCTGTAACGAGTCCGCACCGACGCAGAGCTTGATCATGTGGAGTGCCATGTCGTTCTTCAAATCCTAAAGCCGGCACAGGTCAAGCACGCAGGAGGCTTTGATCCTTTCGGAGCTCAGCATTCCACCACATTCACGGCCAGGCCGCCGGTGGAAGTCTCCTTGTACTTCTCGCTCATGTCATTGCCGGTCTGCCGCATCGTCTCGATGCAAGCGTCGAGCGGCACGAAATGCGTCCCATCGCCCTTGATTGCCAGTGAGGCGGCAGTTACCGCCTTGACGGCGCCCAGCGCATTGCGCTCGATGCACGGGACCTGGACGAGGCCTGCGATCGGATCGCAGGTCATGCCAAGGTGGTGCTCCAAGGCGATCTCGGCTGCATTTTCGATCTGCTCGGGCGACCCACCCATCACCGCCGCCAGCCCTGCCGCCGCCATGGCCGCGGCGGAACCGACCTCTCCCTGACAGCCGACTTCGGCGCCGGAGATGGAGGCATTGTGCTTGATTATGCCGCCAATGGCCGCCGCCGTCAGCAGGAACTCATGAATGTCTTCGCGCGTCGTTCCGTCATGGAACTGAAGAAAGTACCGGATCGAGGCCGGGATAACCCCCGCCGCGCCGTTCGTCGGTGCCGTCACCACGCGTCCGCCGGCTGCATTCTCCTCGTTCACCGCCATCGCGTAGACGCTCAGCCAGTCGTTCGCCAGCAAGGGGTTGGGCCGATTGCTCCGCCATTCCTCATTGAGCCTGTCGTGGATGGCACGTGCTCTCCGACGCACATTCAAGCCGCCCGGCATCACGCCGTCGACCTTCAGGCCCCGGTCGATGCACCCGTTCATCGCTTCCCAGATCGCATCGAGCCCCGAATCAAGTTCGCCGCGCGAGCGGGTGACCTCTTCATTGGCTCTCTTCATCTGCGCGATGCTCATGCCGGAGCCCTGGGCCATCTGCAGCATTTCCCGAGCCGTCGCGAAGGGATAGGGCACGGAGGGTCCGGATTGCTCGTTCTTTGCCGCCCGCATCCTTTGCAGTTCGGTGTCCGTCACGACGAACCCGCCACCGATCGAATAGTAGATGCGCCTGACGAGTACCCGACCATCGGCATCGAACGCCGAGAAGGCCATCCCGTTGGCATGGCCGGGCAAGGTCTGCTTGCGATCGAAGACGAGATCATCCTTCGGCTGGAAGGCATAGGTGGGATGGCCAGGGGGCGTCACTGCGCCAGAGCGCTCGACCTCGGCTATGATCTCGTCCATGCGGTCCGGATCAACCCGGTGCGGCTCCTCCCCAGTCAGACCGAGGATAACCGCCCTGCCGGTGCCGTGTCCGACGCCGGTATAGGCCAGCGATCCGTGCAAGCTGACCTTGATGGCCGCAACCCGCGCTGCGGATGGACGGGGCCAGTCGTCCGACAGGAGAAGCTCAAGGAAGCGGTGAGCGGCGGACATTGGGCCCATCGTGTGAGAGCTCGACGGCCCGATCCCGATCTTGAAGACGTCGAAGACAGAAAGGAACATGCTTCACCTGATGCCGGCAATGATGCTGAGCCACGAGATGGCTGGCCCGATATAGCAGCAACCGGAGACCACTTGCCAGCCAGGTCGCATCTGGGGGAGGTGAAAACGAAAAGAGCGCGGTACGAATACCGCGCTCTTCTCTCAAACTCACTGTTCTTGTGGGGTCGGAAACGTCAGATCGTGCCGAAGAGATAGGCGAGCGCCATAATCCCCGCAAATCCCGCAAGCGCCTTGATAGTGACGCCCCAGCAGGACTTCTGAACGGTATCTTCCATGATGACTCCGGTAAGATGGACACTTTTCTAGCGCGGCGCTGCGAAAGCGCTGCGATGGTGAATGGTATATTAATTTGGGACCGGGGCCGCAACCCGAAAAAATGGCGGAAGCAAGGCAAACCTACAACCCTGCCATTCGCGAGGCGCATGCCTTCGGACATGCCGCCTGGATATAGGATCAAGATAGGCCTGCGTCAGCCTCCTTTCGGCCGCAAGGGTTAACGTCTCCCGCCTCTTGCCCCCCAGCCACTGCTGGAGCATATCGGTCCGAGGGACGCAGCAGGAAACCACATGACGATCGCTGACTATCTGGCTCTTGGCCTCTTCCTTTTTCTCTGGCTGGGCTATTCCTGGATCAGTGCGGGCTCGGGTACGCGCTATCTTCCCCGCACCAGCCTGAATCAGGCGATGGCCGACCGGCGCCGCGAGTGGATCTACAACTCGCTCCAGCGTGACTTGAAGATGATCGACACGCAGATCATGGCGGGGCTCCAAAACGGCACTGCCTTTTTTGCCTCGACATCGATCTTTGCAATCGGCGGCTGCTTCGCGCTGCTCGGCGCGACGGACCAGGTGGATGCGGTGTTCCGCGAACTGCCCTTCGTGGCCTATGGTGGCCGCACCGTCTTCGAACTCAAGGTAACCGGCCTCACGGCGATGTTCGGCTTCGCCTTCTTCAAGTTCGGCTGGTCTTATCGCCTCTTCAACTACTGCACCATTCTCTTCGGGGCGCTGCCGATGATGGATGAGACCGCCAGGGATCTGCAACACGCTCGCCGGGTTGCGGATCAGGTGGTTCGCATGAACACGATCGCGGCGAAGCACTTCAATTCTGGCCTGCGGACGATTTTCCTGTCGATCGGCTATCTTGGTTGGTTCGTAGGGCCCTATATGTTCATGCTCACCACGGTGTTCGTCATCTTCGTGCTGACGCGACGCCAGTTCTTTTCAGAGGCACGGCGAGCCATCATGGACTCCCAGACTCCATAGCCGCCGCGACGAGAAAGAGCCGTCTTGACCCTTGCCGAGAACACGCCGCGGTTCCGACCGCGCATCACACTGATCGATACGTTACGCGGCGCCGCCCTCGTCGCGATGGCCTCCTATCACTTCACCTGGGACCTCGAGTTCTTCGGCTATGTCGGGCCAGGGACGGCCACGAGCGGCTGGTGGAAGCTCTATGCGCGATCCATCGCCAGCACGTTTCTGTTCTTGGCCGGAGTCAGCCTCGTCCTGGCCCACTATCCGACTATCCGCTGGAACTCCTTCTGGAAGCGGTTCGGCATGGTCGCCGGCGCTGCCGCCGCAATCAGTATCGCGACGTTTTTTGCCACGCCGAATGAGTGGATATTCTTCGGCATCCTGCACTGTATCGCCCTTGGAAGCCTGATCGGCCTGGCGTTCCTCAGGGCGCCTCCGCTGCTGACCGCCGGTGTAGCGGGGCTGATCGTGCTCGCGCTCATCATCGACAGTCAGATGCCCGGGACGGTGCGCTCCAGCCTGTTCGACCCAAGATTCCTGGCGTGGACAGGGTTGAGCGCGACCCCTCCCCGTTCCAATGATCTCGTGCCGCTGTTTCCGTGGCTCGCCGCCCTGCTTTCAGGCATGGCCGTGGCGCGGATTGCGATGACGTGGAGCTGGCTCGAGCCGTTGAGCAGGGTGCAGACGCGGCCCAATCTTCTGTCCCTGGCGGGTCGCCACAGCCTTCTGGTCTACCTCGTCCACCAACCGGTGCTGATCGCGATCGTCTATCTGTTCTCGATCATCAATCCGCCTGCGCCAGTCGATCCCGTCCAGGCCTATCAAGCAAGCTGCGAGCGTGGATGTGTGTCAGAAGGAAATGATCCGGGATTGTGCGCCCGGTTCTGCACCTGCACCAGGGACGCGCTCGTGGCGCAATCGCTGCTCGAACCTGTCCAGAGCGGCAGCATCATTGCTCAGGGTGACGAGCGTGTGCAGGCGATTGCGCAGGAATGCGCCATTCGCAGCCAGTAGGATCAGGTACTGACGCCGATTTCGGCGAGGCGCGTCAGGCAGGCCTCCTCGGCATTGTCCAGTTCCTCGAGCGTCTCGTCGATGTCCTTGCGCTTCTGGCGAAGTTCGTCGCGCTTCTCGTCGATGCGCTTCATCATCAGCTTCAACTGCCCAAGCTCGCCGGGCGGCTCCTTGTAGACCTTGATGATCTCGCGGATCTCATTGATCGTGAAACCGATCCTGCGGCCCCGCAGGATCTCCTGGAGGAGGCGTCGGTCCGCCGCACGGAACAGGCGCGTCCGTCCCCGTCGCTCGGGATGTAAGAGCCCCTCGTCTTCGTAGAACCGGAGCGTGCGGGTGGAGACGCCAAATTCCCGCGTCAGTTCGGTGATCGAATAATATTTGTTCACGGTCATGTCCTGTTCCTGACCGCGAGATTATTTGACTTTTACGTAACAGTCAATTTTGCCCCGTCAAACCGCCGCGAACCACCAGGTCGCAAGACCGAGGAAGGCGAAGAAACCGATCACGTCCGTGACGGCGGTGACAAACACCGCCGAGGACACGGCCGGGTCTGCGCCGATTCGATCAAGCACAAGGGGGATCATGATACCGGCCAGCGCTGCGGCGATCATGTTGATCAGCATGGCTGCGGCGATGATCCCGCCGATGTTGGCGTCCTGGAACCAGAGCCCCGCCACGACGCCGATCAGGAGACCGAAGAGGACACCGTTCAACAGCCCGACCCCCGCCTCGCGACGAATGATGCGCGCGGCATTGTGGATATCGATGCTCCGGGTCGCGAGCGCCCTCACCGTCACGGTCATCGTCTGGGAACCGGCATTCCCGCCCATGCCGGCGACGATCGGCATGAGGACGGCGAGCGCCACGATCTTCTCGATTGTCGCGTCGAAGATGCCGATGACCGAAGCGGCAAGGAAGGCGGTCACCAGATTGACCGCCAACCAGGGGACGCGGGAACGGGAGGTTTCGGCCAGTGAGTCGGACAACTCCTCGTCACCGACGCCCCCGAGGCGCATGAAGTCTTCCTCGGCCTCCTCCTGGATGACGTCCACGACGTCGTCGATCGTCAGCACGCCCACCAGCCGGCCATTGTCGTCGACGACGGCCGCGGAGAGAAGGTCGTATTGCTCGAAGATCTGCGCCGCCTCTTCCTGGTCCATCTCGGCCGGAATGGGATAGTTGGTTTCCCGCATGATGCTCTCGATGCGGATCTGCCGCTTCGTGCGCAGGATGCGGTCGAGATCGACGATGCCGAGCAGCTTGAACGTCGGGTCGATGACGAAGATCTGCGTGAACGACTCGGGCAGTTCGTCCTCTTCGCGCATGTAGTCGATCGTCTGCCCGACGGTCCAGAACGGCGGCACGGCAACGAACTCGGTCTGCATCCGCCGCCCGGCCGATTGCTCCGGATAGTCGAGCGCGCGCCGCAGCCTGACCCGCTCCGTGAACGGCAGTTGCGCGAGGATTTCCTCGCGATCGTCCTTGTCGAGGTCCTCGAGGATGTAGACGGCATCGTCTGAATCGAGTTCGCCGATCGCTGCTGCGATCTGTTCGTTCGGCATCTGCTCGACGATCTCGAGGCGAATGGCCTCGTCGACCTCCGTCAGAGCCGTCAGGTCGAAATCGGCGCCGAGCAACCGGACCAGAGCGAGGCGTTGTTCCGGCTGGATCGCTTCGAGGAGGTCGCCGAGCTCCGATTCGTGCAGCCGCGCCACGTGCTGGCGCAGGAAAAGGATGTCGCGGTCGGCGATTGCTGCACCGACAAGCGCAAGAAAATCGGCACGGACCGAGCCGTTTTCCGCATATATGTCGTCCGCAGGCTCTTCCGAGCGGGTGCGGGTGCGGTCTTCGTCCTCGGTATCGATCATTCGCCGCCCCTGCTTGCCTGTGCCGCCAAGAGAATGGCGGGCAGGCCATGGAAGTCAATGATGTGGTGGATCAGCGGCGAGCGCCGCTTCCTCCGTGCTAGACGAATCGCATCCCATGGTCCAGCGGGGCCGCAGGCTGTGGTTTAGTCAGGCCGGAGACAAAGGGTTAAGAACCATCCAGCGAGGCAGAATATGACCCTCCGTCCCATCCTCAGATATCCGGACCCTATGCTGTCTGCGGTGTGCGAACCGGTCGTAGATTTCGGGGCCGGTCTCCGGCAACTGGCTGAGGATCTCCTGGACACGATGCGTGCGGCACCAGGGGTTGGCATAACCGCAGCCCATGTCGGGATCCTGCAACGGGTCGCCGTTCTCGAACTGCCGGACTGGCAGGCGCCGCGGACCTATGTCAACCCAAAAATCCCCAGTTCATCCGCAGGGACCATGCGTCACGCCGAAGGCAGCGTCTCGATGCCAGGCTTCGTCGAGGAGGTGGAGCGGCCGTCGTCGATCTCGTGCCGCTACCAGGACCTAGCGGGAGACTGGCACGAGGAACAGGCCGAGGGCTTTCATGCGATCTGTCTCCAGCACGAGATCGACCAGTTGGAAGGGATCTTCTGGCTGAAGCGCCTCTCGCGCCTGAAGCGGGAGCGGTTGATCCGCAGATGGCAGAAGCAGGGTGGCCGCTGATCTCCACGAACCATTCTTCGCGCCGGGCGTTAGGTGCTCGATGAATGCGAAAGGAGATCCCGATGGCGATCAAGCGCAATGCCGACAACATTACCCGTGAAGAGGACTTCCGCGATTACGACACACGCAACATCGACGATGGCTGGCCCTATGCCGATGCTGCCGGTGCCGCAACCCGGCCGGTCGACAACGCCGCCTATGGCGATCCCAATGCCAACTTCGACCGGGAGCGCAATCGCGGCTATCACGTGGACAGCGTCGACGCGGACGGCCTGGAGGAACAGAGCCCGGACAACGTGCTGCCCGGCACTGACGGCTTCGAGCTTTCCGATGACATCGAGGAACGTGTGACGGAAGCCCTCGATGATCTCGGTGACGTGCCGATGGAGAGCATCGACGTCCATGCCGAAAACGGCGTCGTCACCATCGAGGGAGTTGTGGATGATCGCTCTATGGCCTCACGGGTCGTTCGGACAGCCCAGGCGATCAGGGGAGTAGGCCGCGTCGTCAATAATCTCCGCCTCGCCGGCGTCGACACGCACATCCCCACGGACGACTGATCAGTTCTCCTGCACCGTGACGCACATGGCGGGGCTTTGCCTCAAGGTATTGCTCACGGTGCAGATTTCCTCCGCCCGTTTCACAATCTGCGCAAGCTGGGCGGGGTCAAAATTACCTTTTACGGTGAGTTCGCAGAAGATTTCCCCAATTCGACCGGGTCCATCCTCGGCCTTATCTCCGGCCACTTGGACCGTGACCACCTCAAGCCGATCCAGAAGCCGCAACTCGCTTGCCGCAATCCGCGCGCTGATGGCAAGACAGCTCGCCAGAGACGAATAGAGAAGATCTATCGGTGTGAAACCTGGGTCGAGACCGGCCGGGGCAACGTCAATTGTCTGGCCGCCGCCGCTCGTGACAACTGGACGACCTGTTCGGCCGAGCCTAGCGGTTGCACTGGCTGCTCGCCGCTGCGGATGGAGTTCTACCATCGCCCAACCTCTCCGGTTTAGAAAACCGACTGCCTAGACAGCAAAAAACCCGCCGGAGCGGGTTTTAATGGTGCGGTCGAGAAGACTCGAACTTCCACGGGTTGCCCCACAGCGACCTCAACGCTGCGCGTCTACCAATTCCGCCACGACCGCATCGTGGTAGGCCGACTTGCGCCGGCGGGGCAGCATGTAGCAAAACGATCTGAACGGCACAAGGGCGCCGTGACAGAATTTTGAATGATTAAAATCGCTCGCCGAAATCCCTATATGCTTGGCCTTGTCGCCCCCCGGATTGCCGATGTGGCGGCGGTCTGGCAAACGGACATAGAACGAGGACCATCCATGCTCGCGCGCACCGAACTAGACCACTCCATGCATCCTCTGCCGGGCTCGCCGCCGGTGCGCTGGCGCATCTCCGATGGCCTCGTCCCTTACGAAGAAGCAGTGGCGACGATGGAAACGGAGGTGGCGGCGATTGCCGACGGCCGGGCCGACGAACTCGTCTGGCTGCTCGAGCACCCACCGCTCTATACGGCCGGCACCAGTGCCGATGCCTCCGACCTTATCGATCCCGATCGCTTGCCCGTCTTTGCTACCGGGCGGGGGGGAGAGTATACGTATCACGGTCCGGGCCAGCGGGTCGCCTATGTGATGCTGGACCTGAAACGCCGCCGTCAGGACGTGCGGGCCTATGTGGCAGCCCTGGAGGAAACCATCATCCGCACCCTCGAATCGATGAATGTCCGGGGCGAGCGGCGCGAGGACCGCGTCGGCGTCTGGGTTCGCCGGCCGGACAAGCCGCGCCTGCCCGACGGTTCAGTGACGGAAGACAAAATCGCGGCGCTCGGAATCAGACTTCGGCGCTGGGTGAGCTTTCATGGGCTGTCGCTGAACGTCGACCCGGATCTGACACACTTCTCCGGGATCGTGCCCTGCGGAATCAGCGCCTATGGCGTCACCAGCCTCGTTGATCTCGGTTTGCCTGTCATGATGACGGATGTCGACATGCGGCTGCGCGAGGCATTCGAGGATGTGTTCGGCCAGACCGCCTCGGCATAGCGACCGTTCCGACCCGACTGACATCAAGCGCGGACAGGGACCACCAGATGGTCTCCTCTCCCCACCAGTGTCTCGAATTGGTACGTCGATCAAATCGTAAGGATCACTCTCATGCGGCGTTAAGAGCGTCCGTTGGCAGTCCGTCAAGACGTGAAGCTTATTCCTTCCATCCCAGTTTCATGATGAAACGGAGATGAAAGATGAGCGACCTGCGCTTTTCTTTTCCGGCATGTGTCATCGCCGGAAAGGGTGAGATAACGCCCGACGATGTCGGGCTGATGCGCCACCACATGTGGCCTGACGGAATCACCAGTCGTTACCAGGCCAGCATGGCCCTTGCGTTGCATGACTGCTGCACGACTCACTGCCCCGAGTGGACGGACTATCTGGTCGAGGCGATCGCCGAATTCGTCGTCTGGCGCGATTCGGCCGACGGAGATGTGACGGGCGAGACCGCCGGCTGGCTGCTGGAGAAGGTTGCCTCCGCTGGCGCGGTTCGTTCGCCCGCAGGGCTGGAAATCATCCTTCACGTTCTCGACATCGCGCGTAACGTACCGGGTTTCCTCTCCGCTGCGGCACTGAACCAGCTGCGCCTCGCCCTGCTGCCGGAACCGCGCGGAGCATATGCCCCGGGGCGTTTGGACAGCCGTGGCGTGACCAAGGCTGACCTCGCCTATCTTTGGCGCATCCTGCGGAGCGCCGTTGATCGCGGCTCCATACGGCTTGCGCGCGCGGAGCAGCTGATCCTCGAACAGATAGACGTCCTGTGCGAGGCGGAGGAGAATCATCCAGGATGGCGCGATGTCATGCTGCTCACAGAGATCGCCTCCCGCTCGGACGACATCAGGGCTACGGAGTGGCTTCTGCTGGATGAAGATATCCCCGTCACGGAACACGCGGCAGCCTGAAGCCGTCCGCCCACCTATCGAGCAGATGGAACGACAGGGCTTCTCTTGAGAGATCAGCTGCCGCATGCGACAGTCCGGCGAATTCGAAAAGATGGAGAAAGACCATGGACGTTCGCGCCGCCGTTGCCGTTCAAGCCGGCCAGCCGCTGGAGATCATGACGGTTCAGCTCGAGGGGCCTCGGGCGGGCGAGGTGCTGGTGGAGGTGAAGGCGACCGGCATCTGCCATACCGACGACTTCACGCTGTCGGGCGCCGACCCCGAGGGTCTGTTCCCGGCGATCCTCGGTCATGAAGGTGCAGGCATCGTGGTCGATGTCGGCCCGGGCGTCACCTCGGTCAAGAAGGGCGACCACGTCATTCCGCTCTACACCCCCGAATGCCGCGAATGCCCCTCCTGCCTCTCGCGCAAGACGAACCTGTGCACCGCCATCCGCTCCACCCAGGGCCAGGGCGTCATGCCGGACGGCACATCGCGCTTTTCCATCAACGGCGAGAAGCTGCACCACTACATGGGCTGCTCGACCTTCGCCAACTATACGGTCCTGCCGGAGATCGCCGTCGCCAAGGTCAATCCCGACGCTCCCTTCGACAAGATCTGCTATATCGGCTGCGGCGTGACGACCGGCATCGGCGCCGTCATCAACACCGCCAAGGTGGAGATCGGTTCGACCGCGATCGTCTTCGGGCTTGGTGGCATAGGCCTGAACGTCATCCAGGGCCTGCGCCTTGCCGGCGCCGACATGATCATCGGCGTCGACCTCAACAACGACAAGAAGGAGTGGGGCGAGCGCTTCGGCATGACCCATTTCGTCAACCCGAAGGAGGTGGGCGAGGACATCGTCCCTTACCTCGTCAACATGACGAAGCGCGGCGCCGACCAGATCGGCGGTGCCGACTACACCTTTGACTGCACCGGCAATACGAAGGTCATGCGCCAGGCGCTGGAGGCCTCGCATCGCGGCTGGGGCAAGTCGGTCATCATCGGGGTGGCCGGTGCCGGCCAGGAGATCTCCACCCGACCCTTCCAGCTCGTCACCGGCCGTACCTGGATGGGCACGGCCTTCGGTGGCGCGCGCGGGCGCACCGACGTGCCGAAGATCGTCGACTGGTACATGGAGGGCAAGATCGAGATCGACCCGATGATCACCCACACCATGGGACTGGAGGACATCAACAAGGGCTTCGAGCTCATGCATGGCGGACAGAGCATCAGGAGCGTCGTCGTCTATTGATGGAGG
>NZ_JBIOKZ010000015.1:0-65232 GCF_044142885.1 Pseudorhizobium flavum
TGAACCGCCCCGGGTTTGCCGGAGACCCCAACTCGTGAGAAGTAGGGTCTATGACAAGCAAAACGACGAACAAATTTTCTCCTGAAGTCCGCGCCCGCGCCGTTCGGATGGTGACGGAACATGAAGCCGAATACTCATCGCGCTGGGCGGCGGTATCATCGATAGCGACCAAGATCGGCTGCTCGGCGCATACCCTCCATGAATGGGTGAAGAAGGCCGAGGTCAACAGCGGCAAGCGTGCAGGTCTGCCAAGCGACGTGGCTGAGAAGATGAAGGCTCTGGAACGGGAGAACCGGGAGCTTCGTCAGGCGAATGAGATTCTACGCAAAGCCTCGGCGTATTTTGCCCAGGCGGAGCTCGACCGCCCACTGAAGCGATGATTTCCTTCATCGACGAACACCGTTCGGTGCTCGGGGTCGAGCCGATCTGCAGGCTGCTGCCGATTGCCCCGTCCACCTATTATGAGGTCGTCGCCAAGCGCACGGACGTGGGTCGCCTATCGGCCCGCGAACGGAATGATATTGCCATGAAAGTCGAGATACGCCGGGTGTTCAACGAGAACTTCCAGGTCTATGGCGTGCGGAAAGTGTGGCGACAGTTGCAGCGAGAAGGCTTCGATATCGCTCGCTGCACCGTCGCAAGGCTGATGAGAATGATGGGTCTTCAAGGCATCATTCGTGGCAAGCCAATCAAAACCACTGTATCGGACAAGTCTGCCCCGTGTCCGCTCGACCGCGTCAACCGCCACTTCAAGGCTCCCGCGCCGAACATGCTGTGGTTATCCGATTTCACCTATGTCGCGACCTGGCAGGGCTTCGTCTACGTGGCCTTTGTCATCGATGCCTTCGCCCGCCGCATCGTCGGCTGGCGGGCCAGTCGAACGGCGCACGCGGGATTCGTCCTCGATGCTCTCGACCAGGCACTGCATGATCGGCGGCCCGTCAAACGTGGCGGGCTGGTTCATCATTCCGACCGCGGCTCGCAATACGTGTCCATTCGCTTTTCCGAACGGCTGGCGGAGGCGGGCATCGAGCCGTCTGTCGGAAGCGTCGGCGATAGTTACGACAATGCTCTCGCCGAAACGATCAACGGTCTTTACAAGGCCGAGGTCATTCATCGGCGAGGACCATGGCGCAACTTCGAAGCCGTAGAGTTCGCCACGCTCGAATGGGTCGACTGGTTCAACCACCGCCGTCTTCTGGAACCCATCGGGAATATACCGCCAGCAGAGGCAGAACGACGATACTACGCCATGCTGGACGCACCAGCTATGGCCGCATAACTTAAACCAAACGGTCTCCGGCAAACCCGGGGCGGTTCATAGCGTGGGAACCCGCCGGGAAACTGTCGCATCGCCTCCAGCGCCTCACCGACCAGCGGGATTTCCCGGTGCCGAGCACCTCCAGACTTCACCTTATGTCGTTGATCATTAGGTTGGATCTTGATGTGAGGGATGTCGCCATCAAGAACAATGTCATCTTCTTCAAGCAGGCATATTTCCTTACAGGTCGCACCTGTGAACATGCCTATCTTGATGATCGCTTTGAGTTGATCGTTGGCGGACGAGGTACTTAGCAGCTTCTGAATCGCATCGATCTCGACTTCGGAAAAGGGTGGCCGTGCTCGCTTACCAGCATCATCCTTGATCCTCACCCCTCGAAACGGGTTCTGGTTCTCGTGATAATCGACCTCGAATACCTTTTCCAGGATCATCCTAAGCCGCATCAATTTCTTATTGGCGGTGTCGGCTTTGATGCAGCCAGCTACGATTTCATCGATAAGATGAGCCCTGTACCGATAGGCGTCCTTCCGGCCGATCGAGAGAGCATCTGCGTTTGGGTAAAATTGCAGAAAGTCATTGACCGCCGCTTCGAATGGCCGCCACTTCTTATCACGCTCACGCTGTGAAAGGTTAAGCCACTTGTCCCGTGAAAGCTCCTGATAACGTTCAAGAGCCTGCGACAACGGGAGCCTAAACGGGATGTCTCCGGCGATAGCCTGGAGCTCCGCCAGCGGAAGCTTCTGGAAGCTTGCGAACGCCGCAACTCGTGGGGCTATTTCCGCCAGATTATTCTCCAGCGGCGCGTCCCGTCTTACATCAAGGGGCTTATATTCAATCCCGATTCTGCGACTTGCGATGTGGACGCGATCTTGCGCCTCGAGAGCAAGTTCAGACGACGCGTCGCCCCTGAAAAGGCGGTCATACTTATCGATCAAGGGCGCCGACAGGAGCAGCGCCTCACTAACAGCACGCGTCTTGAGGGATATCAGGACTTCTCGCTTCCCCAGGAGGCTCCGATGCGATGATGGGACGACCCTCCGGAAGTAGTATATTTCGCCACGTCTCAGTATGTGTTTTAATTTCATCAGTGCTCCGTGCTAGTTTCGATGAAAATCATATAGACGAAGCGCGATAACTTTGCAATACGCATTGCAAAACTTTTTATATTGTGATCAATACTATCAAAATGATTTTGAAACGCGTTTGGTTACGGTCCACGTCCGCATAGCGTGCTTACGTTCGGGCTGGGCCGTAGCGATTATACCTGTCACGTTTGGCCGGACACCCTCCTCAGGCAGTAGATGACCACCTGAGCAGGCACACGCAGGTTCTCATGGCTGCAACCTGTTTCTTCGTCTGCCACTCGTTCTTTTGACTTGCCCCAGCAGCCACTCCGAAGCCCTCACTGAGCTGCGCCGTCATGGCTTGACTGGCGCTTCATATTCATTATCATAAATACGTTCACTATATTGAACGATGGGAGACTAGATGAGCGGTCGCGGTGTTGAACGCGTGCTGGACATGCTTGAGTGGTTTGCCGCTTCACCCCACGGAGCCGGCCTGAAGGAGATCGCCGCCTCATTGAGTATGCCGAAGTCGAGCGCGCTTCTCATGCTTCAGTCGCTCTCGGAGCGTGGCTACATTGAGCGACAGGCGAACGGTCACTACCGGCTCTTGCGGCTTCCGGGTGAAATTTCCAACGATGGCCGCAACTACGGCGCCCTAATCACATTGGCCTCGCCCTATCTTGCAAGAGCCGTGGAAGCGACCGGAGAAAGTGGCTTCATCGCGGTGCTTGAAGACCACACGATCCGCTATCTGAACAAAGTCTTGCCTAAGCGCGAAATCCTTTATGACCGGGACATCGGACAGACGCGGCCAGCTCATCAGGTGGCGAGCGGGGTGGTGCTGCTTGCGGCGATGAATGACGCCGAACGAGACGCTTGTCTCACCTCAACCATATTGACGAAGCCCGAGCGCGAGACGCTGGACGTTGCTCTCAGCCAAGCCAAGGCACAAGGCTTCTTTCTCAACGCCAAGGGCGTGGTGGAAGGTGCTGCAGGTGCTGCCGCAGCTATTTACAGCGAACCCGGAAAGGCTGTTGCCGCGATAAATATCGCGGGCCCGCAAAGCCGATTCGTCAGCCATTCGGACCACATCTGCAAGGTGGTTCGGGAAACCGCCGTCGCGATCAGCGAGGAGCTGTCTCGACGCCATCATCACAGGACCCAAGGGAGGTAATTTATGCAGTTGAAAGCACTCATAACGGTAACGGGGCTACTGGCCGGCATTGCTGGTTTCGCGCAGGCTCAGGAAGTGCCGTCCTACTATCCGGCCGATTATTCCCAGATCATAGAGGGTTCACGATCCGAGTCGGGGCTGATGATCTATTCGAACATGGCCGACAACAACTGGCAGCCGCTGATTGAAGGCTTCAAGGCGAAATATCCATGGATCAACGTGGAAACAGTCGACCTTGGCTCGGGAACCGTGCATTCGCGCTGGGAGGCGGAAAAGGGATCTAGTGCCAGAACGGCTGATCTCCTTGTTTCCGGTGCAAATGACCGTTGGGCGGCTTATGGCCAGGATGGCTCCATGGAAGACTACAAGAGCCCGGAAGCCCAGCATCTGCCGGACTTCGCGCAACCATACCCTGGAGTCAATGTACTCTCCGCCGACCCCTTGGTGATCACGTACAACGCTGCGCTTTTGACCGAAGAACAGCGTCCAACAGGTTTTGCTTCATTGGTGGAAGCCGCCACGGCGGACCCTTCGGCCTTCGAAGGCAAGATCACCACCTATGATGCGGCCCGAAACAGTTTTGGCCTCGCTGCCTGGTGGAGCTATATGGACAAGAAGGGTGACGCTGCCTGGGACGGACTACGCAAGATCGGCCCCATGATCCGCGGAGAAACCTCTGGCGGACCGATGAACGAGAAGATCGCCACGGGTGAATATGTGATGGGGATCGCTGTTTCAGGCATCACCATCTTCCCGCGTCTGGAACAGCCCGGCGGTGAGATTCTCGGTTTTGCCTTTCCCGATGATGGCACCATCATGATGATGCGTGGCATGGGGATTCCTAAGGGCGCAGCCAACCCCAATTCGGCAAAGCTCTTCGTTGACTACGCGCTGAGCCAGGAAGGACAGACCCAAGTCGGCAAGGGCGGGCTTGTTCCTTATCGTGAAGATGTCGCCGAGGATCAGGTGCGCTACACCTTCCAGAAGATCAGCGAGCAGATCGGTGAGGAGAACATGATCATCGCCGGATTCGACCAGCGCCTCATCACCGAAGCGCAGTCTTTTGTCGATAAGTGGAACGAAGCTATCGCTGGCCGCTGACGTCGTGACGGAGGGTCGCTTTGTGACCCTCCCTCTCAACCAACAGGAAAAATTCCATGACGGATATCAGCCGCACCGGCTCGGCCGGATTGGGGATAGACCGATCGCGCGCGATCTACTGGGGCGTTGCTGCGTTGACGACAGTGCTCGTCATCGGGCCTATCGCACCGATCCTCTTCCAAGCCTTTCTGGACAAACCGCTCTACGACAGCAGCGCGAGCCTCACCGTTGGCAACTTCGCTCGCTTGTTCAGCGAGCCGGGGATGATCGGCATCTTCTTCAACACGCTTTACTTTGGCGGATTGACGATGGTGGTCGCCCAGGTATTCGGCGTAATCATGGCGGTTTTGGTTGGCCGAACTAATCTGCCCGGCCGGCAATGGCTCGGAGAAATCTTCATCTGGCCGCTGTTCGTCTCGAACCTGGTGATCGCCTTCGGCTGGTTCACTATGTATGGCCCATCCGGCTTCGTCACCCTTGCCGCTAAGACTTACTTGGGAGGCGCGCCCTGGAACCTCTACACCGTTAGCGGCATGGGCATTGTCGCAGGGCTCAGCCAGGCGCCACTTACTTACCTAATGTGCCTTGCGGCCGTCACCAAGGCGGACCCACTACTCGAAGATGCCGCTCGCTCAACCGGAGCCGGGCCTTTTCGCGCGCTGCTTTCGGTGACCATCCCGATGATCCGCCCCGCGATTATCTATTCCGCCGTCTTGAACTTCGTCGTTGGCATCGAAATGCTTGCGATACCGCTTCTGTTCGGTGGACCTTCCGGTATCCAGACCGTCACCACCTTTCTCTATGATGCGGGGATAAATGCCGCCGTGCGCCCAGAATATGGTCTGGTTGGCGCCGCTGCCGTCATCCTGCTCATGCTGGTCGCATTCCTTGTCTGGTTGCAGGGCTACTTGATGAAATCATCAGGCCGCTTCGTTTCGGTTCGCGGCAAAGCCAGTCGGCCTTCCACCCTTGAACTTGGCGCCTGGCGCTGGCCCGCCTTCCTGTTCGTCTTTTCCTTCATTTTTCTGACTATCATCTCGATCTTTGGCGGCATCTTCCTTCGTTCCGCGGTGAGCTTCCTCACACCGCTCATTCCCTTCTGGAAGGTTCTGACGGCGGCAAACTTCGAGCTCGTTCTGTCCTCCGCTTCCTATGTACGCTCGATCATCAATTCGGTTGTTGTCGCCACCGTCGGCGCAGCAATCGGCACCTGTCTTATTCTGGTGATCGCGCTCGTGTCACGTCGCTCCGACTTCCGCTACAGCCGGGCATTGGAGTACATCGCACTGTTTCCGAGGGCACTGCCTGGTATCATCGCCGGTCTTGGCTTCTTTTATGCGGTCATCTGGCTTCCCGGGGCAGATCTCATCCGCGGCACGGTTGCCGTTCTTATCCTCGCATTCATGATCCGCTACATCCCGGTCGGCTTCGGCGCAATTGCACCCGCACTCGCGCAGGTCGGCGAGGAACTTGACCGCGGCGCGCGTATCTCTGGTGCGGATTGGTGGACGACAGTGACCCGGATCATAGTCCCAATCCTCAAGCCTGCGCTTTTCAGCTGCTATGCGCTGCTCTTCATCCACTTCTTCAAAGAGTATGTCACGGCGGCCTTCCTCTACCAGCCGGGCTCCGAGATCATCGGCACGACGATGCTGCAGCTCGTCGCCCAAGGCGACAATGGCCCGGTCTCCGCGCTCGCTACCATCCAAGTGATAATCACCGCTGCGTTCGTCATCCTGGCGCGCCGCGTCATGGGAGCCAAAATCTATGGCTGATCTTGTTCTAGAGAATCTGACGATCAAATACGGCGCCGTCACGGCCGTCGACAACCTCAACATCCATGTAGCATCGGGCGAATTCCTGACATTGCTCGGACCATCGGGCTGCGGCAAGTCGACCTCGCTTTTCGCAGTTGCCGGCCTCAATCATGCCACCTCTGGCACGATTCGCATTGGCGATCGGGTGCTCTTTGATGGCGACGCGGCCCATACCGTGCCGCCCGAAAAACGCAATATTGGTCTCGTGTTTCAATCCTATGCCCTTTGGCCACACAAAACCGTTGCCGAAAATCTCGCTTTCCCGCTGATCCTGAGGAAGATCGGCCGCGCCGAGCGTGACGAACGAATCAAGGATGCGCTCGGTCTGGTGGAAATGCTGCCCTACGCGGACCGCTATCCGTTCGAACTGTCGGGCGGGCAGCAGCAACGGGTGGCGTTGGCACGCGCACTTGTGTATCGGCCGCCACTTCTTCTTCTCGATGAGCCGCTGTCGAACCTTGATGCCAAGCTGCGCGAGCGTGCACGTGTCTGGTTGCGTGAACTGCAGGAGCGTCTGAGCGTAACGACGATCTATGTCACCCATGATCAGGCCGAAGCCCTGGCCGTGTCCGACCGGATCGCAGTGATGAGCATGGGGCGGATGCGTCAGCTAGGCACTCCCCGGGAGATCTATGACCACCCAGCCGACAGCTTTGTCGCTGACTTCATTGGATCCTCCAATTTCCTCCACGGCACATTGATCGAGGTGGGAACGGATCACGCTCGGGTTCGCCTTGCCGATGGACGCGAGGTCACAACTCAATCGGGTCCAGCCGGAGCCAATGGCGCAGTCGTGGTCGCTGTCCGGCCGGAGAAGATCGAGCTGACCGATCAGGACGGGCCGAATACGCTGAGAGTTTCAATCGAGCAGCGAACCTATCTTGGTTCTGTTTGGCAATATGCCGTTCGGTCGGGACCGCTCGCCTTCAGGATCCAGACGCCGTCGGAACTTATCCAAAAGGAGGTTCTGGTCCGCATTCCGCAGGAGCACAGCGCGGTCTTTCCCGAGCAGGCAAGCGCAAGCTGAGGTTTTCAATGAGTCAGAAGTTCAAGCCAGTAGATTTCGACCCGGGTCGTAAAGGCCCGCTTCACGGTGTTCGTGTGGTTGACCTCAGCCGTGTTGTTGCGGGCAACATGCTATCTCTGCAACTCGGAGATTTCGGTGCCGACGTTATTAAGGTCGAACCGCCAAATGGCGACGCGCTAAGGGAATGGCGCGACGATGGCCATTCGTTACACTGGAAGACCTACGGGCGTAACAAGCGCTCGATCGCGCTGAATCTACGCCAGCCGAAGGCGCTTTCTGCGCTAAAGAAGCTGATCGGAACGGCAGACGTCTTTGTTGAGAATTTCCGTCCAGGCACACTGGAGGAAATGGGTCTTTCACCAGACACGCTACTAGCACTTAACCCGAATTTGATAATTGTGCGCATTTCCGGCTTTGGCCAAACGGGCCCCTATGCGCGGTTTCCGGGATTTGGAACGCTGGTGGAGGCCATGAGCGGCTTTGCCTCGAGAACCGGATTCCCAGATCGTGAACCGGTTCTTCCACCGCTTGCCCTCGCTGACATGATTTCAGGACTTACCGGCGCCAATGCGGTGATGATGGCTCTCTTCGCCCGGGAAAGGGGAGAGGCTGCCGGCCAGGTGATCGACCTATCGCTACTGGAGCCAATATTTGCTTCACTTGGCCCGGAAGCATCGATCTACCGGGTAACCGGCAACATCAAGGAGAGGTCGGGGTCTGCCTCAAATACCGTGGCTCCCCGAAATGTCTACCGCTGTAGTGATGGCAAGTATGTGGCCCTATCTGGTTCCACGCAGGTGATCGCTATGCGGATCTTCGAGATCATCGGTCGCCCGGAGATGAAGGAGGATCCCCGTTTTTCAACCAATGTTGAGCGAGTGAAGCACCGTGACTTAGTGGACGCGGCACTCGGCGAATGGTTTGCAGGCCGCACCCGTGACGAGGCTTTGGCAGGGATGCGAGCCGCCGGTGCAACTGCTGGGCCGGTCTACGATATCGCCGATATTAGTAGGGACCAGCATTTTGCCGAGCGCGAGGTTCTGGTCGAAGTTGAGGATGCAGATCTAGGCAGCATCCCTCAACACAATGTCTTCCCCCGCCTCTCTTCGACCCCAGGGGTTTTCCGACATCCTGCTCCCGCGGTCGGCGAGCACACCGAGACTATCCTTTCGGAAATTGGTCTGGTCCCAGCCGATCTGGAGGATCAGTGATGATCTTCTCGTTGCTTTACGTGCCGGGCAATGCGCCTCGCTTTCTGGCGAAGGCGGGTGAGCGGCAGGCGGACGTGATTATTATCGATCTTGAAGATGCCGTGCCGGAAGCAGCCAAGTCGGAAGCGCGCGATGGACTCCGCGAATGGGTACCCAAGATCCGTTCGGCTGGTTCTCAGGTCTTTGTACGCATCAACCACACGGATAGACTGCTTGATGATGCGGAGGCCGCGAGCCGCGCCGGTGCTGACTCGCTCTACATCCCCAAGGTGAACAGCGCTGATCTCCTGACACAACTTGCCGCAAGAATGACGGCGCTTGAGGCGAACCGTCCGCCGATAAGTTTCGTCCCACTCATTGAGGATATGCGAGGGCTGTTCGAAGTCCGAGCCATTGCGCATGCGCCTCGGGTCATTGCGGTGACGGCCGGAGGCGAGGATCTTGCCACTGCCATGGGTGCAGAACCAACGCCCGAGGTGCTCCGTTATCCTAAGCTGATGATCCATTATGCTGCCAAGGAAGCCGGGGTGCTGTCCTTCGGCATGCTGAGGACGACCGTCGATTATGCCGATCAGGAGGCCTTGCGTGCGGCGGCGCTAGAGGCGAGACGGTTCGGTTTTGATGGTGCAAGCTGCATCCACCCGTCAGCTGTCCCCATCCTGAACGCCTGTTTCTCTCCTACGGCCGCGGAGCTGGAATGGGCCAGCAAGGTAGTGGATGCCAACGACAAGAATGCTGCGGCCGGCCGGGGTGCGTTCTTATTGGACGGCAAATTCATCGATGCACCGATCGTGGAGCGCGCACGACGCCTCCTGAAGCGCGGCCAGAAGAGAACAGAATGTCATGACTGAGGCTGTTGTTGATGCGGGAGCAGCCGGATTGACCCGCCGGCGGATATTAGTGACCCACCACAAGATTGCCGAGAAGGCGATTTCACTCCTGAACGAGCACGGCATCGATGTCTTCTTCTCACCTCCTTATGATCCATCAGAGGTGGTGGCCAAGCGGGCTGCAGAGCTCGAAATAGATGGTCTAATGGTGCGCCAGGGGCGCATTACGGAGGAGGTCATTGCAGCCTCGCCAAACCTTAGGGTCATTGCGAAACACGGAGTGGGCGTAGACAACATCGACATCGCCGCTGCCGCGGCTCGCAGCATACCCGTCTTGCGGGCGATGGGTTCGAACGCCCGCGCGGTCGCAGAACATGCGATCGCGATGATGCTGGCTTTGGTCAAACAGCTCTTGCCACTCGATCGTAGCGTGAAGGGTGGCGAATGGCTGAAGCCCACGTTTACTGGCCGAGATTTCCTTTCCGCTACGATCGGTCTCATTGGGTATGGGGCGATTGGCCGGGAGACCGCACGCATGGCCGAGGCGCTGGGCATGGAGGTGGTTGTTTATGACCCACTCTCGTCTCAAGCAGCAAGCGATGATGGGTTCACCGTGGCGGACGATCTGGACGTCATGCTAAGCGATGTTGACTTCCTCAGCATACATTGTCCTTTGACATCGCAAACACGTGACCTGATCGATGCGCGGCGCCTTCAACTGATGAAGCCATCCGCTATCCTCGTTAATACGGCGCGCGGCGGTATCATCAATGAGGCAGCCCTTGCGACTGCTCTTGCTTCCGGTCGTATTGCCGGAGCGGGGCTCGATAGTTTTGCTGTCGAGCCGCCTGCGAAGGATTGTGAACTGTGGTCGTTCAACACCTTGATCGCAACGCCTCACATAGCTGGGGTAACCTATGGCTCTGCCGACAGCATGGCATTGATCGCCGCAAACCACATTATCAGCGTTCTTGATGGACACCCACCGGATGAACGCTCGCTTGCCCGTCCCGACCAATTGTCTTCTTGAGGTTCCAAAATGACTTATGGGTTTCGTGTCAAACGTAGCTGGACACGCATCGAGCCGCAGCTGCTTGAGACTTTCCGAACCCTTCCGGTGGCGAATGTCAGCGATTCCATGTCGCGTCTTTGCGGTCTTGGCCACGGTCTGCGTCCAATGCATCGCAGCGGAAATCTTGCCGGTCCCGCTCTGACTGTTCGCACCCGCCCCGGCGACAATTTGATGCTGCATAAGGCGATTGACATAGCGGAACCCGGCGATGTCATTGTCGTGGATGGAGGTGGCGATACAACGAACTCCTTGATGGGCGAATTGATGCTCGCTCATGCGCTGAAGCGTGGTGTCTCCGGCTTCGTTTTGTATGGCGCAGTTCGTGATGCGGAAGCATTTCTTGAGCGGAACGTTCCCGTGTTCGCCTGCGGCGTTACCCATCGCGGGCCCTACCGCACAGGACCTGGCGAGATCGGCTTCGCCATCTCGATCAATGGTTCAGTGGTAGAGCCAGGTGATTTGATACTCGGTGATCTTGATGGCGTCGTTTCCGTTCCCAAGGCAGAGGCCGCTACCATCGCCTTGGCCGCCGTCAAAAAGCACGAGGCCGAGACCAAGCAGATGATGGAAACCGAAGCTGGGACCGTGAAGAGAGACTGGGTAGACATTGCCCTTCGGGAGGCTGGCTGTGAATTTATTGACTAGTTTGACCGAGCAGCTCAGCCGAAGCTGACCCTGCCCAACCGGAGCAGTTCACGGGCTGTGCCATGAACACACTGGCCGGCCTGTTTGCCAAGAGCCAGGGCGGAACTGCATCGGGTTGGCGTGGCTGCCGCCTGGCGCAAGAACCGGGCGATGACAATGAGGGGGCGCGCCTTGAGTCACTTATTCGCGTTGTCTATTCCCTCACCATCTATGGCAGATGTTGACGCGCTTAGATCGTTTCAGCGTACGCCCTGCGTTGAGGGCACGTCGGTTCAGGCTTGCAGTCGCTTGTTAAGATGAAGGCTGTTGGCTGCTACAAAATATGCTACAAGAAGCGCGTCTAGTCGTCGCTAAGCAGTTGAAATTAATGGGGGTATTGTTCGAGGGCAATCCCATCCTCTCCGCCATTTCGTGTATGCGTCTCCCCCGAACACCGACAGGTAGTCGTGTTTGGTCCACTTCTGCGGCCCCAAGACTTTATGTTTGCTCATGCAGCCACCGACTGCCAAAATGAGTCCACTTGAGGGGCAAGTTCAGGCGGACGCACCCGTGCAATAGCGCGGGAGAACGGCTGAAGCGTCGGCGCGTTCAATCGCTGCCTCGCGACCAAGCTTCTCGAGCCGAGGGCGGGTGCGCGGTTTCGTTTAGTGGTAGACGCGCCCATGAACGTCAGGCTCCGGGGCGACACAATAGTTTATGCCGATCTGCAGGAGGAGTTCGGCAGAGGCCAGATCGTCACTCGTGTCCAGGGGAACCAGTCCGCGGATTGCGGCTGCCAGATTGAAGTTGTTAGAGGCGGCTATCTGACAGCCGATTTGGAGAGCTTCCTCTGCCCTGTCTTCAAGCGCGACCGCAACCGTCTCGATCAGGTCGAGGCGCTCACGTGCCGTCATCTCGTAAAGGGTCTTGGCGGCTTCCATGCTACGTCTCCTTCTTATTGTTCTTTGGGGAGAGTTCGGCCTGCCGAACGCGCCATTTCGCCCAGCCGGGGCCTGGGAAATATGATGGTCTGAAATGGATGACACCCGGCAGATAGGGGTGGTAGTGGACCATTGCAAGCGTCAAGCGCTATTACCTGCCTATCCCGCTGGTGGACACCGAAATACGAGCCGTGATGACGGAAGCCTTTTCACCAGCGCGGCGAAGGTCGGTCGCCCGGCCATGAGAACTGTCGGCCCGACCGTTTCGTCCACTCAGATCCGCATCTGCGGAGGGACCGGCACGATCAGTCAGGAGCGAACGGGACGCCATCCAGACGGCCGGATGCGGAGCTTGCGGTCCGCTGCTAGGTCAATGACCTCTTCATCGTTGGTGACGTCCCATGCTCCGATCCTCGGAACGGCGCAACGTCCTGCATCAGCGTTCGTGACGCCAGAACTTTTTCTTCCCGGACTTGAAGCGTGAGCGAAGCGGTGAGAAACTACCGCGTGCCGAGGCATGCCAAGCGGCAATAGCCGCATTTTCATGCTCTGGCTTGGCCCCTGGATCAAGCCCACGTATCCCTGCGGGAAATCTTCTTTGCCGCGGCATTTCCCGATCCATGTAGGAGCGACGCGAGACCGGTAGCGGATCCGGTCGCGGCTTCCTGAGGATGACGATCCATGATCATATCTGATGGCTTGGCCTCCCTACCGACGGCGGATGTCTGCATCGTTGGAGCGGGACCAGTCGGCCTCGCACTTGCTTTCAGGCTCGAGGAACTGGGGCGCAGCGTCCTGCTCCTCGAAAGCGGTCCCTCGTCATCGTGGCAAGGGCGGACGGAACTCCTGGCCGGCAACCATGCTCTACCGACCGTCTCGATGTCTCGCGGAATTGGCGGAACCTCTGCCTTGTGGGGAGGACGTTGCGTCGCCTTCGACGACATCGATTTCGAGGAGCGGCCGCACGTGCCTTTTTCGGGTTGGCCGATCCCGCATTCCAGCCTGTCTCGACACTATCCTGGTGCTGCGCGGTTTCTTCAGGCTGGTGAGATCCCTTCGCCTGGAGAAGACGGCGAGGAGGACTTCACCCTCAACTCCGTCGAGACTTGGAGCGGAAAGCCGGTGATCGCTCCTCTCTACGAGCCGAGACTGATCCACTCGGAGAACATCACGCTTGCCATGGGTGCTGCCGTAAGCGGACTGGAGCTCGGGAAGCATGGACGCGTGCGGGCGTTGCACCTGGAAGGGAGAGGCGAACTGCCCACGCCGAACGAGGTTGTCCTTGCTGCCGGGGGGCTTGAAACTGCCAGGCTTCTGCTGGCGCTTCGGAAGGAACATCCGACCCTGTTCGGCAGTGCGGATGGGCCGCTCGGACGCTTCTATCAAGGCCACCTCACCGGGTATCTGGCCGTTGCTCATCTGGATAACGAGGAGATTGTCCAGCGGTTGTCCTTCGCATCGGATTCTCAGGGCCATCGGTATCGGCGGCGTTTGCAGCCAAGTCGACATCAGCAGGCAAGCCACCAATTGCTCAACATCGTATTTTGGCTTGATGCAATCTCGATCTCGGATTCCTCTCACGGCTCCGGAAGCCTTTCGCTTCTGTATCTTCTTCTCAGGTTCAGCGGGACCTATCGCTGGCTCTCCCGAGGGCTCGCGCCTCGAACGGGACCGAAAAGTAAGGGCGAGATCCGTCGTCATCTGCGAAACATGAAGGTAAGAGGCGCGTCGCCCACGCGAATAATCAGCATGCTGAAAAATCTCTGGAAGGATGGTGAGCGCGGCACGCTGACGCGATCGTCGGGACGGTTCCTGTTGCGGTATCACGCCGAACAGGCGCCCAACCCGGCAAGTCGTGTGCAACTGCGGGAAGGCAGTGGGGGAGCCACTGCCCTTGAGGTTGATTACCGGATAGAGGATAGGGACATGGCCTCCGTCCTGCAGGCCCACCATCTTCTCGACCAGTGGCTTCGATCAAAGGGCTACGGGCGGCTGGAATATCTGCAGCCCGAGGAGGATCGTTTCCGGAGCGTGCTTGTGCAGGCTTTCGACGGGTATCACCAAATTGGACTGGCGCGTATGTCCGACGATCCGGATCTCGGCGTGGTTGACGCAGACTGCCGCGTGCACGGCGTCGCCAATCTCTATCTTGCCGGTGCCTCCGTGTTTCCCACAGGCGGACACGCCAACCCGACGCTTCCCGCCGTGGCACTGGCACTCCGGCTGGCGGAGCACCTGGCGGGGATGACACGGCAAAAAAGCCGCGTCGCGGAGCAGACGGTGAGCTAGGGCGGGGGTGGCTGGGCTACCGCAAGGCCAGCGACGACCTGTCGGCGCTTCATCCGGCTCTGGATCGGCTTTTCGACCATCTCGTAGGCGGCCACTCCCACCAGCATGCCTGCAAGGACACCCGCCGCTGCGACGGCAGGCGCCGGCAGGATCAGATGGAAACCAACCTTCGTCGTCACCGCAAGGGCGAGGGTGTGCCAGAGATAGGTCGAGTAGGAAGCATCCCCGAGATAGGCCAGCATCGGCACATCGGGCAGCTTCTTTCCCGTCTCCAGGGCAAGCAGGCCTGCCACCAGAGCGACAGCCAGGGGACCGCAAAGCAGGGCGTCGAACTCCACCCGCGCGACCTCGATGATGCCGAAACCACCGAGGGCGCCGAGGATCATCAATAGGCCCAGGGAGGGTCGCGGCATCATTCCTCGGAGCCACAGTCTTCCGAGCCAAGCTCCGGCTGCAAATTCCAGGATCAGAGGCTCTGTGTAGAAGACAAGCAGCGGGTTGTCGCTCTCTCCAAAAGTCCCGGTAGCGACGAGGAGGAGCAGCGCGCCTGCGAGCCACGGGAACTGTCCTTCTCGGGGCGCAAGAAGCGCGGCCGCGAACACAAGATAGAAGAATATCTCGTAGTTCAGCGTCCACCCCTGGACCAGCACCGGCCAGAGGTGACCGCCGTTCGGCGACGGGACCGGGACGAAAAGGTATGAACCGAGGGCATGAAGCAGGTCGATCTGCAGGTTGGGGAATAACCCGGCGGCGGCACCCACAAGCATGATCGTCGTCACGATCCAGTAGCTAGGGGCAATGCGGAGCATCCTGTCCCGCAGGAACGGCAACGGCCTGATGGGGCGCCGCGCACTGATCACCATCATGATGAAGCCGCTAACCACAAAAAAGACGTCAACGCCCGCCGCACGGATGTTGAAATGGAGGCCAGTGCGCTCTGCCGCATGGAAGACGACAACGGCAGTCGCCGCGAGGGCGCGCAGATACTGGATACCGTAGAGGGTATCGGTTTGGGGCTGGACGGGGCGAGATGATGTCGGGGACATCCGGCTAGCCCAACCCGACGCGAATCTGAGGAAGCTCGCGACGAGGCCGTCCACGCGATGAGGCGGTAGCTGGGTTGGGCTGTCGTTGCGCGAGCGTCAGGCGTCCGGCTGCGAAGTAGAGCAGGAACGAGCCGACATGATAGGGGTGCATGACGTCGATCTCCACGAAGGATCGAATGATCAGCAGGGCGGTCACGGCGCAGAAGAGGGCGGCGTCGGGGCTGCGATCGAGGACCAGCAGGCGGCGGGAATGGCCGGCCGCGGTCCGTAGCAGGACAAGCGCGAGGAAGACGGTGCCGACGACGCCGGTCTCCACCATCGTCTCGATATAGGTATTGTGGAAGTGGAAGCCGCTGCGGGAAGCAATGAAGAAGTCGTCCCACAGCCGCTCCGCCTCCGGAAAGCCTGGCACCCAATATCCTTGATAACCCACGCCGAGCCCTGGCGAAGCAGCGGCCGATTCGATGCCCTGCTGCCACAGATAGGTTCGTCCCGTCAGGGTAGTGTCCTTGCCGAATGCACCCAGGACAGCATCCATGGCTCCCGACTGAAGGGCGAAGGTAGCTCCACCGATGGCAACAAGCACGCAGGCAACGAGGAGATGCCTTCTTTGCCGTGGAGGCACTCGCACCATAACCTGCATCCCCCCGGCCAGGAGGATGATTGCGGCAGTGGTGATGACGGATGTTGCGGACTGGGAGGCCATCAGCGAATAGGCCGAGATGATGCCGGCGCACGCAGAGAGCACGAGCCAGAGGCCACGAGCGCGAAAGACGAAGCAGGTGGTGAAGGCGAAGAGGACCCCGAGCGAGGCGTAGAGACCAAGCTGGTTCTTGGACGAGAAAGCGCCGACGAAACTGTAGCGTCCGTCGATCGGGTCGTAGTGATAGCTGCCAACCAGCAACGAGTACACGAGGACCAGCGCGCAACCCATCATGGCGCCACGTGACAGTGTTTGTGGCGCCAGCACGCGCATGGCTACCAGTGCGCAGACGATATGGGTCAGATACTGGATGGACGCGCGCAGCGACGTCGCAGGCGCTGCCGACCAGAAGCTGGACAGGAAGCAAACCGCGGCGAACGCGAAGATCCAGCCGTAGCGCGTGTATGGCCCCAGCACCCTCCTGTAGTCCACCAGAACCAGAGGAAGCCACAGGCCGTAATACAAGAGAATGGAGATCGGTCCGAAGCGGGTGGAATAGGCGAATACGAAAAGCGACAGCGTCACCGCGCCAAGCCCAAAGACCTGGTTCTGCGCCGGATCCACGATTATCGCTTTTGCGATCTTCATTGTCGTCTCACTGCATCAGCAGTTCGGACGCGACCTTGACGACGTCACCAGGCTTGAGAGGGGTCGACTCGTCAACCGGAATCTCTTTCGGCCCGTCACCCTCGTCGCGAACCACGACATACTTGATAGTGGCCTTCGTTGCGTCGAACTTCAAAGCCTCTGTCGACTGCGCCATCGCCTCCGACATCAACTGCCGGCTGGTTGCCAGTTCCAGTTCGAGCTTCTCCAGCTCTGCTTCGGTGTCCTGGAGCTCCTTTGCCCGCTGAGCCTCCCAGTCGTTGCGCAGGTTTATCTCGTCCTGGTTGGCCTTGCTGATGTCCTGCCGCGCTCGCAGCACAGCCGTATCGATATCCAGCAAGGTTGCTTCGACATCGGCGGTCCGCTCTTCAATGGAGAGCCGACGCTGGCTTGTCGCGAGGCCCTGCTCGCTGAGACGGGAGATCCGCTCCCTGTCCTTCTGAACCAGCGCAAGCTGCTCCTTCTGGGTTTCCGCCTTCTGGCCGAGGGACTTCACCTCGCTCTCCAGCAACTCGCGAAGATCGGCGAGCGCCTCGAGTTGGAGTTCATACCGTTCGCGACGGGATTTCATGAGCGCGGTTTCGCTCTCCAGTAGGGCGTCTGCGTTAGGCACCTTCTCCAGGGACGCAGGCTTTGCGATCTCCTCCGCGCCCTCTATCTCGGCCAGTAGCCGAGCCTTGCGAGCCAGCAGTCGCCCACGCTCGCTACCATGGACCGAAGCGTTACCGCTTGCGTTGATGAAGTCGCGCGCGAAACGCTGACCGGCATCGGAGCGCCGCAGGCCGCCGGCGAGGCTGACTGCCTTGAGCACCGTCATTTGCGGCACGTAAGGGTATTCGCCAGGTGTGGTTACGTCGCCAGTGAGATAGACTGGCCGGAACTTCGCAATCTCAACGGATGCCGAAGGCACCGTCCTCAATGCAAACTCGCTCTGAAGCCGCTGGCCGATTTCCTCGGCCACCTCTCCGGTCGTTTTTCCGGCAGCCATGAGTTCGCCGATGAACGGCAAGGAGATGGCACCTTCCGGACCGACTGCGTATTCACCACCCATGACGCCCCAGTCCTTGACAGTCCCCTCCGTCGGTTGCCACTCTGCAACCCGGATCCTCACCTGATCCATGACGCCCAGGTGATAGGCTGTGTCCTGGGCATGAGCGACCGAAGCCGCCGGCACCGCTAAAACGCATACGAGAGCGCCCACGGCCAACATCTTCACAACGGCTGCAACCGTCTTGTCGCGCATGATACCTCCTTGCTTGAATAAGTTTCGCGCGGAGATCCCGTGAGATTTCCGCTGACGCTTTCCCATCGAGGTGGGACTGTATCTAGTAGCTGCCTCTGGACAGGCAGACTGCCGGCACGGTCTTCGCGATAATCAGGACGTCCCGGATCAGGGACCAGTTCTGCACGTAATGGGTGTCGAAGGCGATCCGGCTCTCGTAAGACACATCGTTGCGTCCGCTGATCTGCCAAAGGCCGGTCAGCCCCGGACGCGTCCTCAGGTAATAGACGGCATGTGCATCGTAGAGGTTGAGTTCCTCGTCCACGACGGGGCGAGGACCGACAACGCTCATTTCGCCGCGCAGAATGTTGATAAGCTGGGGTAGTTCATCGAGGCTGAGCTTGCGAAGCACGCTGCCTACGACCGTGACGCGAGGGTCCGAACGAAGCTTGCGCGTCCTCCGCCATTCTTCGGCGGCGGTAGGATTGGCATTCAGATACGCTCTCAGAACCTCATCGCCATTCGGTACCATGGTGCGGAACTTGAGGCACTGGAAGTATCTTCCATTGTGGCCAACGCGTCGATGGCCATAGAAGATCGAGCCTCCATCGGAGTATTTTACGAGCGCCATGATCAGGAGAAAGATCGGGCTGAAAACGAGGAGCGCAAGCGCTGCGGCGGTCACATCAAATCCGCGCTTGGCGAGACCTCCAGTCACAAAGCTGAACGAGGTCTTATTGGGAATCAGGAACGGCGATCCGGCCGAACGTGTCGCTGACTTCATAGAGGGAACTCCATCTAATTGGGCGAGGGGATCGGTTGCCTTGCGGCGTCGCGGAGCCAGAGAGAATAACAAGTATGTGTTCGCAATTTGATGGCAGGATGAACCCGGGCCCGGGCACGCCGCTAGGGCCGATTCTAGAGGTTGTGGGCTAAGGGGCAGCAGCAATGGAGTTGCTTAAGCGCCAAGCGTTTCTGAGTTTAGCCGAACTAATTCTCAACCGGATGTGGCGGAAATTCCAGATATGCTGGAATGAAGGGTGTGGATCACGCAATGATCAGCCGCAATAGTACGTAGGAGCTCGGGCAGGTCAAACCTAAGATGCTTCCACTTGGGCCTTTAGTCCGGAGAATATTGCGCCGCAATGCATTGCTGCAGCGCAATAGTTGTGTGGCTCCCACCCCACACCCCGGAAATATAAGTTGATCAAAATCAAGTCGTGACGGTGCGGGCGGAGCTCGCATGTCGGCCCGCGAACGCGCGAAAAGGGGCAGAAATGCGCCCTGGCGGTAGCACCAAGCTCGCGCCTCGCAGCAGATTCGCCTTCATGGTTGCGAAAGGCGCATGGCCTTACACTCATATTAGCAGTTCGGATATGTGTCCCCATGCGCTACGATGTGGTTCAATAATCGCAGTGAGGGAGCAGACGCCTAGATCTGCAACTCAGGGAGGATCTATCATATGTATGCGCCACGCGTCTTGTTCAGCATGGTTTGCGTCCTGCTGGTGTTTGCGGTGGCGGCATATTGGCTGACGGGATCGATTAGTGAGGTGGTGCTCGCCACCATCGCCTGTGCGCTACTGCTTCAGGTGGGCTATTTCGTCGGAATCCTCTATCTCGTCCGTCAGGAGAAACAGCAGCGTCGGGACAATATTGCGTCCAACGCGGCCTCCCAGGCGGCAGCGCATCCGGTCCGCGACGTGAGCGGAGAGGATGATATCCACGGCGACGTGGCGCGACACTGAACGCTACGGGCGGGTTGCCGCCACTATTCCACACCCAGGTCACTTTCAGAGTGTTTAGTGACGTCTTACGTCAGCCTGGAGACCATGAATGTCCGAGCCCAACCCTGAGGCTATCTGCGTAATTATTGCCGCAAAAAACGCTGCCGCCACTATACCGACGGCGATTTCTTCTGCTCTTCGCGAATCCTCCGTCGCCGAGGTCGTCGTCGTCGATGACGGCTCCACGGACAGGACGGCACTCGCCGCCGAGGGCGCTGACGACGGGAGCGGACGACTGGTGGTTCTGTCCCTGCCGGTCAATCGGGGTCCGGCCGCTGCTCGCAATCACGCAATTGCCCACTCTAAAGCGCCGCTGATCGCGATCCTCGACGCGGATGACTTCTTCTTTACCGGCCGGTTCGAAGCGATGCTCCGGCATACCGAGTGGGACTTCATCGCGGATAACATCGCGTTCACGCGTCACGCTTCTGTTTCGGAGGCGCCGCAAGCGTTCCAGGCCCGGGCACGCTCACTCTCCACCGTCGAATTCATCGAGGGCAACATCTCCCGACCCGGATCGCGCCGCGGTGAGATCGGCTTCCTCAAGCCCGTTATGCGCCGAAGCTTCCTGGACCGACACGATCTCCGATATAATGAGAACCTACGGCTCGGGGAGGATTACGACCTCTATCTAAGGGCGCTTGTGAAGGGTGCCCGCTATACCGTCATCGAACACTGTGGGTATGGCGCCGTGGTCCGGAGTGATTCCCTGAGTGGCCAGCACCGTACCGATGACCTTCGTCGTCTCTACGAGGCGGACATCGCCGTTGTGGCAACGACCGGATTGGCGGATGATGTCACCGCGGCCCTGAGACAGCACGAAGGACATATCCGCGCTCGACATGACCTGAGGGCGTTCCTGGACAATAAGAGGAGCAGGGGTACTGCAGGAGCGATGGGCTACGTTCTGCGCAATCCGGGGGCGGTACCGGCTATTGCGGCAGGGATCGTCCGGGACAAGACGCGCCGACTAAGGCGTGAACCCGATGCAGCTCCGGAAACTGGCCTCAGATACCTTCTGCCGGGCGTGCCTGTCGCTCAGAAATAGTCCTTTCGGACGCCCTCCAGGACGTCGTTGAAGCGGGCCTTCAGCGAATTCAGGGCCATGTCGGAACTGAGTTGCGGTTCCTGGCGACTTGCTTGCCAAAGGGCAAGTACGGACGGTGCCGCGAGGAACTGCTTCACCGCACCACGAAGACCCGCCGGTGACGGCCGCGCTTGCACAAGGACGTCTCCCTGGGCCGTCTCCGCCGTGGGTCCCTGCCGGCTGCTTCCTTCGAACGGGAAGCCCCAGAAGCGTGTCTTCTTGGCGATCGCTTCAGCCCTGGTCGAGACCGGCACATACCGTGGCTGGTAGTTCGCCCCGACACTGCTGGCCCAGTCCTTCCACTTGAAGTTATTGATCGAGGATGACGTTGTCACCGCCACCCACGGCACCCGGAATGCGTCCGCCAGTATGGCTCCGTGCATGGATTCTGCGACTATCATTTCCGATTGCGCGATGTGCCGGATGACCGATTTCGCCTCACCGCGCGGGTCGAGGTAGGTGAGCCCCGCGGGTTCGCATACGGACTCCCACATGCCGAACTCCGCCGACTCCCAATGTGGCACAAAGGTCTTCCTGTGCAGCTTGGGAAGGTTCTTGAACTGATCGAGGTCGCTGATCATGACCGCCGGATCAACAATGCCCTTGTCGGAGGAGAGGCCAAGTCTTTGTGCGGTCTTCGGGCCACGAACGCAACGCACATCCCACTCTCTGGGGTCACTGATGTCTGGCGGATCGCCGTAGCCGTAGCCGCTGCCGATGACCAGCTTGTGCACTCCGTTCGGCAGCAGGGTCGGGTTCAGGACCGTGCCTACCCCAACCAGCAGCGTCTCCTCCCGAACCTCCCGCAGACCGGGCAGCAGGGCGTCCCATAGCCAGAGGTTCAGGTCGTCGCCGAAATTGCCGTGATGCGAGGGCCAGTGATACGGCTTCATTTCGGTTCTCCCTGTGAATGACAGCCACGCCCCAGCTTGCCTGCACCGAGTTGAACCAGCGTGCGCAGGATTGCCGGGTCGCGCCATGCCCAACGGGCAAGCAGGCGAACATCAGGTGCACTCCGTTGCCGCACCCGGCCGGCTTGGCTCCACAGAGCCTGCTGGCGAGCGGTGTTCTTGTATTTCGTGATGGAGGCAACATCCTTCGGTCGACGCGAGAACCGGGTTTCCAGCCTGTCCAGCGCCTCCCACGTGTTGAACTGCTGCTGCAGGAACTGCGGTGATTGACTGTCGATGCTGTGGAAGATGTTCAATCCTATGCCCCTTGCAGCGCCCGCCTCATCGCAAAGGAGGTTGCGTCGCGAGGCCAGGATGCAGTCACAGAAGAACAGGACGTCTTCGGCCGCCAGCCGGAGGGCGGCGTCAAACCGGATGGTCTCGAAGAGGCTCCGTGCCAGCACCATGCAGGAGAGGTGAAGGAAGCTCCAGTTCTTCAACATGACGCTCGCGAGATCGGGAACCTCGATGATAAGAGGCTCATCAGATAGCCGCGTACCTCCCGCCCTTGCCTCCAGTTCGGCCATGCCGAAGTGATAGTAGAATTCATCGCTTGCCTGCATCGAGGCCCAGTAGCAGTCGCCTCTGAAGCGTGTCATGCAGTCTTGGGCGTTCTTCAGATGGTCCGGCAGCCAGATGTCGTCGGAATCGAGGAAGGCGACGAATTGCGTCTCAGTTGGGACATTGTCCAGACCCGTGTTGCGCGCGCCTCCCGGACCCCCATTGGCCTGCTTGATGACGGTGATCCGCGATCTTGTCCTTGCATCCAGCGGCTCCAGTTCCTCCTCCGCCGGCAGAGGAGAAGCGTCATCGACAACCAGGACGTCGAAATCCTGGAAGCTCTGGCCAAACACGGAAGCCAAGGCCCGCCGGAGAATACCCGCCTCTCGTTGATAAAACGGAATCACTACGGTGAAGGTCGCCATCTTTTCGCCCCTGCTGTCCCTGAAGGAATGAGAGTTCGCTGGTGAGAGGCTGTCCAAGGCTTGCGCCCAACAACCCAGCTACGGGATCTTTATCTATGGCTCCAGTTCATGGCGTGAAGACGATCACGACAAATGTCGGATGGAGCGTCCTTTCAAAAACAGCCACATTCGGGCTGAAGTTTGTCACGGTGCCCATCCTTGCGCGGCTGCTTTCGCCGGAGGAGTTCGGCGTGGTGGCCGTTGCGCTTACTGTGGTACAGTTTCTGGCGATGATCGGTGGCGCAGGATTGACCGCCGCACTGATCATGCAGCACGACGCCGACGAAGAGACGGTTCACAGCGTCTTCTGGGCGAACCTGTGCATGGCGCTCCTGATGTCAGTCTGCCTGTACGCGTGGGCAGCACCACTCGGCAGCCTCATGGGCGCTGCCGAAAGCGCGCCTCTGTTGCAAGTGATGGCATTGCTGATCCCACTGCAGCTTGCAGGCGATGTGGCCTACACGCTCCTCGCCAAGAGGATGAACTTCAGCAAGGACGCGATGTGGAGCACGATCTCCGAGTCGGTGGCAGCAATCGTCGCAGTGGGCATGGCTTATCTTGGCTTCGGCATCTGGGCTCTGGTGACGCAGTTGTTCTGCTCGGCGCTGATCCGGCTGATGGGGCTCTATTCTGCGGCACGTTATCTGCCCTTGCCAGTCATTCGCCCTCGCAAGCTGACGCCGCTGCTCGGCTTCAGCTCCGGCGTGATGGGATCCGAGATCGCCAATTTCGTCACGTTCCAGTCGCCGATGATCATTATCGCGCGCCTGCTCGGATTAGCGGATGCGGGCGCCTATTCGGTCGCAAACCGGTTTGCCAGCATCCCCAATCAGGTCGTGCTGACGGCGGTGATGGGTGTTTTGTTTCCCGCCTTCAGTCACATGGGAGAGGATCGCAAGCGGCGTTCCGAGGCACTGATGCTGAGTACGCAGGTAACGACTGTGCTGCTGGCGCCCGCCATGTTCGGGCTTTGGGCGGTTGCCGAGCCGGCCATGAGGGTCATCTTCGGTCCTGCCTGGGCTCATGCATGGCCGGTGCTCGGCCTGCTTGCGCTGGCGAAGGGCATCATCACCCCGTGCAGTACATTCATTCCCTATCTGAAGGGTACAGGTCATGGCCGCGCACTGTTCTGGTCGGCCGTCATACGCGCGATCGTGACAACCGGGGCGGTCGCTCTGGCCGCGTGGTACGGGACGCTAGTAGATGCGATCATTGCGCTCTGTGTCGTGAACGCTGCAACTCTCGTCGGCTATTCCTGGGCAGTGTTCCGCGTAGACAACATTCCGTTTTTCATCGGCCTACTCGCCACCAGCAGGTCGATGATCAATGCGATGATCATGGCGGTCTGCGTGCGCATTTCGCTGACATCACTGCAAGCCCGGCTCGACAATGACTATTACGAACTCGCTGTGGGAGCAGTGATTGGTGCAATGATCTACGGGGCTCTGCTTCTGCTGACGGAACGACCGCTATTGCGCAAGCTGCTCCAACTCGTCCGGACGAGAAACGCAGTCGCGGCCTAGCTGCCCGATTGGAGCCACATTACATCTCCCCGCTGCAGAATCGACGGGATGCACCTGATCTCAATGCCACTCGGGACTAACAAAAAACAACTCTGTTACGGTTTTTCAGGGGCAGCTAACATCCCTTGTACCCGTGGAGGTTCGCCGCTCCACTTCGCCGCGCGGTGCTGCGACTTTCAACGCTGAAAGCGAGCTTATTGCCGCGGGGCCACATTTTGCTCCAATCGCACGCCGATGTTTCCCGGAGAGACGCGGGCGCCAGTCTGCTCTGACTGAACCGGTGGCGAGGGAGGCGCTGCCCGAATAGAGGTGACTCTTTTGGCGGTCGATCAGAACCTATCCTCCCGCATCAATCTGATGCGCATCCTTCTGATCTGCGGCATCGTGTTCGTACACGTGCCGTTTGATCCCCAGACAAGCCCGTTCCTGGGGCGGCTCTGGCTGTTCGACTGGTTCAGGGTCTTCCTGGGAGACAGCCTTTTCCGGATCGGCGTCCCCTGCTTGAGCGCGATCTCGGGTTATCTCCTGTTCAGACGCGGGCTCAGTGAATTTCGGTTTGCACCCGTCGTACGGTCCAAGTTGAAGACCGTTCTGTTGCCGTTCCTGCTATGGAACCTCGGGCTCCTGCTCGTCCTCCTCCTGATGCAGCGGGCGCACGTCGGGATCGGGTATTTTCCCGATCTCTGGAGCGGCAGTCCGGCTGAGTTCACCAACTACGCGCTAGCTTTCCAGGGATATCCCATCAACCTGCCGCTCTACTTTCTGCGCGACCTGTTCGTCTGCATCCTGCTTTCGCCCCTTCTGGCCGTGCTCGTTGCACGAGCCCCCTGGATGACTTGCGGCAGCCTCTTTCTCCTGGCGATCCTGCCGGACGTAACCGTCGGGCTCGTGCTCAAGAAGTCGATCCTGTTCAGCTTCGCCTTCGGTATCGCACTGGCAGTCCATAACGTTGATACGAAGGCGCTCGACCGACACGCCCCGATCGGTGTGGTGGCGACATTGTTTGCCGCGGTCGTGCTGGCGTCAGGACTATATTCGATGGGACCCAGCTTTCCCTTCTGGATGGATCTCGCCCGCAACACGCTCTCGATCGTCGGCGCGCTGGGCTTCTGGCTGCTCTCGGCCATGCTCCTCCGGACCGCGCTCGGCCAGAGGCTGGCCAGAACCGGCAGCCTCAGCTTCTGGGTCTTCTGCGGCCATTACCCTCTGCTGGTCGGCTTGTGGATGATCTGGAACCGGTTCGGTGATGCTGCCGCCTATCCGGTGTTCTACGTCAGCGCGGTCCTGGTAACCTTCGTAATCCTGATATCTTCCAACGCCATCATCAGTCGGTCCCTGCCGGTTGCCTACCAGATCCTGACGGGAAGCCGTGGCCGCAGCCAGGGGGCTGCGCCTGCCTCCCGTCGCCTTGATGACGCTGACGCCATCGCCGTCAAGGGCGCAGCGTTCAGCCAAGATCGGAGATAAACCATGACAAAGACTTTCGCCGCCGGAAGGCGGCCCGCGGTTGTTGCCGCGATCGCCCTGGTACTAACCACCTGCGGCTCCAATGTCGTTGCGCAGGACAAGTCCGCGGGGGCGTCGTTCGTGGAGGAGTTCGATCGTCTGGACAGTTCCTTCTGGTACGTCTCCGACGGCTGGAGCAACGGCGCCCACCAGAACTGCACGTGGTCGAAGAAGCAGGTGCGCGTAGACGGTGGCAAGGTTCACCTCGGCTTCGAGGCAGCCGATGCTGGTGACCGGAAGTTCGCATGTGGCGAGATCCAGACCCGGGCGCGATACGGCCACGGTACCTACGAGGTGCGGATGAAGGCCGGGGAGGGGGCCGGGTTCAATTCGGCCTTCTTCACCTATATCGGCCCCGCCGACAAGAAGCCGCACGACGAGATCGATTTCGAGGTGCTGGGCAAAAACCCGCGCCAGGTGCAGGTCAATCAGTATGTGTCGAGCAAGGGCGGCAACGAGAAGCTCGTTGGGCTGGACGAGGACGCGACGACGGCCTTCCACGACTATGCCTTCACCTGGGAAGAGGGCCGTCTGCGCTACTTCGTGAATGGCAAGCTCGTCCACGAAGTGACGGATGCCTCGAAGATCCCGCCCAACCCGCAGAAGATTTTCCTCAGCTTCTGGGGCTCCGACAACCTCAAGAATTGGATGGGACCATTCTCCTACGACGGCCCGCGCAGGATGGAAGTCGAGCGGATCGCTTTCACGGCTCAAGGAGATGAGTGCCAATTCCCGGAATCGCTCCTTTGCACACTCGATTGAGCAAGTCGGCGACCTCGAAATACGAGAGCAACGGAAACAGACGGACATGACAGAGGTTCTGTATCTCGCACATGACCTGAGCGACGCTGCGGTGCGACGCCGGGTACTGATGCTGAAGGCTGGTGGAGCTCGCGTTACAGTGGCGGGCTTCCAGCGCGCCGGGAATGTTCTCGCTGACGACGTGGAAGTGCCGGTCATCGTTCTCGGCCACACGGCGGACGCTCACCTGGTGCAACGGGTCGCTGCCGTCCTCGCAGCTTCGGTTGCGCTGCGGCGGAAGCTGGCCGCGGTACGCAGGCCTGACGTGATCGTAGCGCGAAACCTCGAGATGCTCGCCCTTGCCGATCCCGCGTCACGTCTCTTCGGCGGCGACGTTCCGGTTGCTTACGAATGCCTGGACATCCATCGGCTGCTTCTCGACGAGGGCAGCAAGGGACGCCTCCTGCGGCTCGCCGAAGGACACTTCGGCCGGAAGGCCAGCCTGCTCCTTACAAGCTCGCCGGCGTTCATCGAGAACTACTTCGATCGGCGATCACGGCTGGATCTGCCAACGCTCCTGCTGGAGAACAAGGTCCTCGATTTCCATAGCCATTTCGAAGAGAGGCAATCGTGCCCATCCGCTCCGCCTGCGGGTCAGCCCTGGAAAATAGGGTGGTTCGGCGCGCTCCGATGCCGAAAATCGCTGCAGATCCTGATCGATCTCGCCGCGCGCATGGAAGGACGGGTCGAGATCGTCCTTCGCGGTCGGCCGGCCTATGGCGAGTTCGACGACTTCGAGGGCCAGGTCGGGCGGGCGTCGCATGTGGAGTTCGGCGGACCATATCGCAATCCGGAAGACCTGGCGGATATCTACTCGGATGTCCACTTCGCTTGGGCGATCGACTTCTTCGAAGAAGGCCTCAACTCCCAATGGCTGCTCCCGAACCGCTTGTACGAGGCGTCGTTGCATGGCGTGGTTCCAGTGGCACTGGCATCGACCGAAACAGGCCGCTTCCTCAGGCGGAGGTCGATCGGTGTGACTCTGGACACGGTGACCACTGGCGAACTGGCCAGCGTGTTCCACCGGATGGATGCAGCGCGCTATCGCGGGCTCGGCGAGGCGATGGCAACAGTCGATCCGGCATGCTGGGTCACGGAACCCGAGGAATGCCGCGCCCTGGTTCAGCGCTTGTCGGCTCTTTCGGGAGCGATCCCGGCAATGGCGCCGTCCTTTCCTTCTCCCTCTCATCTACAACCCGGAGGCAAGTCATGATGACCGGAGTTGATCGAGATAGAAAGGCTGCACTGATCGTGATCCCCTGCCTCAACGAGGAGAAGAATATCGAACGGCTATTGCGCCAACTCGTCGAAGGACTGGACGAGCAGCGTATGACAATCGTTGTCGCCGACGGCGGCAGCACCGACAGAACCCGCGAGATCGTCGAAGAACTGGCCGCGCAGCGGACAGATATCCGGCTCGTCGACAATCCCAGGCGCCTTCAGGCCTGCGGCATCAACCTTGCGGTCAAGCAGTTTGGCGATGGATGTGAGTTTCTCATCCGGATCGATGCCCATGGTGACTATCCACCAGACTATTGCCGAGTTCTGCTGAAAGAAGCCGTCGCCAGGAAAGCCCATTCCGTCGTCGTGAGCATGAAGACCGTTGGCTTTGGCCTTTTCCAGAAGGCAACAGCAGTTGCCCAGAATTCTAAGCTCGGGAATGGCGGCTCGAAACACCGTGACGGCGGCAAAGGCCAATGGGTCGATCACGGCCATCATGCATTGATGCAAATCTCTGCCTTCCGCACAGTCGGTGGGTATGACGAGAGCTTCAGCCACAACGAGGATGCAGAACTCGACCATCGCCTGCGGGCCGCCGGCTTCAGTATCTGGATGACGAGTGAGACCCTGATGACCTATTATCCGCGCTCCACCGCCTGGTCTCTTTATCGCCAGTATTACGGCTATGGCCGGGGGAGGGCGAGGAACATGCTGAAGCACCGCATGCTCCCCAAGCTTCGCCAGGCACTTCCACTGGCCGTCGTCCCTGTCTTCGTGGGTGCGCTGCTGGCATTCCTGCACTGGGTTGCGGCGGCCCCCTTCATCCTGTGGGGTAGCCTTTGCGTCACCTATGGGTTCTGGATCGCAGTATCGCAGAAGAACCCGTACGGACCGGTAGCGGCGGTCTCTGCGATGATCATGCACTTCGCCTGGTCGGCCGGCTTCTGGGCGGAACTGCTGCGACTTCAACACAGGAGGACGGCGCAGTGAGAATTGCCAAGTCCCGTGGTTCAGTGGATATCGCTGTGTGCACATTTCGCCGACCGGCATTGCGGGAGACGCTGGCCTCGCTTTTCGCCTTGAGGCTTCCGGCGGATCTCGACGTGCGGCTCATAGTGGCCGACAATGATGCGGAACCCACTGCTCATGAGCTGGTGCATGAGATGCGGGGACGATCACCCTTCGAGATCGAATATGTCCATTGCCCGAAATCCAATATATCGATTGCGCGCAACACCTGCTTGAACGTCAGCGAGGCTGACTACCTCGCCTTCATCGACGACGACGAGGTGGCATCGTCTGCCTGGCTGCAGGAACTCTTCCACATGATCAGCACGACGGGTGCCGATGCGGTCCTGGGCCCTGTCAGGGCCATCTATGATGATGATGCGCCGGGATGGATGCGACGTGGCAATCTCCACTCCACTATGCCCGTCTGGGTCCGTGGCGTAATCAAGACGGGCTATACCTGCAATGTCATCCTCGACATGCACTCTCCCCATATTGCTGGTCGCCGGTTCGACTTGCGTCTGGGTCAAAGTGGTGGTGAAGACACGCAGTTCTTTTCTGCGATGACCGAGGAAGGCGGGCGGATTGCCTTTGCGCCGGCAGCGCTCCTGTGTGAGCCGGTCCCTGCGAAAAGGGCCAGTTTTTCCTGGCTGTGCACGCGTCGGTTCCGGTCGGGCCAGACGCATGGGCGCATCCTTTCGGAAAAGCAGGAGGGGATTGGGCGGATGTCGCAAGTGGGGCTTGCGCTCAGCAAGTTCGTCTATTGCACGCTGGCGGCGCTTTTGACGGCGCCGGCGCCGGTTCGCCGAAATCAATTCATCTTGCGCGCGCTCCTTCATGCCGGTGCCCTCACCGGTCTGCTAGGGATTCGCGAAATTCGTCAATACGGACTGATGGAGCCAACATGAGCGATGCGTCGCAACAACCGGACGTTACGTTTGTCATAGCTGCTTACAATGCGGAACAGACACTGCCGCGCGCGATAGAGAGCGCGCTTTCTCAAGAGTCGGTTGATGTCGAGGTCATAGTGATCGACGATTGCTCCAGCGACGGAACGAGCGCGGCTGCCCACGCATTCGATGATCGCCGTGTTCGAGTGATCCGGCAATCAAGGAATGGCGGGCCGGGCAGGGCGCGCAACACCGGCATCGCTATGGCAACCGGCAAATGGATTGCCGTTGTTGACGCCGACGACTCCGTGCTGCCGGAACGCTCGGCCGTAATGATCGCCCGCGCGGCGGAAAGCGGAGCTGATCTCGTGGTCGACAATCTTGAGGTCGTGCCCCTGGGGGATGGTCAACACTACCGCATGTTCGACAGCGCCAACCTCTCGCTGCGCAAGGAGATCACGCTTACCGATTACATCGATTCGAATGTGATTTTCCGCGACACCTTCAACTTCGGCTATATGAAGCCGATCTTTCTGCGCGACTTTGTCCTGCAACATGATCTTCGTTTCGACGAAAGCCTCAGGATCGGTGAGGACTACGTCATGGTGGTCTCGGCGCTCGCGAGGGGAGGCCGTTGTGCTGTCGAGCCTTCCGCGGGCTACCTTTACCACCTGATGCAAGGTTCCATTTCACGCGTGCTGGAGCTTCACCACATCGAAGCCATGCTCGCAGCCGACCAGGCATTTCTCGAGCGGTATGCGTTGAAGGGAAGCGCTCTTGCGGCTCAGTATCGCCGTACGTCCAGCCTGATGGAGGCGCGGGCGTTTCTCGTGCTGGTCCAGGCGATCAAGACCCGGTCACCGGCTGGCATCATCAGCGCCGCCGTCGCCCACCCGGCAGCACTGCGCCACCTGCGCATGCCTATTGCAGTGCGTCTTCAGCGTCTTCTTGACCGCTCACCGGCATTGTCGCGACGGACGGCCGCCCGGAAACGGCGACTCCGTCAGCCGGGATAGGCTCAGAGCTCCCGTGGCGGCTTGATCCAGGGCCGCCGCGGCAGAACCATAACCCGGGCTCAAGAGGGATTGCCCCGAGCCCAATGCAACAGGTGCCGTATCCTGCGGTGACCAGCATGAACTCTCGAGGTGGCCGACATGGACCAGATGAGTTTCCGATCACGGTCGATGTTCAGGAATGACGAAGCGGAACGCGACAGCTTCATTGACCTAGACAAGCTCTGGGCGGCCGTGGTGCGGCGGCTCGGGGTTATCATCGCGTGCGTCATCGCATCGATGGTGCTCGCCGGGATCTATCTCTTTGCCGCGCAGCCGACCTATACAGCGATGACCCAGATCCTCATCGACGACAATCTTTCGCGGTTTGCCGAAGAGCAGGAGGATGTCCAGAGTGCACAGCAGATCGACAACCGGATGTCGAGTGCCGTTGAGATCCTCAAGTCAAAGGCCCTGGCGCTCCGCGTCGTCGACGATGCCGAGCTCGCCGACAATGAGCTCATCACCGATCCACCGCAATCTCCCGTCGATTTCCTCAAGATGACGGTGAAGAGCGTGATCTTCGTGCTCACGCCCGCCAAACCGCCTGCATCCGAAGTAGATGCACGCAGTGGACGTCGCGAAAAGGCGGCCGCCATTCTTCAGCAGTCACTGAACGTCAACAGGGTCAGTCGCAGTTCGGTCATCGCGCTTGCCGTTGCCTCGCCTGACCCGCAGCTATCCGCACGGATCGCCAAGACCTATGCCGAGGCTTACATTGAGGAGCAACTGAACGCCAACTTCGACGCCAGCGAGAGGGCCTCAGTCTGGTTGCAGGAAAGGCTGAATGATCTCAATGCGCGGTCGCAGGAAGCGTCACTAGCCGTCGAACGCTACAAAATTGACAACGGCCTGGTCTCCCCGCGCGGGGAATTGCTTTCGACGCAACAACTGGCGGACCTCAACAGTCAACTTATCGTCGCGCAGGCGGACGCGGCGGAAGCGTCTGCGCGCTACCAGCAGTACAAGGCCATCATCGACGAGGGGCCGGAGACGGCCGTCAACAATGCCGTCGTATCCACGCGCGAGACCGACAACTCCATCCTCCAGGATCTCAGGAAGCGCTACCTTCTTGCCAGTGAGCGAGAGCAGGCGATCGTCGCACAATTTGGTCCGGAACATCGGCAGGCGGTGGCACTGAAGGCAGAGAAAGAAGAGCTGTCCCAGCAGATATACCGGGAACTGCAGCAATTGACCGGCAGCTTTCGCAACGAATTCGAGGTGGCGAGTTCGCGCGAGAAGTCACTGCAAGAAAGCATCGCAAGGGTTGCCGGCACTAATTCGAGGGCCAATGTCTCCATGGTCCAACTGGCGGAGCTCGAGCAGAAGGCGGCCGCGCTGAAGACGCTCTACCAGTCCTACCTTGCGCGGTTTGAGCAGGCGTCCCAGCAGCAGTCCTTCCCGATCGCGAAGGCGAGGGTTATCTCCGAGGCCGGTACGCCCACTGCACCCTCCAGTCCCAAGAAGACCCTCACGATGGCGCTCTCTCTCGTGCTCGGCCTGATGGCAGGCGGAGCGGTCGCCGGCTTTCTGGAAATGCGCGAGCGATATCTCAGGACTGGCGATGACGTGCAGGCAAAGCTTGGCGTCCGCTTTCTCGGCTATCTGCCGCACATTACGGCCAGAAAGCTGGCCGTTGATGTCACGACTGCCGAGGAGCGGCAGGAAGCCGAGCAGGCTCAGTCAATTGATTTTCGCCAGATGATGCGTTTTGCAGTCGATGCCCCACGCTCCAGCTTTGCTGAGACGCTGAGGAATACGCGGCTGGCTTGTGATGTCGTTCTGCAGGGGAAGAAGCCGAGGGTTATCGGGGTGGTCTCCTGCCTGCCGGGTGAGGGCAAGTCAACGGTGGCCGCTAATTTCGCGGGCCTTCTTTCTGCAAGCGGGGTACGCACCCTCGTCCTCGATGCTGATCTCAGAAATCCGGGGCTCAGCAGGATGCTGTCGGTTGAACCGCAACTTGGGCTGGTTGAGGTGGCGCTACAGCAAGTTGATTGGACGCAGGCGGTGCGCGTAGACCGCCGTTCCAAACTCGCCATACTGCCGGTAGCAGGCAAATTCACCAAGCTCGCACACACGAGCGAACTGTTGTCTTCGGTGGGAATGACGCGCCTGCTGGACAATCTCCGGGAGAAGTTCGAGGTAATCGTTGTTGATCTGGCGCCTCTTGTCCCGGTGATAGACGCAAAAGCGTTAGAGCCGCAGGTGGATGGCTTCATCTTTGTCACCCAATGGGGCGTAACACCAGCGAAGACAGTACAGAACGTTCTGGCGTCGGAGCCCCAGGTCGCCTCCAAGGTGATCGGGCTGGTCTTGAACAAGACGGACATGGCTCAGCTGCACCGCTATGCCGATCCTGGCACGCCGGAGCAATTCCATGAGAAGTATATGTCTTATTACGAAGCCTAGCTTTGTTCGTTGACGATGGGAGATTGCGAACCTGTGTTCCAGTAGACCCCGCTATGAAAGACAGCTGACGGTGGCAACGCGCAGTGCTTCTCTCAGATGCCAGCACGGCGGGACTTGCAGTGATAGGTCGACGTGTCGAACAGTATGTCGCTTTGCGGATACCCACCCGACGACAATTCTCCGCCACCGGAATTCCATCCAAGCCTTGCTTCAGAACGAACGCCTTCCGATTCTCAGGGATCAGAGCAAAAGTACGCGACGGAAGGTTGGAGCATAGATCCATTCTCAACGGAAATATCAGGCCACGCGGGATCAGTCTCAATGGCAATAAAGAGGATGGGCGAATCTCGCAGCTTCGATAGCCTCACCTAGGCCCCATTCGAGCAGGACCCTCACTACAGCAAACCCGCGGTCTGGCAATGCGCTCGAAGCAGGCTCTGGCATCTGCAGGCGAGATGCGTCGCGTGGCCGATGTCCCGATCGCAGTCTCCCGGGTTCAGATCCTCCATCTGGCGGAACCTGTTTTTTGCAGCTAGCCAATGTCATTCGCCAAGGGACGGGATGCGAGATCAGGACCGCAGAACCCGGTCTCGCATCCCGTGCGCCAGGGGGTTGACGCATGATCACCTATCGAACCTCCAACATCGAACCACGATCATACCGTCTACTCTGCGTATTGAAGTAGGTGTGCCTAATGTCTGCTCAATCCTCAACCTGCCTGCGTCGCTCATCGCCCAAAGTCGCCGCTTCGGCCAGTTAAGTTGAGATGGATTGCCGTCGTGCCACTCACTATCAATCCATTCCTCGCCACCGATAAAGCAGAATGGTCGTAACGACATGGCGACGATGGAACATCCCGCGTCGCCGGGTTCGAAACTCTGCCCAATGATCGTCAGCTTCTGCACGGTGGATCACCGCCTGCGGCGGACGTCACCTGGTTATGCCGACTGTCTGGTCGAAACGGGGTGCAGTTCAGATAGTAGATTTATTGACAACGCCTGCAGGAGGTACCCGACCTTGGGCGGATGTTAGAGTGCGCGCGGGTTGCTACTCTACGTGTCGGATTACAGAGCGCCTGAACCTACGATGGTCAATGAATGTCAAACCTTAGAACGACTTTTTAAGATGCTCGTTCGAAACGGATATCCACCCGAAGCGGCCGACTGGCTCCGCCGACATAGATTATCCATCATTATTATACTAAACTTAGCTTCATGGACATTGCTAATTGGCGGTGGATGGTGGATCTGGTGGGGCTTAAGCCTGATCCTCCAGCTCGGCTGAGCGGCATTGAGCTGCCCCTGATTTTTTCCTCCGCTTGGGGTGTCCGCCTCGATTTGAAGGACGGACAGATGAAACGGAAGCGGTTTACGGAGAGCAGATCATCGCGGTTCTGCGTGAGCACGAGGCGGGCGCGAAGGCGGGCGATCTGGCCCGCAAGCACGGTGTCAGCGAGGCCAGCTTTCAGCACCTAGAATTCGCGGAGTGATATACCGGAAGCATGAGTAAGCAAGTGAGTAACGTCTCAATTTGTAGTCAATCAGAGGTTCCATGGCTGTTTACGTTGTCACCGTAGATCTTGACCGCTTAGGCAGTAACTACACTTCGCTTCGAAGAAAGCTGCTGAGCCTCGGTGCTTTTCCAGCTCAGGGCACAGTCTGGTTCGTGAAATATGATGACTGCGCTGACGCATTGCGGGACAACCTACAGACGCATCTCCATCACAATGACCGGCTCTTCGTGGCCGCGCTTAGTAGTGAATGGGCTAGTTTTAATATCGCGTCATTATGTCATTGGCTGGAGGAAACACGTACCTCGCCTGCTCCGCAGGAGTAAGGAGGCCAGCCCCTTTCCGTCGCCTGTCCTAACGCTCCGGTCACTGCTGGCGGTGCATTGTCTGGGACTTTAGCCGCCGCCCAGATAGGGAGTCAGCGGTTCCCAAGCATCCGTGAGATGAAGCGCAGCCTCTTCTGTCGTCAATAACTGTGTCGCCGTAGGATGAATTTGCTGAATTGGTCGCGGAATGCCAGCGTCGAATAACGCTCGATAACTCCAGGATGATCACTCGAGAGCCCCCGCTTCGAGGACGCGAGGAGCGGTTCTAACATGGGTCCACTATCGATAGAACAATATTCCGTGATCCCGGGTCAGCTCTCAGTGCAGATCAGCACGCTCAGGCAACAGAGTGCTGACGGCTGGCATGTGCGGGAGCATTGCGGGAGGCCTCGACTGATCGATCAATCCATTTCCCAACTTTCCCTGACCAAGGTCGGGCAAACATGGCCTGACCTTGGACCGACATAGACCTGACGTTGCGCCGTTTCAGATGAAGCTGAAGCGGAGTAGTTTTGACAAAAGCTGTGGAACAACCGTCGCGGTAGCCCTTCGCAGAGCCTCTACGATAGCTGCCATGGCTCAAGCCAGGGCGTGGCGCTTTAGTTGGTAGTGCTGTCCACATCAGCAGCTTGAGAATCCCGACAGGGTCAAAACCGCACGCAACATAGCCACCGTAAGGAGGAGCGACATGCCGCACGGGTCAAGGGTGAGCGAGGATGTTCGTTTGGACAAGCCGACTTGGGATACGGCCTCGCCTGGAATTTCGGTGATCATCCCCACGCTCAACGAGGCCATGAACCTGCCGCATGTGTTGCCTCGAATACCTTCATGGGTTTCCGAAGTGATCCTTGTCGACGGAAACTCCCAGGATGGAACGGCGGATGTCGCTAAAGAGCTCATGCCATCTATCAAGATCATCAACGAAGCGCGCAAGGGCAAAGGCCGTGCGCTGCGCACCGGAATCGAGTCGGCAACAGGCAGCATCATCATCACGCTTGATGCAGATGGGTCAGCTGATCCGGCGGAAATCCCCGTTTTTGTCGGTGCACTTCTTGCCGGCGCTGATTTTGTGAAGGGGTCGCGCTTCATGCAGGGCGGCGGTACCAGCGACATGGAATGGCATCGTAGGCTTGGCAATTGGGGCTTCGTGACGCTGGTAAAATGGCGATTTGGCTCTCGCTTCACCGACCTCTGCTACGGCTACAACGCGTTCTGGAAGGATGTCTGGCCGGTACTGGTGTCGGACGACGCCGAAGGCTTCGAAATCGAGACCAGCATGAACCTGCGAGCCTTGGTTGGAAAGCTGAGCATACATGAGGTCCCCTCTATGGAATACAGGCGTATCCATGGGGCGAGCAATCTGAACGCTTTTACGGATGGGCTGAGAGTGCTTCGAACAATCACCAAGTTTGCATTCGGGGGAGGTGGAAACCAGGTGGCGCTGCCGGGCCTTGAGAGACGGCCGCAAACGGTTCCCGTCCAAACGATCCAATCCCCGCTAAAATTCTAGTGTCTGCCATGCAAGAGCAAGTATCCTTCTGCGTTGTGGTCTGTGTACATTCCGACGAACGATTTGACCTGGCTGGTAGGGCTGTTCAATCGATCCTGTCACAGACGCTCATGCCTGACGAAATCATCCTCGTGAGCGACCATAATCCACCATTGGCGGAAAGGCTGAGCCGGCAGTTCCCGCAGGTCCAAATTATTCCCAATGCGCACAAGAAAGGGCTGTCAGGGGCTCGAAACACTGGCTGGGAGGCAGCGCGCTGCGATGTGGTCGCCTACCTCGACGACGACGCCGAGGCTAAACCTGACTGGCTGGCGCGATTGGCGAAACACTACAGAAACCCGTGTGTGATGGGCGCCGGAGGATATGTAAAGCCTGACTGGCAGGGGGCTCAGCCCAAGTGGTTTCCCGAAGAGTTCAACTGGGTCGTCGGATGCTCATATCGCGGACTGCCTGCTAAGGCAGTGGCGGTCAGAAACCTGATAGGATGCAACATGTCCTTCCGGCGCGAGATTCTAGCGCTGCTGGGCGGATTTCGGGAAGGGCTTGGGCGCGACGGAGCCAACGCGTTTGGATGCGAGGAAACGGATTTCTGCATTCGTGCAGCACAAGTCTTTCCCGATTGGCACATCATCTATGACCCCCGGATACACGTGTGCCATCACGTCTCCGCTATGCGCGCCAAACCTGGTTATTTTCTGCGACGCTGTCTCGCCGAGGGCCGCTCCAAAGCGATCGTTGCCGCAAGGAATGGTAACGCCCAAGGTCTCTCTAGCGAGCGACACTATGTATGGCACACCCTTTCAAGCGGGTTTTTCATCGGGTTGGCCAATGCGGTTCGAGGCGACGTCGCCGGCTTGTCTCGCGCTGCAGCCATCGTGGCAGGTCTTGTCCAGACGGCGCTCGGTTATGTGGATTTCCGGTTTCTGCGGCGTGCCCAAAGCAGTTCGGCAAGGTTTTTCCAGCCGATGCAGATCGTTGAGGTCGATCTTGACGAACCGGTGGATGGGCGCTTGCTCGCGAAGAACGTCGAATTCCGTGAACTCGGGGGCACCTTTATTCTGACAAAAAGCAGAGGGCGGCCGGTGGCCACGGTGGAACTACCGACCATTCGACCACTTCATGATACGCAGACGTTGCGGCAGCTCTTGAGTGCACGTATCGAACGCGATGTCGTTGAGGAGCCGCCATATCCCCTTCAGCCCGTTCCTGTGAGCGTGATCGTGGCGACGCGGAATCGTCCTGTTCAACTCAGCCGTTGCCTGAACAGCTTGATGGCGCAGAACTACCCTAGCTTAGAAGTGATCGTGGTCGACAACGCGCCGTCGGACGACACCACGAGTCGACTGATCAATGAGCGGTTCAGCGGTCGCGTTCGCTATGTGTGCGAGCCTCGTCCCGGGTTGGCGCAGGCACACAATACAGGTGCGGCGGTTGCTCGCCATGAGGTTCTCGCATTCACTGATGATGACGTCATCTGCGATAGTGGTTGGCTGGCAGCGATCGTCTCGGCTTTTGAGGCTGGAGGAGACGATGTTGGCTGCGTGACGGGACTGATACTGCCGATGGAGCTTGAGACCCGCGCCCAGTACTGGACGGAGCGCCATGGCGGCTTTGGCAAGGGGTTTTACCGGCGCCGTTTCGACATGAAATCGAAGCCAAGCGGCGCGGGTGCCCTTTATCCTCTCACCGCGGGTCAGTTCGGCTCGGGAGCGGCCATGGCATTCAGGCGTCAAGCACTGAAAAAGATCGGCGATTTCGACCCCGCGCTTGGTGCGGGGACAAAGTCGCGAGGTGGAGACGACCTCAACGGCTTTGCTTTGACGATCCTTGCTGGTCAGGCAATCGTTTACGAACCGGCAGCCATCACCTGGCACGAACACCGACGTGACGAGACAGGCATGCAACGGCAAGCCTTCAACTATGGGGTCGGGTTGGGCGCCTATCTTACGTCCGTCATCTCAAGAAGGCCAAGCTTGATCTGGCAGCTCCTCATGGGTCTGCCTGCCGCCGTCGCTCACCTGATGGGTTCAGGTTCCGCAAAGCTTTCAAGGCTTCCGCCCGACTATCCAGTTTCCTTTATCTGGCTTGAGCGGTTCGGCATCCTCTTCGGTCCTCTCGCATATCTCAACAGTCGCAGAAGCTTGACCGCCAACCCGTCACAGCGTCGAGGCGGGATCGCAGAAAACACCAAACTTGGGGTCGAGATCCATGACTGACCCCACCACTATCCCGATCCTCTTGTATCACAGTATTGATAGCCATCGCCCCAAGGCCTACAGCCGCTGGGTCGTGACACCCGCCTGTTTCGAGAGCCATCTCGCCTTGATACGAGACGAAGGGTACCAGCCGATAACGGTTGAGACCCTTGCCGCGGCGATAGCGTCTGGAAGCACAGTGCCGCCGAAATGCGTAATCATCACCTTTGATGATGGCCTGGCCGATTTTCTGTTGAATGCCATGCCGATCCTTTCACGTTTCGGTTTTCCGGCAAGTCTCTACGTCACCTCTGGTTATGTGGGAGGCATGGCCCGGTGGCTGGCCCATCTTGGGCAAGGCGATCGGCCGATGCTTACCTGGCCTCAGATTTGCACGTTGGCCAATGCGGGGATCGAAATCGGTGCACATAGCGTCAGCCATCCGCAACTCGACCTGGTGGAGCGCCATAAGGCACGACGGGAGATCGTCGAGTCACGCGAGGCAATCGAAGACGCGATTGGTCGGCCGGTTCGCAGCTTCGCGTACCCGCACGGTTATTCCACTCGCGCCACAAGGCAGATGGTTTCAGAGGCAGGGTTCCTGGCCGCGTGCGGCGTCCGTAACGCACTCAGTTCCAGCCGGGAAGATCCATTCCAGCTGTCCCGGGTCATCATGGAGCAGTCCATGGCGCCGGCTACGATCGCACGCATTCTTGCTGGAAGTGGACTGCCTGTCGCACCGGCTGCCTGTCGGCCGGCAGTGTTTGGTTGGCGCCAAGTGCGGCGCGCGAGGCAGGTCTTTGCAAAGCGATCGATGGGCGTTGCATGCTAAGGAGCTAACAGATGTCGGGTCTCACCCATAGCGTTGAACGCAGCCTTTATCTCCTCCTTGCGCTGGCCGTCTGGGGCAGTTGCGGCAATGCATCCGAAACAGTCATGCGAGGGCCTCACGACGAGATCCCTCCGATTGCACAGGCCTATCGCCAGCTCGGAGACCTATACCGCAATGGCCGCGTGCCACCCAACAAAGCGCGGGATGTAGAGCAGTTTCTGGATGAGGTTCGACGCGTGTCCGATGATGCTCTTTCGGTCGCGGTTGTCGATCCCGCAAAACTCGTCGAGGGCGCCCGGGAAACGCAGCCCGATGGGCCGCGTGCGGTTTCTGCCTACCAAGTCGCTGGAGGCCTGGGAGATCCGGAGGCGCTTGTTCGCCTGGGCGAACTCTACCGAGAGGGCAAGGTTGTTCCGAAAGATCTGCGTGCAGCCTTCTCCTATTTTTCACAAGCCCGCGATCTTGGTTACCAGAGTGCACGTTGGCGGCTAGCCGAGATGATGTTGCGCGGAGAGGGGACCGCGATCGATCGGCAGGCAGCGCATGTTGAGCTCAAGCTTGCGGCAGACGCCGGAGTGGCCACCGCAATGTTGCTGTTGGGCGATCTGTACGCATCCGGGGATTTGGGCTCCGCCGACCCTGATGCAGCGGTCTCGTCTTGGCAGCAAGCGGTGGACGCAGGCGAGCCAATTGGCCTTTCCCGTTTAGCGACCCTTTACGATCGCGGCGAGTTAGTTCCCCGTGACGCGGAGAATGCCTACCGCCTGTTCGAAGAGGCCGGCAGCAAGGGTGACACTCATGCTGCTGTCCGCGCGGCACGAATGCTGGTGGCTGGCGATGGTGTCGCTGCCGATCGAGCGCGGGGTGTGGCACGACTCGAGACGCTCGGAAGAACTGCTGGAGCGGAAGGAAAGGTCGCGCTTGCTGACTTCTACTCGAACCGCGAGCAATCGGGCGAAAGCTTCAATCTCCAGCGCGCTTACGAGTTGTACCGCGCCGCCGCTCGACAGGGAAGCCGTTCGGCCGAGTTGCGTACGGCTTTGATGCAGATCCACGGTGAAGGGACAGCAGCCAGACCTGAGGCCGGAATTTCGATGTTGCGGGCAATGGCCGCTGAGGGTTATGCACCCGCTGCCTACTCTCTGGGCGATCTTTTCGCCTTCGGTCCCGCCCATCTGACCGACTCTAAGGCCGCCGTTGCCGCCTATGAGCAGGCTCACAAGATGGGCGATCTGCGTGCCACAGCGCTTCTGGGGGACATATACTCGTGGGGAGACCTGGTTGCTCGCGATCCAGACAAGGCGCTCGAATACTACAAAATTGCTGCACATAACGAAGATGTTGTTGCACGTCTGAAAGCGGACGCATTGGTCATTCGCGAAACCGGAACGCAGGACGAGGCGAGGGCGGCATTCGAGGACGTCCAAAAGATTGCAGCAAGTGGACTGACTGAAGCCATTGTTCTTTTTGCCGACCTGACCCGAACAGGTATCGCGGGCGTGGCAGCGCCTGACGAGGGTGCTGCGTTGCGGAGCTATCTGAGTGCGGCGCAGAAGGGAAGCAGGGATGCAGCGCTAAGGGCGGGTGAGATCTTCATTGCAGGAGAGCTCAGGCACCGTGACCCGGCACGCGGTGCGGCACTGATGCTGGCGATAGCCAAGAGCGATGCGTCAGCATTCGTGTCTCTGGGAGATGCGTTGTTGAAGATCGGTGCAGATCGGCCCGACGACCTTATCACTCCCGTAGAGGCTTTCGAACGGGCAGGTGCGGCAGGGATTTCCGCGGCATACCTCAGGCTCGGAGATCTCTACCGCGATGGGACTGGAGTGTCAGTGGATGGCGCCAAGGCTGCACGTTACTACTTGCAGGCGGCAGGGCTGCCCACGCCGGGAGACATACCCGATGGTCTTTGAACAATCCCGTAACCAGGCTTCCCACCGGAGGCCATGCGGCAACAGGATCTTCGCAGCGGCCATTTTTTGGACTGCGGTTCTATTTTGGCTGAACGGAGCGATGGCGCAGTCTGACCTTCCCTCCGAACAAGACGGCTTCGCAAGGAGCTACATGCGGCTGGGGCAGATGTACATCGAGGGGAAGGCAGTTCAGCGCGATCTGGAGAAAGGTCTGTTCTATATTCGTCGGGCCGAACAGGCTGGAAGCGACGAGGCGAGGCTCGCCTTGAGCATATTGCCGTACAAGTTTGCCGAGACAGGATTGAAGAAGACCGATGCTCTGGCCCGTCTTCAGGACATGGCTGCTGAAGGACAGATCTCCGCACTCCTCTTCCTCGCCGATGTTCAGGCCGGATCATATGGCGACGAACCTGATTGGACGCAAGCTCTTGCAAGCTTGGGTATTGCTGCTGATCGTGGAAGTGTCGAGGCAATGCTGAAGATCGGCTACTACTATCGCCGAGGTGAGGTGGTCAGTTATGACGCCCAACAGGCCGTGACCGCCTTCAAGCGCGCAGAGGCTGCCGGCAGTCGCACTGCGTCGCAAGAGCTTGCGATCTTTCAAGCTTATGGTGAGGGTATGGACCCGGATGCGGCCGCGGCGATTTCGCGACTTAAAGCCGCCAAGGCCGCCGGGCGCATATCAGCCTTGGTAACAGAGGGAGACCTGAAGCTGAAGACTGGTACTCCGAAGATTGAGGTTGATGGGGCAATTGCAGCATGGACCGAAGCCGCAAGTGCTGGCCGCACTGATGCAATGCTTCGGTTGGGAGATTTCTACTATAATGGCTACTTCGGACGCCGTCAGTTGAAGAAGGCATTTGCCTATTATCGCGCCGCCGCGGACGCTGGCGATCCGTTTGGCCAGCTTGCCCTGGCAAAGGCGCAACTGGCTCAAGCGCAAACGGCGAAGGCAGGGATTGAACAACTGGAAGGACTGGCAAAGAGTGGGATCGATGAAGCGGGTGTCGCTGTTGCCAACGCATATCTTCGCGGTACGGGAGTTCGAAAAGACGTCCAAGCTGGTCTGCGCCGCCTACAGGATATGGCCGAGTCTGGCAGCATCGTTGCCCGTCTACGGCTTGTCGAAGTCTATCGCAGTGGGCTGAGGGATGGATATGGGCAACTCGTGCGAACCGATAAGGCGAAGGCCGCGTCGTTGCTAAAGCCGCTTCTGCCTTCGCTTGGCGTGTCATTGCGTCTCTACCATGAGCTTTTGCTGAGTTCGGCCATGGGCCGGTTGCGCAACCCCGACGACCTGGCGCGCAAGCTCGATGATCTGCCCCTCTCCCTACGGCATCGGTTCTTCAAGGATCTGCGGGCCGATGTTCCCGATCTCTATTTTGACCTCCTCCGTTCGAAGCTGGCTGATGCTGGCTATCTCGAAGTTGATACAGTCGGCTGGAAGCCCACAATTAGAGCGATGATGTCCTATTGCCGCAGCCGAGGAGTGGAAAAGGTTTGCGCTTCGGGCCCGTTCGCTCCCCAGACTGCCGAGATGTTGTCTGCCTTGCTATGACGGCTGTGAACTACGGATGACATTTGCCTTCGCTGAGGTGGATCGCTTCAAAAACAAGTGTTGCTATCGGAAAGCAAACCTTCAAACACGGGTCCAATGATGACATAGTTCGAGCCTCTAATGACTCGTGAAATTGGAGTCACGCGTGGCCGCAGACGAACCTGACATTGTCGAGAGCTGGTCCTCCTTGATGGAAGAGTGGGCCTGTGCATCGAAGGAACTCGACGCCGCGCTTGCAATGTCACGTTCGAACAATCCGGCCACACTCGCCGAAGGGCTAGGCAGGGTGGAAGACGCACGTCGTCATCAAGACCATGTCCGCCAGAGACTAGATGCGTTGATCAGGGATGCCATGATGGCGCGCACCAGTCCAACGGATAGCATAATCGTCGGCCGCCTCTCTCGTGCAAATCCGGAGGAACCAGAGTCTTCGCCGGATGGTGAAACAGAATAAGGCGAGCTGGGCGAGGAAGCCTTCAACTAATCATAAAGATTATACGGCCCATGGCAAAAGCTGCGCCGAGCAGCAGTGCCAATACGATCACCGCATCAGCTGCTACGGACAAACTATGTCGGCTTCCACGCAACACCGGAACATAAGTTTCTCGAATGGCAAGCATAACGCAACAGGCGGCGAGTATCCCAAAACCGACCCGGCCGTGAGCGGCGAGATCTTCTTCGCTCTTGCTTATGCGCTTAACTTTCGCATGAATATCGACGATCATCGGGTCGTTCGAACGGGGGTGGACCGAGAGAGACACACGATCATATCTGCCGGATCGCATGATCTCTTGACGTAGCGCCTCGATCACCGCCGGGTGGTAGTTCTGTCGACTGAACCGATCCGAAGGACCGAACTCATCCCCGGCGACAGCCTCGCTGAAGATCAAATCTCCGAACCGGGCTTGTTTGCCCGCGTCGATCGAAACATGAAGTCCGACCAGATGGGCCAGGGGATGCTTACGTAATTCAGCCTCTTCGATTTTGGGTGCCGGGTAACCGCTCTCTTCAAGAACCCGAACGATCTTGCGGCCAATGTCGAAGACGGTATCTGAGCGTGCAACCTGTCCTACATAGCGCTCGGATTGGAGCTTAATTTTCGCCCGCAACTCTGGAGGATGGGAGGGCAGGATGCCTTCAATGGCGACATATCCGAGGTTGTAGACGTGACCGGAAACTGGTGACAGGAGCAGCCCGCTTGTTCCGCGATGCCTCGTGATGAAAGCATCGGGATAACCAAAGGCCTGCATCAACTGCGTAAGGCGAAGAACCTCCCGCTGTTGGTCTTCTCCAGCATATGCAGAGACAAAATGCGGAGGGGCGCTACTAAAACTATTTTGGATTGCCTGCCGGAGCTTGGGGTCCGGCACCCCGGATAGATCGAGATCTGGATCGGCATTACAATGAGTCGTGCCGCAGATGTATAAAATGCTCGCCACAAGTAAAAACGCGCGCATGAAGGCGAACCTCAAGAAAAGAAATTCTTCTAAGGGCGAGAAAGATACAGTATCGCAGTATAAGAAAATATGCAAGTAATATCTTCTTCGGTTGACGGCGGCGGAAAAATTTCTTTTCATGTGCCGCACAGGCATTTCATGATGAAAGCCGAGCTATCGGAGCCCCGGAATGGAAGCGGCACCGCATCCGATTTTTACACAGCCTCTGGTTGAGCGCCAAAGCGCGGCGAGCCGCGGCCTGAGCTTGATTGACGTCGTTTCTCCAGCGCCTCGTGCTCAATGGAACGAGACCTGGCATCGCGATCCGCTCGCACTACCAACCCAAGGACCGGATTGGATGGCAGCAGTCACATTCGCTAGTGCATACGTCGATAGAAGCAGGCTTTACAGGTTTGGCGACGGGAGCAAGGCGATCTTGCCGCTGTTTTCCCGAACAGGCCTTGCCGGAGCCTTCCGTGGACTTTCTTCCCCACCTGCCGCCTGGGGATTTGGCGGGCTCTTGTCGGACCGGCCCTTGACGGCCGCTCATTACGAACTCGTCGGCACTGACCTGGAGCGCTCTGAAGCCCTACAGATTTCCATCAGGCCGAACCCACTGTGCCTGACGGCCTGGCAAGTGATGGAAGGGAGAGGATGGCTCTCTCTTCCCAGGCGCGCCCATGTTTTGAGGCTTACGGAGGATTTTGAGACCATCCGGGCCAAGCGGTTCTCATCCAATGCGCGACGGCACTTAAGGACCGCGCAGGCTGCAGGACTGGAATTGATCTGTGGGCATGAACCTGAGCTGATTGGCGAATTCCATGCGCTTTTGACCGCTTCCTTCAATCGATGGGCTGCGCAACAGAGTGAGCCTGCTTTCATTGCCCGTCTGCGCGGAAGATGGCGCGACCCCTTGATGAAGTTCATGGCGATGTCCGAGGCTCTCGGGCCACAGATGAAGATATTCCTGGCTCGCCTTGAGGGTCGTCCGGTTGCCGCCATCCTGGTTCTTTTCGGTCGCAATGCCCACTATACGCGCGGCGCCATGGACAAGGGGCTCGCCGCACCAACCGCTGCCAACTACCTGCTGCATGCCGCGGCAATCGAAGAAGCATGCCTGCGCGGGTGCGCCACGTACCAAATGGGTGAGACGGGTCAATCAAAGTCGTTGGCCGATTTCAAGGAGAAGTTTGGAGCGGTCGGTGTCGACTATCGCGAACTGCGTCATGAACGGCTTCCTGTCAGCAAGGTCGATGCTGCCCTTCGTACCGCTGCCAAGAAAATGCTTGGTATGAACGATGGCTAGAGATGTGGTTATGAGGCGCATGTCACTGTCGCTGCTTGCTGGTGCGGCGGCTTTGTTGGTCCATGTTGGCGAGGCTGCCGCGCACAGACCTTACGGGTTGTCGGGGAAGTGGAAACTTGTCTTCTCCGACGAGTTCGACACCCCTTTGGAGCCATACAAATGGACCCGCTGCTACTGGTGGGACAACAACGGCTGCACGAACCTGGGCAACAGTGAGCTGCAGTGGTACGTGCCGAACAACGTCCTTGTTTCCGATGGTACCCTCGTCTTGCGTGCAAAGCGCCAATCCGTCCCGGGTCACAAAGGCAGGATCTACGACTACACGAGCGGCATGGTAACGAGTGGGCGCAACTACGAAGAGCGGGGTAAACCGGACCGCTTCGCGACGACCTATGGCTATTTTGAAATTCGCGCCAAGGTTCCGGCGGGCAAAGGCCTCTGGTCAGCTTTCTGGCTGCTCCCGAGCACTCACGAATCCAAGCCCGAGATCGACGTGATGGAAGTGCTAGGACATGCGCCCAAGACGCTGGAAATGCATACCCACTACCGCGACGACGATGGCGAGAGCCAGAATCCGGGCAGTGAGGCAATCGTGCCTGATATGAGCAAAGACTTCCACGTCTTTGCCGTGGATTGGCGGCCGGACGTCATAATCTGGTACTTTGATGGGCAGGAGAAGTGGCGCTACTCGGTCAAGGAGCACATTTCCCACGAGCCAATGTATGTCCTACTCAATCTCGCTGTCGGCGGGGAATGGCCTGGGGACCCAGAGGCCTCCACGTCGTTTCCCGCCGACTTCCTGATCGACTATATTCGCATCTGGAAGAGGCTGGATGATGGCTAGAGTCGATTGGCCTTATCCCAGATCGGTTTTTTCCCGCCCGTGGGCAAGCGGCCCTCGCAGTCTTCTCACCGATTCCTTGACGCGCAATGGCCTAGCTCTCGTACTCAGCGCGGCTCTGTCATCCATCTTGGGAGTTGGCTACTGGGTGGTTGCCGCCCGCCTCTATCCCGCGGAGGTGCTCGGTCTCAACGCGGTAATGATCAGCACCATGATCACTCTCGCCAATCTGGCGCAGTTGAACCTGGGCAATTTTTTGAACCGGACTTTGGCGGGAACCGGCCGCAGGGCAGGTCGGATCATCTGGATATCCTATCTGGTGGCGACGGGATCAGGTGCAATTTTTGCAGGTCTCTTTATCTTTGCCTCGCGATGGGTCTCGCCCGAGCTCACGAAGGAATTGTCCTCATTCTGGATGGCTGTTGGGTTCACGCTCTGCACCGTCGTCTGGACGATCTTCAACCTCCAGGACAGCGTTTTGTCCGGGCTGCGGCAGTCGGTCTGGGTGCCGGTGGAAAACGGCTTTTTCTCTGCAGCCAAGATCCTTCTGCTTGCCGCTTTCATTGGAACTCAATGGGCTCAGTTGGGGCCATTCCTCGCCTGGATATTGCCGACGCTGCTTTTGATCCCGCTGGTCAACCTGCTGATTGCGGCACGCTTTGTGCCTGACATGGCCAACTCTGTCGCCACACAGCAATTGAGGGTGAGAGAGATTGCCGGGATGATGAGCTGGGACTATCTGGCAACGATTGCGATGATGGTCGGTCTTGGCATGGCGCCAATCCTCGTCTTGCAATTGGCAGGACCGATTGCGGCAGCGGGTTACGCCATCGCTTGGGCCATCACCTATTCGATCTACCTGGTGTCTCGCTCGTTTGGAATCTCGATGATGGCGGAGGCGGCGGCCGATCCCGGTTTGCGCAAGCCTCTCGCCGCTCGGTCGATCACGATAGTCGCAGGCCTTCTATTGGTATCGGCATCAGCGATCGCTGTTCTGGCGCCTTACGTGCTTCTTGTATTTGGCGAAAGCTACACAGGCGACAACGTCGCATTGCTGCGCCTCCTGGTCCTGTCGGCGATCCCCTGGGGGGTGACAACGATATACATCGCGCTGGCGAGATCTGCCGGGAAAACCGGGCGGATTGCCATTGTACAGATATCGACGGTGAGCGTTTTTTTCGCTGCTGCCAAGCTTCTTGTCCCATTCTATGGCGTGATTGGGATCGGATTTGCGTGGCTTGCATCCCACCTGAGCGTGTTCATCGCGATCTGCGCCGCAGAGTCCCTGATCAACCCCCGAGGGGTGAGAGAGGTTCTCCTGCTCTCTGCTTCGTCGGCAGGTCGCCTGCTTGAGGCTTTGCGTCGCAGGGAGCTTGGGCCGGTGGTACCCCTTCACCACGTTGAAGCGAAGGCGACCGCGAAGGTCTTGAAACAGGAGCCCGCCAGCCTGACGGCAAGGCGTTTGGTAACATTCGACAATGACTGCCAGACCTTGATGGTGGCCGGTGCAGATGGCGTCTCCTCTACCTTTTTGAAGCGGGCCACGACAGAAAGAGGTCGCGTGGCTCTTGACCGTCACGTTGCCGTGGTGGGTTCTTTGCGTGACGACCTGAAGGGTCGCCCTGAGCTTCGCCTGCTTCCTGAGATACTTTCTGATGTAGATGGCGAAGGCGATCGGTTCATCCTTCAGCGATCAATGCCCGGAACGAATGGGCGGTCGTTTTACAAGGACTGCCTCGACAAACATGCCCTCATGTCGAAATCATGCGCGGCCATGGCAGCCATCCACGCCAGCAACGCGCGCGACGTCTTCGTTACAACGGAGTGGCTCCAGGTTTGGATAGACGAGCCACTTGCGAAGATTGCCGCTCTTGAGCGAACGCGCTCGGCGGCCAGAAAAGCCGATCGCGCAATCGAGCGCATTCGGGAGCTTCAGTATCGGTACTGGTCGGGGCGCAACGTGGCCCTAGGCTGGCATCACGGCGACTTCAGCCTCGGCAACCTATTCTATACAGGCGGTCCAGAACGGGGTGCAGCGGCGAGTGTCGCCGGCATCATCGACTGGGACGGTGCTGCAAGCGACGGTCCTCCTTGTCTGGATGCCTGGCACCTTGCCCTGACTGCCGAAAGCGAACGTCGCGGAACTGAATTGGGGCATGCCACGGCAGAACTTCTTTGGGGCCAGGGACCTGCCTTTGCTTTCCGTCCCGATCAAGATGCATCTTCCACGAATGAGCCGGCTTTGGTGATGGCGACACTGGCCTGGCTACGGCACCTGCATTCCAACCTGAGCAAGTCGGAAAGGTACCGCCAGAACCCAATTTGGCGCATGGCAAACGTCGATTGGGTACTCGGCGGCTTCAAGCGGAACGGGATCTAGGGGGACAGGATGACCCTGCACAGCACCGACAATGTTCCAGTATCAGTATCAAGCAGGACCCAAAGCGGTTATCTGCTTTTGTCTGGCCTGCTGCTGGCGGGCTGCACGTTTTGCGCGGCAGGGATGCTGCGTATGGATCCGGAGGCGCTCGGCGATCTTGGTATTGTGTCCATTATGGGATGGCGCTCCTGGCTCGGTCTGGCGCTCCTCGTCATCGGCTTTTCGACATCCCTCACGGGAAGGCTTCACCAGACCGTGTTGCCTTGGCTATTTCTCTTTGCGCTTGTCGCAGCCCTCCACCTCGTCCCCGCCTATGCCTATGGCACCTTGCGCTATTCCTGGGCCTGGAAGCATGTAGGCATCATTGACTACATCATGCGCCACGGCGGGCTGGAGCGTGATATTGCCTATCTGTCCGCCTATCACAACTGGCCCGGATTTTTCGTGGCGTGGGCGTGGCTTGCGCAGCAATTCTCCTTGGAGCCGCTGGAGATCGCTGCTGTGGCTGCCTATGCGCCGCCTGTATTTGCGATGGCTTATCAGATTGTCTTGCATGCCTTGTTCTTGAGATTCACGCAGGACCGTCGACTGATATTCCTAGCCCAGTTTGTGTTTCTGGCCGGCAACTGGATCGGACAGGATTATTTTGCGCCACAGGCTGTAACATACTTGCTCTATCTGGTCGCGATGTTGCTGTGCGCTGGCCCATTGGCGCAGAACAATGCACGGTTTCCGCTGGAGCCGCATCCACCTTTGGCCTGGCCGCCAAAGTTTCTGTCGCGAGTAGCCCCCAATCCTGAGTTTCCAAGCAGGCGCGGCTCCGCCGTTGCGGCAGCTTCGCTGCTCCTTGCCATAATTGTTCTTCTGGCAGTCAGCCACCAGCTTACGCCAATTGTCCTGGCAGCCACGCTGACGGGACTTGCGCTCTTGCGCAGGATTGATTTCGGCTTTGCGGCCTTTGCAGCCGTCGTTATCGTGCTATGGGATCTGTATTTTGCAGCACCCTTCGTCTCGCAATCCCTTGCGGGCGAACTGGAAAGCTTTGGTGCAGCCTTCGTCAATGCAACCGACAAGATGGCCGATCTGCGCGACCTCAGCCGTGATCAGGTCATCGTGTCGATCGTCGCTCGTGCGCTTACGGTTGGTGTGATGCTACTTGGGATCCTTGGCCTTATCCGCCGGTGGCGTGCAGGGCATATCGATCTGCTGTTATTGGTAATGCTGGCTGCACCGCTGCCAATTTTCGTCATGACGTCCTATGGCGGCGAAGCGGTGTTTCGCGTCTATCTTTTCATGCTACCGACGCTCGCATTCCTGGGCGCCGCCAGTGTCTTTCCAGCCGAGCTCCATGGGCGCAGGGCCTGGACGCCGCTTGTTGTCACCTTGATTGGCAGCAGCCTGATCATCGGCTTCGTGATCTCCAATAACGGCAAGGACATGCAGTACCGCTTCCGGCAAAATGAGATAGATGCCGCCGCCTGGCTCTACGATCACGCGCCTGCGGGGACACTGTTGATCGAAGGTGCACGCAACTATCCGTCACAATTCGCAAACTACGAGAATTTCGTCTACGTGCCGATTGCAAACGAATCCCCACAAGCGCGTGAGGAGATTGCACGCGACCCGGCTGGCGCTTTGTATCGGTGGCTGAGCGATGCCAGATGGCGTGCCGGGTTTGTGATCCTGACCCGAAGCCAGGAGGCTTACGCGGAGACGCAAGGCGTTGTCCCAGAAGGAACCTTCGACCACATCAAGGATGTCCTGTCTGCCTCACCAAACTTCAAAACTGTCTATCGCAATGCGGACGCCGTGATTTTCAGTCTTAATGAGTGGGCACCTGGTGGTGCCCTGGATCCATCGCGGTGAGGGAGCTTCATCATGGCAGTACTGGTTACGGGTGGTGCGGGATACATCGGCAGCCATGTTGTGTGGGCGCTTGTGGATGCCGGCGAAGACGTTGTGGTCATTGATCGCCTTTCCACCGGTTTCCGCCGGGCGGTCGCGCCCGCGGCGTGTTTTTACCCGGGTGACATTGCCGACGTGGCATTGTTGAATGAGGTACTCGAGCGGCATCCAATCGACGCCATCATCCACTTCGCCGGCTCGGTCGTGGTTCCGGAATCGGTCACGGTGCCGCTTACCTATTATGACAACAACACGCTCAAATCGCATGCGCTGATTGCCAAGGCAGTTGCTGCCAGGATCAAGTATTTCGTGTTTTCCTCCACGGCCGCCGTCTACGGCACTCAAAGCAGCCATTCGCCCATCTCAGAAAATGCACCGCTACGGCCTGAATCGCCCTACGGCACCTCCAAGATGATGACTGAACTCATGCTTCGCGATGCTGCGGCAGCACATCCGATAGTGTACACTGCCCTGCGTTACTTCAACGTTGCCGGCGCCGATCCTGGGCTCAGGACTGGCCAATCCACCGCTGGCGCCACACACCTCATCAAGGTCGCCTGCGAGGCCGCCTTGGGAAAAAGACCGAGCATAACGGTTTACGGCACGGATTATCCCACGCCGGATGGAACCTGCGTCCGCGACTATATCCATGTCACCGATCTCGCAGCAGCTCATGTCAAAGCCCTGGAGCGGATGCGACGAGGGGGAGGTTCAATGGTGGCCAATTGCGGATATGGATCGGGCTATTCCGTTCTGGACGTTCTTGACTGCGTGAGGAAGCATGCCAGACGCGACTTCCCGGTCATATTCGGGGATCGCAGGCCAGGGGACTCCGATTTCGTCGTCGCCGACCCATCCCTTGCGCGGCACGAATTGGACTGGATCCCGCGTTACAACGATCTGGACGTCATCGTGGAAACCTCTCTGTCGTGGGAAGCGCGAACGAGCGAGTTCGCTTCCACCAGATCGCTCCTGGGCACGGAGGTTTAGAAAATGGGCGTGGTACTTTGTTAAGCGCAGTTGCTTTCGCATCCGGCCGACTATCATCCGTTCGGATATTGTCGCCGCTACTTAGGGTGAACAGGGTGAAACTGTCTAGGTTAACTACCTGTAAAGAATCAAGTTGAGGTTTTTCGAAAGTGAGCTTACGCTAATACCAGGCGATAGGAAGGTGGGGGTACTATGGTTTCCGTAGCATTTGTTGATGACCATCCTTACTTGCTGGAGGGTCTACAGTCGATCTTCGCCCGGCGCTCAGGTGTCGATGTGGTTGGTATCGGGTCTTGTTGCGATGATGCCGTGCACATCGCTCGTGATCTTCGTCCTGAAGTGATGGTGCTGGATCTCCATATGGATGGCGATGCATTTGTCAGCATTGTGGATATCCGAGCGGCAAATCCGAACATCAAGATCATTGCGTTCACCGCCTCGGCGAATGTCAATCATGCGATAAAAGCTCTGGAGGCTGGAGCTTCTGGCTATGTCCTGAAAGGCGGACCGCTCGGCAGTCTGGCCGACGCTATCGAGACCGTTGTTCTTGGTGGCACATATATCACACAAGGGTTTGCCACGAAGCTCATCAGTGCGATGAAGCAGTCGAAGCCGGACAACGACTACAGATTGAGCAGCCGCGAGACCCAGATCATGCGGTTGGTCCTTGAGGGGCGCACCAACAAGGAGATTGGCCGGCAACTCAAGCTGACCGAGAAGACCGTCAAATATTACATGACGATCATCATGCAAAAGCTGAACGTGAAGAACAGAGTCGGCGTTGCAATGGCTGCCCGTGGGCTTGTTGGTGGCGAAAATGACGCATCGAAAGCGCCGGATACTGTACGCTGGCTAAACTGAAAGCCAAGGCAGACCCGTATGCCACGGGTTCCGCTAGTGAAGCGGCAACTCAACGCTGACGGCAGTCCCATTTGTGAGGTACGGTTGAATGCTCACGGACCCGTTCAGCGCAGCGACACGATTGCGGATGCCGCGCTGACCAAGCCTGCCGCCCTCGGATGAGTTCCGGCTCGCCGTGCCGGCCCGCCCCTCGTCAATTATCGTTACGCTCAACATGCCCTCAGAAGAGGAGGCTGCAACCTGCAGACCGCGGCCGCCGGCATGTTTGAACGCATTAGACAGCGATTCTTGCACGACGCGATAAACGCATGTTTTCAAGGCGGCGGGGATCTCGTCAGGAATGTTGTCGATCTTGACCAGAACATGGTTGCCGGTGAGGTCTTCGTGCCGTTGGACAACGAGCTCGATGGTCTGAGCAAGCGATAGGGCATCAAGCTCAGGGAGGACGAGCCCGACCGAAAGGTCTCTTAGTTCCTCGATGACGTAGGACAGTTTCTCGCTGAGCTCTTGCAGATCAGATGCGCTTGCGCTGGCGGCGCTGGCAGTAAGCGTCTGTGCTATCTCGTCCATCCTGAACCGAACGAGGGTCAGGAACTGGATTGGGCCGTCATGGATGTCCAACCCAATCCGGCCAAGAAGCTCCTCAGTCGCCTCGCTCGCATCCAGTCGGCTGCGATCAGCCGCAAGTCGCAGGGAATGGTTCTGTGCCGCCATCTCCTCTGCTTCCTGCACCTTGCTATCGAGAGCAGTCTGATGATGATGGAGAAGTATGCTGGCCTTGCGTACAATGAGATAGAGGACGGCGATCATGACAAGGGTCGTCGAACATACGACAACCCAGGTCAGGATAACCGCGTGTCGTAAATGTTGAGCAAGGACGGATCCAGTATGATAGATCTCGCCCACGGCGATGACATTGTTGGTGCCAGTGCGATACAGGGGAGCGTAGATCTCGATCAGAGGTAGCTGAAGGCTCTGTTCATGCCTGCTTTCATTGCTATCCAGCTCCATGAACTCGGCTACTGGATGCCCCATCCAAGCCCTGTCGACGTTGCTTGACCCGTGTTCCTCGCCGACCGTTTCTTCGGTCATGCTGCTATAGATAATCGTCGGGTCGGCGCTCTCGTTCCTATGCCAAAGCTTCACTGAGACGACCTGTTCACCAGCGGTCGTGCGGGGGAAGAGGCGATCGAGGCTTGCGATATCCTCCGGCTGAAGTTGTCCCTGCGGGCCGATACTCTGTACGTACTGCTCAAGTGACGCGCGCAAGTAAGCCGCGCCGTTTGCTGCTGAAGTCGCCATCACGCTGCGTTCAATCTGATGACTAACCCAGGCGCCTATGATGGCCATTGACAGGCAGAGTATCACGACGGATGCAACAATAAACTGGGCGGAAATTGAGAACGTCGTACGCCTTTGCATGTCTCACTCTTCTTGATTCACCTGACTTTAGTCGGGTGAGTGCCTAGACCTTAATCCCAGTATTGGCTCGACCTTGCGAGGATACGCCAATCGTAGGCTCCGTCTAAGTTAAGCACAACTCTTCAGCTTGCGACAGCACGGATAAAACCTGTGGTCGAAAAAGCTGTGATTGATTTCAGATCCGCAGAAGGCCGGACAATTTGTTTGTTCGGCGATGCGCTGTTGATGCGAACTCAGACAACACTATGGGTGGGAGATAGTCATGGTAACCTATATTCGTTCCGATCTGGAATTTATTCTGCAGCAGATCAAGATCGCCGAAGATCACGCCTTGTTCGTGAGCAGCAATGGGGCGCAGGGTCGACCGCTTTACGGACCAAATGGCTCCGTCCCGGCCTACAACATCGCGTGGGGCCTACGGACGGTTGATGGCAGCTACAACCATCTCCTTCCTGGCCATGAGCATTGGGGTGCTGCCGACCAACCATTTCCGGAACTGCTGCAGCCGGAGTATCGGCCAGCACAGGGGGGCCTACTAGACCCTGACGGGCCAGGCCCGGCACCAGCCATACCGACACAGCCGAACTACAATCCGTCCAACAATCCCAACAGCGTCGTCATCGACTCAAGCTTGAGAACCATCTCTAATCTGCTGGTCGACCAAACACTCGACAACCCCGCTGCCATAATGGTCGCCCTGCAGCGCTCCGGTTCTGCCGCAGGCAATGAACTTGCGACCGCAATGGCCATCAAGGCGGAGTACGCAGTCGTAAAACCCTTCATCGAAGCGTTCGAGGAAGCAGAGCGCGACAACGTTAATGCCCTTCGCACGCTGGAAGCGGCTCAACAAGCGGACGCCCAGAACTCAACGCCTCAGACGCAGGCGGCCCTCGTTCAGGCGACCGAGGCTCAGGTACTGACGCAGGAGGCACTCAATACCGCGACCGCAAACTTGAATGCCAATCGGATCGACCTGGACACTATGCTGACAGCGAACGGCATAGTGATGGATGGCGATAATATTGCGCTGACCAATATTGCCCCTGACGAAGGGCTTTCTGCCTCATTCAATTCTTGGTTCACTCTGTTCGGGCAGTTCTTCGACCATGGCCTCGACCTGGTCGCCAAGGGCAATAGCGGCACTGTGTTCATTCCGCTGCAGCAGGACGATCCGCTCTACGATCCCAACAGCCCCACCAATTTCATGGTGCTTACCCGCGCCACGGTTGGGCCTGGCCAAGACGACGTCATGGGAACAGCGGACGACACGCGCCCGCTAAACTCCACGACCGCGTTTGTCGACCAGAACCAGACCTATACCTCGCATCCGTCCCATCAGGTTTTCCTTCGGGAATACGAAATGGTGAACGGCCGCCCGCAGGCGACCGGCAATCTGCTTGATGGCTCCAATGGCGGCTTGCCGACATGGGGCCAGATCAAGGCCCAGGCGAGAGAGATGCTTGGTATAGATTTGACAGATTACCATGTTGGCAACCTTCCGCTCCTGGCGACCGACTCCTACGGCAACTTCATTCCCGATCCCGTCACAGGCTTTCCCCAGGTTGTTATGGTTGGAACGCCGCCGACGCTGGCTTCAGGTACAACTGCCAATCCGCTCAGCATGGTGAGCGTGGAAGCAGACAACGCTGATCCCGATTCCCTGCCTCAGGTTACGCACCTAGCCGTACGCACCGGCCACGCGTTTCTTGATGATATCGCGCACACCGCGGTGCCGGTCGGCAAGATTGCCGACGGTGACATCGAGGTTGGCCTCGGCAATCCGCAAAATGGCAATGTTGAATACGACAATGAGTTGCTCGATTCTCACTTCATCACAGGTGACGGTCGCGGTAACGAGAATATCGGCCTCACTGCGGTCCACCACGTCTTCCATTCGGAGCACAACCGACTGCTCCAACACACCAAGGACACGGTTATTAACGATGCCCGCGCCATGCTGGATGCAGGCTCGAGCCATGCAGAAGCGACGGCCTTCCTCAATGAATGGCTTGATGTCGCCGTCACCAGCGTCCCGATGGATGCGACGGCAGTCAATGCGCTCGACTGGAACGGCGAACGCCTGTTCCAGGCCGCAAAGTTCGGCACAGAGATGCAGTACCAGCATCTCGTGTTCGAAGAGTTTGCCCGCAAGATCCAGCCAAACATCAACGTCTTCCTGGTTCCCGACGGCTTCGACGCCACGTTGGATCCGTCCATCGTCGCCGAGTTTGCCCATGTGGTTTACCGGTTCGGCCATTCCATGCTCACCGAGACTATCGATCGTTTCGATCCAGCTTTCGGCGACGAAAGCATCGGGTTGATCGAGGGCTTCCTGAATCCGATCGAGTTCGCAACGCTCGGTTCAGAAGAAATGGCGGGATCGATCGTTCGCGGAATGACACGTCAGGCTGGCAATGAGATCGACGAGTTTGTCACAAGCGCACTTCGCAACAACCTCCTGGGCCTGCCGCTTGATCTGGCAACGATCAATCTCGCCCGCGGACGCGACACGGGCGTGCCATCTCTCAATGAGGCCCGCCGCAGCTTCTATGCCGCAGCCAATAATGACACGTTCCTGAAACCTTACGAGAGTTGGGTCGATCTGGCCGGCAATCTCAAGAACGAAGCCTCGATCATCAATTTTATCGCAGCATACGGCACGCACTCCCTGATCACCGGTCAGACGACGGTGGCGGGCAAGCGCGATGCAGCTTTGACCCTGATTACCGGAACGAGCTATGGCGGGTTGGCGGTGCAAGCGGATGCCGTGGACTTCCTCAATGCGACCGGAGATTATGCCGGAGGCGACCTGGGTGGGCTTGAGAACATCGATTTATGGATCGGTGGTCTGGCGGAGAAGACCATGCCGTTCGGCGGCATGCTCGGCTCAACCTTCAATTTCGTGTTTGAAGGCATGATGGAAAAGCTGCAGAGCGGGGACCGCTTCTACTACCTGCAGCGGCTCGATGGGCTGCATCTGTTCGGCGAAATGGAGAACAACTCCTTCGCGGCCATGATCATGCGCAACACCGATGCTACACATCTGCCTTCGGACGTATTCTCCACTCCAGGCCTGATCCTTGAGGTCGACCAGACGAAGCAGTTCAACGATCTTGATGGCGATGGCGTGCTTGAGAGCGCCGATCCGACCGGCGGTGGCCTGCTCACCCAGGTCGTTGTGCGCAATAATCCGGCCACCGTCGGAGCTGACACCAACTACCTCAAATATTCCGGCGACGAGCATGTCGTCTTGGGCGGCACGGAAGGCAATGATGTCCTAATCGCCAGCATCGGCGACGACACGCTCTATGGAGATGGCGGCAACGACAATCTTGAAGGCGGCTTCGGCAACGACATTATCAACGGCGGCGATGGCGACGACATCATCCGCGACATGGGCGGTGACGACAACATCAAGGCCGGAGCCGGCAATGACGTTGTCCATGCCGGGCCGGGCCTTGACCTGGTGATGGGCAATGACGGCCAGGACTTCATCTTCCTTGGCACGGACATGGGCTCGGAGGTTTTCGCCGGTAGAGGCAATGACTTCATCTACGGCAACAAGAACGCCGAACGCATCCTCGGCAATGAGGGCAATGACTGGATTGAGACCGGTACGTTTGACGGTGCACCGGGCGACAACTTCGACGAGATCTTTGCTCATGATGGTATAGACGGGCACGACGTCTTCCTCGGCGATGGCGGGTTCGACGAGTTCATTGGCGAAGGCGGCGACGACATCATGGTCGGCAGCGCTGGCCGCGGCAAGATGGTCGGCATGTCCGGCTTCGACTGGGCGACCTACAAAGACAATATCATGGGGGTCAACGCGAACCTGTCGATCCCGATCGTCTTCGATGAGGCGCCAACCCTGCCGCAAAATGCAGCTCTGGACGAATATGAAGCGATGGAAGGCTTGTCCGGCAGCAGGTTCAACGACATCTTGACTGGTACGGAGGACACGGCAGCTGACCGCGCTCCGCTTTCCGAAGGTGGCACGACCGGCTATCGTGGCAGCGTCCTCACCTCAGAGGGGATTGCGCTGATCAATGGACTGCAGGAACTGCTCGGAGCGGGTGTCACGTCCTTCGACGGGGGTGACATCATCTTGGGTGGTGATGGTAGCGATGTCCTTCAGGGGCTGGCGGGCGACGACATAATCGACGGGGACAAATGGCTCGATGTCCAGATCGGGGTATTCGCGCCCGGCGACACCGAGCACACCGGTGCCCCGATCGCCCTGCACAATAGCATGACGACACTCGCCAACGACATGTTCGCCGGGCTCATCAACCCAGGTCAGCTTTCAATCGTGCGGACAATCCGCAATAGCTCTGAGCAGGAGGCTGCTGGAGAAACGATTGACAGCGACGGTATGGCCGACATTGACCGCGTCGTCTTCTCCGGGGCTCGTAGTGAATATGACATCAACTTCAACGCTAACGGTACGATCACTGTCGCCCATGTTGGCGGTCTCGCCACCGATGGCACGGATACGCTCCGCAATGTCGAAATCCTAGACTTCACCGATCAGGACATCACGCTGGCAGCGCCAACGCTGGACCTGACCGGCGATAGCACAGCGACAACCACGGTCACCGTTGCACAGGCGTTCAGAGACGAATTCACGAGCAGTGCCTACAACAACAACAACGGAACTTCGAACTGGGCGGGTAGCTGGACTGAGGGTAACGACACAGGCGGAGCCGCGACTGGTGACATCAGAGTAGCTGGAGGCGACCTTCAGTTCATCGCCGGGACGGATGGCAACGAGAGCATTGCTCGCGCCGCCAATCTCACAGGCGTAACCAGAGCCACCTTGTCATTCGACTGGGAAGCGGATGACCTGGATGGCGGCGAAACGGTCCAGGTTCAGGTGCGAAATACCTTGAACGGGCCCTGGTCCAATCTTGGAGCGCCCCTTGGCGGCAATCAAGACCAGGTCGGAACATTCTCCATGCAGCTTCCCACCGGGATGATCGGAGCGAATACGCAGATCCGCTTCATAACGAATGGATCCTTTGAAGCGGGCGAGAACTTCTTCATCGACAACGTCAATATCGCGACCGAGACAGATACGATCACGCCTGTCCCCGGTGCACCCGGCAACGATTACGAGACCACCTATACTGAGAATGGCGCTCCCGTAGCTATCGCCTCGGGTGTTGCAATTACCGATGACGGCGCAACAATCGCTTCGGCGCGGGTCGTTATCACCAATGCCAGCGACGGTGATGTGCTGGCGGTGCAGGGCGGATTGCCCGGTGGGATTGCGGCTCAGGTGAGCCCGCTCTCCAACGGTCAGCTTGTCCTGACATTGACCGGGACGACTTCGATCGCGAATTACCGCGCGGCTCTCCAGCAAGTGCGCTATTCCAGCACATCGAACAACCCGGACACCACGGACCGGATCATTCAAGTGGCGGTCAACGATGGCTTGCTGGACAGCAATGTGGCCACTGCCACTGTCAACGTGGTTGCCGCCAACGACGCCCCAGCAGGCAATGCTGACACCGTCATCACCAACGTTGCATCCGGTGTCGCTTTCTCAGTCTCTCATGCCGCACTCCTGGCGAACGACACCGATCCCGAGGGCGCCGCGTTGACCATCACGGCGGTCAACGGCAACGGTCTCACCGTAAGCAACGGAGCCGGTGCGGTCAGTGTGACTGACACGGGGGGACCGGGAGGCAGCTTCAACTATGTCGCCAGTGACGGTTCGCTGACAGATCCCACCACAACAGTCAGTGTCACTCGTGTGACCGGCACTATCAACGGTGGGGCTGGTAACGAGATCATCGTCGGCAATTCACAGGCGACGACAATCAACGGCGGTGGGGGCAATGACCATATCGATGCCGGCGACGGCGGCGATACGATCAGCGGAGGGACGGGCAATGACGTGATCCTTGCCGGGACCGGCAACGACACCATTGTCTGGAATGCCAACAACTTTGGCGATACCGATGGCTTTGACATCGTCAACGGACAGGAGGGTGGAGCCGACACTTTCCAGCTGAATGGACGGCAGTCTGTCTCGGAAACCTTCCGTATCTATGCAAGGGCTGAAGCCATTGCTGCGGGCATTGCCGTAATGGGAGCCGACAGCGAGATAGTCATCACGCGGACTGTTGGTCAGACAACGAACGTGATCGCCGAGCTGGATAATATCGAGGAGATCGTCGTCAATACCTTGGCAGTCTCTGCCAATGACGGCAACGGTGTGCCCAATGGCGGCGTGAACAATGGTGACACGATCCAGGTAATCGGCAACTTCAACTCTCCCTTCACCAGTCTGAACTTCAGCACGATCACGATTGACGGCAATTCTGGTGACGACACGGTTGACATATCGGCTTTGACGTCGGCGCACCGGATTGTTTTCCGGTCGAATGGTGGCAATGACACGATTGTGGGGACGCTACGGCCCCAGGATGTGGTTGAGCTTCCTGAAGGCATGACGCTTGCGGATTATGAGGTGACCATTGACGAGGAGACCGGCCAGGTCGAGCTTGTCGGTGACGATCATAAGATCAGCTTCGTGGCCACAAATGGTATGCCGCAGTTCAGCTCCGGCCATGACTGGGAGCCGGACGACGAGGACGAAGATGAGGACGACACGCCGCCGCTTGGCAATGATGATGATGACGACTGCGATGATGATGACGACACGCCTTCGGTAGACACTGGCGATGGGTCGGCGACAGCAGCGCGGATGCTCATGGGAACGTCTGCGGCAGATGTGCTGCTCGGCGCTGTGGCCAACGATACGCTGATGGGAGGAGGAGCCGGAGATATCCTGGTGGGCGAGGGTGGCAGTGACATCCTGCGCGGCGAGGATGGTGATGACGTCCTGAGCGGCGGGGATGGTGCCGACACGATGAGTGGCGGCGCCGGGAGTGATGAACTGCATGGCGGCTCTGGGGCGGACATGCTGTTTGGCAATGACGGTGCCGACATGGTCTATGGCGACGGGGGCGATGACATTATCGAGACCGGTGCCGGCGACGACAAGGCCTGGGGTGGTGCGGGCAACGACACCATCCTGGCGACGGCAAACGACGGCAGCGACCAGTACTGGGGCGATGAGGGTAATGACACGCTCGACTACGCGGTGGCGACCGGCAATCTGGTTGTCGATCTCGGCAATGGCTTCATGGGTCGTGGCCAGGTGACCGGCAATGGCGGCACCGACATGTTCTACGGCTTTGAGAACTTCATCGGCGGTTCTGGCCATGACGTGATCACAGCAACGAGCGCCGTCAACATCATGGACGGAGGGCTCGGCAATGACACCTTCCGCTTCCAGTCGGCCTCGGCGACCCATGGCGACACGATCTATGGCTTTGCCCCGGGAGACAAGATCGACTTCTCTGCGATGGATGCCAATACGACGACGGGCGGCCACCAGGGCTTCACCTTGAACGCGGGTTCAACGCTCACGGCTGCCGGCCAGGTCGCAGTCAGCTATGACGTCCGCGATGGCGCGGAAGTCACTCTGGTGCGTGGCAATGTCGATGGTGATCCAGGTGCCGACTTCGAGCTGACGCTCATGGGTCGCCACACTCTCACAGCCAACGACTTCAACGGGGTCTCCTGATCCTGAAGGGGTTGTACTCCGGCCGCATGAGGCGGCCGGAGGGCCAGCATATGATGTGAGGGGAACGTCATGACCAATAGCAAGCAGGCGAGCAATTACGGGCTGGAGAAGATCCGCGGGATCTTTGCCTATCTGTTTGGCCTTTCCGGCATCATCAATATCCTGGCGCTCACAGGCGCCTTCTACATGCTGCAGATCTATGACAGGGCACTGACCAGCGGGAGCGTCTCGACGCTGGTTGCGCTATCGGTTCTGGCCCTGGGTCTTTACCTCTTCCAGGGGGTCTTCGACATCTTGCGGTCGCAGATCCTCATCCGTCTTGGTGCCCGCCTCGATCATCAGTTGGCGCCACTTGCGCATACTGTGGCCATCGAGATGCCGCGCTATGGCTATTCCACTTCGGAGGCGATGGAGCGGGGCCGCGACGTCGATACCTTGCGCGGCTTTCTGTCCAGCCCGGGTCCGATCGCCTTGTTCGACCTGCCGTGGATGCCTGTCTATCTGGCCTTCGTCTGGCTGCTTCACCCCATGCTAGGGCTTTTGACGATCGCCGGTGCGATCGTGCTGGCCTTCATTACGCTTGCGGCGGAGCTGATGACGCGGCGCAGCGCCCAGTCGATGATCAAGGCCTCCGTGACCCGCAACTCGGTCGCCGATTCCAATGCTCGCAATGCCGATATCCTGCATGCCATGGGTATTACGGGCCGCGCGGTGGAACGGTTCCACATTGCCAATCAGCAGCATCTGGACAGTCAGACCCGGACATCGGACATCAGCGCAACCCTTTCGGGGCTGTCGAAGGTGCTGCGGATGATGCTGCAGTCGGCCATTTTGGGTCTTGGCGCCTACCTTGCCATCAAGGGTGATCTGTCACCTGGAGCGATCATCGCCTCATCGATCGTCACGGCGCGCGCGCTAGCCCCGGTCGACCAGGTGATCGGCAACTGGAAGGGCGTTGTCAGTGCGCGCCGCAGCCACCGCCGGCTTGCCGAGACGCTTGCCGTCATCAAGGACAAGTCCGGTCTGGTGGAGCTGCCGGCTCCGAGCCAGAGCCTTGTTGTCGACAACATCACAACGGTTGCACCCGCCACGGGGGCTGTCCTTTTGAGCGAGGCCAGCTTTGAGCTGAAGGCCGGCCAGGCGCTTGGCCTTATCGGTCCGTCGGGGGGTGGGAAGACGACGCTTGCCCGCTCCATCCTCGGCATCTGGCCGCTTTTGCGAGGATCGATCCGGATCGACGGTGCCGACCTCAGCCAATGGAACGAGAACTTCTTTGCCAGTCATGTCGGCTATCTTCCGCAGGATGTCGCGCTGATGGAAGGCACGATTGCCGACAACATATCGCGCTTCTCAAAGGTGCCGGATGCACGGCTGATCATCAATGCGGCGAAGGCTGCCGGCATTCACGAGATGGTCGTCCATCTGCGCGACGGATACCAGACGGAGCTTGGGCCCCATGGGACGGCGCTTTCGGCAGGTCAGCGTCAGCGCATCGGGCTTGCGCGGGCGCTTTATGGGGATCCCTTCCTCGTGGTCCTCGACGAGCCGAACTCCAACCTGGATGCTGAGGGCGAGGAAGCACTGACCCGGGCGATTACGGCGGTCCGGCAGCGTGGCGGGATCGTGGTCATCGTCGCCCACCGTCCGAGCGCCCTGCAGGCGGTTGACATGGTCGGGGTCGTGCAAGCGGGACGGCTGGTTGCCTTCGGCCCCAAGGACGAGATCCTTCAACCGAACAAGGCTCGCCCGGTGGTCGTCGAGCGGAGCCTGCCCGGCGATCGTCCGGCTCGATCAGCCGTCAGCGAATAGGGAGGTGGGCTGCCATGGAAGAGAAGCTTGTCCTCGGCCTGCCCAATGACGGCAAGGCCTCCATTGCGCCAGCCAACGCCTTCCGCCTCAGCGACAAGGAGCAGGGCGGCAGGGTCAAGTATGGCTTGATACCGGCACTGATGATCGGGGCCGTTGGAGCAGAGCTTGCCGACTCCGGCAACGCTCTGGAGGAGGGGATGCAGCGGGCTCCCAGGCCTTATGACGACGAGACTGTCGGCGCCAATCCGGATCCGGCCCAGCACCTGAAGCGGATCGAGGATGTCGCGAACTTCCTGCGCCAGCTATTGCAGGAGACGTCGCAGGAAGTCGCACCCGCTCCTGCTGGCGTCGCATCGGTAAGACTGCGCTATGCGGCAAGTGAGACCTATTCCCCTTCCAACCACATGGAACGGCTCTTCCGCGCCTTCAACGACAATGATCGCCGCATCTTCAGTGGAGAGGACAGCTTCCGCTTTCCCGCCAGTCGCCCATACTCCTTCAGGAGCGACGAGTTCAACAACTCCTGGGACGGGCCAGCTGCTCCGTCCTGGCCGGACAGGAGCGAGGGCGACAACCCCGATCCGCTGCCCGACGAGGATAATGGGCAGGCCGAAGAAGACGAGGACGAACGGTCGAACCGCCTTCCGACCGCTTCCGGCCGCTCCATACTGCCGAACACGATGATGAACATGTCGGCCCTGATCTTCCTGGGGGATCTTCTCCGGTTGGTTCATGATGCCGACGGCGACCCCTTATCCATTCGCAATCTGAGGGCGTCGGATGGTGATCTCGAGTCCTATGGTCCAGGCCGGTGGCTCTATACGCCCGAGCGCGGTGCAGTTGGCGACATTACCTTCACCTATCAGGTCAGCGACGGCTACGGCACCATTACGGTCCAGGCAAAGATGTCGATCGTCAGGCCACCCCCGCAGGAGATTGCCGGGACCGATGGCGATGATCGCCTGATCGGGACGCCCCATGAGGACATTATCGACGGGCGGGACGGCGATGATCTCATCTACGGACGAGAAGGCGACGACATGATCGTCGGCGGCAAGGGCGATGATACGCTTCTTGGCGGTGATGGGGACGACGTCCTCCATGGCGGTGCAGGTCGCGACATCATCTTCGGCGGCGCTGGCAATGACATTGTCTTTGGCGGGGACGGCGATGACGATCTTTATGGCGAGGCTGGCAATGACAGCCTGATGGGCGGCCAGGGCAATGACCGGCTGATGGGCGGTGAGGGCCATGATCGGCTGTTCGGTGAGGATGGTGATGATGTGCTTCTTGGCGAAGCCGGCAATGACCTTCTGGAGGGCGGCGCTGGCGGCGACGATCTTTCCGGCGGCGGCGGCAATGATATGGTTCTCGGGGACGCGGGCGACGACGTCTTGCGGATGGGGCTTGCGGGCGAGGAGATGCGCCAGGGCAGCATCGCAGTCACTGACGGTGACGATGTCTATTCCGGCGGCGACGGCATGGACACGCTCGATGCGAGCAATGTTGATGCCGGCGTCGATATAGACCTCGATGCCGGCACCGCGACCGGCGAGACGATTGGTACCGATAAGGTGGAGGGGGTGGAGAATGTCGTGGGCAGCGCCCATGACGACACCATCACCGGT
>NZ_JBIOKZ010000016.1:0-38142 GCF_044142885.1 Pseudorhizobium flavum
GCGTTCGCTTTGGCGATTGAGCGGCTGATGCTGGGCGAACTTCTCGAACAGGATCATCGCCAGAAGGTTTGGCCCGGCAAAACCGCGCGGCGTCACATGGAAGGGTGCTGGCGGTTGGGTGATCTTCTCGCATTCGCGGCAGGAGAACTTCTCCCGCACGGTCTGAATGACCTTCCACTGACGAGGGATGACCTCCAGTGTCTCTGTGATATCCTCACCGAGCTTCGACAGCTTGGCAGAGCCGCAGCAGGAGCAGTTTGTCGGAGCAGCAATGACGACACGTTCGCGCGGGAGATGCTCGGGAAACGGCTTGCGTGATGGGCGCTTGCGCTCGAAGGCCCTGACGGTCGAGGCATTGGCTGCGATCTCCGCCGCCAATTCATCTTCGCCAGCATCAGCCTCCAGCTCCTCGAGCTGCAGTTCCATCTGTTCGAGAAGCCGCGCTTTGCGCTCGGAGCGACTGCCATAAAGCTCCCGGCGGACTTTCTCGATCTCCAGCTTCAACCGCGCGATCAGCGCCTCGGAATGCGACACGAGCGCCTTCGCGCTGGCGGCCTCTGCCTTGGCGGTCGCTGCCTCGGCCTCGGCCGTAATGCGTCGGGCACGCTCCGCCGCCAAGGCCGCAAGTGCGCTGGCAAGGTCGTCAGGAAGCTGTTCAGCCGCATCGTTCATGGGCTGATGGAATCATATTCGCCCCCGCCATTCCAGCGTTTTTGCTCATCCGACTGATGTTGGTCGCCAGGTCTTTTGCGGCATCCGCCAGTCGATACCCTCCAGCAGATAACCGAGCTGTCCAGGCGTAATTACCACCGTACCATCGGCCACCGACGGCCATACAAAGCGTCCCCGCTCCAGCTTCTTCGTGAACAAGCAAGCTCCCTGGCTATCGTGCCAAATGACCTTGATCAGACCGCCGCCACGCCCGCGGAACACGAACAGGTGCCCGCACATCGGATCGCGCTTCAGTGTCTCTTGCACCATCAGCGACAGACCGGGAAAGCCCTTGCGCATGTCCGTATGGCCGGTCGCCAACCAGACCTTCACACCAGCAGGAACCGGGATCATCGCCGACCCAGCACACAATCGAGAATGCGGCCGAGCGCCTCCGTGTCGATATCGCTGTCCACCCGCACACGCCGGCCTCGGCCCAGCTCTATGGTGACATCGCTGCGCTTTCGCCGGGGATGGGATGTGGTGGGCGGATCAGATGGAACGGGCAAGGCTGCCGGGGCGGCCTCAGACACAATCACCGGCACCAAAGTGGTTGCCGCCTTGGTCATCGGCTCCACGAGCTGGCACAGCTCTTTGCGCCAACGGAAGAGCTGGCTGACATGAATACCGGCTGCGCGGGCTACCTCCGAAATGACAGCGTCAGGTTCAAAGCAGGCAGCAACGAGCCGCTCCTTCTCCTCCCGAGACCAGCGCCGACGCCGCTCCACAGACGTGATGACTTCAATCGGATGCTTCGTCATATGGCTACTCCTCTTATGTTCGTTTACAAGAGGTGGAGACACAGCTTCCCCGCCGCCTAGAGACGGATGCGGCTAATTAACACCGTTGAACAAAGCAGGAGGCAAGGCATTTCGACGACGGTTGGCATACTCTTATTCGCGGGTTGATTACCGCATTTCCGTTTGTTCGTCTGGGGCTGCCTCGGTCTAGTGTCGGGCGTAGAATAAATCTGCCACATAGGAGTATCGAGGGTTCCCCACCGCAGCCCTGCCTCCAACTTTGATCAACAGATAATGTTTTCCAAGGTGACCTAAGAAGGCTCGCAGCAAGCCTGTTTCAAAGCTTGCTGAGGGGCGCTACTTCTTGCCCGATCGCCCATATGAAGGCGGCCATCTCTCTCGCGATGGCCGTCACGGCAACCGTCTTTGCCTTGCCGGCGCTTATCAGTCTTCGGTACCGGGTGCAGAGTCTAACTTGTCCTTTCCACGCAATCGCACAGACCGACTTCGGGAGACCTGCCAGTCTTGCACTGATTGAGGAACTGATCCTTGCGGGGTATCGGTACGTCCAAGCCCCCTCAATCAGCGCCCGGCGCGCCCGTGCGTTGCCTGCCTTAGTGATTCCTCCACGTCTAACGCGCTCGCCCGTTGAGCTTTCTGTAGGAACGAGGCCGAGATAGGCCATCAACTGGCGTGGGCTGTCGAAGCGACGGACATCTCCAATTTCGACCACCAACGTAACTGCTGTCATGAACGCGACACCGCGCATCGCTTGGTAGGCAGCGACCACTGGTGCCATTGACCAAGAGGCCGAAGTCTCCACAATCAGTTTGTTCAGTCGATCAAGACGAACTCCGGCATCCTCAACAGTCTGACAGTATTCGGCCAGCAGAATTTGATGCGCAGGATGATCGAACGCTTGAGATGCCAACCACCGTCCATGCGCGCGAGTCCAGGCTTTCCGTCCTGTGTAATATCGGCCATGACGGAGCAAGAACGAATGGAGTTGTTGTCGCGCCTGCTTCTGTGCCTCGAAAGCTGCGTCGCGGGCACGTACCAGGTCACGAACCGCTTCATGAGCTTCATCTGGCACCCAGACAGATGTCAACTCGCCAGCTCGATGAAGCCTCGCAAGACTGATCGCATCGCGGCGATTAGTTTTCACCCGATCACCGGCACGCTTTGGCACCAATGACGGCGCGACCACATTGCATTCGTGACCCAATTCAACGATTTGCCGATAGAGCCCATAGCCTGTAGGGCCGGCTTCATAGCAGAAGTGGAGCTTGGCCCCGCGTTTAGCCAGCTTCTTGACCATTCCCGCTACCGAAGCTGGCTCAGAGGAAATGTCACCCAGAAACCGCACCTCGCCGTTGCGTTCGCCGTCGGCAATCGCCACAGAAATCTTGAACTTTGATGTGTCTAGGCCGATGAAGGCTACCTGCTCACTTGACATGTCTTCCCTCGCTGGTTGGTAGGTCGCCCTGGCTAATTCCAGCGCCCACACAATCTACAGCGTGGGCGCGCGACCCTCACCAACGAACATACGGTCTAGTGCTAGCACTAGGACTGGCAGTCAGCAGCCCATCATCGCAAGACGGCCTTCACCGTGGGCTTACCAAGCATCTCGCTTTAACCGCCAGCTGATTTCGATGTCTGGGTTCTCGGCGTTCTCGGGCTTCAAATAGATCCAGCCGATGAAGGCTTCTGGGTCATCCTTCGGAAAGATGGCCCAATAGCCGAGGCCATTACCGTACGAGGTTTGGATCCTTTGCTTCAGGAGGGCCCGGTGAAGCTCCGGATCATCCCATGGGCCAGGAATGAATTTCATGACCTCGGGATCTTCGTTCATTGCCAAACAGGCCCCGAAGTCGGCCATGCTGCGAGGTCGGAGGAGGAGCCGCTCGGTTTCGAAGCTGGGCAGCATCAGGCGGCATCCTTCTTCAGTCGGAAGTTGAGGGATTTACAATCTCATTTCCATCAGTTGTGGTCTAGAGTGGTGTGGCGGCCGCTCATGGATCTTCGTTTAGTAGTACGAAAATACCCTCCAGGCGTGATTATCGTGCTACTAACTCAATCGATCATCCGCCGTTTTGGACACATCTGGCATCGCCGTTCGCTATGCCCACGAAGCCAAAAGCGTCAATAATCCTCAGCCCTAAAGATCGACAATACACGCTGCGTGACTTTGGGATCCGACGGATCGTCTGAGCCGTATTCCATGTTCTTGTCATAATAATCGATCTTCCAGAGGTACTTCTGGCCCTCCACCATGACGCTACCGAAGTCGCCTTCTCCGTGGGGATCATTACCGTCATGTTTCACCTCGGCATTTTGGACAGCTGCGAAGACCGCTTGTTTGGTGTTCTGGCTGGCATGAGCGAGGCCACCCATGAATGCGATCGTGCCGCCAACGCCTGTTTGGCGCAGGACGAAATTCAACATTCTGATTTTGGCAACGGCTTCGGGATTCGTGCTAGACATCGTATTCTCCTTAGAGACTATAATGGATGTGAATGAATGAGGTGAAATAGGAGGTCAAGCGTAGGAGGACTCCGTCACCCCATGTTCCAGAGCCTGACGAAAGTCGCAGCTTCTTCCTCAATTTTCTGTTCGGAAGGCATGGGCATCATTAAGTTCGCGTCGCCAAGTGCCACCAATAGGTCGGCGCTGTCCCGAAGACCAAGGCGTTCAATCGCATCCCGACGAGATATGAGGCCTTTGGAATAGGCGAGGACGGTGTCGTCTTGAGGTTCTGGTTTGTCATCTGACATGGCGATGCTCCTCAAAACCGTGGCCGCGGCGGCCGATATCTCGGCGCTGGCTTCGGCTTGTATTTATATGCCGGGGCGGGGAGTTTTGGCCATTCCTTATAATCGCAGCTGGTGTCGTCATTCGGCCGCCAGTTGTCACAAGACCAAAACGTTTTGCCTTCGTTGTCGCCCTTTTTGATCTGACGCTCTCTCAAAGATCCCGTTTGGCACTTCGGGCACTTGCGGCCTCTGCTCGTCTTGGGAGTCTGCTTCTCAGCTGCAGGGGCGGCGGCAGCAGGCCAGATAGTATGGCGGCAGGATGTCTCATCGTTTGGCCGCCAGTTGTTGCAGCCAAGGAATACCATTCCGGCCTTGTCACCTTTGGAGACAATGCGGGTTACCATCTTGCCAACCCCACACTTTAGACACTTGGTGCCATGACCGGGTGCTGGATTTATCTGTGCTGTTTTCATTGATGCCCTCCTCCTGATGTGTAGACATCAGTGTCCCGGAGGAAGTGGCTTAGGTCAAATTGAGGAGAGAGAACAAAGGGGAAAAGCAGTGGGCATCGATGTTTCAGAATTCCTGTCGGCGTATTACCTCGGCAGCTTTCCGAGAAAAATCCTGTTGCCCTGTCGGTTCCCGCATCGGCGGCATCTAAGTTTTGGGGCAATGCTGTAAATCACGAGATCCTTGCCATGCCTCCGCTGGAGGTCCCAGCGATCGAGCCACGTCTCATGTTCGCAGGCCCCACACCTGGCACCAATGGTCTCCCATTCCATGAGCCCGCCCATCTTCAGGGAATGATCGGCGACATCGCCGCTATACGATGGTGTTTCCCTTCCTCCTGCCAGATCGATGCCTTTACGGTGTTTCATCCGAACATAGAACGGAAAGGGAACGAAGGTGTCAAGGAGATCCTAGTCGTGGCTGGCCATGATCTTCTTCAGCATGCGGGAGGTATCAGGCGGATTGTTCTCGGAAGCTGTAGGATTGCAGACAGGACAGGGCATCTCAGCGGCTCCGCAAAGACAAGCGTCTGGGCCGCCGAAGGCACGACGCGGGTGGGCCTCGCAGACCCAGCCTGTGTTGGCGCAGTTGTCGCAGGGTATTGGCATCGGATGCCTGCGTGCCGTTGTTGCTGTCTGCAGTTAAGCTGAACCTAGTCACCGATGGCGTAATATTCCCCGTGAATTCGCGTTCCTTTGCAGTCGGCCTCAGTCACAAATTTCAAACTACCCTCTCCAGGTAGGATAAATAGAAATTCGTCAACATCAATAGACCCTGCAAGGCTGTCGGGATATTGCAATGTAGCGTTGAATTTAAGCGGCCTGCGAGTCATGGCAATAGGCGCTTGGCACAGGATTTTATTGGCATCGCGCCTTTCGGCCATGATGAATTTCAATTCATAGTCTGTGCCGTCTCTTTGTTCTATCTCCATCCAGCACTGCACGTTGCTCCCGCAATCGCCCGACCATTCGCCCACATAGGGATCACGGTTTTCAGCTAAAGCGGTTGATGCCCCAGCGAGCATCAAAAGAGATAAGAGAAGGCTACAGTGTTTCATCATCAGTCCTACCAGGATTATGGCCTGGATGATCGCAGGGTCACATTTAAATTCCGTTGAGCAAACGTGCCAACTTGACCGCTTAAGTTGTTCTTAAGGCAGTTCATTCACGAACATTTTGAGGAAACGAGCTATCTCAGCGTCAGATCAATCCTGAGAACACGCATGAAATCCTTCACTCATTTTACATATCCCACCTTTCTAGGCCTCGCTGGCTTCTTCTCTGCATTAGGGGATCTGATCCAAAATCAGACGATCACCCTCGCTGTGATGATGGGACTTATGCTCCTCGGTTTGGCATGTCTCTGCCTGCCGAAATCATGGACAGTTGAGCGGGTCTGGCGGAATTGGCTTCATATGGAAGTGAAAGAGGGATTCTCGCCTCGAGGTTTCGGTGGCACTTGCATTATTCTGGCTGGCCTCATGTGGGGGTTCTTCAACTTATCCGCACAGGCGGCAGACGATGGTGGTATCATCGCGTCACAATATCCAAAGGTTCTGGAAGTTCAGATGGCTTTAGGCATCGTCCAGCGTGATGTTGCTGAAATCAAAGCTGTAGCCACCGAGATCAAGGCAGATACATCGCAGCTGCTCTTGGCGGCCGACCAATGGATGCAGTTTGACCTCCATCTTCTTCATACCGCTTCCCATCCGATGGAAAATGGCGAATGGGTTCATATCCCGTCGGGATCGAGTGTTTTGGTGAATAATGAAACCAATTTCCAATTCGAAGACGTAAAAGTCGTTCTACGTGACCCTGGTGACACAGAGATCTACAGACAGTCATATGAGAATGTTCTTGAAAAGCAACAGCGATTTGAACGAGAAGTAATCGAAGTCGCCTATGAGGATGTTTCTGTCTGCTTGTCAGCCAAGCGGCGCGGGAAAGACGAATGGCTTATCGACAGGCATAAGATGAAGATCTTCTATGGCCCTGATCAATACTCTACGGAGTACCGAAAGTACGATTCAGACGGCGTTAAAGTCCACAACACCCCGACGAACTGCGGGTAAAGCATGGTCACTCATCACGATCCTGCAGTTTTGGATGAGGTCAAGCGCCTGAAGGCTATGCATATCAGTGTGCCCGACATCATGCGGCAAACTGTCCTCAGCATGTTTGAGGTGTATGAAGTCACAGAAAGCCGGGAAGTTGCCATCAAGAAAATGGCTCGGCTCAATTATGTCCGCGGCACGGGATGGCCGTGGGACGAGATAGTGGTCCACCCCGACGATCAGCGAAATCCGACAGGAGACAAAGCATTGGATTCTGCCAGAGCAATCGTAAACCTCTTTCGAGGAAGAGCTCTGGATGATCCCATCCGGCAGGCACTTTATACCCTACCTTTGGAAGAGCGACGGCAGATGGTGGAAATCATCACGGAACTTGTCCGTCAGGCTGGGAAGTAGATCTACCTCCAAACAGGCGCTCTCCATCCTGCATCGATGGCTTCGCGTTCTGTGCAGAACCAGCGTTCACCCTTCTCGAGGCTGACCTTTGTCTTGTTGTACCAAGGCGACCAAGGAGCGTGGTAGATCTGGCCACCCTTGGAGATGTTGCCTTTGATAGGGCAGCCATCTGGAGACTCTTGTTCGGCTACCTGCCACTTGGCAGTGCGATAATCCCAAGCGGTTTGGGTGTCAGCTTGCCAGATTCCAATCTTCTGAGAGCGTGCCTGATCTTCTTCGGCGGCATAATCTTCAGAGTATTTTCTGAACGCCCAAGCCAGGCCCTCAGCTACCAGTGTCTTGTTGATGTCGGTCCCATCGGATCTGTAGCATGTGGCGATGAGGCGACCATAATCATCATATTCATGACCTCTGCAGGTCACTCTACCTTTGGCCAGCTCTTCCAGACGATCCATGGCGGCTTCACCGCATTGCCAAGTGCCTCGCGGAGCCTCGTTACACTTCTGGCCAGCCTCTGGGGCATCGATGCCATGCAATCGGATCCTGATGGCCTGCAGGTCAATGGTGTCACCGTCGACGATCGAGGGGATGCCGGAGAGTTTCTCAGCTTTGGTTGCCGTTGTGGAGAAGAGGGCGGCGAGGGTAAACGCGACGATGAAGGCGCTATTCACGGCGATCTACTTAACTACCTCGATTTCACGTGCGGCCCATTCAGTCATAAAGTGCAGCCTGCAAAAGTTGATGCAACTATACATCCTTCGCAGCTTGTTGGGCTAGGGTACATCAACCCACCACGTCACATCCCAACCATAATCATCCATGGCGGCCTTCCATTCGGGGGTGATCGGCACCTGCAGTGTTATGGCTGGGGCATCGTCCCGCTCGGCCTGGTACTCGAAATGCTGGCCGATGAGGGCATCACAGTGGGAGCAGCCGTTACTCATGTATCTGGATTGCATGGTGCCGCTGAATCGGCGCTTAATGGCTCCGACTCCTGGAATGGCCGTCAGGTGAGGTAGCAGGGGACCCAGAACCCGATATTGCTCCAGTTCCGCAATGCCGAAGTTGCCACGTTGCCCGAGTACCGTGAACTCGACGTGATGGATAATCCTGGTTTCACATCCGCATGACCAGCAGTCCATGGTGCCAGTCCAGATCTGGAGGTCGGCGATCTGATCTGGCTGTAGCCCAAATTTGAATCGGCGATCGAAGGCGGCTGTAAGGAAGTCCTTCATCGGAAGAGATTGCTTCCATGGCCCGGGGATAGAAGCCGTAAGACCCTCGTTGAGTTCGCCGCCAATGCAGACTGCTGGGAGGTCATGGGTAATGGGGAAGCCAGGCCGTCGAAAGATCCACAGGCCGCGGACACCTGAAGCTTTGTACCGCTCTTGCCGTCGCATGGTTTCGTCTGGTGTCTGACCAGACCATTGGATCTCGATAGCAACCTCGCTTCCATTCTTCTCGGCCAGCACGTCGGCAATCCAAGGCTCACCATCCGGTGTCTGCCCACGTACTTCTGCCTCGGCCGTCCATCCCGTGGCTCGAGCGGCCTCGACAGCGAGCTTCTTGAGAACGAGGTGAGTTTCGGTCTCAGGTGCCGTCGTGCAGGCTCCGACGGCTTTATGGGCAAAGAACCTGGTGCTCTTGCGCCTCTTCAGGGATACCTTCGCATCACAGCATGGCATCCGAAGGTGGCGGTGCTTTCTGTTGTCATCCACCAGTTCCTGCCACTGGGTTTCAGTGAGATCGAAAGCGTGGATGCTGGAGCCATCAGCGTTGAGGCATCGAAGGGGCATCGAACTAGCCGTCAATCAAAGAACACGAATTCCAACTTCGCGTTTGGCGAATCCTCGGTGTAACCGACGACTTCACAGCCTTTTCTAATGGGGGCCTTGCCTTCGAGTGTTACGATTTCAGATCCCTGGTCGTAACCTTCGACATAATACGGAGCTGGATCACATCCCTTCTTGAATGTGTATGCCATGCCTCGGATTGAGCCATTCGACTGGATCTGGCCGCGGAACAGCACGGTTTTGTAAGGGATGCTTTTATGCTTCGGCTCGATATATGTGATCACACCGAGATCGGTATCCATATGCATCGTGCTGCCATTGTGTCCGATGATGGCACCGTGAGAAATGTTGAGCTTTCCACGAAGGGCAGGATAATCTTTGTTGGTGTCGATCACCTGTTCCAGCGGCAGGATGTCATAGGGCGCACCTAACGGGCACAGCGTTGACCAGAAGCTAGCAAGAACCCGACCGCCCGCGGCGTTGTCTTGCGTCACGATCTTCTTGGTCTTGAGATCCGTAAATTCGAAAGTGCGCTCAAATAGTTCGTCACCAGGGAAAACGCCCGAGAATTTGTAGTGATTGTCGAAGGGGTCTGTCAGCTCGCCCGTTTTGCAGTTTGCGGAGATCTTGAAGATTTCACTACCATCGCCGAAGGATCGCCCATTTGTGCAATCTTCGTCGCCAGGTCGCCAGTTTTCGCACCAGTCCTTGATCGTCTCTTCAGTGTATTTGGCTTCGATGAAAGCGTTGTCTGTCGCAATGCCTCCGAAGTCAAAAACCTTGGCCGCAGGCAGCTTGGGATGAACCCAGATTTCAGTCGGCTCGTAGCCGCCCATGGCGAATGCTGATGTCGATGATGCCGCCAATATGATGGCCGTGATGATGGTAGTGAATTTCATGCAGATCCCCAATGCCCTTACCCACGTCGAATCCTGGCCCGGAGACCTTTAGATTTCGTGACGCGAGTGATGGAGATCTTATGGATTAACTGAGAGACGGAGCCTCCGCGACTATGTGTGCGTCGCCAAGAACTCTGACAGGCGCAGGCCACATTCTTGGAGCCGCGGAAGTAGGATTGGTAACGCCTGCTCTTCGTCGTTCTGCAGATAAGGTATCGACAGTGCAGCCAGGCACTCTCCCTCGGGTCCAAAGACCGGGACAGCTACTGCATGTACGCTTCTCGCATGCTCGCCATGGTCGATCGCCCAACCTTGCTGTCTAACCTTCCGGAGCTCCCCCTGAAGATTGAGCGGGTCGGTATTTGTTTGGTCCGTCAGAGCGGCGAGATCCCCATTAAGAACTTTGTCGCGCAACGGTTGTGCTGCAAACGCAAGGAGCACCTTACTGGCCGCGCCAGCATGAAGCGGAAAGCGTCGCCCTGGCTCTGTGTGAATTGCATAAGGGTTATTGCTTGCGGCCACGGCGATTATCAGGGCCTCCAAACCGTCGATTACCGACAGTTTCACCGAATATCCGAGCTCCTGTGCCGCTTTGTCCATTTCCGGCTGTGCAATAGACCCAAGATCCAGCTCAAGTCGAACTGCTTGCGCCAATCGCTTAAGTCCAAGCCCCAATTGAAACGTGTTGCGATCCGATCCCTTGATTAGTCCGCCGTCCTCCAGAGAATTCAGAATTCGATAGGCTGTCGATCGAGTTACATTCACGTCAGATATAATTTCTTTGATCGATATATCGGGTGTCTTCGCCAATACTTTGAGCATTTGAATGGCCGTATCGACGGCGGGTACTCGGTGCTGTGACATTGGCACTCCTCTTGACATGAAATTCGCACCCTCTATAACAGTTCACATATTAATTGCCAGTTCAAATGTGAGACAGATTGCCTTGTTTATTGAGGGTCTCATTGAACTGGCATTGATCATCCGCGCTCATGCGCTGATGCAACGACTGTAGAGGAGATTCCATGACTGAGAAAACTGGTGAGCAGGGAAGTGTTCTGCAGCGGGAGGCCAAGATGATGAAACTCGAGGCACTGATTGCCGATCGAGAACATTATCAAGTGCCGGAACTTACCCTGGATGAGACCGAAGTGCTTCAAAGATACGAGCGGCTCTACACGGGTGCCGTGAGCGATGTGCTTCGAGAATTCTGCCTAATGTATCAAGCGCTACCATCTGACATCGTGCCTTTGCGGCCGGAGAAGACGGTCGCTGGGTACGCTTTCACAGTGAAAAGCGCACCTAACACAATGGTTTCTGGCGAGCTCACGTTCCGAACCAAGATGCTCGAGCAAATTGAGCCTGGCAGTTTCGTCGTGTGGGACACCTCGGAAGATGCCGAGTCTACGGCTTGGGGCGGTGTCATGACGGCCACAGCCGTCAGTCGGGGTGTCAAAGGCGTGGTGATTGACGGGGGCATGAGGGATACTCATCAGGTCCTAAAAGAGGACTTTCCCGTATTCTACAAATATCGCAGCCCTAATGGTTCTCTCGGGCGCTGCTTGATCTCTCATTATCAGTGCCTCATCCGCATTGGAAACACAGATATCCGGCCGGGTGACATCATTCTGGGTGACATTGATGGAGTAGTCGTGGTGCCCAGAAATATTGCAGTGAAGGTGCTTCTACGCGCAGAAGAGATATTGAAGAATGAAAAGGAAATATTCGAGTGGGTCGCGAATGGAGATAGCCTCGATGAGATAACAGATCGGGGCGGTTACTTCTAGCGGAGGAACTACAGCTAGAACTCGAGTAAGTAGATATTCACAACGGGAGGAGTGATACATGTCTTATAGGTCAATTGGTCGGCTTCATTTTCTTGTGCTCAGCGCTTCGCTAGCCGCAGCATCGGTCGCAGGTGCTGTGGAACTTCGCTTTGCACACGGAAGCAGCGAGGCTCATTTTGTCAATGTCGCCGCAAAGGCTATGGCAGAGCAGCTGGATTCTGAAACTCAGAGTGGCATCACGATGTCAGTGTTTCCGAATGAACAGCTTGGCGGCGGGCCGGAAATCATAGAGCAGGTTACGCTTGGCGCGGAGATCATGACGGTAGCCAACTCAGGAGATCTTGCTGAGTTCGTTCCCGATATCGGCGTAATCCAGTTTCCATTCCTTTACAGCTCCTATGCTGAAGCAGAGCCCCTGCTCAAAAGCGAACTGTTCTCGGGATGGAAGCAGGAGCTGGCAGAGCAGCACAACGTTCGGCTTCTGTGCCTCTTTAACTTTGGGGTACGGGATCTGTTCACCGTCAATGCGCCTGTTCGAACCCCTGCTGACATGAAGGGGATGAAGGTTCGGGTGCAGCCTGTTGAACTGTATCTTGAACTCGTGAAAAAGTCGTTTGGCGCAGTTCCGACACCCTTACCGTATTCTGAACTCTATTCAGCACTGTCTCAGGGGGTTGTTGATGCCGCGGAATCTCCTCCGGTCGCAATCCTTGATCAGAAGTTCAATGAAGTCTCGAAGTACCTTACGCTGACAAACCACGTGTTGGACTTGGCCAGCATCATCATGAGCGAGGAGGTATGGGCAAAGCTCAGCGATGCGGAACAGAAGGCGTTGCAAGCCTCTGCGGACCTGGCTTGTTCAAATATGACCTCGGAGAGTGAGGCCTCTTACGAGGCTGCCGTTGATGAACTCGCCGCGTCTGGAATGGAAGTTATCAGAGATCCGGATCTGGCTGCGTTCAGAGAAGGCGCAGCGGAGATTGAGGCCGCCTTCCCAGAATGGTCGCCGGGCTTGCTTGCTAACGTGAAGAAAGCGATCGCAACGCAGTAAGGGCAGTCGGATCAGTTGGGGTGGGGCCAAGTTCGCCACCCCAACTGAGATCCATGGAGGGAGGAAGTATGTATAGACACCGGTGGCTTTCCGAGTTTGGCAACTATGCATTGGCAGCTGGCATAGCTGTGATAGCGCTCATCGTCGCATCAGGAGTATTTTTTCGGTACGTGATGGGCGATCCACTCGCGTTCTCTTTTGACCTTTCGATATTAGTCTTTGCCTGGGTGATCTTGATTGGAGCGGCTGTAGCTCACGTTGATGGAGAACATATTGCCGTCGATTTCGTCCAAGATCGGATTTCACCAAAGCTCTATCGCATTGTGAAAATCGCCCGGGAATTATTGGTGGCGGCGGTTTCTTCCTATGTGGCTTGGTATGGCTTTGAGTTGGCTATGCGCACCCGAAGCAAGATTGTCTCCCTCGATCTGTCAAATAGATATCTCTACATCGCTGTTCCAATTGGATTTGCACTTATCGCGTTGATCTCGCTCTGGCGGGCTTTCCGGCTAGCCACCTCCACAATCAACCCACCGGATCAAGAGTCCATCAAATGACCCTCATTGCAACTGCCTCATTCTTTGCTCTGGTGACGGTAGGTTTACCCGTCGCATTTGTTCTGCTTGTCATCTCGATCATGTTCGTCCTGAACGATCCCGCAATGCTGCCAATTATTCACGTGCAGAGGATTATATCAGGCACCCAATCCTTTCCGTTGTTGGCAATTCCGCTGTTTATTCTGGTGGGTGAGCTAGCAAATCTATCCGGGGTCAGTCGACAGGTAATGGGTTTTGCTTCTCTTGCTACGCGGCCGCTGTACGGTGGACTGGCACAAGCCAACATCGTCATCAGCACGTTGATGTCAGGGATGTCCGGTTCTGCGCTGGGTGACACGGCGATGAATGCAAAAATTCTCGTTCCAAGCATGCGGCGTAATGGATATCCCGACGGCTTCTCCGCTGCTGTAACAGCTGCGTCCAGTTTAATTGCGCCGATGATCCCACCAGGTATCGGGATGATTCTGTTTGGGTTCGTGTGCGATATTTCCGTTGGTCGCTTGTTTGCGGGCGGCGTGATACCAGGGGCGATAATGGCGGTCGCGCTGATGGCCGTGACATCATACGTGTCCCGAGTTCGAGGCTATGAGCCGCCTCAGAAACGTGCACCCACTGCTGATTTGCTACGCGCTGCAGTAGGTATAATCCCAGCACTTGTCATGCCAGTCATTATTGTGGCGGGAATTCGTGGGGGCGTTTTTACGCCTAGTGAATCCGCTGCGGTGGCCGTTGTCTATGTCGCTTTCCTGTGCGTTATTTATCGTCAGGCCAAATTTGCGGACTACGTCAAGGCTCTGCGGTCCACAGCGACTACCACGTCCGTCATTATGCTGGTTCTGGCTGCCTCTGCTGGACTTGGATGGATACTAACCTTTGAACAGATCCCTCAGAAGGTTGGCGCTGGCTTGCTGGGGGTGACGCAAGATCCCCTCCTGCTGCTACTGATCATCGGAGGCCTCCTGCTAGTCTGCGGAATGTTCATCGAAGGTACACCGCTAATCCTGATATTTGGACCGATGTTTCTCCCCGCCGTTGTTACCGCAGGCATCGATCCGGTTCATTATGGTGTCTTCTTCGTTTTCGTGGTTCATTTAGGTGGGATCACTCCGCCAGTCGGCACCATTATGTTCACCGCCTGCGCTGTTATCGGGGTGCCTATATCGACATTTGCTAAAGCCGTTCTGCCTTACATCGGTGTGTTGTTAGGGATAGCAGTAGCAATTGCCGCATTTCCTCCCCTCAGCACCTGGTTGGCATATCTTTAGGAGTGAAATGTGCAGATCTGTATGATGATTCCGCCAGTGCCTGATCGTCGTTGGGCACTTGCACGCCAGATGGGTGTGGAAGCCGCCATAGCTAAGCTGGCACCCGAACTCACGAACCAGTCTCCTCCTTGGGACGCCGAGAGCTTGCATACTAGCGTCGGTCGATATGCGGAGGCTGGCTTTAAAATTGTTGGTCTCGAAGGCGACCAGTTCGACATGTCCCGTATCAAGCTTGGATTGCCTGGCCGAGATGAGGACATCGAGCTTTACGCTAAGATGATTCGAAACATGGGCAGGGAAGGAATCTCCCTACTGTGCCTGAATTTCATGGCAGGAATTGGTTGGCACCGAACCCGGACTGACGTGCTCGGCCGCGGTGGTGCGCGAGTTAGCAGCTTTGACCGAACACAACCACAGGAACTAACGTCACTCGGCGTTATTCCATCTGAGGATATTTGGAGGAATTTTGAGTACTTTATTCGGCGCGTGGCCCCTGTGGCAGAGGACTCTGGGGTTCGGTTGGGGTTGCATCCCGACGACCCCCCAGTTCCGGAGTTGCACGGCATTGGCAGAGTTCTCAACACGATTGAGGCACTGGAAAAGGCAGTTGATATCGCTGCCTCGCCGTCGGTAGGCGTTACCTTCTGCCAAGGAACTATTGCCACCATGGGTGAAGACGTTTTAGCGGCAGCTCGGCGTTTCGGGCGCGAACGCATTTTCTTTGTTCATGTTCGCGACGTGCGTGCGAGCTCTGGCAGTTTCGTTGAAACCTTCCCCGATGAAGGGCAGACACCGATGGCCGAGCTTTTCCAGGTGTATTCAGAACTTGGTCTAGAATGCCCAATACGACCTGACCATGCTCCTGCCATGGACGGCGATGGTGTAACGGGTGACAAGGTCAATGGGATAAATGTCGGATACGAAGCCATCGGGATGGTTCACAGCCTTGGATTCTTGCAGGGGTTAATGCTTGCAACTAAGTTGAGGACGTAAGCAGCCGAAATCGTACCGGAATCCGGAAAAATGGCCTAGTCATCGGTGGCTGTATTTGAGAATTTGCTAATGCCAGTAGGATCTTTGATGATCTGACTTGGAAATCCCACCTGGTTCCCCTCCGGGTGGGGTTTTTCTTTAGCGTCTCGGCAACCTGCAGCTTTCGCAAGTTAAGCTTTCTTTACGCTGCTTTCGTCTGGTTACGTCCGCCTGACTTCGCGTCATAGAGGGCATGGTCGGCAGCGTCGATCAGGCGCTGGAAATCTGGGTGACCATCGTGGACAGCAAGGCCGATCGAAAGCGTGGCTCGCGTTGTCTTGCCGTCGCCAACCTGCAGATCCTTGGATTCAAAGCTCGTGCGGATTCGCTCGGCCACCCGATAGCCTTCGTCCCTGTCTGTTTCCACCAACACGACGAGAAATTCCTCGCCACCGTACCGGAAGACATAGTCAGACGTGCGGGTGGTACTCATGACGGTTTCCGCCATCTGGCGTAGGACATAGTCGCCAGCGGAGTGGCCCCAGGTGTCATTGATCTTCTTAAAGAAGTCTACGTCAATCATGAGGAGGGTTAGCGGGCTATCCTGCTGGTTCGCCACCGTAACCTCACGGCCCAGAACTGATGGTAAGAAGCGCCGTGTTAGTGCCGAGGTCAGGGGATCCCTCGCATTCGCAGCAGCCGAGAGACTCTGGAATAGGTCGTTGAGAAGGAATTTAATTTCCTCGATGAGCACCTGAAGGCGCGAAACCGCTGATGAACGATCATTGTCATTTTGGATCTTGGGGAGCAGATCCTCATCAATCTCCGAGATTGCTCGCTCAATGCGATTGAGCATAATCGATCCCTCAAACATTACGGCGGCTCGGTGCCGTATCCAAAGGCCAAATGACGAATTGGCAAGTGGATCGATCTGTATTGATGTGTGATTGGCCACGATTTCGAACAGGATGGTCTGGCTCCACTCCATGAGCGTCGCCTTCTGCGTTTCGCGCTCCAAGCCTACATCCTGGCCGAGGGAAAACAGCCGATAAGCTTCATCAACCTGCACACGTTCCGCTGTTCCCTTGACGTAGGCCTTACTCATATGAAGCATGGCATAATCGACAAGTTCGTTGATCAATGTGATTGAGGACGGAATATCCGGTCCGGGATGCTCGATCATCAATTTCTGGCTGATCCCCTTCTTCAAGAGGCTCGCGCCTTCGAGTACCAAATGAACCGGAATTTTGATGCGGGCGTGGATTTCCCCAATCATCTTTTGACGATCTTCGAAAGCTGCCAGCCCGTCACCACTGCAATCGATCGCAACGAGGGCCAGCAGCCAGTCCCGCAGTGATCCACTCAGTCGGCTGTGTACCATAGACTGGCTCAGAAAAGCCGTGGCCTCTGCATCTTTCAGGAAGGTGTCGTAGAACAGCCCTACGAATTCAGTCGCATGCGTGGTGATGACTTCACCCAGCTGCGAAAGGTAGCTTGTTCTTCTATCATGGCTGAGACTGACAAAGTAGGAGAGGGCGGCTTCTTGCATGATTATTCCATCACTTGCGAAGCGCCCTATTCGGACCAATCACCCGTGGTGTCAACAAGTGGTCGTTCTGAAAAGCAGTCGAAGTCGTGCCGAAATCTGAGAAGGTGGGCTGGCAAGACGGGTTGGGGTTGAAAACCGATTAATTCCACGGATCCCGGATCCGTCTGGAAACCCACCTTTTCCCACCTGGTCCCCTCCAGCTGGGGTTCTTTGGCTACAGAAAAGGCCGGGGCTTTAGCCGCCGACCTTCTCTCGTGCTTCAATCACTGCCAGTACATCCGTGGTCAGCGAGAAGCCGTAAGGGCATCATAGCCAAGCTGGGTGAGGAAGGCAAAAATTGTTGATTGTCAGTCGGGAACGGCCGGATCCCCGACCTTCGTCCGTGGCTGGCGAAAAGAATATATGCGATATCCTGCAAATAAGGATTCGCTTCCTGATTCATCGAAACTGGTTCGCTTAGATGTCACCTGAAGATCGCCGGAAAGCCTTTGAGCGCATGGTTGCTCGGTGGGAAGCGCGTGGATTCCAGTTCGAGAGTGATCCCAGCTTTCTGGAAAGCGTCGAGGACTGGATCCAGGGCCGGATTGAGATCCCGGAACTGCGGGTGATCTATATGAACCTGGTGCGGTCTCGACTCAACGGCTTGAGCGAATAGATAGGCGGCCAGGAGTTGTTCATACGACACTAAGTGACCACAAGAGTGCCGAACCCGAGAATTCGGGTTCGATTCTGTCTTGCAGAGCTAGATCTTCAACCGCTCAGCCACCAGCTTCTTCAAGCAGAATCGCAGCAGAAACCTTTTCAGCCGCCATTATAGTCGGGATATTTAGATTAGCTCGGGGGGCTGTCGGCATGATGGATGCGTCAACAACTCTGAGACCCTCCATCCCAATTACGCGGGCGCTTGAAGGTTCGGTTACAGCAGTTGGATCATCAGGGGAGCCCAGCTTGCAGGTACCGCAGACGTGCCACTGGCCGAAGGCGTTGTCTCGCACATAATCGCTCAGTGCCTCACCGTCGTCCATCAAGTGCTCCAGAGTCATGCCATTTGCGACAGCGATCTCCATGAACTTCCTTCGAGCCATCGGAATTGAATCGATAACAACAGCCGCTGGAGCGGTCAGCAGGAAGTTTCGTAACGTCTGCCTTCCAAGCGATTTTGCAAAGCCCGAGTAGCTGGACGGTGACGGGTGAGAAAGGATTCCAGAGAGTGCATCGGTCAAGAAAACCCGGGCCATTAGTTTGACCGCGTTTCCAAGCCTCTCGATATCGCGGTAGTCACCTAAGAAGTTCAATTCAGCTGTCGGAGGTTGCATTGGATCAGAGCTGACCAATTGAACATGCCCCCGAGCTTCGGCTTTGTTGACCCACGAGATCATGGAAGCGAGGCGAATGCCAAGCGGATGCCAAGCGGATTTTGCTGCCATCATGGCGAACATGTCGCCGGGACCGCAACCACCGACTCCGGACGAGTATCTAAGTCCCAGATGGATATGACGGCGGGTGTGGCGCAGACGCTTCCCCTTTTCGATGTATCCTGTCAGAGAGATTCCCGGATGCTCCTGGAGATTTTTGCCAATCCCATCCAGAACATGGACGGGATCAAGTCCTACACGCTTGAGTTCAACCAGCGGCCCGATACCTGAACGCATAAGAACTGCAGGAGAGTGGATCGCGCCGGAAGAAACGATGACCTCACGTGATCGAAGCTCACGATATTCACCGCCGCTCATGACGCGGACACCAATGACCTGCCGTCCCTCTATCAAAAGATTGGCGACATGGGTGTCGGACATGATCGAGAGATTGGCTCGAGCGCGGACGGCTTTGGTGAGATAAGCCATCGCCGTCGATACCCGGTGCTTACCCGCATTATTAGATAGCGTCATTGGAAAGTGGCCATCACCGAACGCGCCATTTTGGTCTCCGATTGAAGGATAGCCAAGCTCGATCAGCGCTCGCTCCGTTGCCAGTGATAGTTCCGGCCACTTGCTGCGGGGAATTCGATGGATCGGAATAGGTCCGTCTTTACCGTGAAGGTCGTTATCGTAGTCTAGGTCCGTCTCGAGCTTTTTGAAATATGGGAGAACACCTTCCCAATTCCAGCCAGCCGCTCCAAGATCTTCCCATTCGTTGTAATCATCGGGTGTTCCACGGTTAGCGATCTGCCCATTGATGCTCGAACCGCCCCCCATGATCTTCGGCTGCTCATACTTCTTCTTAGCTGGAGGCTGGTGAGCATTGTGCTGAAATGGCTTGGAATTCACCATCAAGCCATCCCAGTGGTTGCGAGGATCGAAGGCCGCACGCCCCGGGTAGGTATCCAGGATAGCGTCGCCTTCCTCGCCAGGCTTCAGGTCTCGGCCTGCCTCGATGAGAAGAACCTTTAGACGCGGGTTCTCGGATAATCTTCCGGCGAGCACACATCCCGCACTGCCACCGCCAACAATGATGTAGTCCCAGCTCGACACTATTCGGATTCCTTGCATTTCAGCGCTTGGCTGATCAGTTAAAAGTCTCGTGGAAGATCTTCGCCGCATGTTGGGCAACTTCCGTGTCTTGCTCGACGGAGCCGGAGCTCACGCCAATTGCGCCGACTACCTGTCCGCCGACGAAGAGCGGTACGCCGCCTCCCAGAGTGGTGAAACGTCCACCATTAAGCGCTTGGGCCCCATAACCAGGCATTCCTGGCTGTGTCTTCGGAGCCACCTCGTGTGTGGACACGCGCAAGCCCGCCGCCGCGTACGCCTTTGTCAAAGCTATCTCGATCGAAAAGAACTTGGCTCCGTCCATTCGACGGAACGCGACGAGGTGACCAGCTTCGTCCAAAACGGCTATATTCTGGGGGACCTCCATCTCACTGGCCTTGTCGGCAGCCCAACCAAGGACCTTCTCGGCCGCCGCATAGCTTAGGGTTTGTTTCGTCAACATCGATTGCTCCAATTTTTGTTCTAGTCTTCTCAGCCCTTGACCGATCCCTTGGTCAGACCGGACACAATCAGGCGGCCGAGGAGCGTGAATACGATCAGGATGGGTAGAACCCCCATCACAGCTGCAGCAGAAAGCGGTCCCCACTCCCGACCGAAGTAGCCGATGAAATTGTAGATCGCAGGCTGGACAGGGCGTAGTGCGGGATTATCCACCATCACTGTAGAGGCCACGAACTCATTCCAGGATCCCACAAATGCCATGACACCAGCGGCACCGAGCGCCGGAAGGATCAGCGGCAGAATTATCATCCTCAGTATCGTGAAGTGACCAGCACCGTCTGCAACGGCTGCTTCGTCCAATTCCCGGGGGATGCCTTCAATCGTGCCCTTGATGATCCAGATCGCCATTGGCAGCTGGTGGGCCGTGTAAATCAAAGGGAGGGTGTAGTATTGGTTCGTGAGGCCCAAGCGCAAGAAATAGATGTAGTTCGGAATCAGGAGCGCCGCGGCTCCTAAGGACAGCGGAATGCTGGCTACCACGAGCAGGAACAATGGTTTCCGGCCAGGGAAATCAAAGCGATCGAATGCGTAGGCGGCAGGAACCCCTAGCAACAGCACCATGATGACAGTGATGGCGCTATACAGGAGAGAAATCGCGAGGGAATGGCTGAAGCCGCTGGCAAAAACCCGCTCATAGTTTTCCAGCGTGGGCGTAAAGTCGAAGAGGGTTGGAGGAAAACGGAATAGATCCGCTTCACTTTTCAATGAGGTCAGAACGCCCCAAACCAGCGGCGCAATGTTGAGGATAATCAGGAGGGTGAAGAGCACCCCAATGATGAGGCCTTTCCAGCCAAAAACGAATGGACGACGGGTGGTCGCTGCAGAGTGCATGGGTTTCATACCTTCCACTTTGATAAGCGGACATACGCCAGCACTAGCAGGACGTTTCCGAAGAACATGATGAGAGCCAACGAGGTCGCAGAACCTAGGTCATAATTCACAAAGGCGCGATCAAACACATCAATGGCGAGAATCCTTGTCGCCGAACCAGGGCCCCCACCAGTCAGGACAAGGGGACTTTCAACCGTGTTGATGTTCGAGAGCGTCAGTACGATCATGACCAAAAGAAGCGGGGTCTTGAGGAGGGGTAGAAGGATAAGACGGACAATATTCCATGATCCTGCACCATCCAGAGATGCGGCCTCAATGTAGTCCTCGGGGATGGATTTCAGGCCTGCGAGAAGTATGATCAAGGCGTAGCCGAGGCGTTTCCATACAGAGACGGCAATCAACAGACCCATTGCGGAATTCGGGTCTCCCAGCAGCTGAAGATCCGGCAGGCCCATCATTCTGAGGATGGACATGGCCATGCCGATGTCGCTGACAAACACCCACTTGAACAACAAAGTCGCCACAACCGTGGATGTGATCCATGGAACGATGACGATCATCTGCACGATGAAGCCACGCTTCGGGGGCAGTCTGTGAACCCACAGAGCAAGTGCCAAGGATATGACGACCGTCAACAGGACAGATATCGAAGTATGGATAGCAGTTCTGCCGAATGTAGCCGCGATGGCTGGGTCGGACAGCAATTGTTCATAGTTGCCGAGGCCTATGAACTCGCTTGCCGCCCCATATCGGATCCTGTGGAGGCTGAACCAGAAGCCATAAAAGACAGGAGAAAACAGAACCAACAGAAGCGCGGAGAACGCTGGAACTATGTATAGTAGCCCCGTCGAGCGCGAAGTCATTTTTCAACCTTGAGCAATTGAGAAGGACGATGGCCGAAAGTTTCGGCCATCAATTCGTTGGGTGAGAGGGGATCAACGGCCGTTCTGACGGTTGAAATGCTCTCCCGCTTCCGTCAACGCAGCTTTCACGTCCTTGCCATCGACGATTATCTGCTGGGTGGCTCGGTTCAGGGCCTGTCGATATCCACCAACCGAAAAATCGATGGGGGTGAGCCACCCTGCTTCTGCCGCGCCGCGAGCAGCCACTGCCAGATATTCATTCCCCGGCTGAGAAATGAACTCATTAAGCTCTTCCAGGGTGGATTTCTTACCAGGGATCTGACCGCCGACTTCTGCCCAGATACGATCACCGGGGTCAGACATCATGAAATCCATGAACTTCGACGCAGCTTCCTTAACTTCGCTGCCCGACCAGATGCCAACGGACCAGCCAGCCATAACTGCGGGAGAATGGGATCCGTCACCGCTGCCAGGCCATTGCATCAGAGAGACTTTGTCTTTGCCCAGCTTTGCTTGCATCGTGGAAACACGAACAGCTGCTCCTTGGATCATAGCCACTCGGTCTGAGGCAAATTGTTCCAATGCGTCGTCGACGGTCCACGTGGCGGCTTGGGATGGAGACACGCCTTCCTTGATCATGTCCGTGTAGAAAGTCATTCCTTTCACTGCGGATTCGGAGGCAAAGTTCGCCGCGCCGTCTTCGGTGTAAAGGTCGTCTCCTGCTCCGAGGACATGTGGAATCAAGGGATGAGGGTCAGCCTGTTGTTCACTATAGGCAGCGGAGAATCCGTATCGGGTGACGTTGCCGTCGCTACCCTTGACGGTCAGCTTTTCTGCCGCCCCCTTAAGGTCGTCCCAGGTCTTGATATTCTCAGGCTTAATTCCAGCCTCGGCAAAGAGGTCCGGTCGGTACATCAACGCGATGTAGTTACGCGAGGCGAAGATACCGTACTGCTTGCCGTCAACTGATGTGAGGTCCCAATATGCGTCCTTGAAATCGGCTTTCTTGTCTTCCGGCCATTCGTTGATGAAAAGCTCATTAAGGTCGGCAAGGGAACCTGACTGAATGGCATCGCCGAGGAAGTCTGTGACTACCCAAGTAATATCTGGTGCCGATCCGTTTCCATGAGCGGCGAGAAATTTGGGTGTCATTTGATCCCAAACCTGGGGCTCAACGACAATGTCGATATCCGGGTTGGCGGTCTCAAATTCCTTGATGATCTGTGCAAGCGCAACTTCACGCGGAGACGTTCCGTCCGGATTGAGAAACGTCCACATCCGAACAGTTTCTGCCATCGCACCCGCAGGAGCAATCAGAGACAGTGATAGTGCAGTGCAAAGTGCGAGAGCCGCGGTTTTCATCTTCAACATTTCAACCTCCCATTGTTCATCTTATGCTACGTGCGGGCTTTAAGATCCCGCAGCGCATCCTCCTGAGACCGCGCAATATGGCTGCGCACAGCAGCCTCATACGCGGAATAATCCTTGTTCTTCAGGCCATCGACGATAGCCTTGTGCTCTTGGCCTTCCTTCGGAACACGTTCGCGCCAGCTGTCGAGTCCGCGCTGCACCAGCCCGCCGACCACCTTGTGCTGCAAGCTCCGATACATGGATGCAAGGATCGGGTTTTCAGCGAACTCGATGATGGTGCCATGGAAGCTGCCATTGAGCTCCAGCTTGGTCGCATGGTCCATTTGAGCTGTATCTTGCAGCTGTGCCAATTGGAGCACGTCAAGCCGTTCCAGCGCCTGCAAAGGGAGCGTTCCCTCGACCAAACGCCTGATTACGTTCTCGCCTGCGCAGAGTTCTAACGACTGACGGACATTCCAGACGTTACGGATTTGGTCAGCAGTAGGAACCCTTAGGTGGAATCCACGGCGCTGCACGTTATCGATGAAACCTTCGGCCGCAAGTTGCATCAGAGCTTCTCGAACAGGAGTAATAGACACCCCGAACCTGACCGCGAGCTGCTCTGGATACAGTCGCTCCCCCGCCGCGAATTCACCTCTCATGATGAGACCGACCAGACGATTCCTGACCGTCTCGCCAAGCGTTTTTCCGAGAGTTTCGAGTTCAAGGGGGAGAGCTGTTGATGTCATTGTGCTGCCTTTGAATGAAGTATGTAATCGTCGAGAAGATCCATATTTGGTTCTCCTCCGTGTCCAGGACGGTCGGAGGCAACCAACATGCCATCCTGAAGTTCGATCGGCACCAGGGCAAGCTTATCGCGGAGCGGATTCAGCAGGCGGTTCACTTCATATGAGAAGAAGGCCTCCGCTGCTCGGCACGCGTGGACAGATGCAGCAACGGCCACGCATCCACCGACACCATGAGGAGCCAATTTCACGCCGTGCTTCTGGCAGAGAGCTCCGGTAGCTATCAGACCCGATACGCCCCCGGAACGGCCAATGTTGCATTGCAGAAAATCAACGGCTTCGGCTTTGATGAGAGCTTGGTAGGCTTCTTGGGTAAATTCATTTTCGCCAGCTCCGATCGGGACTGGCGAGGCCTTACGGACCTCTCTAAGCCCATCCGGATCATCCGGGTTGATTGGCTCCTCAAGCCAACCGATGTCGAAACGATCGAGGTGACGGGCCAGATCAATCGCGTTGGTGACATCATATGCGCAATTCGCATCAAGAAAGAGAGGCGCGTCGCCCGCCGCGTCGCGTGCGGCTTCGATGTGGTCGAGATCAACCTTGACGCCTCTCCCGACCTTCAGCTTGAAGGCTTTGTAGCCTTGGCGGATGAATTCTCTCAGTTCTGCAGCGGTTTCGCCCGGTGTGTTTCTAAATGGAATTGGGCTGACATAGACGCTTACAGGACCAGGTCCAGCTCCCAAGGTCGTTGCCAGCGGCTCATTTCTTGATCGGGCGATCAGATCCCAGAGCGCGATATCAACGCCGCTTAATGCCTCCATGGCAGCGCCACGTGTGAGACCCAAGGCATAGAAGTAGGCCCGCAGATCCGTGGTCATGCCGTATGGGTCATCGATCAGGGCCCCAGACAGGGTCGGTGCAATGACCTCGTTGATTAGAGCCGTAGCTTGAAGCGGATGCGGGAGGCCAAAGCACTCCCCGTATCCCATGCTACCGTCGTCAGCTTCGATGATGACCAAGGTGCTGTACTGTCCCCGACGTGGGATACGCTGAAAATGTGCAGCAGGTGTCTTGAGCTGCGCTGGTACCTGCCCCTCGCCGCCAAAAACACTGGCAAAGGTCGCTTCTAGAGGGATCGCCTTGAGTCCTGTGATCTTCATGTCTGTCCCAAATAAAAAATAATTTACAAAATATATGCGACGGATATGTATGGTCGTCAAGAGCCATTCGGCGCGACGCGCAAGGAGCAACACGTATGACTGACATTTCAATCAGGAAGCTGCGGAAAGCCTACGGCGAGCTTGAGGTGATCCACGGGATCGACTTGGCTGTCGAGCGAGGGGAGTTTGTGGCACTCGTGGGGCCCTCCGGCTGCGGTAAGTCGACTTTGCTTAGAATGATAGCTGGCCTCGAGCCGATCTCGGGGGGCGACCTGTTCATCGATGGCACCCGGATGAATGAAGTCGCGCCGAAGGATCGGGATATAGCAATGGTCTTCCAAAGCTACGCGCTCTATCCCCACATGACTGTCGCCGAGAATATGGCGTTTTCGCTCCGGTTGAGGAAAGTCCCGAAGGACGAGCAAGCCACAAAGGTACGTGAGACTGCCAAGATTCTAGGGCTGGATCACCTTCTGGATAGGTTCCCGAGGGAGCTCTCAGGGGGGCAGCGCCAGCGCGTGGCAATGGGCCGAGCCATTGTGAGAGATCCGAAGGTCTTCCTGTTTGATGAGCCTTTGTCCAACCTAGACGCAAAACTGCGGGTTCACACCCGGGGCGAGATTAGATCGTTGCATCAGCGACTGGCTACGACGACTGTCTACGTCACTCACGATCAGATTGAAGCTATGACGATGGCTGACCGCATAGTTGTGATGAATGGCGGCAACATTGAGCAGGTCGGTACACCGTTAGAACTCTATGATGAACCCAAGAATGTTTTTGTGGCGGGGTTTCTCGGCTCCCCCGCCATGAACTTTGTCCCAGGAAGGTATGACAAGAAGTCGGGCGTGTTCAAAGTCGAGAGCGGGCCGGAGATTAACCTCGGGATGAACCGCTGGAACTACGAGGGCGACGCAATTATGGGCGTTCGGCCGGAGGAATTTCGGCTTGGGGGCGAACTCCCTGTAACCCTTGACCTGGTTGAGCCTACGGGTGCGGACACCGCTGTTGTTTTCCATTGGGGAAAAACCGCAGTAACAGCGCTCTTCCACGAGCGCGTGAGCGCCCAGCCGGGGGCCGCCATATCCATAGCATTGACAAACAAACTGCACCTGTTTGACCCCCAGAGCTCCGAGCGAATAGTGGAGACTGATTGAGTGTCACTGGGGTCGCGCGAAGCTGAAAGGATAACCGACGGCAAAGCGATCGTATTCCCTCTCACCTTGAGAATGGACCTTGAGAACCGCTGAAGCGGGCAGGGGAGAGACCAGGTTTAGGTCGAGGTCGCGAGGATAGCGCAGGATCCCCAGCCTGCTGGCATAGACATCGAGCATGTTGGTGGCAGTGCCCGCACCTGTCTCGCCCATGAGGGCGCTCTTGATGGGTACTTGGAACTCGACAATTCGACCGCGGCCGATCCCGCGAAGAGTTTCAAGTATCTGATCCTCGGAGCCTGTTTCAAACGCCCAATAGGCTCCTTCGCCGCCCCAGTGCTGCACCAACAGGTTTACGCGGCTGTCAGCAGGAGGGATGGGCAGTGCCGTCAGCCAGAAACCATCACGGACACCAAATTCAGCGTTTGCGAGTGCAGTTCGAGAAACGATCTGATCAGCAAGTTCCTGTGAGAGGTCACCTGCTTCCACGCGACGACCGAGGCGCTCGCGAAGGAAGTCCACCGAGGTCAAGACTACACCGCCAGCCTGAAGCCTATCAACTTCGTCATCCGTCATCCTCGTGTAGTGGAAGGCGCGAACAATCATCATGGACATCAAGCCGCCGACCTCATCAACGACCGCCGAAAATGCATCGCCGAATTCGTTCTTGGGCCACTTAAAGAGAGCGCGTTCAACTGGGTTGTCTGGAGGCTGAATATTCCTGAGCTCTCTTTGACGCTCATGGTACCGAACGATGGTCTCCCGATTGCGCTCCAGCAGATCGACAAGGTCATCGCTGTAGGTGTTGAAGTCCCAGAGATCGATAATGATGGAATCCTTGCTCTGAGGGGCAGCCGACCTTGGCTATCAATAATCTGGATCAGTAACAGTGGCGCGACTTTTCTGGACCTCTAACGCCCGTCGTCCTGCATCCAGAAATGAGCTCAAGGACCCCGGAAAATCTGAGCCATCTCCCTCCTCATCAATTCCAGTTGGAACTCCCAATGCGACTGCTATGGCTACAAAGAGCCTATAGGCGGTCAGTAGGCGAAACTGTTCCGCATCGGTGTCCTCATCGGGACCCGGCAGTTCGATGTAATTTTCTTGCTCTTCCCCAGAGTAAAGAACGATACGATCTCTCAGTCCTAGAGGCATGCCATGCCGCTCATATTCGTCGAGGACATGAGGCGCATCAAAAAATGGGATCGTTCGCCATACACCTGTGATCTCAATCTTTGCGTAAACGGGGCCTCGCCAGGAAAACTCCTCTGCAAGGGCGGCGTGAGTCCGAGCAAGGCCTAACAGCACATACAATAGCATGTTCAAATCGATGATGTTTGGCCTGTCGTACCGCTGGGCCCGACACAGACTCAGGAACTGGGGCGCATACTTATAACCGTTCAACCAACTATTGTGACCGACTAGGTCTTTACGCGCTTTAGAAAGAGGGATGGTGATTTCGCTCCGGAAGTCGCGGCCCAGCTTCCACGTGAGACCCAGCATTTCAGGATCGTTGTCAGCAGTTTGTCGACATATGAAGCCTCCAACTGTCTGGTAAACGTTATCAAAAGGAATGGACACGCTACAATCTTCCCGAGACATGATCTCCCTGACCTGCCGAAGCGACACGCTCTTTCGTGGAGGATGATCTTGCCAAAAGTCCGAGATCAGAAAAATTCGTGCGTAGGCCGCGTGTTCTTCGGCTTCCGAGTTCTCGATCTCACGTTCGACCCATTCATTGTACTTACGGGTTACCCCTGAGGAACGCTTCCAAAGTTGATCCAGAATGAAGCGGTCAGTTTCGGGGCGGGGCTCCGATCCATCACCCACGCGTCGATAGATGCGACCATCTTTGTGAATAAACGGAGCCTCAGGTCCCCATGGAATCTGTGTCACGACTATGCAACGGCCTTCCGGCAACCCCAATTCCTCTATGGGACCGAATAGCGCTTTCGCTCTGAAATAAGGTGATGGCTGAGAATGGTTTGCAACGGCTTGCCTGATCCTTTGGAGGGCACCGTCTGCTTCGTCGCTAGGTATGCCCAGGGACGAACCAGCAACAGGGTTATCTTTAGAATCCTCGGTGATTCCGTAAAATAGCCAGCCGCCATACGTGTTGGCGAAGGCTGTAACAGACTTCGCGATGGCACTCGCATTTGGAACCTCTCGCTTGTACTCGACGTACCAGCCTTCGGCGACGCTGGTAAGAATCCCGAGATCTGTAGAAGTGATTTGTTCGAAGTCCTTATCGAAAGGATTGTAGTCGTACCTCAAAGAAACGGCTCCACTGCAAACGCGATGTCTCTCTAGATTGGAAGCGCATCTCACCTTTCCGATGTCATCACTGAAGAAGGGTTTCCAGTGATATTTTACGGGCTTCGCCTGCTGAGGTTTTAGATCAGCGTTGGCTGATGTTGGATTTCTCAAGCCCCTGTTTGATCCCCGTCCTGCCCTGATCGATGTCATAGTTTTGGGTGCAGGATTTCAGGATCGGGCTTGAGTTAGACACAGCCCGCACCTGCGATGGGCTTGTGTCACCTGCCGTGGGCCAATCGCGGGTTCCCTCCTCCCAGTAAATAGGCTTCCCAGCCCGAATCCGCTCGGTTTACTCCAGCGGCGCTTGACACTTGCAGCGCGTGTATTCATAACTGTCATAAAACATGGAAATGAATATGACTGCCGATATGACGGCAGTCGAAGCCTTCCATGAAAATGAAAGGGAACCAGCATGGCGAAGACAACGGGAGGCAATGCAAAACACAGCACCGTCGCGTTCAGTATTAAGCTAAAACCGGAATACAAAGCTGAATTAGACGCTCATCTGACGCAAATTGCAGCACTCAAAAACATTTCCAAGGGTGATGCCCTGAAGCTCGCATTCGACACTCTGAAGACCTACGGGGAGCTGCCTCGGGTCATCGAAAGAGGTTTCAGGGATTTCACCACGGAAACCAGCCGGAAGCTCGATGAGATCCATCGTGTGATGATGCTCGTCGGCAGCATGGAAGCCGTTTCGAACTCGGAATTGAAAGCTGATCAGATTCCAGACGAATACGATCCTGTATTCGCATTTGAAGAGATCCCGGTAGACGCATCGGAGGCCGATAGGGAACCAACTATTACACGTATTGGCACCAAGCATTGGAAGCCACCGTTCAAGGGACGGAGGGCTTGATGATGACCAATGATACGTGCAACGGCAACTCAGAAAACGCTCTTACAGAGTATAATCCGATTTCGTTTCGGAAGGCTGTCCGCAACGAGGCAGGAAAGCTCGCTAGTCTTCGGCAGGAGGTCGTTCTCATGATCTCGCCATGGCTGAACGAGAAGTTTTTTAAAGATCTGATCTTCGGTGACGAGGCCAAGGCCGAGCTTATGATGCTGGCTTTTGCTGATGCCGTCGTTGTGTTTCAGGAAGCTTTGAGGAACGATCACGGTGTCGTCCTGCGTTGCTCACAAGAGGGTATTCAGTTCAACGTCAAAGGAAGCGCTGTGTTCTCAATGCATGCTGTCCTGGAAGCTGACGGGACAGCGATGGCTGCTCTGAGGACGAACCTCGAAACCTATTCCGCGATGTTTGTCGCCGTTGTGGCAACTGAGATGGCGGCATCTGGAGTCATGTTCGGAGGTGGCCATGCTTGATAAGAACGCTGTCTCCGACATCCAGTATCTAATTGGTAAACAGGAAGAGCGTGAAAGCGAGCAAGAGGGCAGGGTGACTGCCAGTTCCTCAGCTGAGGATCGTGAAGCTGCCGTGCTGGCTGGCAAGAAGGTCTGGCAAGGCAAAAGCTACTACGACCAAGAGTCAGAGACAGATGGAGTTCTGTGGCGGCCGAAGCTGAAGAGCGACGTAGAAGCCAAGTTGACCACTGCTGAAGACGGCAAGAAAGCTCGTGTTGGCCGCGGTCGCAGGCTGGCCGACGGTTTGGAGAGCGGTGGTGTCGTCAATACCAAGGCCGTCCGCCAACTTGCCATGGGCTTCGATCCCGTCACAGGCGAGAAGCTGACTGCCGCGGCGGACTACCACCTGAAGAAGCAGAGGTACCCTGAAAAGATTACGGGCAAAGAGCGCGTGCCGAAAGCAGGCGACGATCTCACGTTCAGTATCGATAAACCTGTTTCCGCCCTATGGGCCGACGCAGTAGCCCGTGGTGATACCAAGACTGCTACAGCCATCGAGAATGCTTTTCGTGCGGCCGTAGGCGATGCAAAACAGTGGATGCACGATAACGAGTTCTTCAAGACCCGTCGCGTCATCTATGGTGAGAAGGCGGCTGACGGAAAGCGTGAGCGCATCGAGTATCTCGAAATGGCCCAGGAGGTTGTCACGGTCGACTTTCTCCATCGGACAACACGCCCGACAGGCGACGGCTCCTCGAAGGGCGATCCACAGCTCCACATCCATGCGCTGGTCATGAACATGGCCGTCCGCGCCGACGGCACCATCGGCGCTCTCGATGATAGCGAGATTTTTCACTACAGGCCCCTCATCGATGCTGTCTTCAAAACCAGCTTCTACGACAGGTTACGCCAGATTGACGGCTTCGAGGACATCGAGTGCGTCCGCGGGCAATACGACGTGAAGCTGAAAGGCATCAAACAGGAAGTCGTTGATAGCCTGTCTAATCGTCGTGCCGAGATCGTTGAAGCCCTGGCCGAGAAGGGCCTGACCACGAAGGACCGTCGTGCCGCCCAGGTTGCCGCGAAAGCTACCAGGCAGCAGAAAGATGAGCAGCCGCCGATCGGTGAACTGGTACCGGAATGGCAGAAGACCATTCACAAGTTCACTGACGGCAAAAGCCTGATTTCCCAGCTTGAAGCTCGCGAAAAGATCGAAGAATCCCGCGACGAGAAGATCGAGCGCATTGCTAAAGAAGCCATCTCACGCGTGGGTCATACGCAAACCATCGTCCAAGAGCGTGATGTCATGGTTGCTGCATATAGAGCCAGCCAGGGGGAATTTGGGCTTCAGGACATGCCCGAGGTGATCTCCTACATCAAACAGCAGCACATGATCCAGGCAGGCTTCGATGATGATGGCCGAGCTCTTTGGGGAGTCCGCCATCTGGTGGACAAGGAGGTGTCATTTCTGAAAACCATTCAGGACACGCCATCTATTACCCCGATGGCTTCGCAGGCCCAGATCGAGGAGATCATCGAGCGCTACAAGCCGGATCCCGAAAAGGGAATCCGCGGCCTCAATCCGGAGCAGGTTGGAGGCCTTCGTTATGTTCTTGGCTCCCAGCAGTTTGTGACGGTGTTCGAGGGCTCAGCTGGATCTGGCAAGACCTTCTCTATGGGACTGGTCAAAGAAGTCGCGGAGGCTTCGGGCTTCGAAGTCTATGGTATCGCTCCTGCGTGGCGGGCGGCGGGGGTCTTGCGGGAGGATTTGGAACTTCGCGACGAGATGTCGAAGGCCTGCGCCAAATGGATCGCCCAGCACAAGGTTGGCAAGGTCGACATTGATTCCAACACCGTTGTCATCATCGACGAAGCGGGCATGGTCGGCGTGGAGGATGCGGAATATATCGTGAAGGCTGTCCAGGATGGCGGGGGCCGCGTTGTGATGCTCGGGGACACCAAGCAGCTCGCTCCGGTGGCCTCCGGATCGCCGATGTCTTTGGCAATGCGCCTTAATGGGTCGTATCGCCTAAATATCATCATGCGTCAGAACGACGACACCAACGATGAGACGAAGCGCCTAACGGCTCGTTTCCGCGAAGCCAGCTCTCACTTCGTCAAGGCTGGCCTCAGTGGTGTGAACGAGGGAGGCAAGCGCGGCGAGGAGGCCAAGGCTGAGGCTGATGCGGCTGGGAAAAAGCCGAAGTTCCAGTCCAATGCACACATCGAGGCTGCCCTAGCCATATATAATGAAGAAGACAGGATGCATTGGTGCCCGGATCACGAGAGCACCTATCACGCTGTTGCGGACAAGTACCTCGAGCTGCTTGCGATCGAGCAGGATCCAACCGAGGTTATGATCGTCACCAACAGGAACTCGGATGTCCACAACATCAATCGAGAGGTCCGGCAGCTGCTGATCGAAGCTGGCATGCTGGGTGAGACCGAGGTCGAATTCCGGACATACACCCGTAACAATAAAGAAGACGAGGTTGGCCATATCCTGAAGGTCAGGGAAGGGGATCGCCTGATTTTCGGTGGCCGCCAGCTGGAGCCTGCCAACACTGGCTCCCCATTCCAGATCAATAACTCTGACATGCTCAGTGTCAAAGCCATCGAGATCGATCCAGATGGTGGGGAGCCAACGCTTCATCTTGTATTTGACAAGGAGCCTGACACCATCGTCAAGGCTAAGCCTTCCCAGCTCGCTGCAATTGATCCCTTCAACGATCGCGAGCCGCGGCCAGTTCTACAGCATGCTTATGCCGTCACAGTTCACGCTTCGCAGGGAGCAACGGTGAACAGGGCGATCGTCGCCAATGTGAACGGCATCGATTATCGCCTTGCATATGTGGGAATGACCCGCCACCGCAAGGACTGCCACATGATCACCAACGTCGGCCGCATTGAAGAGAACCGCATGGTGAAGGCTGGGATCGTGCTGGTCGACGACAACGGCAAGATGTCGATTCCTCACCCTGAGAAACAGACGGTGCCTGAGGGAGAGTTCCAATTGGGGCCAGAGCAGTGGTTCCAGGCGGTGGTCTACGAGGCCTCGATCTCGGACTCAAAGGCCAATTTCACCGATCTTGAGCAATATAAGGAAAAGGCGGCGCTGCAAGATTTTCTTGCTAACGACAATCGCTTTGCCGACCACCTCACCCGCCTGCAGGGTATCCAGCTCGATAAGCTGCAGAACCTCGAGAACAAGATAATCGACAACAAAGCCCGTCTAGGTCCGGGCGGCAAAATCGGTGCGTCCCTTGCCGCCGATCAGGATAGCATCAACAATATCTTAGAGGGCACAGTTCAACCCTTCCGGGATCTGAAATCATCGACATCAGCATCACAAACAATGGAGACGCTGACACCATACCAGGAGGATATCATGGATCAGAGAATGGCAGCCAATTTACGTAACCGTATGAGTGGACTCACGCCCAAGTTCAAGTTGCCGACAAAGACTACCCAGGATCCCCCTGCCACGAGCGATGATTCCAAAGCTGCAGGCAGGCCTGCTCAGAAAATTGAGAAGGTCAGCAAGCGGATTTCTGATTCTGAGAAGCAAGCCTTCTACAAACAGGATCCTGTTTCCTTCATGCTTCGCAATGGTGCCAGGCTCGATCCCGACATGGAGAAAAAGAACACTGGTGAACGTTATCACCTGTGTGATGGGTACGATGCGCAGAAGAAGAAGCCCATCAACAAATACACTGTTTCCCGCATGCCCGACGGCAATTGGGTCTACAACCAATTCAACGATAGCGGCTCTAAGGGCCTGATCGACCGCTGGATGGTCAACAAGGGTGTCTCCACATCATTCCCGGCTGCCTGGCATAAGCTTCGCGAGGAGTTCCGGACGGAGCACCTGCAGGACACTCAGATCGTCGCCAAGCCGCCATTTTCCGAGAAGCCCAAGAGCACTTTCCAGGCTTATAAGGATACCATTGCCCACCAGCTGGCTGCCACAAGCTTCAAGGATGATGGCCGCGGACTGTCTGGTGTCGATCGGCTCAAGGAAGCCATCGCTAAAGGTGCAGAGGCCGATGCTGCATATGCCGACAAGCTGCGCGGACGGTTGGCAAGCAAATGGATGGCAGCTATCGAAAATGGGGCACCGGAGACGGCATCACCTGCGGAAAAATACAAGGCCGAGAAGGCTGTCGAACTGCTCGATAAGGGTGCCTCCTACTACCAGTTTGATTTCCTGCACCAGAAGCAGACACCGTGGGCGACCGACACCTATCCCAAGGAGCGGGGTCTTGAACGTGGAACGATTGTTGCCTTTGAAAATGACGTTAAAAGGGACCTATACAAGGATCCTGACGGCAAATGGCAGGCAGGCTTGTGTTTCGCACACCGCGATGTGATTTCATACTCAACAGTCACAGGCTACGAGTCCAAGCTCCCAGCTTCCAAAACGGTCAATGGCGAAGACCGCAGAACGACGAAATTTGCTGAAGGCGGCGGTAAGGGCCTTGTTATGATTGGCCCGAAGGCAAAGGGCTCGTTTGACACCGTTGTTGTTACAGAATCTGGCATAGACTGTCTTAGCTACTGGCAGGAGAAGAAGCTTCCGGCCAACTTCAAGCAGCTTTCAGACACCGAAAAGCAGGATGTTGCCAGTCGTGTACCGAAAGATACCTTGATGGTCGCCACTGGCGGTGCCGTGTCAGACCAGGCAGAGCGTGGCATCGAGCTGCTTGCAAAAGCGAATCCTCAGGCCAGGTTCGTAATCGCCATGGACAACGACTTTGCTGGCTATGCCTTCCGTGAACAGGTGAAGGAAGCCGTCTTGAAGGGCAACCCGAAGGCGGAGGTCCGTTTCGAGCAGCCGAATTCTATTCTGTACAAAGACTGGAACGATCAAGTGCGGGACAAGATCCGTTCCCCTGAAGATCTCCAGAAATCAGCCGACAAAATGGGCTTAACTTCCGACTTCATCAAACGCGAAGTCGCCGCATACCAGCAGAAGAACCCAACAGCCGACCTCTCTGGCTACCAGGATATTGGCTCCAAAGCCGCCGACGAGAAGGCCAAACAAGCTGCCCTGGTTGCCAACGAGGCCACCCACAATGAGCAGGCGAGGGTTCACATCAAGGATGCGCCGTCTATCAAGCCCACGAAGCTACCAGCTTTCAAACCGTTCAAATTCCAGGCCCCTGAAAAGCCAGCTGGCATCTCGGCTGAGGATGTGAAGAGGGCGGAGGAGGCCAGACTGAAGGCAGAAAAAGAGCGTGAGGAAGCCGAGCGCAGGCGAGGGGCGGCAATGAAGATGTGAGGGGAGTCTTTAAGGGTTCCCTTAGCTTTCACTGGCATTGCGAGTGCGAATTAAATTTGCAGGAGCATAAGATGCCAAACATGTACGTGATTGCCTACGCTAATGGAGAGACAGAATCCGCCGAGATCGACGAATGGCCGCACTTCGAGGAAATTCAGAAGGTAGTCGGCGGACTCTTCGCGACTGTACCGACATCATTCAAGTTGCAATTCGACGAATCCTGGGGCGAAGAAGCCGGGGAGCAGGAAACGGTGGTTTATTGCAATGAAAGTGGGATGCTGAAGGGGCTTCCTGTAAATCAGTCGGTCATGGCAGCAGCCATCAACAAGCACAGCGGTGGGCAACCACCTCTACTCGGTGACCTGCTCATTGTGTCAGGAGACGCTGATTTCTTGGCAAAGCAATGAATTGCGGAATGATGGTCCGCCACGCGATCGCAATAACCTTGATGGCTAATGCCGTCGCCAGCCTGAGCACGTCGGCCCAAGCCCAAGTTCCGGTTGCCGTTACCAGAAGCAATTGGAACCGGGCATATGACGCGGTACGGGAAGCTGGCTATCGCGTGGAGCCTGGAGCTGAAACGTACATCTTCATTGGTGATACGATTTACAAACTCTACGCGACGGGTGTCACAGTTACGATCGATTCCGACATGACGGGCGAACTGGAGGATCATAAAAAGCTGTGCGGGATTCTACTGAGCGAGTTCGGTGGCCTCTCCAGCAGTTACGCAGCGCCTATCGTGGACAGTGCATTCTCCTCCCATTTCGACGGGAAGCCAAAGCCATTCGATGCTGGGCAGTCTAAGATCGTGATCGACGCTCCGAACGATCGCTTGCTGCAGTGTGTTGTGCTTGGGAACCGAGACTAGGGCCGACCCTGTAGGTCGAGCTATAGTGGCCGCCATTCCGGCCATCTTGAGCAGCATGTCAGCTATCGGCCCAAAGCTGACGTCGCCCGAGTGACGCGAAGATGCCGGGACCAGTAGTTGTCTGTTGCGCTAACCCTTCTTACGCCACTTCCACCTGCCTGTGCCTGTAGCCGAGCCAAAGTAGCGAGGCCGCCGCCACTGAGAGCCACGGCAAGAGCACGAGGTTGAGGACCTGCCAGCCGAAAACCTGCAGCAGTGCACCTGCGCTGAAGGAGCAGGCAAGGCCAACCACGAAGATCGTCATGTCGTTGGTGGCCTGCGCCCGGCCTCGTTCGAGTGGGGTATAAGTGGTCGTCAGCAACGTCGTCCCGCCGATGTAGAGGAAGTTCCAACCGACGCCCAGCAGGACGAGCGCACCTGCGAACGAACCAAATCCGGTTCCGGTGAGGGTGGCGATGACATGTCCCGCCAGGAGAAGGACACCGGTCAGCATGACGCGAAGGACGCCGAACCGCGTGATCAGCGAGCCCGTGAAGAATGAAGGCAGAAACATCCCGAGTACGTGGAGCTGGATACCGGACGCGCATTGCGGACTTGAGTGCTTGAACGGCTCGTCATTGGCACGCTCGCGGCCCACTCTCGAAGTCTAAAATTCGCATCTGATCAGCGCGGTCGCACCACCTGTGCGAGACCATTGCGACCAAGCCTCAAAACTAGAGGTTGACAATAGTCGCTCGCCTCTCTATTTATAGTTTATCGATCTTTTCTTGCCGAGCTTTGGTTATTGCGCGATTGGCACCGCGCCCTGAACGAACCTTTCCTTAGAGAACATCGCTATAACCGCCCACAATGTCACCGACATTGTGGTCATTCACTTATGCTACGAAAGGGTTCATCATGACCAATGGCACAGTAAAATGGTTCAATTCCACCAAGGGCTTCGGCTTCATCCAGCCTGACAACGGCGGCGCTGATGCGTTCGTCCACATCTCGGCCGTCGAGCGTGCAGGAATGCGCGAAATTGTTGAAGGCCAGAAGCTCAGCTACGATCTGGAGCGCGACAACAAGTCGGGCAAGATGTCGGCCTGCAATCTCCAGGCTGCATAATATCGGTATCCTGCTCTCCTTTGACCACGGATGTACTGGCACTGTTGAGAGCATGAACCACCAAGGCCGGGCTGATGCCCGGCTTTTTTTTGGCCGCTGGAGTGGCCGAACCCATGAAAGGTTACCCCCATGACACAGACCTTCAGTAAGCCCCGCCAGAGGGCGGAAAGCGCATTCAGCAAAATACAAAGCCAGTTCTTCGCGAAAGCTGACGCGGCGGGAGAGCAGGACGGCTCTGTTGCAAAAATCGTGAAGCTTGAGCATGCTTGGCGGAGATTGGACGGACGGAACGATGACGGATTTCAAGTGGCGCCATTTCCAGGGTGATGTGATCCTGTGGGCGGTGCGCTGGTATTGTCGCTATCCGATCAGCTATCGCGACCTTGAGGAAATGCTGGCGGAACGCGGCATTTCGGTCGACCATACGACGATCTATCGCTGGGTCCAGTGCTACGCCCCGGAGATGGAGAAGCGGCTGCGCTGGTTCTGGCGGCGTGGCTTTGATCCGAGCTGGCGCCTGGATGAAACCTACGTCAAGGTGCGGGGCAAGTGGACCTACCTGTACCGGGCAGTCGACAAGCGGGGCGACACGATCGATTTCTACCTGTCGCCGACCCGCAGCGCCAAGGCAGCGAAGCGGTTCCTGGGCAAGGCCCTGCGAGGCCTGAAGCACTGGGAAAAGCCTGCCACGCTCAATACCGACAAAGCGCCGAGCTATGGTGCAGCGATCACCGAATTGAAGCGCGAAGGAAAGCTGGACCGGGAGACGGCCCACCGGCAGGTGAAGTATCTCAATAACGTGATCGAGGCCGATCACGGAAAGCTCAAGATACTGATCAAGCCGGTGCGCGGTTTCAAATCGATCCCCACGGCCTATGCCACGATCAAGGGATTCGAAGTCATGCGAGCCCTGCGCAAAGGACAGGCTCGCCCCTGGTGCCTGCAGCCCGGCATCAGGGGCGAGGTGCGCCTTGTGGAGAGAGCTTTTGGCATTGGGCCCTCGGCGCTGACGGAGGCCATGGGCATGCTCAACCACCATTTCGCAGCAGCCGCCTGATCGGCGCAGAGCGACAGCCTACCTCTGACTGCCGCCAATCTTTGCAACAGAGCC
>NZ_JBIOKZ010000017.1:0-33218 GCF_044142885.1 Pseudorhizobium flavum
TGAACCGCCCCGGGTTTGCCGGAGACCCCAACTCGTGAGAAGTAGGGTCTATGACAAGCAAAACGACGAACAAATTTTCTCCTGAAGTCCGCGCCCGCGCCGTTCGGATGGTGACGGAACATGAAGCCGAATACTCATCGCGCTGGGCGGCGGTATCATCGATAGCGACCAAGATCGGCTGCTCGGCGCATACCCTCCATGAATGGGTGAAGAAGGCCGAGGTCAACAGCGGCAAGCGTGCAGGTCTGCCAAGCGACGTGGCTGAGAAGATGAAGGCTCTGGAACGGGAGAACCGGGAGCTTCGTCAGGCGAATGAGATTCTACGCAAAGCCTCGGCGTATTTTGCCCAGGCGGAGCTCGACCGCCCACTGAAGCGATGATTTCCTTCATCGACGAACACCGTTCGGTGCTCGGGGTCGAGCCGATCTGCAGGCTGCTGCCGATTGCCCCGTCCACCTATTATGAGGTCGTCGCCAAGCGCACGGACGTGGGTCGCCTATCGGCCCGCGAACGGAATGATATTGCCATGAAAGTCGAGATACGCCGGGTGTTCAACGAGAACTTCCAGGTCTATGGCGTGCGGAAAGTGTGGCGACAGTTGCAGCGAGAAGGCTTCGATATCGCTCGCTGCACCGTCGCAAGGCTGATGAGAATGATGGGTCTTCAAGGCATCATTCGTGGCAAGCCAATCAAAACCACTGTATCGGACAAGTCTGCCCCGTGTCCGCTCGACCGCGTCAACCGCCACTTCAAGGCTCCCGCGCCGAACATGCTGTGGTTATCCGATTTCACCTATGTCGCGACCTGGCAGGGCTTCGTCTACGTGGCCTTTGTCATCGATGCCTTCGCCCGCCGCATCGTCGGCTGGCGGGCCAGTCGAACGGCGCACGCGGGATTCGTCCTCGATGCTCTCGACCAGGCACTGCATGATCGGCGGCCCGTCAAACGTGGCGGGCTGGTTCATCATTCCGACCGCGGCTCGCAATACGTGTCCATTCGCTTTTCCGAACGGCTGGCGGAGGCGGGCATCGAGCCGTCTGTCGGAAGCGTCGGCGATAGTTACGACAATGCTCTCGCCGAAACGATCAACGGTCTTTACAAGGCCGAGGTCATTCATCGGCGAGGACCATGGCGCAACTTCGAAGCCGTAGAGTTCGCCACGCTCGAATGGGTCGACTGGTTCAACCACCGCCGTCTTCTGGAACCCATCGGGAATATACCGCCAGCAGAGGCAGAACGACGATACTACGCCATGCTGGACGCACCAGCTATGGCCGCATAACTTAAACCAAACGGTCTCCGGCAAACCCGGGGCGGTTCACTCCTGTATCAGGACATCGGCAGAGACGAGCCAAAAGATCACGGGGACTATCTGGCTGTGTCGCAACTCGGATTTCGAGTGGTCAATGACGCTGGAGCCGCAAGTAAGCTTCTTGACTGCGGATACTTCGTACAAGCGGCGGGATTGCTCCGCGACCTTGCCGAGATCGGGATGCTATCTCTCCATTTCTCCAATGTTCCGCAGGACATAACGTTGTGGAGGTCGCTGAATGGCCGAAAGCAGGCATGCAAGTTCGGCCCCCAAGCGCTGAGAAAGAAGCCGCACTTAAAAGATTGCAGCAAGCTGTCCTATCTCGACGCAAGGTTCAGATTGTTCTCCGAATACGGAGCGCATCCCTCAACGACGTCCATCGTTGCCCATCACGACGGCGTTCGATTTCATATCGGACCGCATTTCAATGAATATCTATACGTCAACACCTATCGCGACCTCGCTGACCTTACATGGCATGTCACCGACGCCTGCGGCGACGCATTTCACGCCATTTTCCGCATCGCTGTAGCCGACATACTTCCTGCGGAAACGCAACGATTCAGTTTGGCTTGGAAGGGTATCGCCCCAGCAAAACCTGAAGATATGGAGAGCCGGCTGGGGCCTTGACTTGAACCGGAACACGACGCCCCTCCCTCTCCCCCTGCGGGAGAGGTTACAAAATCGAAGGCTTAGCCGAAGGCTAAACTTCAGATTTTTGTTGGTGAGGGGGTGGGACCGCCGAGTTCAACAACTGCCCCCTCACCTGCAGTTTCTAGCACTTAGCTGAAGCTAAGATGCTGAAACTTCTTCCTCTCCCACAAGGGGAGAGGACAAGCCTCATTCGCCGCCATCCCGGAGCTCCGCCAGGATCCGCAGGCAGACGGCGTTGATGTTCTCCTCCACCTCCTCGTTCCAGAAACGCAGCACCCGAATACCGCGGGACCGGAAGAAGGTGTCGCGGACAGCGTCCGTCCGGCTCTCCGCATGCTGCCATCCATCCATCCACCTCGACGATCAGCCGGCGCTGGAAGCAGACGAAGTCGAGGATGAAGTGCGCGAGCGGCACCTGCCGGCGGAACTTCGCACCTTCCAGCCGCCGGCCGCGCAGCGCCTCCCAGAGCATGTCCTCGGCCCGCGTCGGATCCCTCCGCATGCCGCGGGCGCGGCCCCGGTTGATCAGCGGCGGCTGGTGGCGCATCGGGTCCCTCCTGCGCCGGAGCCTAGCATGATCCCCTCACCTGAAAAATCTGGCACTTACCCCTTCGGGCTAAGCGGCCGATTTTTCGTCCTCTCCCACAGGGGGAGAGGAGACGGTGCGGCACCCTCCGCGTCCTCCCTCTCCCGCCTCTACTTCGTCATCCTCGGGCTTGACCCGAGGATCCAAAACCAAGCATTTTCATTGCAGGAATGGACCTTCCCACCCACCTGCACGGGTAACCACCTGATTTGGCTCCCTGTGCCTGGATCCTCGGGTCAAGCCCGAGGATGACGAAAGAAAAAACTCCATCCCCGCTCATCCCCGTCCCCCAAACCCGTGCCTACACTTGCCCTGTCCCGCCGCGGATACACCAGGAGGCGTCCTGGCGAGGCGGGGCCGGCGCTGGTGGTGAGGAAACGACGTAAGTCCTCATCATCGGGGTCCGCGGAAAATGGTCTCCCTCCGGCGAGACGGGGGAAGCAGATGGGTCCGGACCTCCTACCTGCTTCTGATGCCCGAAAGAGCGCGCCGGGCGTGCCTGTGCGGCACACAGGGGGGTCGATGAGGATGGTGTCGCCGGATCTTCAAGTCCGACGAGATGCCGGGGCGAGGAGCCTCGGAACCCGGGAAACCGGCGGTCAAACACCTCCCATTCGACCTTTGCAGAGAGACCGGAGTCGCGGGCAGAAACCGCCGAACGGGGCGCTGAGAGGTGCCACATAAACTAACTTTACGAGGCAGCTTTCAGCGCCCCGTCCGATTTGAAATTGTTCGTCATCCTCGGGCGAACGTAGTGAGACCCGTGGATCGCCAAGGGAGGAATCCGTCCGCTCGTCATCCTCGGGCTTGACCCGAGGACAAGAAAGGATTTCGTCTTGCTGAAAGAGAGCCGCTCATCGCATCTTCGTCGTTGCCACCAGCACACCGGCCATGAACGCGATGATAACGCTTGTCCAAACCAGCATCACCGGCAGCGTGAAGACGATCGGCAGCAGCAGCATGGCGACCGCAAAACCGGCATCGAAAGCAAGGTGGGCGGGCATGGTCAGGATCGGCCTCCACCCGAGCTCATAGTCAGTCAGGAGCGCATAGACGATCGCAAACAGGCCGAGGGCCAAATAGGCGGCGAACCCCGGGCCCCCGGCACCGGAGACGAAGGCGAGCAGGACCATCCCCAAGCCGACGACGTAGTCGGCGATGCCATGGAGAAAGCTCGGCACGAACCTCATCGGCCGAGCCTTCGTCGCGGCAGGAGGCGCGTGGCGGCGATGAGGGCCAAGCCTGCACCGGCGAGCACCGTTTTGGCGCCCGCGGCACTTATCGCCCCAACCAAGCCTGACGCTTCGTCACCGAAACGCCCTTCGCGTACGCCCTCGTCGAGATCGACGGGCTCGAACAGGTTGTCACGCCGCGACAGGGAGAGGGGTTGGTCGTCGAACTGCCCCTCATAGGCCTGGCTTGCCGCCAGCCGGTCGGTGAGGCCGGGCAGCGTCAGACCGCCGATGATGGTCTTGGCGGTGGGCATCCCGACCCAGAGTTCGCGCGGCGCATTGATTGCGCCACGATAGATTTCCTCGGCGATCGCCTCCGGCGCGAAGACGGGCGCAACCGGCCGCGGAGCATGCTCCATCTTGCAGCGGGCCCAGCTGAACTGCGGCGTGTTGACCGCCGGCAGGTGGACCATGGTGAGCCGGATCGGCGAGCTGTCGTGAATGAGTTCGCTACGAAGCGAATCGATGAAGCCGCGGGTCGCGGCCTTGGCGCCGCAATAGGCGGCCTGCAGCGGGATGGACCGGTAGGCGAGTGCGGACCCGATGCAGACGATCGTGCCGTGGCCCTGCCTGCGCATGTGCTGGAGGACCGCCATGGTGCCATGGACCTGCCCGAGATAGGTGACCTCCGTCACCCGCCTGAACTCGTCCGGCTCCACCTTGTCAGCGGGACCGAAGACCGTCACCATGGCATTGTTGATCCAGACATCGATCCGTCCCCAGGTGGCGACAGCCTGGTCTGCGGCCTGCCGGACGGCCGCGGCATTGGCCACGTCGACGGGTATGGCGATTGCGTGTCCGCCGAGTGCCCTCACCTCTGCTGCGACGGCATCCAAGCGCTTTCGTCCTCGTGCCAGGATCGCCACCCGCCATCCGCGCCGGGCAAATTCCAGTGCGACGGCGCGACCCACGCCAGCCGACCCTCCGGTGATCACGACCGTGTTCCGCTCCGCCGAAATCTCCATCATCAGCCTCCTTTATGCAGCCGAAGGCTACAACGCCCAATGACACCAGATGTTCACCGGCAGCGGGCCAAGCCGGGGGCTGCCCCCGGCGCCAGGCGCGGCAGGATCGGAGATAAAAATGGCCGGCATCGGGTGCCCGATGCCGGCATGAAGCGTCGCGATCTACGGAAGATTCTAGAACTTGTAGTTCACGCCGGCCTTGATCGCGTGGTCGCTCAGGTTGGTCTCGCTGGTCGAGGTGCCGTTGAAGCTGCGGACGTCGCCCGTGCGGGTATAGTTGTATTCGACACGGCCGGAGATCTGGTCGTTGAACTTCTGCTCGACACCGGCGCCCAGCAGCCAGCCCGGCTTCCAGCCGTCAGGGCCTTCCGCCGTGGACGTGTCGCGCAGGCTGGTCATCGTGCCGCCGGCGGTGCCATAGATGAGCGTGTCGCCAAGCGGCGCGCCGACCTTGGCCTTGGCGGCAAGGCGGTAACGCTCCTTGAGCTCTCCACCGGGAACGTCCACTTCGGTATCGCCCATGTGGGAGAGTTCCAGTTCGCCGCCGACCACGGCGCCGCCCATTTCGGCATTGTAGCCGCCCTGGATGCCGCCCATGAATTCGCTCTCGTCGGAGAACGGGCTCAGGTGATCCGAGCTCGTGCCGATATGGGCGCCGACATAGGCGCCGCTCCAGCCGCCGGAGGATGCGACGGGCTCACTGTAGGAAGGCGTCGGATCCGAATAGGTGAGGTCCGCGGCCAGGGCGGGGCTTGTGGCAAATGCGGTGGCAAGCGCCAATGCGTATGACTTTCTGGTCATGATCTACTCCATACACAGCCCGCGTGATGACACGATGCGAGCGTTACTCAGGTTACACATACCGCGGCGGTCGCGGCCGCCTCACCGCCCCGTCAGGCCGCGCCGCCGGCAGGTCCACTCTCAGTTTCATGAATTCTTAAACGGTCTCTTAACTTTGCGACCGCGACCGCCGATATCGGGATCAACAGCGGTAACAAGACCGAGAGCGCGGCCCGAAAGGCCGCGCCTGATACTTCAAGGGACGGATCCGGCGCCGCTATTGCAGGAAGCGGGGCACCGGCGCCGTAGCCTCGACGGAAATTCCGTTGACATGGTCGGGAGCAGCAGCTGCCTGGCCGCCGTCCAGGCCGGTCGCCACGACGGAGACCCGGAACTTGCCGTCCAGCTCGCGGTCGAAGATCGCCCCGACCACGATGTCGGCATCATCCATCACCTCGTCGCGGATCCGGCTTGCGGCCTCGTCCACCTCGAACAGGGTCATGTCGGAGCCGCCGGAAATCGAGATGAGCACGCCCTTGGCGCCCTTCATGGAGATCTCGTCGAGCAGCGGGTTGGCAATCGCCGCCTCGGCGGCGACGAGCGCGCGGCCGTCGCCGGAGGCTTCGCCGGTTCCCATCATCGCCCGGCCCATGCCCTTCATCACCGACTTCACGTCGGCGAAATCGAGGTTGATAAGGCCTTCCTTGACGATCAGGTCGGTGATGCAGCCGACGCCGGAGAAGAGCACGCGGTCGGCCGTCATGAAGGCGTCCGCGAAGGTGGTCTTGGCGTCGGCGATGCGGAAGAGGTTCTGGTTGGGGATGACGATCACTGTATCTGCGGCCCGGCGCAGTTCCTCGATGCCGGCCTCTGCCGTCTTCATGCGGCGGTTGCCCTCGAAGGTGAAGGGCTTCGTCACCACACCGACGGTGAGGATGCCGGCATTGCGGGCCGCTTGGGCAATGACCGGTGCCGCGCCGGTGCCGGTCCCGCCGCCCATGCCGGCCGTCACGAAGCACATGTGGCAGCCGGACAGATGGTCCATGATCTCGTCGATCGACTCCTCGGCAGCGGCCCGGCCGATCTCCGGCAGCGAACCGGCACCCAGCCCCTCGGTGACGGCGGTGCCGAGCTGAATGCGGCGTGTCGCCTTCGATGTCGCAAGGACCTGCGCATCCGTATTGGCCGCGATGAACTCGACGCCCTCCAGTTCCTCGACGATCATGTTGTTGATGGCGTTGCCGCCGCCGCCGCCAACACCGATCACCGCGATCTTGGGCCGCATTTCGGTGATCATCTGTTTCTTGTCTTCCGGCATGGACTGTCCCTTTGCGCCATAATTCCTGGTCGGCACCACCACCCGGAGCACCGAATCGATCTGCAGACTAAGACTGCAACAAGGCAGAGGGTGGGCAAAAGGACAAGAGATCGCCCAGTTCCACAGGATCCGCCCCGGCAGGGTCAGGAACAAAAAAGACCCTGCCTTGGGAGAGGCAGGGTCAGGACTGGAGGTCATTATCGTTCTTGTGGTGGCGGCAGGGGAAACGCCACCTCTTATTGTCAAAGCGTCCGGGCTTCACGCTGCTCCTCGCGACGGCGCCAATAGCGAAGGCGCATGCGCGGGGCGATTCGCTTCGCGATGAACGGCGCCACCACGAAGGAAAACACGATCCAGGCTGGCAGGAGGAACTTCATGTATTCCGCCAGTGCAGGGATCGACAGAATGGCGATGGCACCGAAACCGAAAACCACCGCATTGACCATCATCGATGCGATGAAGGTAAGATAGGTATTGGTCCTGATCGGTTCCATGGTCGGCCTCTTCAAGTCGTTCGACTGGAAAACCCGCGAAAGGCCATTGGGTTCCACTTTTCCTTAACCGGACTGGGGATAGGCTGCCGAAAATCCAACGGCATATCCGAGGCAGACGTGGCAGCACCCTCCTTTCGTTTCAAGCATTTCGACCTGAAGGGGCAGCGCGGCGGGACGGTGATCGAGGTCACCCTCAGCGCCGTCAACAACGTGCGACTGATGACAGCCGGCAATTTCCAGCGCTTCAAGGAACTGCTGGATTTCAAGTATGTCGGCGGCGTGGCCAAGAAGTCACCGATCCGCCTCGTCATACCCGAGGACGGTCATTGGCACCTGATCATCGACATGGAAGGCCATCACGGTCTTGCGGAAAGTTCCGTCAAGCTGACGCCGCCGGCAGCGGCCGCGACGCGCAAGGCCTCCTAAGGCTCGCCTCGCTCCTTGCGAAGCTTCGCCCACCAGTCCAGCCGCTTGCGGATCTCGCGCTCGAAGCCGCGCTCGGGCGGGTCGTAATAGACCTGCCTGCCCATCTTCTCCGGAAAGTAGTTCTGGCCGGAAAACGCGTCCGGCTCGTCATGGTCGTAGCGATACCCCTGCCCGTAACCCTCGCCCTTCATCAACTTGGTCGGCGCATTGAGGATGTGCTTCGGCGGGAGCAGCGAACCATTTTCCTTCGCCGCCCGCATCGCGGCCTTGAAGGCAGTATAGACGCCGTTCGACTTGGGCGCCGTGGCGAGGTAGACGCAGGCCTGCGCCAGCGCCAGCTCGCCCTCGGGTGAACCCAGATAGTCATAGGCGTCCTTGGCCGCATTGCAGATCACCAGCGCCTGCGGATCGGCAAGGCCGATGTCTTCGACGGCCATGCGCACGAGGCGACGCCCGAGATAGAGCGGGTCCTCGCCGGCATCGAACATGCGCGCCAGATAGTAGAGCGCGGCATCAGGGTCGGAGCCGCGGACGGACTTATGCAGCGCGGAGATCAGGTTGTAATGGCCGTCCTGCCCCTTGTCGTAGACGGGGGCGCGCCGCTGGACGATCCGGGTCAGGCCTTCGGTGTCGAACACCTCGTCTGCCCGCGCTGCGCGCCAGACCTCCTCGGCGAGCGTCAGCACCGCCCGACCGTCACCATCCGCCATGCGCAGCAGGCTGGCCCGGGCGTCGGGATCAAGCGGCAGCGGCTTTCCCTCCGCCTGCTCGGCCCGCTTCAGCAGTTCCTCGAGGCTCTCCTCGTCATGCGGCTGGAAAGTCAGGACACGGGCACGGGAGAGAAGCGCCGCATTGAGCTCGAAACTCGGGTTTTCGGTCGTGGCGCCGACGAGGATGATGGTGCCGTCTTCCATGACGGGAAGAAAGCTGTCCTGCTGGGCGCGGTTGAAGCGATGGATCTCGTCGACGAAGAGCAGCGTCTGGCGGCCTTCCATGCGTCGCATTCGCGCCACTTCGAATACCTTCTTCAGGTCGGCCACACCGGAGAAGATGGCCGAGATCTGTTCGAAAGCGAGCCCCGCCTCGCCGGACAGCAGCCGTGCGACCGTCGTCTTGCCGGTCCCCGGTGGCCCCCAGAAGATCATCGAGCCGAGCGAACCGGAGGATATCATCCGCCGCAACACGCCATCCTCACCGGTCAGGTGCTTCTGCCCGGTGACTTCCCCCAGGGACTTCGGCCGCAGGCGATCGGCAAGCGGCCGGCGTCTTGCGACCTCCTCCGGAACCTGCGGCGCGAAGAGATCACCGCTCATCGGAAGAACTGCCGGATCCGCTGGCCGTCCCGCTCGATCTCGACACGCCAGAAGCCCGGATCGTCATCGAGCATGTCTTCCATGGCGCGGGTCGAAGGCACGGCAACGCCGTTCAGCGAAACCACGATGTCACGCGGGCGGAAGCCGAGGCGGCTGCCCGGCGAGCCGCGGGCGACATCGACGACCACGACCCCGGTCTTCTCCGCCTCCATTCGCAGTTCCTGTGCCAGCCGGGGAGAGAGATTGGCAACACGCAGGCCAGCAAACGGGTTGCGGCCCTCCAGCAGCCGTTCGTCACGGGCAGGTGTTTCCGGTGCCGTATTGAGGGCGATGGAGATTTCGCGAACCCCGTTCGAGCGAACCGTCAGCGCAACTTCCTTGCCGAGCCCTGCGGTTGTCAGGCGGTAGCCGAGCGCATCGGGGTGCTCGACTTCGATCCCATTGACTGCGGTCACCACTTCGCCCGGCTTCAGCCCCGCCTTGTCGGCCGGACCGCCTTCCACCACTCCGACGACCAGCGCACCACGCGCTGCCTCCAGGCCAAGCGCCTCGGCGACGTCGGATGTCACCGGCTCGAAGCGCGCGCCGATATAGGGCCGCTCGAATGTGTCGTCACCCTTTTCGGCGGCGGCGAGGAAAACCTTGACCAGATTGGCGGGGATCGCGAAGCCGATACCGTTCGAGCCGCCGCCGCGCGAGAAGATGGCGGTGTTGATGCCGATCAACTCGCCGTTCATGTTCATCAGCGCGCCACCCGAATTACCGGGATTGATCGAGGCATCGGTCTGGATGAAGAAGCCGAAATCTCCGGGCGTGACCTGGTTGCGCGCGAGCGCGGAGACGATGCCGCTCGTCACGGTCTGCCCGACGCCGAAGGGATTGCCGATCGCAAGCACGAGATCGCCGACCTCCACCGCATCGGAATCGCCGATCGGCAGGACGGGAAAATCGTCGCGCCCGCTCACCTTCAGTACCGCGAGATCGAGGCTTTCATCCTTGAGCAGCACTTCGGACGCAAACTCGCGGCCATCGGCGAGCGCGATCCGGATATCATCGGCGCCCTGGATGACGTGATGATTGGTCACGACGAGCCCATTGTTCGATACGATGACCCCGGAGCCAAGCGATGATTGCTTCTCCGTGCGGTTTGGCATGCGCTGGCCGAAGAACTGCTCGAAGAAGGGATCGCCGGCGAAGGGGTTCAGCCGCTGGACGACGCGCTCGGCGTAGACATTTACCACAGCTCCGGCTGTCTGCTTGACCAGAGGCGCGAAGGACAGCTGGATCTCCGACTGGCTTTTCGGCACCGCCTTCTCTGCCTGCGCATGGGCCGCGACGGGTTGAAGGAGCAGAAAGGCGGCAAGACAGGCCGACAGGCCCATTCGAATGGTCAGCATGTGATTCCTCGCTTCGAATTATCGTCCCGATTTGTAGCGCCGCAGGCTAGAAAGGAAAGGTGGCTGAACGAGGATAGGCGCGGCCGGCACGATGTCTGCGCCGCAAGGTGATGAGCCCGATCTCGAGCGTCCTCTGTCGCCTTGCGACTAGCCCGAGAAGGAGAACGCGGCGACTGCTGCGGCCAGCAATCCGCCCACACCGACGAAGGCGAGAGTGCGCCGGCGGTCCTGGCGGGAAGACGCCCCGCCGGAATAATCGAAGCGCTCGTAGACCACGTTCTTCATCGGCAGACCGAGGCCGAGCAGGGTGTCGGAGACAGCGGAAACCATGCCGCCCGGACCGCACATCAGCGCAACGCAGCCTTTCGGGTCAAGCCCCGCGAGGAGTTCTCCTAGGCGGGCATGATCCAGGCGACCGACCGCCCCATCCCAGCCCGCTGGGCCTTCTTCGCTGATCAGCAGCGTCTTCAGGTCCAGTACGGCACCAGCGGCTGCAATCTCATCGAGACAGGCGAAGTTGGCCGGTGCCCCGACGGCATAGGCGACTCGCACCGGCCGTCTGTCGCGGCGCGCCACCATGTCGCGCAGGATGCCGACGATCGGCGCGATGCCGACGCCACCGGCAACCAGCAGGACAGCGTCGCCGGGATGAGCCTCCAGCGCAAACTCGCCGTAAGGCCCGTCGATACCGATGGGGGTGCCGGGCTTCAGGCTGCCGATCTGGCTTGTGAAGTCCCCGACTTCCTTGATGATCAGGCTGATACCAGGGCGGGTCGGGCTGTCGGCGATGGAAAAAGGGTGGTCGAGCAATGGGAACCGTCTTGTACCCTCCGTCATCCAGACAAACTGGCCTGCGTGATAGGCGAGTTGCGGTGTTCCCGGGCCAGGCTGGATATCCAGTTCCCAAAGGCGATCGGCGCGGCGGGTCACTGCCTTGAGGTGCCACGGCTTGCGGTGCAGTTTCAGCCAGCGGTAGCCGTAGAGGGTCAAGAGCACGATGACGATCGCGACGGCGACAGTGATCCAGTAGACCCCGACCGGCCCCATGGCGGCGAAGCGCCCGGTACTCACAGCATGGTGCAGCCCTCCACCCATCGCTATCGCGCCGAGAACCAGATGCGTGCCCCTCCACAGCTCGTAGCGCCATGGAAGACGATTGCGCAACGCAGACGACAGGACAAGCATCACGAGCGCAACCCAGGCGACCACACCGCTCCGGTAATGGGGCAGGCTCAGATAGGCGATGAGACGTTCCCGGCCGAGATGCTGGTCGTCGAACAGGGTCGGCGCGACATAGGCGATCGGGTGGAGAACGACCGCGACCAGGATCCACCAGGCGGCCATCTTGTGAAAGGCCATGATCTTGTCGATGCCCATCCGGCCGGAGACGACCTCGAACCGCCCGGAGGTGACGAACTGTACCGCCATCGCAGCGAGGGCGGCCATGCCGAGCGCCGCCGCCAGCCTCTCCACCGAATCGGATGGTGCCACCCTTGCCGTCAGCGACAGAGCGAGCGGCGTGGCACAAAGGCCGAGATAGAGGGCAGCAAGAACGCTCGCCGGCAGACGGGGAAGCCTTTGCGTGGACGAATGCGTCGCAGAAGGCATGGCTGGCGATACGGTGTCTGTCATCGGTTCCTCCTTCCGGCTCTTGTAGCAGCCGCCTACCCTGCGGAATTGATCTCGGTCATATGCAGGCAAGGCATGCTGGTCCACTGTGCTATGGTCGCCACGACATGCAACGAGGAGGATCCCATGACGCCGCGAAGACTGGCGCAACTGTTCACTGTTGTCTCTGGCCTAGCAACCCTTTTGGCGTTGCTGTTCGCCAGCCTTCCTGCACGGGCGAACGAGGAGGCCCCGATCACCCGACTGATCGAGGAATGGCTCTCGTCACCGCATGGCAACTATCACTCACGCTCCTTTACCTACTGGAACAAGGAGGGCGAGGTGCCGACGAACTGCGCCACCTGTCACTCGGAAACGGGCTTCCACGATTTCCTCGGCGTCGACGGCAGTGCCGCGGGCACAATCGACCGTGCGGGGGTGATCAACTCACCGATCGGCTGTGCCTCCTGTCACACCAGCCAGGCCCATGCGCTCGATTCCGTGCGGTTCCCCTCCGGCGTCGAGGTCACCGGGCTCGGCAACTCTGCCACCTGCACCGTCTGTCACCAGGGCCGTCAGTCCGGTGCAGCCGTGACCAAGGCGGTGGCGGAACTCGGGGAGGATGATGTCTCCGCCGATCTCACCTTCATCAATATCCACTATGCGGTTGCAGCCGCCACGATGCATGGCGCAGACACGGCGAGCGGCTATCACTATCCCGGAAAGACCTATGCCGGACGCTTCCAGCATGTACCGAGCGCCAACACCTGTGTCGCCTGTCACGACCCGCATACGACAAAGGTGGCGGAAGACAGCTGCATGAGCTGTCACCGCGGCGTCGGCAACACTCGCGACATCCGGACCCGGCATACAGACTTCGATGGCGATGGAAACATCCAGGAGGGTGTGCACGGCGAGATCGCCACCCTGCATGGAAAGCTCTACGAGGCGATCCAGACGTATGCCCAAGCGATCCTCTCCTCACCGATCGGCTATGCCAAAGGCAGGAACCCCTACTTCTTCAGGGACACGAACGGTGACGGCGAGATCAGCGACGACGAGGCGGTGCGCGACAACCAGTACAGGTCATGGAGCCCTCGCCTGCTGAAAGCGGCCTACAACTACCAGGTCGTGAGCAAGGACCCCGCCGGTTATGTTCATAACCCCGCCTATCTGCTGCAGTTGCTGCACGACAGCCTGGAAAGCCTTTCATCAGCGGTCGAGGTCGACATGGCAGCCGTGCGCCGTCCGTGAGCTGTCACGAAAAGACCGCCTGCTTGACGCAGGCGGTCTTCAATGTTCGTCTTGGGAGTTGATGCTTATTCCGGCAGGATCCGGACAGCACCCTTGTCGGCGCTCGCGGCGAAGGCCGCATAGGCCTTCAGCGCCGTCGTGACGTTGCGCCGCCGCGGGGCGACCGGCGTCCAGCCAAGCTTGTCCTGCTCTCCCCGGCGATGCGCAAGTTCGGCATCGGAGACCGCCAAATTGATGGTGCGATTCGGAATGTCGATCTCGATCATGTCGCCTTCGCGGACCAGGCCGATCGCGCCGCCCTGGGCAGCCTCGGGCGAGCAGTGGCCGATCGACAGGCCGGACGTGCCGCCGGAAAAGCGGCCGTCGGTCACCAGGGCGCAGGCCTTGCCGAGGCCCTTCGACTTCAGGTAGCTCGTCGGATAGAGCATTTCCTGCATGCCCGGCCCACCCTTCGGACCTTCATAGCGGATGACGACGACGTCACCTGCCACCACCTCGTTGTTGAGGATCGCCTTGACGGAGGCATCCTGGCTCTCGAACACGCGCGCCGGACCGGTGAACTTGAGGATGGATTCATCCACGCCAGCCGTCTTCACGATGCAGCCGTTGAGCGCGATGTTTCCGTAAAGCACCGCCAGCCCGCCCTCCTCGGAGAACGGGTTCTTGACGGAGCGGATGACGCCATTGTCGCTATCGGTGTCCAGTTCATCCCAGCGCGAGGACTGGGAGAAGGCAACCTGCGTCGGGACGCCACCCGGTGCTGCCTTGAAGAAGTTCCGGACCGTTTCGCTATTGGTGCGCGTAATGTCCCAACGGTCGATGGCATCACCGAGCGTGGCTTCATGCACCGTGTAACAGTCGCGGTTGATGAGGCCGCCGCGTTCGAGTTCGCCAAGGATGCGCATGATGCCGCCGGCGCGATGGACGTCCTCCATGTGGACATCGCTCTTGGCGGGCGCAACCTTCGACAGGCACGGGACACGGCGCGACAGCCGGTCGATGTCGTCCATGGTGAAATCGACGCCGCCTTCATAGGCGGCTGCGAGGATGTGCAGCACCGTATTGGTGGAACCGCCCATGGCGATGTCGAGCGTCATGGCGTTCTCGAACGCTTCCTTGGTGGCGATGGAGCGCGGCAGAACGCTCTCGTCCTCCTGCTCGTAGTAGCGGCGGGCGAGATCGACGATCAGGTGCCCAGCCTCGACGAACAGGCGCTTGCGGTCGGAATGGGTGGCGAGCGTGGAGCCATTGCCCGGCAGCGAAAGGCCGAGCGCTTCGGTCAGGCAGTTCATGGAGTTGGCCGTGAACATGCCCGAGCACGAGCCGCAGGTCGGACAGGCCGCCTGCTCGATCGCCTGGACATCCGCATCGGAGATCGAATCGTCTGCCGCGGCGACCATTGCATCAACGAGATCGAGCGCGACCGTCTTGCCCTGCAGAACGACCTTGCCCGCCTCCATCGGCCCGCCGGACACGAAGACGGCAGGGATGTTGAGCCGCATCGCGGCGTTCAGCATGCCGGGGGTGATCTTGTCGCAGTTGGAAATGCAGACCATGGCATCGGCGCAGTGAGCGTTCACCATGTATTCGACGGAGTCGGCGATGATCTCGCGCGACGGCAGCGAGTAGAGCATTCCGTCATGGCCCATGGCGATGCCGTCATCCACCGCGATGGTATTGAACTCCTTGGCAACCCCACCGGCCGCCTCGATCTCGCGGGCAACCAGCTGGCCAAGATCCTTGAGGTGCACGTGGCCGGGAACGAACTGCGTGAAGGAATTCACCACTGCGATGATCGGCTTGCCGAAATCGCCGTCCTTCATGCCGGTCGCGCGCCACAGGCCGCGCGCACCAGCCATGTTGCGGCCGTGGGTCGTGGTTCTGGAACGGTAGGCGGGCATGGGTTTTCTTCCTCGGTCTTGTTCTTGGAGAGCATCTGGCACGGGCGGCACCCGGCAGCTTTGCCATTTTCCTACTCCAACACCCGAATGGTGTCACTATCAGGGGAGCGGAAAACGGTACTCTGCGGTACGCCTCACGCGAATGTGCCTCTCGTTCTGTTGACTGATGCTGTGAAACCAATCATCGGCGCGCTACGTATAAGAAGAAAATAGCTCCCAGGGAGACCGTCATGCCTGCCTATCGCACGCCCCGCATCAGCGCCTCGGAGATCACGCCCCGCGAGGTCTACATGTCGCGCCGGAAGTTCATCGGTACCGCCGCTGCCGGTATCGCGATGCTGGGGGCCGGCTCGGCAATCGCGGCCCCGCTCGCGGCATCGCCCAGTCAGTTCTCGACCGACGAGAAGCTCACTCCGAAGGAAGCCGTCACCACCTACAACAACTTCTATGAGTTCGGGACCGGCAAGGGCGACCCGTCGGAGAAGTCCCAGCACTTCAAGCCGCTGCCATGGTCTGTGAAGGTTGACGGCATGGTCGGCAAGCCGAAGGAATTCGGGATCGAGGAGCTGATGAAGATGCAGCTCGAGGAGCGCATCTATCGCCTGCGCTGCGTCGAAGGCTGGTCTATGGTGATCCCTTGGATCGGCTTCCCGCTTTCGGCGCTCCTTGAGCAGGTGGAGCCGCTCGGCAGCGCCAAGTACGTCTCCTTCGAGACACTCGTGCGACCGGAGGAGATGCCGGGACAGACTGGCCTCTTCCAGCCGCTCGAATGGCCATATATCGAGGGGCTGAGGCTCGACGAGGCCCGCCACCCGCTGACCATACTCGCCGTCGGCCTCTACGGAGAGACGCTGCCCAACCAGAATGGCGCTCCGATCCGGCTGGTCGTACCATGGAAGTACGGCTTCAAGAGCATCAAGTCGATCGTCAGGATCTCGCTGATCGAGGAGCAGCCGGAGACGACGTGGAAGAACTCCAACGCGCGCGAATACGGCTTCTACTCGAACGTGAATCCCGAGGTCGACCATCCGCGCTGGAGCCAGGCGACGGAGCAGCGGATTGGCGAAGGCGGCTTCTTCAAGGTCGCCAACCGGCCGACCCTGATGTTCAACGGCTATGGCGAGGAGGTCGCCAGCCTCTACGAGGGGATGGACCTCAAGGCGAACTACTGATGGCCGGCATTCCCGCCCTGCCCCGCCGCCTGCACGGGCCCAGCATCTGGGCGCTCTATGCCGTCGGCTTGGTACCGGCCGCCTGGAACTTCTACCTCGGCGCAACCGGTGGCTTGGGGGTCAATCCGGTCAAGACATTCGAACACCTGCTCGGCATTTGGGCTCTGCGTTTTCTGATCGCCACGCTTGCGATCACACCCCTGCGGGACGTCTTTGGCCTCAATTGGCTGCGCTACAGGCGGGCGCTGGGCCTGCTCGCCTTCTACTATGTCCTTATGCACTTCAGTGTCTGGCTGATCCTTGACCGCGGGCTCGATTTCGGCTCGATCGGTGCCGACATCGCGAAGCGCCCCTACATCACCATCGGCATGGTCTGCCTGGCCTGCCTCCTGCCATTGGCACTGACCTCCAACAACTGGTCGATACGCAGGCTGGGGCAGAGGTGGAACGGGTTGCACCGGCTGATCTACCCGGTCGCACTGGGTGGGGCGCTGCACTATTTCCTGGCGGTAAAATCCGTGACGCTGACGCCCTTTGTCCACATCGCCCTCGTCGCCTTGCTGCTTCTCTACCGACCGCTGCGCAAGCCGTTCCTGAACTGGAAGCGAGGCAGTCCGCGCCTGGCACGCGCCGCCAGATGACGAAAAAGGCCGGGCATTTCTGCCCGGCCTTCGATCTATCCGCGATACGGGCTACCGATTAGGCAGCTTCGGCTGCCTCAGCTTCAGCGGCAACGCGAGCCTTGTCGGCCTTACCCTTGGCATCGACGTCGCGCTCGACGAACTCGATGACGGCGAGCGGCGCATTGTCACCCTGGCGGAAGCCTGCCTTCATGATGCGCAGGTAGCCGCCGTTGCGGGTTGCGTAACGCGAGGCGATCGCGTCGAACAGCTTGCGGACGGCGTCCTGGTCCTGGATCTGTGAGATCGCCTGACGACGGGCGTGCAGGTCGCCGCGCTTGCCGAGCGTGACGAGCTTCTCGACGATCGGACGGATTTCCTTTGCCTTCGGCAGAGTGGTGACGATCTGCTCATGGGTGATGAGCGAAGCCGCCATGTTGGCGAACATCGCCTTGCGGTGGCTTGCGGTGCGGTTGAGCTTGCGGCCGGCTTTTGCGTGGCGCATGTCTGGTCTCCTTCACTTGCAGGCATTCGCCTGCAGTCTGACTTGTTAGTATTGGTCTTCGTAACGCTTGGCGAGATCTTCAATGTTCTCCGGCGGCCAGGCGGGAACTTCCATCCCAAGATGGAGGCCCATGGATGCCAGAACTTCCTTGATCTCGTTCAGCGACTTGCGACCGAAATTCGGAGTGCGCAGCATTTCCGCCTCGGTCTTCTGGATGAGATCGCCGATATAGACGATGTTGTCGTTCTTCAGGCAGTTCGCCGAACGGACCGAAAGCTCCAGTTCGTCGACCTTCTTGAGGAGCGCCGGGTTGAAGGCCAGTTCGGTGACGGCTTCTTCCTCGACATCCTTCTGCGGCTCGTCGAAGTTTACGAACACACCGAGCTGGTCCTGAAGAATGCGGGCAGCGAATGCTACCGCGTCTTCGCCGGTAACCGAGCCATCGGTCTCGATGGTCATGGTCAGCTTGTCGTAGTCGAGAACCTGTCCTTCACGGGTGTTCTCCACCTTGTAGGACACCTTCTTGACCGGCGAATAGAGGCTGTCGACCGGGATGAGGCCGATCGGCGCATCTTCTGCACGGTTACGCTCGGCCGGGACATAGCCCTTGCCGTTGTTGACCGTGAACTCCATGCGGATCTCCGCGCCCTCGTCGAGGGTGCAGATGACGTGGTCGGGGTTCAGGATCTCGATGTCGCCAACTGTCTGGATGTCACCAGCGGTTACGGCACCGGGGCCCTGCTTGCGCACGACCATGCGCTTTGCGTCGTCGCCATCCATCTTGATGGCGATTTCCTTGATGTTCAGCACGATGTCCGTCACATCTTCCCGAACGCCGGGGATGGAGGAGAACTCGTGCAGGACGCCGTCAATCTGGACCGCGGTGACAGCAGCACCGCGCAGTGACGACAGAAGAACGCGGCGCAGGGCGTTGCCGAGCGTCAGGCCGAAGCCCCGCTCAAGCGGCTCTGCAACCAGCGTTGCCTTGGTACGACCGGACGAGGTGAACTCCACCTTGTTCGGCTTGATCAGTTCCTGCCAGTTCTTCTGGATCATGTTTTAAACCTTCCGTTCGTTGCCACCATCCAATCGTGGCAACCGAGCATGAGAAGCACCGAGTTGGGCTTTGCCATTCGGCGGTACGGCAAAACCGCCAGACTTCGACGGGCGAAGTAAGGCGGTATTACGCAAGTTCAATGCGATCGGCCGGAGGCCCGCCGCATCCGACTTAGACGCGGCGCTTCTTGCGCGGACGGCAGCCGTTGTGCGGGATCGGCGTCACGTCACGGATCGAGGTGATCATGAAGCCGGCAGCCTGCAGGGCGCGCAGCGCCGATTCACGGCCGGAGCCCGGGCCGCACACTTCAACTTCGAGCGACTTCATGCCGTGTTCCTGAGCCTTCTTGGCGCAGTCTTCGGCAGCGATCTGGGCGGCGAACGGGGTCGACTTGCGCGAACCCTTGAAGCCCTTCGCACCTGCCGACGACCAGGCAATCGCGTTGCCCTGTGCATCGGTGATGGTGATCATCGTGTTGTTGAAGGTCGAATTGACGTGGGCAACGCCCGACGTGATGTTCTTGCGTTCGCGACGGCGGACGCGGGTGGCTTCCTTGGCCATGGTCTTCCTTTCGTTGATCTCGTCACCGCCGTAGTTCCAGCGGCTCCACCGGGACCGGACCGAGATCCGGCACCAAACTCAAAAAGAGGCCAGCGACGTGGCGCCAGCCTCCCCTCACCCGGAAACTCCGGGAAATTACTTCTTCTTACCGGCGATTGCCTTTGCCGGACCCTTGCGGGTGCGGGCATTGGTGTGCGTGCGCTGACCGCGGACCGGGAGGCCACGACGATGACGCAGGCCACGGTAGCAGCCGAGGTCCATCAGACGCTTGATGTTCATCGAGGTCTCGCGACGCAGGTCGCCTTCGACCTGATAGTCGCGGTCGATGGTTTCGCGGATCTGCAGGACTTCAGCATCGGTGAGCTGATGAACGCGGCGATCGGCCGGTATACCAACCTTCTCGACGATTTCCTGTGCGAATTTCGGGCCGATCCCGTGAATATACGTCAACGCGATAACGACGCGCTTCGCAGTCGGGATGTTGACGCCAGCGATACGTGCCACGTCTATTCTCCTTGCGTTCCAGTTGCCATCCGGCAAGTGGTACTTCTTCCATGAGAGCAGCCGATGGAAGGCCGCCAGTTCAAATCTTATCCGTAACAAGTCAAAGGACCGGACCCGGATACCCTCGTCGGGACGTCCGCACCGATCGCATCAATGTCGCGAGTTGGCGCGGTGTTAGCGGAATCGGTTAAAAAAAGCAACCGGCCCCGCCAAGATTCTTTAGGGGCAACCGCCGCTCAGAGCGCAGCGAGCACCTTTTCGATTTCTGCCGTCACGGCGTCCATCTCGGCCATGCCGTCCACGGACTTCAGCTTGCCCTTCGCATAGTAGTAGCCGATCAGCGGTGAGGTCTCCTTGTAGTAAACCTCGAGGCGCTGGGTCATCGTCTCCGCATTGTCATCGGGGCGACGCTTGAAGTGAGTCGAGCCACACTTGTCGCAGACACCTTCCTTGGCCGGAACCTTGTCGGTGTCATGGTAGACGGCGCCGCACTGGGCGCAGGAATAGCGGCCGGACACTCGGCGTATCAGTTCCTTGTCGTCGACCTTCAGCTCGATGACTGCCGAAAGGTCCAACCCCTTCTCCCGGAGCATGCTTTCAGTGGCGTCTGCCTGGACGAGCGTCCGCGGAAAGCCGTCGAGAATGAAGCCGTTGGCGCAGTCCGGCTGGTCTATGCGTTCCGAGACGATGGCGATGACAATATCGTCGGAGACGAGCTTACCTGCGTCCATGACCGCCCTGGCGCGTTTGCCGACGTCGGTCTCGGCGGCTACGGCCGCACGCAGCATGTCGCCGGTGGAGAGCTGGGGGATACCATGCTTCTCCACGATCCGCTGGGCCTGGGTCCCCTTACCCGCGCCCGGCGGCCCTAAAAGAATCAGTCTCATCGTCCCCTCTTTCCTCCACGCAATTTCGACTTCTTGATCAGGCCCTCATATTGCTGGGCAATAAGATGACCCTGGATCTGAGCAACCGTGTCGAGGGTTACACTGACCACGATCAAAAGCGAAGTACCACCAAGGGCTAATGGAACGCCGGTGCGGGCGATCAGCAGCTCGGGCAGCACGCAGACAAAGACGAGGTAGGCAGCGCCGACGACGGTGATACGCGTGAGGACATAGTCGATATACTCGGCGGTCCGCTCGCCCGGGCGAATGCCGGGGATGAACCCGCCGTGCTTCTTCAGGTTGTCGGCGGTGTCCTTCGGATTGAAGACGATCGCCGTGTAGAAGAAGGCAAAGAACGCAATCAGCAGGCCGTAAAGAACCATGAATGCCGGCTGGCCGTGGCCGAGTGCCGAGATGATCGTCGTCGCCCAGCCGGGCATTTCAGAATTGCCTGCGAAGCCTGCAGCCGTCGCCGGCAGAAGGAGGAGCGACGAAGCGAAGATCGCCGGAATAACGCCCGAAGTGTTGAGCTTCAGCGGCAGGTGCGACGTATCGCCCTGGAACATCCGGTTTCCAACCTGCCGCTTCGGGTACTGGATCAGCAGGCGACGCTGCGCACGCTCCACGAAGACGATCAGCATGATCACGGCGATCGCGACCACGATGACGGTCAGGATGAGCGCCGTCGACAAGGCGCCGGTGCGGCCGAGTTCCAGGGTGCCGGCGAGTGCCGTCGGCAAAGCGGCGACGATGCCCGCGAAGATGATGAGCGAAATGCCGTTGCCGATGCCGCGCGCGGTGATCTGCTCACCGAGCCACATCAGGAACATCGTGCCCCCCAGCAGCGTGACGACAGTCGAAATGCGGAAGAACCAACCCGGATCGGCGACAATGCCCTGGCCGCTTTCGAGCCCGACAGCAATGCCGTAGGCCTGCAGCGTGCCGAGAAGAACGGTGCCGTAGCGGGTGTACTGGTTGATGACCTTGCGACCCTGTTCGCCTTCCTTCTTCAACGCTTCCAGCGTCGGAACCACGGAGGTCATCAGCTGCACGATGATCGACGCGGAGATATAGGGCATGATGCCGAGCGCGAAGATCGCCATGCGCTCGACCGCGCCGCCGGCAAACATGTTGAAGAGGCCGAGAATGCCGCCGGCCTGGCCGCGGAACGCTTGCGCATAGGCCTCGGGGTTGAGACCAGGCAGAGGAATATGTGTGCCGAGACGATAGACGAGCAGTGCGGCGAGCGTGAACCACAGCCGCTTCTTGAGATCCTCAGCCTTGGCGAAGGTCGAGAAATTGAGGTTGGAGGCAAGTTGTTCCGCTGCAGAAGCCATGCATCTCTCCGCCTGACCAATTCCGGCGGCGGAAATCCTGCCGGGTCCGGAATGCAGTCCAAATTCAGTTTCAGATAACGGGCGGGGATCGCTGGTGCGATCGGTGCCTCACCCTGTTTTCCGTATGGTCCCGGAATGCGCCGGCCTGGCGACCGGTCCCGGAATCGTGAGGCTCACATATGGGAGCAAAATCGCCCGGTGTGAAGCACTCCGGGCGATCTTAAACGGTTTATTCCGCGGCTGCGGCTTCCGGAAGCTTGATGGAGCCACCGGCCTTTTCGATCTTCTCGACAGCAGCCTTGGAGGCGCCGGCGGCTTCGATCGTCACCTTGGCCTTGAGCTCGCCGCCGGAGAGGATCCGGACGCCGTCCTTCGGGCGACGGATGATGCCGGCAGCCTTCAGGGCAGCCGCATCGATCGTGGCCTTCGGGTCAAGCTTCTTGGCATCGATCGCCGTCTGTATACGGCCGACGGAAACCGTCACGTATTCCGACGCGAAGATGTTGGTGAAGCCGCGCTTCGGCAGACGGCGGTAGATTGGCATCTGGCCGCCTTCGAAGCCGTTGATGGCAACGCCGGAACGAGCCTTCTGGCCCTTGACGCCGCGACCGCCGGTCTTGCCCTTGCCAGAGCCGATACCGCGACCAACGCGCTTGCGATCCTTGACCGCGCCTTCGTTGTCTTTGATTTCATTCAGTTTCATGATGACTTCCCCCGTCTCACTTCTCGTCGACGACGCGAACGAGATGCTGGACAGCACGGATCATGCCGCGAACCGAAGGAGTATCCTCCAGGGTGCGGACCCGGTGCATCTTGTTGAGGCCCAGACCAACCAGCGTCGCACGCTGAACTGCCGGACGGCGAATGGGCGAACCGATCTGCTCGACCGTGATCGTCTTTGCTTCAGTCTTCTTCGTAGCCTTAGCCATGGGTCAGACTCCTCTTATTCTTCAGCAGCGTTGCCGGAGGCAGCGCGGCGAGCCTGGAGCGTTGCATACTTGAGGCCACGCTGGGCTGCGACGTCCTTCGGATGGACCTGATGCTTGAGGGCGTCGAAGGTAGCGCGAACCATGTTGTAGGGGTTCGACGAACCGGTCGACTTCGCGACGACGTCATGAACGCCGAGCGTTTCGAAGACGGCGCGCATCGGGCCACCCGCGATGATACCAGTACCGGCCTTGGCAGCGCGCAGAAGCACCTTGCCGGCGCCGTGGCGGCCATTGACGTCGTGGTGCAGCGTGCGGCCATCGCGCAGCGGAACGAAAATGAGATCGCGCTTGGCAGATTCGGTTGCCTTGCGGATCGCTTCCGGCACTTCACGTGCCTTGCCGTGGCCGAAGCCTACGCGGCCCTTCTGGTCGCCGACGACGACGAGTGCGGCGAAGCCGAAACGACGGCCGCCCTTAACAACCTTGGCAACGCGGTTGATCGCGACCAGCTTGTCGACGAATTCGCTATCGCGCTCTTCGCGGTTCTGGCGGTCGTCGCGAGAACCTCTTCTTTCTTGTGCCATTGTCCTTTTCCTTTTTCTTTTCCGGGTGCAATCGGCAGATTACAACGTGATCCGAATACGGATCGGGGTGCGGATAACCGCATTTCGCCCGGAACCGATGAAGGCTCCGGGCGAAAATTACTTAGAAGCTGAGACCGCCTTCGCGGGCAGCTTCGGCCAGGGCCTTGATGCGGCCGTGGTAGATGAAGGCGCCGCGATCAAATACGACTTCCTTCACACCGGCCTTGGTCGCACGCTCTGCGACGAGCTTGCCGACAGCGGCGGCGGCTTCAACATCCGCACCGGTCTTCAGCTTCGAGCGCAGGTCGGCGTCGAGCGTGGAGGCGGCAGCAAGCGTGCGGCCGGCCACGTCATCGATGACCTGGACATAGATGTTCTTCGACGAGCGATGAACCGACAGGCGCGGACGGCCGTTGGCGACCGCCTTAATCTGGCGGCGCACGCGGCTCGCGCGCTTTGCAAGTGCTTCTTTCCTGCTAGCCATTTCGCGTGATCCTTACTTCTTCTTGCCTTCCTTGCGGACGATCCGTTCCTCGGCGTACTTGACGCCCTTGCCCTTGTAGGGCTCCGGACCGCGGTACTCGCGGATTTCCGCGGCTACCTGACCGACCTGCTGCTTGTTAATGCCGGTGACGACGATTTCCGTCGGCTTCGGCACGGCAATCGAAATACCCTGCGGCGGTTCGTAGACCACGTCGTGGCTGAAACCGAGTGCCAACTGCAGGTTCTTGCCCTGCAACGAGGCACGATAGCCGACGCCGTTGATCTCGAGCTTACGCTCAAAACCGTCCTTCACGCCCTTGAAGATGTTCTCGATCATCGTCCGCGACATGCCCCACTTGGAGCGGGCATCCTTGGAATCGTCGATCGGGGTCACCGAAACGGCGTTGTCGTTGAACTCAACCTTCACTTCGTCATTGGCGACGAAGAAAAGCTCGCCCTTCGGGCCCTTGGCAGTCACTTTCTGGCCTTCAACAGAGGCCGTAACTCCAGCAGGAACCGGAACGGGTCTTTTACCGATACGAGACATTTTGTTATCCTGTCTGTTCGCTATGGAGATCCCTGCCCTGTCTTAGAAGACGGAGCAAAGAACCTCGCCACCAACGTTCTGTTCGCGAGCCTGGTGATCGGCCATCACACCCTTCGGAGTCGAAAGGATGGTGATGCCGAGGCCGTTCGCGACCTGCGGAATGGACTTTACCGAGACATAGACCCGGCGGCCCGGCTTGGACACGCGGCCGATCTCACGGATCACCGACGCGCCTTCGTAGTACTTCAGCTCGATTTCGATCTCGGACTTGCCGTTACCGTAATCGGTCTGGGAATAGCCGCGGATGTAGCCTTCGGCCTGCAGCACGTCCAGGACGCGAGCGCGCAGCTTGGAAGCCGGCGTCGTGACGGAGGACTTGCGACGGGCGGCGCCGTTGCGGATACGGGTGAGCATATCGCCCAGGGGATCAGTCATGGTCATCTAACGATCTCCTTACCAGCTCGACTTGACGATGCCCGGCACCTTGCCGAGATTGCCCAGCTCACGAAGCGCGATACGCGACATCTTGAGCTTGCGGTAGAATGCGCGCGGGCGGCCCGTGACTTCGCACCGGTTACGGATGCGGGTCTTGGAGCCGTCGCGCGGCAGCGAGGCGAGCTTCAGGGTTGCCTGGAACCGCTCTTCGATCGGCAGTTCCTGGTTCATGATGGTTGCCTTCAGGGCAGCGCGCTTGGCGGCCTGCGTGGCAACGGTCTTGCGGCGGCGCTTGTTCTTTTCGACTGCGCTAGTCTTCGCCATATCGGAGTTCCTTTTCTACGCTCGTCGTTACGGTTACTGACGGAACGGGAAGTTGAACTCTGTAAGCAGAGCCCGGGCTTCGTCGTCGGTCTTGGCCGTCGTGCAAACGATGATGTCCATGCCCCACATCTGATCAACCTTGTCGTAGTTGATCTCCGGGAACACGATGTGTTCCTTGATGCCCATGGCGAAGTTGCCACGGCCGTCAAAGCTCTTCGGATTCAGGCCGCGGAAGTCGCGAACGCGCGGAAGCGCGATGTTGACGAGGCGATCCAGGAATTCATACATGCGCGCGCCGCGCAGGGTCACCTTGGCACCGATCGGCATGCCTTCGCGGACCTTGAAGCCGGCGATGGAGTTGCGGGCGCGGGTGATGACCGCCTTCTGACCGGAGATTGCGGCCAGGTCAGCAGCAGCAACGGTGGGCTTCTTGGAGTCGGCAGTCGCCTCACCCACACCCATGTTGATGACGATCTTCTCCAGCTTCGGGATCATCATCTCGTTGCTGTAGGAGAACTTCTCCTTCAGAGCGCCACGGATCCGGGAAACATATTCAGTCTTGAGCCGCGGCTCGTACTTTGCCTCAGCCATCGATCACATCTCCCGTACGCTTGGCAACTCGCACCTTCTTACCGTCGACAACCTGGAAGCCGACGCGGGTCGGCTTGCCGTCCTTCGCGACGACCGCGATGTTCGACAGGTGGATGGATGCTTCCTTGTTGATGATGCCGGCTTCCTGCGTCTGCGTCTGACGCTGGTGGCGCTTCACCATGTTCACGCCGCGCACGACGGCGCGGTCTTCCTTCGGCAGGACCTGAAGGACTTCGCCGGTGCGGCCCTTGTCCTTGCCAGTCAATACGACAACGTTGTCGCCCTTGCGGATCTTTTGCATCGCTATCGCTCCCTTACAGTACTTCTGGAGCCAGGGAGATGATCTTCATGTGGTTCTTGGCGCGAAGTTCGCGCGGAACCGGTCCGAAGATACGGGTACCAATCGGCTCTTTCTTGTTGTCGATGAGGACCGCCGCGTTGTTGTCGAAGCGGATGACGCTGCCGTCAGCACGACGGATGTCCTTGGCGGTACGCACAACAACCGCCTTCATCACGTCGCCCTTCTTCACGCGGCCGCGCGGGATCGCTTCCTTGATCGAAACGACGATTACGTCGCCGATCGAAGCGTACTTGCGCTTGGAGCCGCCCAGCACCTTGATGCACATGACACGACGTGCGCCGGAATTATCCGCCACGTCGAGGTTTGTTTGCATCTGAATCATGTCAGGTCGCCTTTTTCTAATGACCGGAACGACCGGGCGCGCGAACGCCCCGATCCGGCTTATGGACAGAATTTCATTGTGCGCGGGATGGATCTTGCCAAGGTGGTTTCCTGTTAAGGACCTTCCCTGCGCTCAAAGCAAAAGAACGCTCGTTGCCGAGCGTCCTGCGCCGATGGCGTGCTTCATACAGATATTTGCGCCAGAAGCAAGGCCCCGGCGCAAATTCGTCTGCAATCAAGCCTGGGCGGATACAACCGTCCAGCGCTTATCCTTGGAGATCGGCGCGCATTCCTGGATGGAAACTACGTCACCTACCTTGTACTGGTTGTTTTCGTCGTGCGCCTTGTACTTCTTCGAACGGCGGACCGTCTTCTGAAGCAGCGGGTGCGCGAATCGGCGCTCGACGCGGACAACAACGGTCTTCTCGTTCTTGTCGGAAACTACGACGCCCTGCAGAATGCGTTTCGGCATATTATTCTTCCTTAAGCCTTGGCTTCTGCCGCCTTCTGGCGGGCAATGGTTTTCAAGCGGGCGATGTCCTTGCGAACTTCGTTCACTCGCGAGGACTTCTCGAGCTGGCCGGTGGCCTTCTGGAAGCGCAGGTTGAACTGCTCCTTCTTGAGCTCAGCAAGCTTGTCCTTGAGTTGGTCGGCCGTGAGGGCGCGAACGTCTTCGGCTTTCATCCTAGCCTCTCCTTACTCTGCGATGCGCTGAACGAAGCGGGTCTTGACGGAGAGCTTGGCCGAACCGAGGCGCAGCGCCTCGCGAGCAATCTCTTCCGACACGCCGTCGATCTCGAACATCATCCGACCAGGCTTGACCTTGCATGCCCAGTATTCGACCGAACCCTTACCCTTACCCATACGGACTTCGGTAGGCTTCGCGGTGACCGGAACATCAGGGAACACGCGGATCCACACCCGGCCGGCACGCTTCATGTAACGCGTGATGGCACGACGGGCCGCTTCGATCTCGCGTGCGTTGACGCGGTTCGGTTCCTGAGCCTTGAGGCCGAATTCGCCGAAGGCCAGCTCGTAACCGCCCTTGGCCACACCCTTGATGCGTCCCTTGAACTGCTTCCGGAACTTTGTACGCTTTGGCTGCAACATTTTCTTACTTCTCCGAGCTTATCTTTCGCCAGCGTTGATCAAGCGTTTTCGCGTTCGCGGCGACGATCGCCACGTTCACGGCTTGCCGGACCCTGTGCATCGCCTTCCAGCGCACGGCGTTCGGAAGCCATCGGATCGTGCTCCAGGATCTCGCCCTTGAAGATCCAGACCTTGATGCCGCAGATCCCGTAGGCGGTTTCAGCCTCGGCCGTACCGTAGTCGATGTCGGCGCGCAGCGTGTGGAGCGGAACGCGACCTTCACGGTACCATTCCGTACGGGCGATTTCCGCACCGCCGAGACGACCGGCGCAGGTGATCTTGATGCCTTCGGCGCCAAGACGCATAGCGGACTGAACAGCGCGCTTCATGGCGCGGCGGAAGGCCACGCGACGCTCGAGCTGCTGGGCGATCGACTGAGCAACCAGCGTCGCATCGACTTCCGGCTTGCGAACCTCGACGATGTTGAGGTGCGTTTCGGAGGACGTCATCTCGGAAAGCTTCTTGCGGAGCTTCTCGATGTCGGCGCCCTTCTTGCCGATGATCAGACCCGGACGAGCCGAGTGGATCGTCACGCGGCACTTCTTGTGCGGACGCTCGATGACCACCTTGGCAATACCGGCCTGCTTCAGCTCGGACATCAGATACGCGCGGATCTTCAGATCCTCGTGCAGCAGCTGGCCGTATTCTGCATTGTCGGCAAACCAGCGGCTATCCCAGGTACGGTTGATACCGAGGCGGAAGCCGATCGGATTGATTTTCTGGCCCATTATGCGGCCTCCCCTTTTTCCTCGACTTCGCGAACGACGATCGTCAGGTGCGCGAAAGGCTTCTCGATACGAGATGCACGGCCGCGACCGCGAGCGTGGAAACGCTTCATGACAATCGACTTGCCGACGTATGCTTCCGATACGATCAGGCTGTCGACGTCGAGGTCATGGTTGTTCTCGGCATTGGCGATTGCGGACTCGAGAGTCTTCTTCACCGTGCCTGCGATGCGCTTGCGGGAGAATTCCAGCTCAGCAAGCGCGCGGTCGACCTTCTTGCCGCGGATCAGGGCGGCAACGAGGTTCAGCTTCTGCGGGCTGACGCGGAGCGTGCGGGCAACGGCTTGCGCCTCATTGTCCTTCAGCCGGCGTTCGGTCTTTGCCTTCGCCATCGTTACTTCCTCTTCGCCTTCTTGTCCGCGCCATGACCGTAGTAGGTCCGGGTCGGAGAGAATTCGCCGAACTTGTGGCCGACCATGTCTTCGTTGACCGAGACCGGCACGTGCTTGCTGCCGTTGTAGACACCGAAGGTGAGACCGACGAACTGCGGCAGGATCGTGGAGCGACGGCTCCAGATCTTGATCACTTCACTGCGGCCGCCTTCACGAACCTTCTCAGCCTTCTTGAGAAGATAGCCGTCAACAAACGGGCCTTTCCATACTGAACGAGCCATTCCTGACTACCTCTCTTACTTCTTGCGCTGATGGCGCGAACGCATGATGAACTTGTCGGTCGACTTGTTCGAGCGCGTACGCTTGCCCTTGGTGGGCTTACCCCACGGGGTGACGGGATGACGGCCACCCGAAGTGCGGCCTTCACCACCGCCGTGCGGGTGGTCGACGGGGTTCATGACGACACCGCGGTTATGCGGGGTCTTGCCCCGCCAGCGGGTACGACCAGCCTTGCCGTCGTTGATGTTGCCGTGGTCCGGGTTGGAGACGGCACCAACGGTCGCCAGGCAGGAACCCGGCACCAGGCGCTGCTCGCCCGAGTTCAGGCGCAGGATGGCCATGCCCTGGTCGCGACCGACGAGCTGAACATAGGTACCGGCAGAACGTGCAATCTGCCCGCCCTTGCCCGGCTTCATCTCGACGTTGTGGACGATCGAACCGACTGGGATGTACTGCAGCGGCATGGCGTTGCCGGGCTTCACGTCGACAGCCTTGTCGGACGCGATCACCTTGTCGCCAGCAGCGAGGCGCTGCGGAGCGAGGATATAGGCCAGCTCACCGTCCTCGTACTTGACGAGGGCGATGAACGCCGTGCGGTTGGGGTCGTATTCCAGACGCTCGACCGTGCCTTCGACGTCGAACTTGCGACGCTTGAAGTCGACCAGGCGGTAGGTACGCTTGTGACCGCCGCCGATGAAGCGGGCGGTGATGCGACCGAGGTTGTTACGGCCGCCGCTCTTGGAGAGACCTTCCGTCAGCGCCTTGACCGGCTTGCCCTTGTGGAGACCGGACCGGTCGACGATGACCAGCTGGCGCTGGCTCGGAGACGTCGGGTTGTAGCTTTTCAATGCCATTGTTCTTTACCTCAGAGTCCGGTGGAGACGTCGATGGTCTGGCCTTCGACCAGCGTGACGACGGCCTTCTTCACGTCCTTCTGCTTGCCAATGAAGCCGCGGAAACGCTTTACCTTGCCCTTGCGGACCAGCGTGTTGACGGCCTTGACCTTCACACCGAACAGCGCCTCGACGGCAGCTTTGATTTCCGGCTTGGAAGCATCCTTGGCAACGTTGAAGACAACCTGGTTCTGTTCCGATACCAGTGTCGACTTTTCGGTGATCGCCGGCGAGACGATCACATCATAGTGGCGAAGATCGGTCACTTGAAACGCTCCTCTAGAGCTTCCACCGCAGCCTTGGACAGCACGAGCTTGCCCCGACGCAGGATGTCGTAAACATTGATGCCCTGAACCGGCAGAACATCGACGTTCGGGATGTTCTGGGCGGCGAGCTTGAAGTTGTTGTCGAGTTCGGAGCCACCGATGATCAGAGCATTGGTGAGGCCGAGCGACGCGAACGAACCGACAAGCGCCTTGGTCTTGGCTTCGGCAGCAACCAGATTGTCGATGACGATCAGGTCTTCAGCCTTCAGCTTGGCCGAGAGGGCGTGGCGCAGAGCCAGTGCACGAACCTTCTTGGGAAGATCGTGTGCATGGCTGCGGACGACCGGGCCGTGAGCCTTGCCACCGCCACGGAACTGGGGAGCACGAGCCGAATGGTGACGAGCGCGGCCCGTACCCTTCTGCTTGTACATCTTCGCACCGGTGCGGGAGACTTCCGAACGGTTCTTGATCTTGTGGGTGCCCTGCTGCTTCTTGGCGAGCTGCCAACGAACCATGCGGGCGAGAATGTCTTCGCGGGGGTCGAGGCCGAAGATCTCATCCGAAAGGGAGACCTTGCCAGCGTCTTTACCCTCGAGGGTCTTGACGTTGAATTCCATGTGCTTGGCTCCCTTACTTCGCAGCCGACTTGACGGCGTCGCGAACAACGATCCAGGCGCCCTTGGAGCCGGGGACGGCACCCTTGACGAGGATCAGGCCGCGGCCTTCGTCGGTAGAGACAACTTCGAGGTTCTGGGTGGTGACGCGCGTCTGGCCCATGTGACCAGCCATGCGCTTGCCCTTCCAGACGCGGCCCGGATCCTGGTTGGAACCGGTCGAACCATGCGAACGGTGCGAAACGGACACACCGTGCGTGGCCCGCAGACCGCCGAAGTTGTGGCGCTTCATGGCGCCGGCAAAACCCTTACCGATCGAGGTACCGGTCACATCAACCAGCTGGCCGGCTTCGAAGTGCGAAGCCTTCAGCTCGGTGCCGACATCGATCATGTTGTCTTCGGAAACGCGAAACTCGACGAGCTTCGACTTCGGCTCGACTTCGGCGACGGCAAAATGGCCGCGCAGCGCCTTGGTCGTGTTCTTCACCTTGGCCGTGCCGGCACCCAGCTGAACAGCCGTGTAGCCGTTCTTTTCCTTGGTGCGATGAGCAACGACCTGGCAGTTTTCCAGCCGCAATACCGTTACCGGGATATGTTCCCCAGCGTCGTTGTAGACGCGGGTCATTCCCACTTTCTGTGCAATTACACCCGAACGCATCGGTTCAATCCTTCTCACTCAGCTCGAGGCAGCAGCCTCAGAGCTTGATCTCAACATCGACACCAGCGGCGAGATCGAGCTTCATCAGCGCGTCTACCGTCTGCGGTGTCGGATCTACGATGTCGAGGAGGCGCTTGTGCGTGCGCATCTCGAACTGCTCGCGGCTCTTCTTGTCGATGTGGGGGGACCGGTTAACCGTAAACTTCTCGATTCGGGTCGGAAGCGGAACGGGGCCCCGGACACTAGCACCGGTGCGCTTCGCCGTCGACACGATCTCGCGCGTGGAAGCGTCGAGAATACGATGATCGAATGCCTTCAGGCGAATGCGGATATTTTGGCCGTTCATTCGACGTTATCCTTGTTCTTCGTTAGCCACATGCACGCAATACGGCACGGGTTTTTCTTTCATCTAAGGCGGACCACCGGTTTCAAAGATCGAAGGGGACACCGGGGCGCGGCATCCCTTTCCACTCTCCGGGCCGATCGGCCCACCTTATTGTTGATTGCAGTTCCCTGCCCCATTCGAAGCAGGGGCAAATCGCGCTCGCGCGCCATTTGCTACATTTTCGTGTCATAAGCAAGTCGCCACCGGCGTCTTGCTTAAAGATTCTGCCACCAAAGGCGCAGAGCAGCCCTGCGCCTTTGGCAAACCATTACTCGATGATCGAGGCGACGATGCCGGCGCCGACGGTGCGGCCGCCTTCGCGGATAGCGAAGCGCAGCTTTTCTTCCATCGCGATCGGAACGATCAGCTCGACGTCAACCGTGACGTTGTCGCCAGGCATGACCATTTCCGTGCCTTCCGGAAGCGTCACGATGCCCGTCACATCCGTCGTGCGGAAGTAGAACTGCGGACGGTAGTTCGTGAAGAACGGCGTATGACGGCCGCCCTCTTCCTTCGTCAGGATGTAGGCTTCTGCCTTGAACTTCTTGTGCGGCTTGACCGTACCGGGCTTGCAGAGAACCTGGCCACGCTCGATGCCGTTACGGTCGACACCGCGAAGCAGCGCGCCGATGTTGTCGCCGGCCTGGCCCTGGTCGAGCAGCTTGCGGAACATTTCAACGCCCGTGCAGGTCGTCTTCGTCGTCGGACGGATGCCGACGATCTCGATTTCCTCACCGACCTTGATGACGCCGCGCTCGACGCGACCCGTGGCAACCGTGCCGCGGCCCGAGATCGAGAACACGTCTTCGACCGGCATCAGGAAGGGCTGGTCGATCGGACGCTCAGGCGTCGGGATGTAGGCGTCGACAGCGGCCATCAGCTCGCGGATCGCGTCTTCACCGATCTTCTTGTCCGAATCTTCCAGGGCAGCAAGAGCCGAACCCTTGACGACCGGAATGTCGTCGCCCGGGAAGTCGTAGGACGACAGGAGTTCGCGCACTTCCAGCTCGACGAGCTCGAGAAGTTCTGCGTCGTCGACCTGGTCGACCTTGTTGAGGAACACGACGATCGCCGGAACGCCAACCTGACGGGCAAGCAGGATGTGCTCGCGGGTCTGCGGCATCGGGCCGTCGGCAGCCGAGCAGACCAGGATCGCGCCGTCCATCTGGGCAGCACCGGTGATCATGTTCTTCACGTAGTCGGCGTGGCCGGGGCAGTCGACGTGCGCATAGTGACGGTTGGCCGTCTCGTACTCGACGTGGGCCGTCGAAATCGTGATGCCGCGCGCCTTCTCTTCAGGAGCGGCGTCGATCTGGTCATACGCCTTGAACTCGCCGAAGTACTTCGTGATCGCTGCCGTCAGCGACGTCTTGCCATGGTCAACGTGACCAATCGTGCC
>NZ_JBIOKZ010000018.1:0-31759 GCF_044142885.1 Pseudorhizobium flavum
AACGACGACATACTTTCCAGCGGCAACCCGGGCGGAAACGGCGACCACGGACTGGCGAACACAAGCAATGTGCTTAAACACAGCTTTGGTGCGGATGGTCCGGGAGGCATCGCCTGGAGCGGGATCACCGTGACCAACGGAGGCAATCAGGCTGACTTCGCGTCCAGTGTCTCCACGGATGGCAAGACCCTCCAGGTCTTCCAGAGCGGCACCCTGGTCATCACGGCTGTGCTCAATCCTCTGACTGGCCAGTACACGCTGACCCAGAACGCTCCGATCGATCACGTAACGGGCGGAAACGAAAACGAGATCCAATTCAAGTTCAACTACAATGTCACCGATGGCGATGGTGACGTCGCCCCTGGCTATATCTGGGTCAATGTCGACGACGACACGCCCACTGGTGGTGCCGGCACGACGGCTTGGCTTAACGACGACATACTTTCCAGCGGCAACCCGGGCGGAAACGGCGACCACGGACTGGCGAACACAAGCAATGTGCTTAAACACAGCTTTGGTGCGGATGGTCCGGGAGGCATCGCCTGGAGCGGGATCACCGTGACCAACGGAGGCAATCAGGCTGACTTCGCGTCCAGTGTCTCCACGGATGGCAAGACCCTCCAGGTCTTCCAGAGCGGCACCCTGGTCATCACGGCTGTGCTCAATCCTCTGACTGGCCAGTACACGCTGACCCAGAACGCTCCGATCGACCATGTAACGGGTGGAAACGAAAACGAGATCCAATTCAAGTTCAACTACGATGTCACCGATGGCGATGGTGACGTCGCCCCTGGCTACATCTGGGTCAATGTCGACGACGACACGCCGGCAATCAGTGCTCCGGCGGAAGCTGTATCGGTTACGGAAACTGGCCTGCCCGCGGTGGCAGTCAATTTCGGCAGCCTCAATGTCAACGTCGGCGCGGACAAGGTCGGGGCGCATGTCGAAATCGGCACCGCCGGTGGGCAGCCCATCATAAACTCCAACCTCACCTCCGACGGCGTCCCACTTCTTTACGCAGTCCGCACCGCGAACGGCGTGGATCAGGAATTGGTCGCCTACAAGCAGGGCAGCAGCGTCGATGATCCGGTGTTCGTCGTCACAGTTTTGCGTCCGGGCAGTTTCGTCACGACTCTGTTCCAGAACCTCGACCACCTTGGTGACAACGAAGAGAAGCTCACACTCAACCTGGTCGCCCGGGTCTATGACGGCGATGGAGACTATGTCGACCAGCCCTTCTCGATCGACATCCTAGATAGCATCCCGACGGCCAATAACGTCGCCGTACCGACAGGGGTCACCGAGAACCAGAGCTGGCAGGTCACGCTCGTCGAAGGCACCGATTTCAAGTTCGGTGCGGATAACACCGGCACGTCCCTGACCATCGGTACGCCCACCTACACCGGTATTCCGACCGGCGTGACCTTAGGCAATCCCACGGTCCAGCTGGGTCCGGACGGGCGCACGATCACTGTCGACCCCGGCACGGCCTTCGACGGGCTGGCCGATGGCGAAACGGTTACAATGCAGATCCCTTATACCGTTACGGACGGCGACAACGACAGCGTGACGAAAAATGTTACGGTGACGATCATCGGCACGAACGATGCACCGACCCTCGCAGCCATGTCGGAAGCGACCTATATGGATACCGCCGCCGCCGATACCTTCTCGGCGACGACCGGGACCCTGGCCGGCGGTGACGTGGACGTTTCCAACACGCTTACCTACGGTATCAGTGGCGGCACCAACTCCGGCATGAGCGGATATGACATCGAGAAGGCCGGTACCTATGGCATTCTCTATATTAACAGCCAATCCGGTGCCTATCTCTTCCAGCCGAACGAAACTTCGATCGAGGCTCGCAAAACGGACGCGACGGAGAGCTTCACACTGACCGTGTCGGATGGAGTGGCGTCTGCCACGAAGACGCTGGAGGTAAAGATCGATGGCGCGAATGATACCGCCGAGATTGGCGGCACGGCCACCGGCGCTGTCACCGAAGATGGAACGCAGTCGGCAAGCGGCGCACTCTCCGTTTCCGATCGCGACACGGGCGATACCGGCTTCCAGATGCCGACGTCGTTGGCCGGCGTCTACGGGGACTTCACCTTCAATGCCTCCAACGGCCAGTGGACCTACGCGCTACGTAACTCCGACGCCAACGTCCAGGCACTCAGTTCCGGCGACGTGCGTCAGGATACGCTGACCGTCTATTCCGCTGACGGCTCGGCAAGTCAGGACATCGTCGTCACGATCACCGGTGCAGATGAGGTGAGCGCAGCTCCGACGGTCAACGAAAACACGTCTGCTGCTGGCCGATATGCCTTCAGCTACGATTGGGGCTTCTATGGGCCCAAGATGGTCGACTTCGCAACTGCCTCCCTCTTCAGTGGCGCTGTCGGTCCGATGCAGTACAGCTTCCAGCAACTGACAAACAACTGGGACGGCTGGCTGACTTTGGGCTCAAGTGTCACCGGGAATCCTTCGATATTTGATGATGGTCTTTATATCTATCGGGTCACCGTCACGAATTCGGACGGCGCGGCTGACAGCACGTATGTTGCGTTCAGTGCGCTCGAAGCAAGTTCCTGGGATATCGTGGTCACCACGAATTCCCAGGCGGATGAGGGTGACTATGGCGATGGCAACGTACATCGGCTGGAAGCCACTTCCGGGTACATTACCGATACAGTGATAACCGCAGGTGGCGACGACGTTGTCATTGGAGATGCCGGCAGCAATGAAGTCGATGCGGGCTCTGGTGACGATGCCGTCTACGGAATGGGCGGAGACGACAATCTACGTGGCGGTTCTGGAACCGATTTCATCGACGGTGGTGACGGTAACGACACGATCGACGGTGACAACGATAACGACGTCCTGCTCGGCGGCTCAGGCAACGACACGATTGACGGCGGTAACGGCAACGACATCCTCGTCGGCGGAAGTGGGGCTGATAGACTGAGCGGCGAAAACGGCAACGACCTGCTGATTGGCGATCAGTCCGATCTCCTGCTCGACGGCGGAACCGGCTACGATACACTTGAGTTGAGCGCCAACTTCACCAGCACAGACAACAATCAGATCCGGGGGGTCGAACGGGTTGTGCTGACGCATTCTGCTTCGCTTGATCTGTCCAACCAGTCGGAAGGGTTCAAGATCGAGGGATCTTCAGGTGCCGACATCATTGTCGGTGGCTCCGGCAACGATACGATCAACGGCGGCGCGGGTGCAGACAGGTTGACCGGCGGAGCGGGTGACGATGAGTTCAGACTTGGCCGCACCAGTGGAACTGACACTATCACGGATTTTATCGTGAATAGAGATACGCTCAGTTTCCATGGTGCCTCCACCAAGGAGGATCACACGAGCTTCGCGAGCATTCGCAACTCCGATGATAATCGTATCATACTGTTGTCGGCCGATAATCTTACCGATCGAGCCATCGCGGATGGAGATGCGGGAGACGATGCGACCAACAGTTACGTCTTGCTATGGAACTCGGAACACAGCCGTGCGGAGGTCTGGTTCGACACCAACTGGAACGACGCGGGCTCACGCACTCTGGTCGCGATTCTCAGCAACATCAATACACGAGCCAAGTTCGAAGCGATCGATCTTGATGATCTGAAGGGTCACAGCGATCCAACGGATCCCATTATCCTCGACCTCGACAAGAACGGCTTCGCCTTCTCGTCCCTCGACCAAGGTGTCCAATTCGACATCAACGCCGATGGTCGTGCGGATCGTATCGCCTGGACGTCACAGGATGCTATCCTCGCCCTTGACCTCGACGGCAACGGCCTGATCGACAACGGCTCGGAAATCTTCACACCTAACTTCAACGGTGGGGCGTTCGAGAGCGGTCTCGCCGCGCTGGCTTCGCTCGACAGCAATGGCGATGGCAAGATCGACGCCGGGGATGAGGCCTTTTCGAAGCTATCGGTATGGGTCGATGCCAACAACAACGGCGTGAGCGACGAAGGCGAGCTCTCCAGTCTCTCCGACAACAAGGTCGCCAGCATCTCGCTGACCACGAACCAGGCGGGCGGTTCGGAAGATGGCCAGACGATCTTCGCCGAGGGTGAGTTCACCTTCGCCGATGGTTCGACCGGCAACTTCGTCGAGGTGGGCTTCGATACGATCTTCGGTTCGGACCTCTCCGATGGCCTGACCGTGATCGGCACCGATGGTGACGACATCCTGCACGGCGGCATGGGGCAGGTGGTGATGGCCGGCGGTGCAGGCGCCGACACGTTCGTCTTCGATGGAACGGCGCTCGATGATCTCGACGTCGCCGACATCATCGCCGACTTCAGCTCATCCGAGGGCGATGTCCTGGACGTGACTGCTCTCCTGGACACGCTCCTGGGCGAGGAGGCAAGCACGGAAGCGGCCGTCTCAAGCATCCGCGCCACGGTGGACGGAAGCGATACGACCGTCAGCGTCCAGGTCTCCGACGATAGCTGGAAGGATGTGGCAGTGCTTCAAAACCATGTGGAGGCGGTCAAGATCCTCTTCAAGGACGAACATCACGACGTGCACGCAAGCTGATTGCTTTGCTGACAAAGATCGAAAGGGCGCTTCGGCGCCCTTTTGGCGCTCCAACCCTGCTTCATCGTTCGAACGATCTGGCATCACCTGACAAGCCGCGGTCCTGTGTCCGCAGTGTTACACGTGTCCGAAAAGCAACCATAGCTGGAATGCCTTTTGCACCACGCAGTACCGCCCGAAAATGAGATAGGTCTAAAATGCATGCTGTCACAGCATGTTAGAAGTAAGCATCAGTGGTTAACTCTTTCTAAGCAAAGGTTTCTAGGCCACTTGCCTAATAACCCGATGATGATAAAGCTTCTCACCGTCCAGCTTGGCAAAGGCCGCCAGTTGAACGGGGTGCTGGAAGTTGTGGGGGCTTCGAAAAGTGAACATTACCAAGTATTTTAAAGCCGCACTGTGTGCGACTGTGTCTATTTTCATGCTTTTTCCAGCTGCCGCGGGAGCGATGAGTCTCGACCAGGCAGTCGACAAGACATTAAAGACCAACCCGCAGATCATGCAGGCTGTACAAAACCGTGAGGCTGTCGAGTTTGAACTTCGACAGGCACGCGGCCTTTACCTGCCATCCGTTGATCTTGAAGCGGGTGTGGGGCGCAGAAGGCTCTCCAACGACAGCACAGGCACGCTCAGCCGCGATTACGAGACATTTTCCTCAAGCGACGTAGGGCTGACCATTACCCAAACCCTGTTCGACGGTGGCAATCGCCGTGCGCAGGTTGAGCAGCAGGCGTCCCGTGTGGACGGTGCATCCTTCCGCGTTGTGGAACGATCCGAAGCTTTGGCATTGCAGGTTACCCAGGACTATCTGGAATACCTGCTTCAGGCGCGCATTGTCGCGATCGCCAAGCAGAATGTGGGCTTCCACAACCAGATTGTCGGCGACATCGGTGAGAGCATTCGAGGCGGCGCGCTGACGGATGCCGATCGCCTGCAGGGTCGCGAACGCGCCGCCGCAGCTCAGGCGCGCCTGAGGGAGGCTCTGGAAGAGCTGGAACTGACCAAGATCCGCTTCTTAAAGACGGTCGGAGAGCCGATCGGGCAGGCAAAGATGCCGCCCTCCTTGAATGCGTTCGTCCCCCGGACGCTCAATGATGCGATCTTCGTCGCGCAGCAAAACAGCCCGCGCGTTCATTCGGCCGATGCCGACATAGACGCCGCAGATGCCGGCGTGCGTGGCGCTCGTGCCGCCTACCTGCCAAAGGTCGACCTTCAGGGAACGGCGCGTGTCGGCAACGACATCGATGGAGATCAGGGGCGGACGGACGACCTGCAGGTGCGCGTTGTTGCGCGGTGGAACCTCTACAGGGGTGGTATCGACCAGGCGCGCGAGCAGGAGCAGATCCGTCGCGCCAGCGAGCAGCGTTATGGGCTGGCCCAGGTGCGTCGCGAGGTCGAGGAAGCCGTAAGGTCGGCTTGGAACGAGCGGAGCAGCAGACGGGAACTGGCTGGCCTGCTGGCGACGCAGTCCAGCACCAACGCCCAATTGGTGTCATCCTATCGCGACCAGTTCAAGGTCGGTCAGCGATCGCTGCTCGACGTGCTCGACGCCCAGAACACCCGGTTCAATACGGCCATTCTTGCCGATACGGCGCAATTTGCCGCGCTGTTTGCGGAATACAAGATCCTCGCCGCATCCGGAAAGCTGCTCGAGGCGATGAAGCTGAAGCCGGTCGAACAGGCCGAGGCCTATGCGCGCGATGAGTTCGCCGTACCGGCAAGCGTCGCGGACCCGGGCTATGTCCGGATCGAGTCGCGCCAGGAGGCCGGAATGCCGATGGACCTCCTTGCGCCGATTCGACAGTAGTCGGCTGGCGGGATGACATGCTCAACGTGAAGCTCGGCCAAGCGGAGACGGCGCCACTCCAATCATTCAAGGCGGCGTTCAAGGCTGTGGCGAGCTTCTACGGTCGGCCATCTTCGCAGATGGTTCTGTTTTCCGGCCTTCCGGATGAGATTTCCGAATCGCTCGAGCTTGCCGATGTCGAGCATCTGGCGCACCGGGTCGGACTCGACGTCGTGCAGTGTGGTGAGCGCGAGGTACGCGAAGGGCGTTTTGACTGCCCCGCCATCGTCGTCTTCAACAATGGCGGCGTTCTGCCGCTTCTGGAAGTTGACGCCGGCGGACTTTACACAACAGAGCTCTCCAGCCCCTCGGGCCTGGCGCAGACCATTACCCATGAGGAGCTTGTCCGGCTTCGTCCAGGCTACGCCTTCAGCTTCACCCTCTTTTACCGCAATGCGTCCGAAGAGGCATTGGTCGGCACTGCAGCCGATATCGAGCGACGCCACTGGCTCGTGCGCGCCCTGACGCCCTATTGGCGAACCTATCTACGCGTCGTTGCGGCTGCCCTGTTCATCAACCTGATCGCGCTGGCCTCGCCACTCTTCACGATGAACGTCTATGACCGGGTGCTCCCCAACAAGGCGTTTCCGACGCTTTGGGTGCTGGCAGCGGGTATCACTCTTGCCTATGTCTTCGAGTTCCTTCTCAAGACGGCCCGCTCTTCATTGATCGATCATGCCGGACGAAACGCCGACATGCGTCTTTCCCAGATGATCTTCGACAAGGTCTTGAACTCGACACTTGCGTCACGGCCGATGTCGACGGGCGAATACGCCAACCGCGTGACGCAATACGAGTTCGTACGGGAATTCTTCACCTCCAATACGATCAGTCTGGCGATCGATACGGCCTTCGTCTTCATCTTTCTTGCGGTCATCTATTTCATCGCCGGCTGGCTGGTGGTGATCCCTGCCGTCGCCCTGGCGCTCTCCATCCTGATCGGCCTTTGGGCCCAGGCCGCGATCGGCAATCGCATGGCTGCGGCCGCAAACGAAGCCTCGCGCAGGCAATCCCTGCTGATCGAGACGATCTCCACGATTGAGACGCTTAAAAGCCTCGGAGCAGAGGCGGGAATGCTGCGTCGCTGGCAGGAGTTGATGAAGCTCTCCAGCCGGACCAGCGAAGATATCAAGCAGATCTCGGCGAACGCCGTGAACATGACGTCTTTTGTGCAGCAGATGGTCAGTGTGCTGATCGTGATTGCCGGCACCTATCAGTTCGCTGAAGGCAATCTGGCCATGGGCGCCATCATCGCGACTGTCATGCTTGCCGGACGAACGGGTGCACCGCTTGGGCAGATCGCCATGACACTGGCGAGGTTTCGCCAGGCGACCATGTCGCTGAAGATCCTCGACAAGATCATGGAGCAACCCGAGGACCGTCCGTCCACGGTCGGCTTCGTCAACCGGCAGATCAGCCGCGGCGGTTTCAGCTTCCAGAATGTTTCGTTCCAGTATCCCGGTTCCGATCAGGCGGTGATCGACCAGCTCTCGCTGACCGTGAGCCCGGGCGAGAAGGTCGGGATCATCGGTCGGATAGGGTCGGGCAAGACGACACTTGGGCGTCTGCTTGACGGCCTGTTCGTGCCAACTGACGGCCGGCTGCTGATCGACGGGGTGGACATCCGTCAGTATCACATGGCCGAGGTCCGAGCGGCAGTTGCCGTGGCAGGCCAGTCCTCCGACCTCTTCTCCGGTACTGTTAAGGAAAATCTCCTTCTTGGCCGCGCGGATGCGACCGACGAAGAGCTTGTCCACGTGGCGCAACTGACGGGCGTGGAAGAGTTCGTATCGCGCCACCCGCGCGGTTTCGACATGCCGGTTGGGGAGCGTGGGACCAATCTGTCGAGCGGGCAGAAACAGGCTCTTACGATTGCAAGACTGCTTCTCACCAAGCCGAAGATCGTCTTTCTCGATGAGCCCTCAGGCGCCATGGATCTTGCCAGCGAGCGCCACCTGATCGCACGCCTGAAGAATGCATTCGGCCCGGACACGACGCTTCTCATCGCCACACACCGCTTCAGCATGCTGGAGCTGGTCGACCGCCTCATCGTCATCGACAAGGGGCGTATCGTTGCCGATGGGCCAAAACAGGACGTTATGGCGGCCCTGAATGCCAAGGCCGCAAGATCATGACGAGAATGGCCCAAGACGCACCACCCTTTTTTGCCCGCATGCTGCTGATGATCGTCGGCGCCTGTCTTGTCGCGTTTGTGCTGTGGGCAAGCTTTGCCGAGATGGATGAGATCGCTCGGGGGGAGGGGAAGGTCATCCCCGTCTCCAAAACCCAGATCGTGCAATCGTCCGAGGCCGGCATTGTTCAACAGATCGCAGTCCAGCTTGGGCAGATTGTCCGAAAAGGCGACCTGATCGTACAGATCAACAATCAGACCACGGAATCGACGTTGGGCGAGTCTGTTGCCAAGGCACGGGCCTTGAACGCGAAGGTTGCTCGTCTGGAGCTCGAGGAAGTGGGGGCCTATGATGCTCCCTTTATCTGTCCGGACGTGGTCGCAAAGGTCGCGCATGGCGTGTGCGAGAATGAGCAACGGCTTTTCGCGGCCAACAAGGCAAGCTTTCAAAACAAGCTGAGTGTCCTTCAGGAACGCAAGCGCCAGCGCGAGATCGAGCTGGCGGAGGCTTTCGCCAATATCGATCGGCTCGAGCAGACCATTCAGGCTGCCGGCAAGCAGCGCGACCTTCTCAACCCGCTGGCCAAGAAGGGGCTTGTCGCGCAGACGCAGCTTCTCGACGTGGACCGCGACATGATCGAGCAGCAGGGGCAGCTCAACGTCTACAAGGAAAGCATAGAGCGTCTGACCCGCGCAGTCGAAGAGGCAAGGCTCCAGGTCGATGAGCTGGCCCTGGAGCTGCGCCAGCAGGCTTTGACGGACAAGGCCCAGTCGCTTGCGGAATTATCGGTTGTCGACGAGACCATTCGCGGGGCAACCGACCGCGTCGAGCGCACCGACATCCGTTCGCCGGTGGACGGGATCGTCAATACGCTCGAAGTCAACACGATCGGCGCCTATGTCGATCCGGGAACCGTCGTCGCAGGGATTGTTCCCACGGCCGACACGCTGCTGATCGAGGCTCGCATTTCTCCAAGGGACGTTGCTTTCGTGCGCCGCGGTCAAAAAGCGATCGTCAAGATCACGGCCTATGACTTTGCCATCTTCGGCGGGCTGGAGGGCGAGGTGACGAATGTCTCGGCCGACAGCATCGTGGAGAAGGAGAAGGGCGAGACCTATTATCTGGTACAGGTCAAGACCGATCGCTCCGACCTGGAGCGCGACGGCAAGCTCTACCCGATCATACCGGGGATGGTCGCCTCCGCCGAGATCATGACGGGCCGCAAGACCATCCTCAGCTATCTCCTGAAACCGATCAACAGAGCGCGATCGGTTGCTCTGACGGAGCGGTGACATGCTGATCGGCAAGGCTCCACCCGACGCTGCAAGCGAGGGGCTGAACGAGGTTTTGCCGCTCCTGCGGCCAGAGGACATCGAGCCCAGGTTTCGGGCCGTCGCAGGCTCCGACGGAGAACGGCGCGGGATCCGGCTGGAGCGACTATACTGGGATGGACTGGGACAGATGTCGGCGGCCGGGCGGATTTCGACAGCCGAGATCGTCGAGCGTACGGCATCTCAGTTTCCGGCCGGCAATCTCGCGTCGCTTCTGAGGGTTCTGAGCCTGAAGTGGACGCTCGGACGTCTGACTTCCGCCCAGGAAGTCGCGGGAATGGACAACCTGAAGTCGCTCATCAATGCGTCTCCGTCGCCCGCCATCGTCTTGACCCGGGATAAGCGGATCCAGTTCTTCAACGATCCGTTCTTGACGATGCTGCGCCAGAGGCTGCGCCTGACCGATTTGCGGATGCTCTCCAATGGTTTGACGTTCGCCATTGATTGCCAGATGACCGAAGTCTTGGAGATGCTGCAGACGAACCGCGGCAAGACGATGAGTATCGGTTTTTCCATGGCATGCGGAAATCACGCGATGAAGGGACGCATCAATCTGGCGCTGGCACCGGCGCTGGAGCGGTCGATGCTGGTCGGCTTCATCGCCGCCTTTTGATTACCTAGCCGTCGATGCCCACCATTCCCTCACCGGGGGCGATGTCTGACAGGCTGGCCGTTGCGGCGATGGCCTTGCTCTTGCTGCGAGCGCCGTGAATGAACCCCTTGCCGTCGCGGATGGAGTAGAGCGCCACATAGTCTGGAAGCTGGCTGTCCAGACGAACCTGATCACTCAGATTGTCGAGGATGTAGTTTCGGCCCTCGACCTCAACGGCAAGAACGGCATGGTAGAAGCGCCGCTTCTGGTCGAAGACGACCACGAGGGACATGGCGTCGCGGTCGATACCATACGACTGAAGTGCTGCCATTTTGAGGATGGCGAAGTCCTCGCAATCGCCCTGCCGCCGGGCAAGCGTCTCGTCCGGGCCCGCCCAACGGTCCATCACGCCATAGGTGTCAATGTCTCGCCGGTACTGGATGGAGCGATTGACGGCAACATTGACCAGATTGATGCGGTCGCGGATGGACTGCTTGCGCAATTCCCGTGGATTGTGCTGCCGTTGACCGCTCACACATCCGTCCAGGTCGCACGAAATCGAAGGATCTGAAGAGAAGTCTGCGATCATCTCGAACCGCTTCAAGGCGGCAAGACGCTTGAACGGCAGCGCGATACTGTCGAAAGCGCCGCCTGGCTGGATCGGTTTCGCCTTCGGCGAAGGAAGATGCTCGACAGGTCGCGCCAGTGCGACAGCCTGCAATTTTGGGGTCGGTGTTGAGGCAGGCGGAACTTTGAGGCCGGGCGAATAGCTAGCGAAGCGAGGCGGCGTCGACAAGAGCGCAGCATCACGAAAGGCGGGGACGGGTATTTCGAAAGAACGGGCGGGTTGGCCCTTCACTTGCGCCGCAAGCCCGGCATTCAAGAAGGGCGCGGAACCGGCCTGACCTGCGAGCGAAAGCACGATTGCGGCCGATAGAGAAGCTTTCTTGAAGATGTCGTTCGTCAGAGGCATCGGCGTTCTTTCCTGTTTGTCGGAAAGATACCGCCTGCCGATGAATCTCCCGTTCAGAGGCAGGGATAACCCCTTGAAAACATGGAGGATAAAACTCTCATAAAATTGGACCAATCTTCCTCACGACTTGTAGAGGGTTCGATCCTGGTGTATTGCTCAAGCAACAGTTTAGGTTGAGCTGAAGATGTTGCTGCATCCCTTCGAATTGGTGCCCGGTCGCATTTTTGGTCTTCAGGTTGTCTCGATCCGGGTCAAGCATTCATGACATCACGCGTAGTTTTGCGAGCGCTGGCAATAGCGTCCGTCTGCCTGGCCGCCGTCGGCTGCCAATCCGAGGGAAGCGAGTGGAGCAAGCACTTCAATGACAGTGCATTGAAGCCGCCTTCCTCTGCCGTGGAGGAACGCTTCGGGAATGGCCCGGTCGAGATCACTCTGCTCCTTCCGCGGGGATCGACCGGCATCTATGACGAACCCACACGCGACGTCAGGGACGGAGCGGCCCTTGCGGCTGCGGAACTGGGCGATGCTTTGGTCACAGTGCGGGTGGTGGACGTAAGTGGCGGTCCGCAGGCAGCAAAAGAAGCAGCTGAGGCCGCTGCTGCGAGAAACTCGTCCCTGTTGCTGAGTTATGCTGGCCAAGAGACAACCGGCGCGATCGCTTCCATCCCGGTCGCCAATCGACCACCGATCATCAATCTCTCTTCGACCGTGACGGGAGAAAACCTGTTCAATTTCAATTCGGATGATGTGGAAGCCGCGGCCACGGTCGTGGCGGGGCTGGCAAGTGCGGACAAGACATCCATTGTCGTTCTCGCGCCATCGGACTTCTCCGCAGAGCAAGAACAACGCCTGACGGGCAAGGTGCAGCAGGCGGGGGGGCGTGCCTCTCAGATCTTGCGATATGCTGGCGATGGAAAGGATATCGGCAAGACAGTCGCTTCCAGGGCCGATCTCATCAAGAATGCCGGTGCCGTCCTCATCCTCGGACGCACCACAGCGGTGAATGACGTGATCGCGGCCGTGAAGAAGCTTAACGCCAATGCGCCGATCCTGGGGACAGAGGGCTGGCCGCGAAGCGCTATCTTGAATCCTGCAGCCAACGGGGCGCTGCTTGCCGCATCCGAACAGGAAGGCGCCTCGCTGATTGCGGAACGCTATCAGCGCCACAAGGGACGTGGGCTGACGCCAAATGCGGCGCGGGCCTATGACAGCATTGCCATCGGAAGCGGTCTAGTTCGCGCTGGCGGGGCCGAAGCGATCAAGGCCTCTGCCCTGTCAAACCCTACGGGCTTCAGGGGCGTAAGCGGCGTCTTCCGCTTTACCACTGATGGCAGGACGGAGCGCCAGTTCGGCCTCTACAGGATCGAATCCGCCAAGCTCGTACCGGTTCAGGCTGCGAGCGCCTCGTTTTAGCCCAGGCTGCCGCCCGGTTGCCATCGGGTAAGGCGACTGGCGCTACGCTGCGTCGCAGGTTCAGCGGCGAAGGGACGAAGTTCCCAGTCGCGTCCTGAACCCACAACAAGCCGCGATGACACAACCTTGCCTCGTTCAGGGACAGGGCGGCGTGATCTGGTAACGGGAGGCTAGCACTGTGAGCGGAAATCGGAGGACGAGTTAGATTTTGCCGCCACCTTAGCGATCACAGGGCATTAAAGCTTAGTTTCTCGATCGCTGAGGAAACGACATGATGACGTTTGAAGCGGCGAGGCAGGCATGCCTAGCCATTATGTTGACCGCTGCCCCAGTGGCGGCTCAAACCGCACCGCCATACGCCGAAGGTCTCCCCGAAAACGCCGATGAACTTTCCAGGCTGGCAGCCGAACGGTCACAAAGCGTTCACGATGCTGTTCTCACCGGCCTTGAGGCCTGTCTTGCGGAGGACGTGCAGCCGAGACTGTCGAAACGAGCCGTTGGGACGGTGATTGCCAATCTCCATCTGCTCTATTTCCGGCTGGTCAGCGAGAGGATCGGGGAAGCAGAGCGGCGCCAGGAACTGGCCGATTCCATAGCAACCGTCAGCAAGACCTTGGCGCCCGAGGACAGGGAGAGCCTGCGTGTGCTCCGGCATCAAAGCCTGGAACAGGGTCTGACACTGCTGTGTGTCGCCGCCACCGCTCGCGGCATCTTGGAAAGTGCGGCCGATCATTCATCTGATCCTCGTTGAGGATCAGTTGAATGGTTCAACGCATGGCCAAGTGCGAGTGCAGCCGCTCGGCATTGTAGATCTCGTCGATGAACTTGGGCAAGCGTTCGGGCACGTCCGCGATGGTCTCGTAGCCGGCGGGATTGTCAATCGGCGTCGTAGCGGGTCCGCGTGCGCCGTTGCGGATTAGGGCGTGCGAGCGCGATGGACAGATGCGACTTCCCCGTGCCGGTTCCGCCGACCAGAACGATATTGTGCTGCTCGGCGAAGAAGGCTCCTTTTGCAAGCTGGCGCACGAGCTCTTCGTTGACCGGCGTGTCGGTGAAGTCGAAGTGGTGATGTCCTTGGCCGGCGGCAGCTTTGCAACGGTGATCTGGTATTTGATGGAGCGCGCCTGCTTCTCGGCGATCTCCGACTGCAGCAGGTCACCGACAATGGGTGGCGGCTCGTGCTCCCGCTTGATGCCGGAGGCCATGATCTCGTTATAGGCGCTGGCATGCCGAACAGCTTTAGCGTGCCCATATGTCAAGGATTTGGGATCGTTCCATATCAGCTTGCCCTCCTAAGGCTGTCGTAACGGGCGCAATCGGCCAGAGGCTCGTGGGTCAGGCGAAGCGCGTCGGGAATGGAAAGGATGGCGGCCGGCTGCGGATCACGCTTGCGGGCCAGATTGTTGACGATGACGGCAGCCGAGAATACGCCCTGATCGAGCGCCTCCTGACAGGCCGCTTCGACGGCTAGGAGACCGTCCAAGTTCACACATTCGAGGATCAACACTATCTGCCGGTCGCCATCATCCATTGACTTCAGCCGGCGGCGCACCTTCTCCACGGGGGCGGGCAAAACCCAGTCGTGGAACGGCGCACCGTTGCGCAGTGCTCCCGGCTTGCGGGTCAGGACCGGCACGTAATGCCAAGGATTATAGATCGTCTCGCCACGGCCGAAGCAGCGATCGTGTTGGCCGATCTCCACGCCATCCTGCCGGATGACGATGCGATCGGCATAGGCATGTATCTCGGCCGGGCGGCCGACTGCCGTGGACAGCACCGAGTATTTGTTGTTGTCGAAACGGTCGAGGCAGGTCTCGCCGATCGAAGCCTGCACGCGTGGAAGCCGTCGAACTTGCCGGGATCGCCGACAGGTGCGGCCGTTCCACATCGAACACCTCCCAGATCGTGCGCTCCGTTTGATCGACATGCTTATGGGCGCGGGCATAGCTGATGCACTTGTCCAGCAACCAGCCATTCAGTTCATCGGATTTGAAGCGCAGCCGCGGCGTGAAGAAACGTTCCCGCACCAGATTGACCTGGTTCTCGACCTGGCCCCTTCTCCCACCCCGACGCCGACGTGCAGGCAACCGGTTCGATCAGGTAATGGCTGCACATCTGTAGGAAGCGGCGATTGTATTGCCGTTCCTTGCCGACGAATACCGTCTCCACCGCGGTCGTCATATTATCGTAGATGCCGCGCGTGCAGGCCCGCCGAAGAACGCAAACGCCCGGTCATGGGCATCGAAGACCATCTCCTGCGTCTCGCGCGGATAGGCTCTCACATACATCATCCGGCTGTGGCAGAGCCGGACATGCGCCACCTTTACCGTCGTCGTCACGCCGTTCAGCACGACGATCTCGTGGCACCAGTCAAACTGGCAAGCCTCGCCCGAAGCGTAGTAGGGCGGCACGTAGGCTTCCGTCGTTACGGAGCCGCGTTCATTCGCCCAGGTTCTGGCGTAGCGCCGGACTGTGTCGTAACCGCCCTCGTAGCCGAGGTCGCGCAAGTCCTCGAATATCCGGATCAGTGTCAGCCGCTCGTGAGATGATTTTGCTTCATTGGCGAGCAGCATTCCATCGAGCCGGTCGCGCCATGGCCCCAGCTTGGGCTGAGGTTGACGGGTCCGCTCGTATTCGAACTCCGTCTCATCACTGCGCAGAACCTTCCGCACCACTTTCCGCGATATGCCGAGCTGCCGGCAGATCGCCTTGATCGACTTGCCCTGCCCATGAGAAAGCCGACGTATCTTCAGAATTGTCTCCACAACAAGCATCTGAACTGCCCCCCGTTTCGACCGGACAGTCGGCATAAGCAGAAAGGCTCAAGCACAGGCTTGGGTATAGGCTTATGTCTAACGAGTACCGACATATTGAATTGCTGACGGGTGATGTCCGCCGCAGGCGGTGGACAACCGAGCAGAAGCTGACAATCATTGAGCAGAGTTTCGAACCGGGCGAGACGGTGTCTTCTACCGCTCGCCGCCATGGCGTTGCGCCCAATCTGCTTTACCGGTGGCGCAGGCTCTTAAGCGAGGGAGGTGCTGCAGCCGTGGGTTCTGACGAGCCGGTTGTCGGCAATTCGGAAGTGAAGAAGCTGGAGGATCGTGTTCGCGAGCTGGAGCGCATGCTTGGCCGTAAGACGATGGAGGTCGAAATCCTCCGCGAAGCATTATCCAAAGCAGACTCAAAAAAACGGATATCGCGGCCGATCTTGTTGCCGAAGGACGGTTCCCGATGAAGACCGTCGCCGACACGCTGGGCGTCTCCCGTTCCAACCTCGTCGAGCGCCTGAAAGGCAGATCGAAGCCGCGCGGGGCCTATCACAAGGCCGAGGATGCAGAGCTTCTGCCCACCATTCGAAGGCTGGTGGATCAAAGGCCAACCTATGGCTATCGGCGGATCGCCGCGCTCTTCAATCGCGAGAGGCGAGCCGCCGATATGCCTGTCGTCAACGCCAAGCGGGTTCATCGCATCATGGGCAACCACGCCATGCTGCTGGAGAAGCACACGGCCGTTCGCAAGGGCCGCCTCCACGACGGCAAGGTGATGGTCATGCGCTCGAACCTGCGCTGGTGCTCCGACGGGCTGGAGTTCACCTGCTGGAATGGCGAGGTCATTCGTCTCGCCTTCATCATCGATGCCTTCGACCGCGAGATCATCGCCTGGACTGCGGTCGCGAATGCAGGCATCTCCGGCTCCGACGTGCGAGATATGATGCTGGAGGCTGTCGAGAAGCGGTTCGTAGCCACCCGAGCCCCGCACGCAATCGAGCATCTCTCGGACAATGGCTCGGCTTACACCGCGAGGGACACGAGGCTGTTTGCCCAGGCGCTCAATCTGACACCCTGCTTCACTCCTGTAGCGAGCCCTCAGTCGAATGGTATGTCCGAGGCGTTCGTCAAAACCCTGAAGCGGGATTACATCCGCATATCGGCTCTACCGGACGCCGAAACAGCGCTCCGGCTCATCGACGGATGGATCGAGGACTACAACGAGATCCATCCCCACTCCGCGCTCAAGATGGCTTCCCCACGGCAGTTCATCAGGGCTAAATCCAACTAGCCGACATGTCCGGCGAAACGGGGTGCACTCCACGCCCGCATACTCAAAAAGCGGCAGTTGGAGTTCCACCGAAGGTTCAAGCCTGATGCGGTATAACCTGCACTTCATTCGAACTTCGCCGCAGCACCACCCGTTCGCTTCGTGTGCATGGAGTTGGTGAGTTCTTCGGCACAATCCGACATGTCTTTCTCGTTCGAGGACATGAAACAGGATCCTATGACGTACGGCCGTAGGAAGACGGCACTAACCGTCATTTCCGCGGAGATATATCCGAGAAACGCTTGAGATGGGTCTGGACAGGCTCACGGTGGCGCATCCTAGTCACCTTTCGCGAGATCGGAGGGGATCGATCAGGCAATTTAAGCGTGCGGCTGCGGAGCGATTGGGCTCCTAGCGTTCGTGTGGTGGAGAAGGAGCGAGAGGTTTAAGCGAGAACGCATTCCGCTAAAAATGCCTAAGCCTTCGGCCCTTTCATGGACTTCGCCCGCCGTTGCCCGAGACCCGTCGCTTTTGCCAGGGACGATCTCGCTTCAGAATATTCTGGTGCGACCATAGGATAATCGGCAGGCAAGGACCACCGTGCCCGATACTCATCAGGAGTCTGGTCGTGATTGGCGTTCAGGTGTCTCCGGAGCGATTTGAAACCTTTGCCACATTCGAGACATATAATTGCATCAGGTCGAATGGACTTTTTCACCGGTACAGCTGCTTCTGGTGCTGCCGTCTTGGCCTCTTCGGGCTTCATGCCGAGGCTTGCTAGGGAGCTGTGAACCGTCTGAATAAGCTTCGCTAGATCTGCAGCAGGAACGACATTTTTCTGTACGTAGGCAGCCACGACATCAGTCGTGAGAACGAGTAGATCTTCCGTGTTGATATCTGAACTAGACAATCCGAACTCCGTGAATTCCGGGGGTATCTCTACCGATCAGCGACAGGAAGGCAACCCGCGAAATCTTACAGTGACTGGCAGTATAGATAATGTCGAGGCCATCGAGATTAACCACACCAGTCCTGAAGGTGCCCCTTACGAGCGGTTCGGCCAACTGCGCGGGCAGGGCAAGACGATCATTCCGAGGTGGCCTCGAAGGCCGCCGTTCCTCCAGATCATCCCTGCAGGTACGCGTGTCGGTTTCCATTTCTTGCTCCATAACAAAATAACTCCGATATTTCGACATCAGACAACTAGGTTAGTGGTTCGCCTGTAAGCTTGGCTGTGATCGGAATCGGTGAACCGCAACAAAGAAAGAAGAACTTAAGCCCTAAACCGGCGGAGAATGGAGAGAACGTACTTTTTCTGCTTGGAAGGTATAGGTGGCAAAAAGTTAGGAGCCTTCTTTGGCGGCTGGGGTCATGCGGCTGATTGCGCGTTATGGTAGATAGTTAGAGGAGGTGGTTGCTGAAATGTTCCTTTTTTTCCGGGGCCCCTTGCTTGGAAACATCGAGTATGACATAGAAGAACTGTCTTCTTCTTCGTGAAGACTTAAGCGGCCCCCGCTGGTGTTGGAGCACCGAACGAGGGCCTGACCCGCAACCTTGATCAGAAGGAATTGGGCTATGAGTACATCTACTCTCTCCCCGGCTTTATGGAAAGTTCTGCGCTTTGGCTGTGAACAGCTGAGTGCATTGGCGGCGTGCGTGCTGCGGCTTGCTCTCCCCCAGGCATCCGCCTGATCCCCACATCCCTGGTTTTGTTGCTGACTGACGCGCCATCCTGAGCACCTCGTATCGTCGTGGCATCCGCGATGGCTGCCTGGGCGCTGCATGGGCTCCGTATGCACGTCACGCCTACCGCCTGATCCATTTGACAGGCGGGTGGAGCAGTGTGCGTCCGCGGTAATGAACCCAGGGAATGGTCAACCAGTTTCCATAAAGGCTATCCGATGACATCCAGACACGACCAACGCACCGCAACCATCGTTGAGCTAACCTCGGCGCCGACAAAGCGCAAACGCGGGCGACCCTCGAAGGCGTCGATTGCAGCCGCCGCAGAAGCCATCCTGCCGCCGAACCAGGCGGTCCCTAGCAATTTGTCCTCCCGGTCTCGTCCCGCCTCTCATCCTACAGTGCCCGATCTGTCCGGTGAGCATGCTCTGTTTGATGGGCTCATCGAGGATGCAATGACGGCACTCGAAAAGGGGCCGCACATCCCGGACCAGGTCCTGGGGCGCTATGCCCCGCTGGCATCGCTGCTTCGCTCCATCAGCTTCCACGAGGGCAGGCTGCTGGAGAGGGGACTGGCCGTGGTTGCGGCCTTCCACCCGGATCTCGAAGTGCTGGGCAAGCCCCTGAAGCTGCCACTGGTGGAGGCAGCTGTGCAGGCGATCTCGACGAATAGGTGGGAGGTTCTCGACGGTGTCTGCTTCGACGCCGATGCCGGGACCAAGGGAACGTACCGTCCCGACCTGGTCATCGTGAACAGGAAGACACGCAAGGCATTTGTCATCGACCTGAAGCGGTCGCTGGCGGCCTACGGCGATTCCACGCTTGCCGATCTGACGAGCCGCATGATGGCGACAGGCCTGGTGCTGCCTGACTTTCTCTACAAGCGACACAAGCGCCTCAGCATCACCAGTGTTGACATCGCGGTGATCGACGGAGCAAGTCGCAAGAGCGACCATACCCAAGGCATCTGGAAGCTTGGCGAGCTTGACGATCTCCTCGGGCTTCCCGGCGCGGCCGCGGCCATGGAGCACCTGCGCTCGACATTCGGCGAGAGGGTGAGGGCATTGATCGAAAGCCAAGCGCTAGGAGCCCTTGGCCTGCAACAGCCATCGCCGACCGCGTCCAGCACTGCGCCCACCCGTTGGCGCAAGCATGATGGTCCGCAGGTGGAAAAGGCGGGCAGGGCCGAGGCTGGCCGGAGCAGCGATGAGACGCCCGTTGCCCGCATCGTGGTCGGTTTTGCACGATCCGCCTCCGGTTCCGGCTGATCGCCGATTGGTGCCCCGCGGTCTCCAATCCTGATCGGGGCCCGAGCCCTCCAGCTCAACTCATCAAGTTCAGTCCAGTTCGACGTGGAGCCTGCGGCTCTGCGAACGGAGTAGCATATGCCAAATCCCGCCAAACCAGCGGTTCCACCGCCCGACACGGGCGACGATACACTCACTCATCGCGAACGTTCCGGCACATCGGCTGACCGGATTGCACATCACCTCATGAGGCGCATTCGGCACGGGCTATTATGGAAAAGAATCGAGGTTGCCCGGTCGCTTGAGATGTTGGTGCACAGCCGGGTCAGCGTCAACGGCTACAACCTGCGTCGATATGCTGTCGCACGAAATCACGGGCTATCGGGCAAGCCAGTTGCCGACCTCGCCGTGCTGCGCCGGTTGTTCCTGAGTGGACGCCGGGCCATCGGGCAGGAACAGGAAATCCCCGGGGAAGGACTGGCCTCCGCTGGCGAAGCGGAGGCGATGGTCGCAGAGCAATGCAGGCATATCCAATGGCCGTATCTGCTGGCGCTGCTGGACGCTCTCCCGAGCATCGACAATACCGCCAACCTGGCGATCGTGCGCTTGTTGAGCCGGGCCTTTTCCGAATGCGGGCTTCCAGGGTCATCGGTGCTGTCTCGCCTCAGCCAGCCCGGCAGCCTCATTCTCATCCGCTCCGAAGTGGAGGGATTTGCCGAGAAGCTGGTGGAATTGCTGAAAGCCGATCTTCTCTTCGACCGCAGGACGAGGATCGAACGCCAGGGCAGCCCGGCTTCCGCCGGTCGCAACCTTGGGATCAGGCCGGACCGGACGATCCGGCTGATCAATGACGAGGATCTTGGCGACACGGAGCATCGCGAACTGGAGCAGCAGGCGGCAGAGGCGCTTTCAAGGGGCAGCCAGGTCCTGGTTCTTCATGGAGCGGACATTATCGTTCCACCCGCGCTGCTTGCTGCGGCCGACCTGGACCTGACCATCCGTCCAATCGACTGGAATCTTATCCAACCTCTCCTGGACATGCTCCACGGGGCCGAAGGCGGCGAGGCATCCTTGCCGAGACTTGGAGAACTCTCGCTTCGTCGTCTCGACCACCTGATACTCGCCCTGCGGCCATCCCGCAGTCGTGAAGATGCCGTCCGTCTCCTCGACGAACTGACCCGTCTCGAACTTGCGTCGGGAGCCGAAGGCGACGATGGATCGTCCGGCCAGTCAGGGGCTGGCCTAGGCTCACGGAGGGGAGGGCGCAGCACGTCCCGGGAGAAGTCGACCGGATCGCGCCTGATACAGCCCGAGCCCCTCGTCGACGCCTGCACCACCAACTCCTCCTATTCTGACGACCCGGTTTCCCCACCAGCCAAGCCTCGCCACCTTCCGCTGACCGTGGAAACCCTGAGCGGCTACGGCGAAGCCAGGTCCTGGGCCCTCGATCTGAAGAGCGACCTGGAGCTCTGGAGGGGCGGGGCGATCGAGTGGGAAGAGATGAGCACGCGCCTGCTTCTGTCCGGGCCACCGGGGACGGGCAAGACCACCTTCGCGCGGGCCTTGTGCAACAGCCTGCAACTGCCAATGCTGGCAACGTCCGTCGCGACATGGCTGCAGCTTGGTTACCTTGGCGATGTCCTGAAGCGCATGTCCAGTGCCTTCGATGAAGCACAGCAGAACGCGCCATCGATCCTGTTCATCGATGAATGTGACGCGATCGGCAGCCGACAGGACAATGCACGGGACCACGCGGACTACTGGAATAGTCTCATCGCACGCCTCTTGGAATTGCTGGATGGCGCGGCCAGGACCAGCGGCGTCATCATTGTCGGCGCGACGAACAGGCCGGAGTTCATCGACGAGGCACTGACGCGCTCCGGCCGCCTGGAGAAACAGGTCGTCATCCCGAAGCCGGATGTCGATGCGCTCTGCGGCATCCTTGCCCACCATGTCGGCAGCGACCTCGCATCGGTGCTGGAAACTGCGCCCCAGGCATGGACGAGCCAAGGGGAAGCGGAGGCCATCCGATGAGCAGCGAACGGGCTCCAACCCTCACTATCATGGATCACCAGGTCGGTCCTCTGCGGCGGCTGGCGCTGCTGGCGGCCGGTCGCACCGGAGCCGACATCGACCGACTGGTCCGCGAGGCCCGTCAGCGGGCGCGTCGCGAGCGCCGGTCAATGACATGGGACGATCTCGAGCAGGGTATCCGCGAGAGACAGCCTCGTCTCCCGAACGATCTTCGCTGGCGCGTTGCTGTCCATGAGTGCGGCCATTGCATTGCCAGCCTTCGTCTTGGAGTGGCGGAAGTCCGGCAGCTCTCCATCGAAGCCTCGGAGACCAGGTTGGGCTTTCTCGCCGCCGCCGCAGGGACCGCAATCCTCACGGAGGCCAGGGCCCTCGACATGTTGTGTCTCCATCTGGCAGGGCGGGCGGCCGAAGAGGTGATCCTCGGCAGCATGTCCCTGGGATCGGGGGGATCTGCAGGAAGTGACCTGGCGATCGCCACGGAGCTTGCCCTTGCACTCGAAACCCGGGTCGGGAGTGGCTCCGCCTGGCCGCTTCTCTATCGCGACGCGACCGCCATTCCGGCGCTGATGTTCGTGGAACCCGGCCTCGCTGATCGTGTCAGCGCCAGGCTGGACGAAGCCTTCGACAGGGCCCGGCGTCTCGTTGCCGAGCACAAGGACGAGCTATTGGCGCTGGCCAATGCGCTTGTCGAAAGAGACACGCTGGAAGGCCCCGAGATTGCCGCGCTGATGGCCGCCCCGTCGTCTGCTGGCCCTTCGTCATAGCGGCACAATCCCGACGCCGGGCCTTCGCAGCCCAAGGCACCATTCCCAACACAACCATCCTGCCGGTCGGCAGCCAAACCTGAAGGAGAAGAACATGATCATATATCGTGACGGTCAGCATGAGATCCACCAACTCCAGCGAATGATACAGAAGCTGCAGACGCTGCTCGACGACCTGGTTGCCATCGGGGAAGGGGATCTGCCAAGCCAGGACCGTCTCGAGGAGGCACCACTCATCGACAACTGGCACCTGGCAACACGGCAAATTGTCTGCCTGCGGGGTGAGATCTCCGGTCATCCACGGCTGGGTTACGCCCCACACGGAATAACCTCCGATCTGTGGCTGCTTGCACCGCAACGCGGTTTTGCCCGGACGATGTCACGCTACTATCGGCTGGGCACTAACACTGAATAGTGCCAGGGATAGCAGCCCGCGCATGAGCTTCCTGCCGGTCGCCTGATGGCAGGGAGCCAAAGCTCAGGCTCCAAAATCGGAATGAGGTGTAAGCAAAGCATTCTGCCTTGCAATCAATCGCCCGCACATCATCCTGATTTGAGATGATTTGTGGTTCTGCGATTCAAACAGTGCTGGCAAGCGATTCAAGGATCGAGATCGGCGTTGCAGACCTCGATATCCCCGATTCCGGCCCAAACGACGTTTGCGCCACTGACTGTGATGACCGAGAGCGGTGCGCAACGGCTGCTCGTCCTGAGCCGCTTCCCCATTCGGGCGTCGTCATTGCTGCGGGAGATGAACCGCATCACCCACAGGCGGCCAGTGAATTGAAATTGGATCGAGTTGAAATGCCTTGCCAGCACCTCAGGTCGATTTGAGATGATTTGCGGAAATCCGATTCATCTCCCTGAAAGACCGATTCCGATATCCAGATCAGTGTTGCAGATGTCGAAAAATGCGATTCACATTCAAACGACGTTTGCGGGAGGGCATGAAGGGAGCGCGGACAGGTGGCGAAACGGGGTGACAAGCGAGGTGACGAGCGGCTGGCGGAACAGCGCGAACGTCAGCAGGCTTATCGCAAGCGGATAAAGACCGAGCGGCGGCCCTCAAGGGACGACATCGCCCGGGTGCTGCTGCACGTGGTCATCACCAGGAGCGCTGCCAGGGACAAGCTGGATGAGCTGGAGAAGTTCGGCGACCTGATCGTCGACAGGCTCGTGGAGCAGGGCTTCGACAAGCGTGTTTCCTATGACGCCTTCGATCAGCTGGTCGACAAATACGTGAAGCAGGGCTGGGAGTTCCGCAAGAAGACCCATATCGGGCGCAGTTTGCCGAACGACGCCGATGACCAGGAATGATGCCGACGCCCTTGGTTCAGACATCCACCGTTTACGGTCGGATAACCCACGCATGGATCCTCCTGTCTCAGAAGCAGTCGACGTCAAGGTTCGTGAGCTGACGTCATATCCGCATAATTTTGATAACGCCGCTTGATCAGTTCGTCTGTATTCCCCCCGTTACTCTCTTAAACGTCGTTTGCGGTCGAGCCGGAGGATTGAAGATCTCGTCCTGTTATCACGGCAGTTCAGATTTGCAGCTTCTTTGGTCGGGCAGCTCATTTGATGTCCGTGAGTTGGATCGGATCATCGAGAAGCGTGGCAAGCCGAAAATGATTGTCAGCGACAATGGTAGCGACTTCACCAGCAACGCGATCCTGCAATGGACGGACGAGGTCAAGGTGGAATGGCACTACATCGCACCGGGAAAGCCGATCCAGAACGCCTTCATCGAAAGCTTCATGTACAGACGGCTCCGCGGGCGCAAGATGCTTTCTGCAAGTCGAGGTCATCATTCGGGTGCGTTCATGTATTCGACCTTTGACTGCGACCGGTACAGGGTCGCTGGCCCTGATGGAGTACGCGGATCGAGGCCTCATCAATGGGTCGCGCTTGAATGCGGCGCCTAAAGCTCTCCGGGCTTGCTCGATCCTCAGCTCCGCTGAATGATTTGTGATAATCTGATTCATGTCACTGGAGGCGCGATTCCGTTCTCTAGAAGAACGTTGCTGACTTCCGAAAGCCTGATTCAGGTCCAAACGGCGTTTGCGAGAAGCGGGAGGGACGAAGATTGTTACCAAGTCAGGGACACCCGCTTGGCGGAGCAGCGCGAGAGTCAGCAGGGTGTAGCAAGCGTGTGGAGGCGAGGCGTCGGTCGTCAACGGGAGGCCGTCACCGTGCTTCTACCTAGTCATCACCAGGAGCGTCGTGGGGGACGTACCGAGAGAGTTGAAAAAAGATCGGTGGCCCGAGTACCGGTGCGCTGGTGGAGCAGGTCTTCGATTGATTGATACTGGGCTGACGGCAATGAGCTCTCCAAAGCGGTCCCAAGAAGCCGTGAATTGTCTCCTACACTTCTGTCCCGACGCCTAAGGAGCAGTTGGGGGGGGCGGCTTCAACGGGGAGGGATATCAACTTACCACCGTGCGAACGTCGATATTCGACCGACGTTATCGTCTTCCCCCCGTTACTCCATCAAACGACGTTTCCATTTGAATCGCCCTTCTTGAACGCTGGTGGTGAAAGCTGAAATTGAAACGGGGGACGCGAGAGGCCTTCGGAATGAAGCCTGACCAAGAAAAGCGCGCCTCGCCGGTTGAGACACTAAGCATCTTTGCCGCCCCACGGTGGGCGGCGGCTGCTGGTAACGCCATAGATCGGCCTAAAGTAAGCGGTCCATCCATCCGTCAGTGCGAGATAGGATGGCGAGCCCGACCATTACGAAGCTCTGCGGCCCCACCAGCGGTCGCAGGACCGGAGAGGTCGCCGCACCCAGCGAATCTGACCGTTCCGCATAGCGCAGCCTTCGACCGAGCGTCCTTATATGGTTTATGGAATGCCAAACCTCGACACCCGCCCTTGAATGCGCACCTCCATCCTCTCCCGCGCGTCAGCAATCAGCCGAGGACGATCAATTAGGTTTGAAGTGGAGTGATGGTGTCCACTCGGGTGCCACCGTGAAGCAGCCCCCTTTGTAGGTCCCGTCGCCCGCGTTCTACTTCTATGACCGTACAGGCCTTTTCATCGCGGTAGATGCTGGCATGCCGGGTCGTGACGTCCTCGCCAGGTAAAGCCTCGACCTCCATGAAATCCAGTTCGCTGCCGGCCGCCACGATTCGGGCGTCTCCGGCCGTTCGGGCGGCAACGGTGATCTCTCGCGGTTCCGGCGCATTGTCCCAACGTGCGTCATTGGCCGGCGCGACAGGCACGAGGCGATAGATGTTGAGAAGCTCGCCATCGCTTGTCGCTGTGGCCGCCGCCTCGGCGTCCGCAATCTGCGCCTGGCTCTCGACGGAGCGGCCGAAGTCCGTGGAGCTTGTGCCGGTGTTGAACGGTTCGTTGCCGATGCCGTCATTTCTTGCGTTGGACATTGTCCGACCTTTCCGTCTCATACTGTTCTCGAAAACGCCGCGTCGGCAGCCTTGTTCCGGCAGAATCGGACACACTGCCATTTCCCCGCAGAGAATCGCTGACGGAGCGCGAATCGTGTCACCCTGAACGGTGCCTGTGGACGACACGACATGAGGAGCATGCGCGTCATGTGCCTAAGCGCCACCGTCCCTTTATGGCGCGAATCGGGCTGGAATCTGCAGAATCTGCCCTGAGCGCTTCGCATTACAGCGACTTAAGTGCCTGTGACATCTGCCATTTCTTAAGAGAGTATAAACCTTTCAGCGCCCCGCCCGCCACATTTGTGTCCTTTCAGCAACAGGACTGCCGTAAGCGGGTGCAGGAATGTGGAATGGCTGAAGTTCCGGATTGCATGGCGGACCGCCTCTTGTATTTTCACTCTCGGAAGCGAGGCGGTGGATCGTCCGTCTTCTGGCAATCGACGGGGATGGGGCAGGGAACGCTGTCCTTCAGCAAAAGAACCCAGACCCATACGAAACTTTGACTGGAGGTCAAAAATGAACATCAAGAGCCTTCTTCTCGGCTCCGCTGCTGCCCTCGCAGCAGTCTCCGGCGCACAGGCTGCCGATGCTATCATCGCTGCCGAGCCCGAGCCCATGGAATACGTTCGCGTTTGCGACGCATTCGGCACCGGCTACTTCTACATCCCGGGCACCGAAACCTGCCTCAAGATCGGCGGCTACGTCCGTTTTCAGGTTGATTTCGACAGCCGGGATATCCTTGAGGGCGGTGCAACGGGCGACGAAAATTGGGACGCATTTACGCGTGGTCGCGTTGACTTCACTGCGAAGTCCGATACCGAACTCGGCGAATTGACCGGCTTCATCGCTATTCAGGCTGATGCAGATGAAGACGGTTTCAACAACGACTTCTATCTTGATGAAGTTTACCTGCAGCTCGGCGGCTTCAAGGCTGGTACCTACCTGAACTGGTGGGATAAGGGTATCAACGGTGAAACCGACAAGCTCGGTGGCAACCGCCTGACCTCGATCGCCTACATCTACACGGGCGACGCGTTCACCGCCGGTATCCAGCTTGATGAGATCGAGCCGACCATCGATGGCGACGCACGTGACCTTGGCATCGAAGCACTCGTCTCCGCTTCCCTCGGCGCTGCATCGTTCGACCTGCTTGGCGGTTACGACTTTGACGCCGAAGAAGGTGCAATCCGCGCTCTCGTATCGGCTGGCGTCGGTCCGGGTACCCTGCAGCTCGCTGGTGTATGGGCAAGCGATCCGAACACGTATTACAGCCGTGCAGAATGGTCGATTGCTGCATCGTATGCCTTCAAGGCTACCGATCGCTTCACGATCACCCCCGGCGTCCAGTACGACGACAACTTCCTGTTCGTCGATGGTACTGACGCTTGGCGCGCTGGTCTGACCGTAGATTATGCAATCACCTCCGGTCTGGCTATGAAAGCAACCGTCAACTACAACGACGTAGATGGCGTAGATGAGTTCTGGGATGGCTTCGTCCGTCTTCAGCGCTCCTTCTAATATCCAAGAGCTCCCCCGGTACTCGGGGGAGCTTTTTTGTTTTCAATGGAAGGCCCCCGTGTAGGTCGTCTGGGTGTGCATATCAAAGGTCGCCAAAGGCGACCGTCTTTGTTTCCGCAGCTTTTCTGTTTGCTCCAATTTCCTGAACATCTGACTGGAGTCCATTCATGACGATCAAGAGCCTTCTTCTCGGTTCCGCTGCTGCCCTCGCAGTAGTCTCTGGCGCACAGGCTGCCGATGCTATCATCGCTGCCGAGCCGGAACCCATGGAATATGTCCGCGTCTGCGACGCGTTCGGCACTGGTTATTTCTACATCCCGGGCACCGAAACCTGCCTCAAGATCGGCGGTTACGTCCGTTTTCAGGTTGATTGGAGCAGTGACGATGTCCTCAACGGCGAAAGCTGGGATGCTTGGACCCGTGGTCGTGTCGCCTTTACGTCGAAGAATGATAGCGAGCTCGGCGAATTGACCGGCTTCATTGCCATCCATGCCGACACTGACGAGCGCGGCGTCAATAATGATTTCTATCTCGACGAAGTCTACCTGCAGCTCGGCGGCTTCAAGGCTGGTAGCTATCTCAACTGGTGGGACGCGAACGATCTTCCGGGTGAACTGGACGATCTCGGTTCCAATCGCTTAACTTCGATCGCCTATATTTATACGGGTAGCGCCTTCACCGCCGGCATCCAGCTGGATGAGATTGAGCCGACCGTCGACAGTTCCCGCGGACTTGGCATCGAAGCTGTTATTCAGGCTTCGATCGGTCCGCTTAGCGCCGAACTGCTAGGGTCTTACGACTTTGATGCTGAAGAAGGCGCAGTTCGCGGCATTGGGTCCGTCGATGCGGGGCCCGGTACTTTCTACCTCGCTGGTATCTATTCTTCCGGTGCAAACGAATACTATAGCTCGGCTGAATGGACGGTGGCGGTCGCTTACTCATGGAACGCAACCGAGAAGCTGCAGATCATACCGGAGTTCCAATACTTCTGGAACGCCGACTTTGCAGGCGATGACTTCTGGAATGCCGGTGCAACGGTCAACTACATGATCACCGAAGGTCTGACCTCCAAGGTTGCGGTTGGATACACGGACGACGACGAAAGCTGGGGCGGCATCTTCCGCCTGCAGCGCGACTTCTAGTTCATAAGTTCGAAGCGGTGGCTCGCTGCGGTAGCGAGCTACCTTTGTTGCTGTTGCGCAACAGTAGGCCCCTCTTGGGGTGCAGCAGCCCACAAAAAATGGCTATAGGAATTCGGCACCGGCTACTTCTACATCCCGGGCACCGAAACCTGCCTCAAGATCGGCGGCTACGTCCGTTTTCAGGTTGATTTCAACAGCGAAGACGTCCTGAACGGCGAAAACTGGGATGCCTTCACCCGTGGTCGCGTTGACTTCACCGCGAAGTCCGACACCGAGCTCGGCGAGCTGACCGGCTTTATCGCTATTCAGGCTGATGCCGATGAGCGTGGCGTCAATGATGATTTCTATCTTGACGAAGTCTACCTGCAGCTCGGCGGCTTCAAGGCTGGTACCTACCTCAACTGGTGGGATAAGGGCATCAACGGCGAAACCGACAGGCTCGGTGGCAACCGCCTGACCTCGATCGCCTACATCTACACGGGCGACGCGTTCACCGCCGGTATCCAGCTTGATGAGATCGAGCCGACCATCGATGGCGACGCACGTGACCTTGGCATCGAAGCACTCGTCTCCGCTTCCCTCGGCGCTGCATCGTTCGACCTGCTTGGCGGTTACGACTTTGACGCCGAAGAAGGTGCAATCCGCGCTCTCGTATCGGCTGGCGTCGGTCCGGGTACCCTGCAGCTCGCTGGTGTATGGGCAAGTGTGTCAAACGGCACGCAAAGTTGACCCCTTATCGGCGTCCAAAATTGACCCCCATGTTGACGATCAGCACCTGGATCGCCCGGCGCTGGCCGGGGTTGCAGAGGGCGAACCAGGTGCGGGTGATGGAGCTCTTCGGCTTTAGCTTTGAGAGCGGTTCTTGAAGCGCCAAGACTCATTTCCGGTTTCGACGATCTCGCAATGGTGGGTCAGACGGTCGAGTAGCGCCGTCGTCATCTTCGCATCGCCGAACACTGAGGGCCATTCGCCGAATGCCAGGTTGGTGGTGACGATGATCGATGTGCGCTCGTAAAGCCTGCTGATCAGGTGGAATAGAAGCTGACCGCCGGCCTGAGCGAAAGGCAGATATCCGAGCTCGTCGAGGATGATGAAGTCGAGGCGGTTGAGATAATCCGCCGTCCGGCCTTGCTTGCCGCTACGCGTCTCCGTCTCCAGCCGATTGACCAGGTCGACGACATTGAAGAAGCGCCCGCGGGTGCCGTTGCGGATAAGAGCTCGAGCAATCGCGATGGCCAAGTGGCTCTTGCCGGTTCCCGTGCCGCCGACGAGAACGACATTGCGCTGATCGGCAACAAAGGCTCCGGTGGCCAGGTCGCGGACAAGGCCTTCATTGACCGGGGTGTTGGCGAAGTCAAAGTCGTCAATATCTTTGGCGAGCGGCAGCTTGGCGATGCTGAGCTGGTAGCGGATTGAGCGTGCCTGCTTCTCGGCGATCTCCGACTGTAGCAGGTCACCAACAATGCGCGGCGGCTCATGCTGGCGCTTGATGCCGTTGCCCATGATCTCGTCATAGGCGCTGCGCATGCCGTAGAGCTTCAAGGTGCTCATCAATTCCAGAACCTGCGTGCGTTCCATCAGCTTGCCCTCCTGAGGCTGTCATAGCGTGCACAATCGGCGACCGGTTCGTGGGTCAGCCGCAGTGCATCGGGGATTTGTAAGTGTGCCGCCGGAGCAGGATCACGACGGCGCGCCAGGATGTTGAGGATGACGGCAGCCGAACAGACGCCTTGATCAAGCGCCTCCTGGCAGGCGGCCTCCACGGCGGTAACACCGTCGCCCGGAACGCATCCAAGAATGGTGACCATTTGCCGATCGCCGTCATCGACGGTCTTCAATCGCTTGCGGACCTTCTCCATCGCTGCCGGCAGCACCCAGTCGCGGAACGGCGCGCCGTTACGAAGAGCGCCGGGTTTACGGGCCAGGACAGGCACATAATGCCAGGGATCATAGACCGTCTCGCCTCGTCCGAAGCTGCGCCGATGTTCAGCGATGATCGTGCCATCCTGCTTGACGACAACCCGATCAGAATAGGCGTGGACTTCGACCGGGCGGCCGACAGCCGTTGAGAGGACCGAGTATTTGTTGTTGTCGAAACGGACCGTGCAGGTCTTGGACACCGAGGCCGGCACGCAGTGAAAGCCGTCGAACGACCCAACATAGGGGACGAGACTGCTGCGTTCAGCCTCGAACATCTGCCAGATCGTCTGGTCGTTCTGTTCCGGATGGTTGTGCGCTTTGGCATAGGCGACACATTTATCGAGGAGCCAGACGTTCAATTCCTCAAGGCTCTTGACCCTCAGGCGCGGCGTGAAGAAGCGTTCGCGCACCAGGCCAACCTGGTTCTCGACCTGGCCCTTCTCCCAACCAGACGCCGGGGTGCAGGCGACAGGCTGAACAAGGTAGTGGCTGCACATCTGCAGGAAGCGGCGATTGTATAGCCGCTCCTTGCCGACGAACACGGCCTCCACTGCCGTCTTCATGTTGTCGTAGATGCCGCGTGTGCAGGTGCCACGGAAGAAGGCGAACGCCTTGTCGTGGGCGTCGAACACCATTTCCTGGCTCTCGCGCATATAGGCGCGGGCAAACATCATGCGGCTGTGGCAGAGCCGGACATGGGCGACCTTCACGGTCGTCGTCGTGCCGTTGATCAGCACGATCTCGTGGCTCCAGTCGAACTGGTAGGCTTCGCCGGGTGCATAGTAGAGCGGCACATAGGCCTGCGCCGTCACTGAGCCACGGTTCTTCGCCCAACCCTTGGCGTAACGGCGGATCGCATCATAGCTGCCGTCGTATCCGAGCGCCCGAAGCTCCTCGTAAATCCGGATCAGCGTCAGCCGTTCGCGCGATGGCCTGCCTTCATTCGTCGCAAGAAACCGTTCGATCTCGGCCTTCCAGACGCCTGTCTTCGGCAAAGGTTGCCGCTCACGCTCGTAGGAGAAGTCGGTCTCGTCGGTGCGCAATATCTTGCGGACCGTGTTGCGGGAAACATGCAGTTCGCGGGCGATCTTCTTCATCGACCAGCCTTGAACATGAAAGGCCCGCCGGACGCGCGCAATCGTATCCACTCGCTTCAACT
>NZ_JBIOKZ010000019.1:0-20000 GCF_044142885.1 Pseudorhizobium flavum
CCTCCATCAATAGACGACGACGCTCCTGATGCTCTGTCCGCCATGCATGAGCTCGAAGCCCTTGTTGATGTCCTCCAGTCCCATGGTGTGGGTGATCATCGGGTCGATCTCGATCTTGCCCTCCATGTACCAGTCGACGATCTTCGGCACGTCGGTGCGCCCGCGCGCGCCACCGAAGGCCGTGCCCATCCAGGTACGGCCGGTGACGAGCTGGAAGGGTCGGGTGGAGATCTCCTGGCCGGCACCGGCCACCCCGATGATGACCGACTTGCCCCAGCCGCGATGCGAGGCCTCCAGCGCCTGGCGCATGACCTTCGTATTGCCGGTGCAGTCAAAGGTGTAGTCGGCACCGCCGATCTGGTCGGCGCCGCGCTTCGTCATGTTGACGAGGTAAGGGACGATGTCCTCGCCCACCTCCTTCGGGTTGACGAAATGGGTCATGCCGAAGCGCTCGCCCCACTCCTTCTTGTCGTTGTTGAGGTCGACGCCGATGATCATGTCGGCGCCGGCAAGGCGCAGGCCCTGGATGACGTTCAGGCCTATGCCACCAAGCCCGAAGACGATCGCGGTCGAACCGATCTCCACCTTGGCGGTGTTGATGACGGCGCCGATGCCGGTCGTCACGCCGCAGCCGATATAGCAGATCTTGTCGAAGGGAGCGTCGGGATTGACCTTGGCGACGGCGATCTCCGGCAGGACCGTATAGTTGGCGAAGGTCGAGCAGCCCATGTAGTGGTGCAGCTTCTCGCCGTTGATGGAAAAGCGCGATGTGCCGTCCGGCATGACGCCCTGGCCCTGGGTGGAGCGGATGGCGGTGCACAGGTTCGTCTTGCGCGAGAGGCAGGAGGGGCATTCGCGGCATTCGGGGGTGTAGAGCGGAATGACGTGGTCGCCCTTCTTGACCGAGGTGACGCCCGGGCCGACATCGACCACGATGCCTGCACCTTCATGACCGAGGATCGCCGGGAACAGACCCTCGGGGTCGGCGCCCGACAGCGTGAAGTCGTCGGTATGGCAGATGCCGGTCGCCTTCACCTCCACCAGCACCTCGCCCGCCCGAGGCCCCTCGAGCTGAACCGTCATGATCTCCAACGGCTTGCCGGCTTGAACGGCAACGGCGGCGCGAACGTCCATATCTCATCCCCTCCTGATGTTTCGAACCGGCAGGCTCGCTGCCGGTTCATTCGACCTACCCTCAAGCCTCGCCATGCAGCAACGTCGGACTAGCTCCGCAGTGGCCATCCTGTTATTGCGTTATGGAATGATCCTTCTCATCGAGCAGCGGCACGCCGTATTCCCACAACAGCTTGTTGATGTCCGCCTGGTGCTCGCGGATGAATGCATTCAGCGTTCGCTTCCACTCCTGATCCGATGGCCGCACACCCATGGTGATCCGGTAGGTCATCCGCTGGCCGCCCCTCTCCTTGATCAGAGGGATCACGGCCAGATCGGCTCCGGATTTCTCGACATAGTAGCCGGCCATCGGCCCCCAGATCACCGCGGCGTCGATCACACCCTTGAGCATGTCGCCGATCATCACTTCGGCCATGGATGGCGCGATCCGCGTGTCGACCATCAGCGGGTAGACCTTGGCTTTGCGCATCAGCTTGGCAGCGGCCATGTTAGCCGAGGGAGGGGTCCCCTCGACAACTCCGATGCGCTTGTCGGCGAGACGAGTGTCTGTCAGCGTGTCGACCCCAGCAAGGTCGCCGTCCTTCCTGTAGACCAGCACATAGGAGGAGCGGTAATAGGCATTGGTGTTCTGGACCAGTTCATCCCCCTGCGCATACCCCATGATGATGTCGCAGCGATTGGCCCCCAGAGTATTGCGCACGAAGCCCGTGATCGATGGAAACCAGGTATAGGCCACCGAGCTTCGCCCCGTCGCGGTCGCGACCATTTTCGCAAGCTTGTCCTCGAAGCCTTCGCCGCTCTGATCGGTGAAGGGCATGTTGGACGGGTCGGCACAGACACGCAGGACGTCCGGGTCGACCAGTTCCCCGGCGGCACCCAGCCCCGCGGTCTGGGCCTGCGCCTGCAATGGTAAAAGCAGGGCACAGGCAAGCAGGACGGGCTTCAGGAGGCTGGGGGAGGACGTGCTGGCCATCTCACCCACCCATGCAAGACGCTTCATAATCCTTCGCCCCCTGAGGCTTGTCCGCCTTGTTTGGTGGACGTCCCCGCGGTGCCGCGTCCACGGCACGTGCCCGCAGATAGATGTAGATGTCGTCGAGATAGCAGTAGACGTTCTTGTTGTCGCCAAATGCCGGCATGACGTTTTCCTTGCCGCCTCCGACGTTCTGCCGTCCCTCGGCGACAATCGAGAGGAAGGTCGGATAGTCCATGTTCTTCATGCTCTCCGCCAGAGCAGGCGCGTAGCTGGAACCGACCCCGTCAGGGCCATGACAGACATGACAGTCCGAATGGTAACGCCGGTAACCGCTGAACGTATACCAGTCGACGGTTCCGTTCTCGATCTTGAAGGTCGGAGTGCCTTCCGCGTCGAAAAACTTGCCGTCTTCCTCGCTGGCCGCGGCGGCTTTCTCCTTCGTATCGGCTGATAGGACATGACTTGGATTGAGAACAGGGAGCGTCACGGCAACGGCTAAGGCAAGAAGGCGGGAATTCATCAAGCAACCTCATGCTCACAAGAAGGCGGTGATCCTCTGGATCCACATTTGGCAATCAGAAACGCGACTGCCGACTGGGCTGCAATCAGGCCGCCCCACGCGAGGCGGCCTGATTGCTGATTGAGCCTGTCAGTCAGGAAGACCGAAGACGGTCAATTGTCCGCCGAGGGTGGTATAGTCGGCCAATGCCGCATAGCCGCCCACGGCACCCAAGCCGGCCGTTCCGACCACCTGAGCTTCTTCGCCTGCGTCACGGCCCTGGCCAACGGCACCATGCCACGCCGCAGCGTTTTCCGGAGAAAGCAGACCGCCTGCCAATCCGATGCCGGCCCAGCCGCCGACGCCGGACAGAACGGCGATATACTGCTTACCCTCATGCTCATATGTGTTGATATTGCCGATGATCCCGGACGGAGTCTTGAACTTGTAGAGTTCGTTTCCGTCGAGATCGACCGCCTTGATGTAACCTTCCAGCGTGCCGTAGAAGACGACGTCGCCGTCCGTTGCGAGCGCACCCGACCAGACCGAGAACTGCTCGGGCTTCGACCAGACGATCTCGCCCTTGGCGGCATCCCAGGCAATGAAGTTGCCCATGCCGCCATGGCTGTCCGGAGCCGGGTACATCGACACCGTAGCGCCGACATAAGGCTGACCCGCCGTATAGCTCACCCTGTAAGGCTCATAGTCCATGCAGACGTGGTTCGTCGGCACGTAGAAGAGACCCGTCTTCGGTGAATAGGACGCAGGCTGCTGGTCCTTGGTCCCGAGGGCTGCCGGGCACACCCCGGTCGTGTTTGTATCCTCGCCGTTCTGGTCGGTGGAATACTGAGCCACGACCTGTGGTCGACCGTACTGGTCGCTGTTCGGATCCATCACGACTTCCGTCGCCCAGTTCACCTTCGGATCGTACTTCTTTGCAACCAGGAGTTCGCCGGTGTTGCGATCGAGAGTATAGGCAAAGCCGTTCCGGTCGAAGTGCACGAGCACGTCGCGTGGCTGGCCGTTGATCTCCATCGCATCCACGAGGATGTTCTCGTTGACGCCGTCATAGTCCCACTCGTCATGCGGCGTCATCTGGTAGAGCCACTTCGCAACACCAGTATCGGCATCACGAGCCATCAAGGTCATAGACCAGCGGTTGTCGCCGGGGCGCTGCACCGGGTTCCATGTCGACGGGTTTCCGGTACCGTAGAACACCAGGTTGCTCTTGGGGTCATAGGCGAACCATCCCCATGTCGTCCCGCCGCCTGTCTTCCACTGTTCCCCCTCCCAGGTATTCGTCCCTGAATCCGGTCCGACGGGTTTGCCAAGATGGGTGGTCTTTTCCGGATCAATCAGCGTCTCTGAATCAGGCCCCATCGAGTAGGCCTTCCAGGCCAGCGAGCCATCCTTCAGGTTATAGGCGGCCGTCCAGCCCCGTACGCCGAATTCAGCCCCCGAAACCCCGATGATGACCTTGTCCTTGACGACCATGGGTGCCGCCGTGCCGGATTCACCCTTGCTGCCATCGATCTCATCACCGTTCTTCACGGACCACACGACTTCGCCCGTCTTGGCATCGAGAGCAACTACCGTGGTGTCCGCCTGGTTCAGAATGATCTTGCCGTCGCCGTAGGCCACACCGCGGTTCACCGTATCGCAGCACATGATCCCGATGACATTCGGATCCTGCCGCGGCTCGTATTTCCATAGAATCTTCCCGTCATTTTTCAGGTCGAGCGCATAGACGATGTTCGGAAACGGCGTGTGGACGTACATCACATCGCCGATGACCAGCGGGCCACCCTCGTGCCCGCGCAGGACGCCGGTCGAAAAGGTCCACTTGACCTGCAGATCCTTCACGTTGTCCTTGGTAATCTGGTTGAGCTTCGAATACCGGTGATTGGCGTAGTCGCCGGTGGGCATTGCCCAGTTCTTCGAATCTGCCGCGAGGGCAGTCAGTTCGTCATTGGCAAGTGCCGTGCTGGCAAGGGCAGCTGCCAGAAATCCAGCAGCAGTCAGAGACAGACAGGCAGAGGTTTTGGTCAGGCGCATGCGTAGTCCTCCCGATGCAGTTATTCACCCGAGGCACGTCATCGCGGCACAACTGGTCCCACAGACCTGGTTTGCCGGTCATGGACGTTCATGCTGTCTGGGATCGTCTTCCGCCAGCGTGTCACGATGTCTGTCGGCTTGAGCAGCGGGCACCGTTGCTGCCGTACCGATTTTCACCTGCGAAGCCTTGTCCCTCCCATAAGACAAAGCCTTGAAGCCGGATGACAAAGATGACGATAGGATACAAGAGCCGTATAGGCAAGAATAAATACATGGCAATGGTGCGCTGCAAAAGAATTGTTGCGACGCAATATCGGCGCACACTGCTCAGAATTGGGATTTTTGTTTAATCGAGCACCATCAATTGCTATGATAATACTTCAGTATTTGAAGCATGAACATTATGCATCGCTTCCCGAGCCCCTCGGAGACCGCCTATGACGCTCGCCCAGAAACGCCGGCCGGCCGTGCTCATTGCAGTGATCATGTATGCGGCCGGAGCCTCTGCCGCGCAGGATTACCCGACGATAGCGGTCGCCGACTACGTCTATGGATGCATGAAGGCCAACGGCAATTCGCGGCAGGCTCTGGAAAGCTGTTCCTGCTCCATAGATGTCATTTCCTCCATCATACCCTATGCCCGCTATGAGGAGGCGGAGACCTTTCGAAGCCTCGGACTGCTCACGGGCGAACGAGGCGTCCTGTTTCGCCAAAGTGCGCCTGCACGGTCCGCGACGGCAGATTTGCGGCGAGCGCAGGCAGAGGCGGACGTCCGCTGCTTCTGATACGGACGCACCTTCCCTTACGCGTTATCTGAATGATCAGGCGGAGCCTTCCACGCCGGCGATCTGATGCTTGAAGGCGAAAACCAGTCGATCCAATTGGTCCGTATCCCTCTCCTCTCGGGGCACATCGACGTGGAAAATGCCAATGACTTTTGCTGGCCGGGGCGATAGCACGATGATCCTGTCGGCAAGGAAGAGGGCTTCACGCAAGTTGTGCGTCACCATCAACGCGGTGGTCGGTCGCGTCGACCAGACCGTTACGAGAAGACCTCGCAGTCTTTCGGCGGTTGCCTCGTCAAGCGATACGAACGGCTCGTCCAGGAAGAGGATGGAAGGCTCAGTCGCAAAGGCGCGGGCAAGAGCAACGCGTCTGGCAAGTCCAAGCGACAGTTCCGAGGGATAAAGGGTCTCCAGCCCGGAGAGGCCGAGGATCTCGAGCAGTTCATCGAGCACGACCTGCTTCAGGGACGGAGGCAGCGTCAACCGGATGTTCTGCTCCACCGTCCGCCATGGAAGGAGCACCGGCTCCTGAAAGACAGCTGCGATGCGGTGCCTGTCTCCGGCCGGCATCCGGATGCTGCCTGAATAGGCTCGATCAAGACCGAGCAGGATGCGCAATGTCGTGGTCTTGCCGCATCCTGACGGACCGAGGAGGCATGCAAACTCGCCCGCTCCGACTTCGAAGGAGAGGTCTCGCAGAGCGACAACGCCTACGCCCTCCGTCGAGCGGAACCTCTTTTCGCGGATCTCGACCTTAAGCGGCGCGGCGACGCCAGCGGCTTGCATGCTGTTCAACGGGCTGCACCACAACGAGTTCGATCATCAACATGATGGCGACGAAGGCCAGGGTATAGGCAAGGATGCCGGCGACCTCGAAGATCTGGAAATAGAGGTAGATCTGGAAGCCGACGCCATTCGAGCGGCCAAGCAGTTCCACGACGAGAACGATCTTCCAGATCAGCGCGATGCCTGAACGTGATGCCGCGGCAAAATAAGGCTGGAGTTGCGGCACCAGGATGTGCCGGATCCGGTCCAATCGAATCAGACGGTAGACCTGCGCCATCTCCATGTAACGATCGTCAAGGGCGCGCGCGCCCTCTCGCATCGTGACGACGACATTCGGGATCTTGTTGACCGCGACGGCGCCGATCGCGGCTGCTTCCGTCAACCCGAACCAGATATAGGCAAGCACGATGATCACCAGGGCCGGTATGTTCAGGAAGAGAACGAGCCAGGGATCAAAGAATGAGTCGAGCCGTCGCCGCCGGCCGAGCAGGACGCCGATCACCGTCCCGACTACCATGGCAATGAGATAGGCGGCAGCAACGCGCCACAAGGTCATCATTAGATGGTAGACGAGATCGCCGCTCACCAATTCGGCGACAATGACACTCCATACCGCCATTGGTGGCGGCAGCGCCCGGCTCGGCCAGAGCCCCGCGACCAGGCTCCACACCAGCAGTAGGCCGATCAGGGATACCGCGGTGCTCGCCAGCGGCAGCAGAGCGGCTCCCCTACGTCCGCCACGCTCGGGGAGCCCGGACACCAAGCCAGCCCTCGCATCCTCGTCAACGTTCATGCCTTCAATGCAGCCCAATAGGTGCCGGGAGCCATCTGCCGGGCCTTTCCGACGAGCTTTTCACCGCCGAGGGTGGCGAGGACTTCGTAGAGCGTGGCGGCATCCCGTTCCTCTTCGGCAACAGGGCGCTGCGGGATACCTTCGCGGTACCGATCTCGCAGCACCTCAAGCGCTCGCCCTTCTGCCCTGACCAACGGCGCAAGCCGCTGCCATTCCGGATCGGAGCTGGCCAGCAGCGCCTTTGCCTCTGAACTTGCTCGAATGAAGTTCAGCGCCACATCCTGGTTCTGGTCGGCCCATTCCTCGCGGAACACATATCCGAGAGCCGATACTGGGCCGGAGGCTCCGAGACCCCGGGCCGCATCGTCGGCGCCGACCAGCCGTCGGAAGCCCTCCGCTTCGAGGCGAGCACAGAAATGCCAGAAATTCAGTACCGCATCCAGTTCGCCCGAGAGCGCCTTCTCGGCGAGGAGTGGCGGGGCGCCGTACACGATCTCTGCTTCCTTGGCGAGGTCGAACTGGTGATCCCGCTGGGCAAGGCCCTGGATCAGCAACCAGCTCTTGTCCAGCGGTCCGCCTGCGACGCCGATCTTCTTGCCCGCAAGGTCAGGAAGTTGACGCGCGCTAGAGTCATTCTTGACCATGAGCGCCCCAACCGCCGTGGAGTAGGGCGCCAGTGTCAGCGCCTCCCCTTCCGACCGCTGTCGCGATACCCAGAGCCAGTCGGACACGATGACATCGAGATCGCCGGCCAGCATGGCGACGTTGGTTGCGTCCTCCCCGGCGAAGTCGAGAACTTCGACATCCACGCCGTTCTTCTGGTCCAGGCCATGATGCTTGATCGTATCGAGTTCCCAGCTGACGGTGCCGAACTTGAGGACCCCGACCTTGATCTTCGGCAGATCGGGTGCTCCGAACGCCGGAAGGCCTATGCTGGTCGCCAGCAAACCAAGCCCCAAGCTCCCGAATTCGCGTCTCGAAATTCCCATGCCACTCCCCCTGAAGTAGGTTTGCCCGTCAGATATCACGGCTCCCATCGGGAAATACGCATTTCCAGCGTACGATCTTCAACGCCGGTCGTCCTTCCGACCATCGCGCGATGCGGCTCGGCGCCGAGACCATGCATTGCATGAGAGAGCCTTCGCTTTCGAAATAGAGATGCTCGTCGCGGCAACTGGTAGGGCTGGCGAACAGACACACTGTCAGGACAAGATCGACGAGGTTCAAGGAAGCACCTTTCTTGCGTGACGCGCAATACAGAAGGCCGAGCGCACGCACCCGACAGAAGCTCCTCAAGGTGCCCGATGAAAAGCTTCCGGTAGAATATGCCCTGCGCAGACATGCGTCAACTGAGTGCACCGCGTGGACCACGCGACTATGTTGACTCGCTCAAACGAAGGTCTACCTTTCTCCGCGTGTAGAGCGCATCCGATCGGAGCGCATCGCTACACGACAAACTGGACCTCCGGGAGGATGTGGAATGCAGCTTACGGTAATGGTTGGGGCGGCTGGCCTCGTGATCGCGATGGCCGGTCAGTGTCTTGCCCAAGACGCTGCAGCCGGCGAGAAAGTGTTCGCCAAATGCAAGGCATGTCACGTCGTCGAAGGCGACACAAACAAGATTGGTCCCTCTCTCAAGGGCGTCGTCGGTCGCACCGCTGGCACTCATGAAGGGTTCAAATACTCCAAAGCCATGGCCGAGGCCGGAGAGAAGGGTCTCGTCTGGAACGACGAAACACTTGCGGAGTATCTTCACGACCCGAAAGCTTACATCAAGGGCAACAAGATGGCGTTCGTCGGGCTGAAGAAGGACGAGGACCTCGCAAACGTGATCGCCTACCTCAAGCAGTTCCCGTAAACCTAACGGCTCTCCAGCGTCTGCGAGATCGTCTTGGCGAGCGCATACAAGCGCTGCTCGATCAAGGTCGGCACCTCGCAGACGAAAGTGAGAGACTGTACCCGCTCCTGGAAGATCCTCGTCTGGAAGACGAGCCGGTCGTTCCGAACAGCAACCTCATTGGGATCGGCGTCGGCCTTCGCCCGCAACTCATCGACCGCCGAACCTTCCTTGCGCAGTGCATCGGCCAGATCCCTCTGTTTGTGGGCATACCGGCCGATGCCGCTGATGACCTGCGAGCGCTCTCGGTTCATATGGTCGAAGAGCCCCTTCACCAGCTTGGTCAGCCGCACCTGCCGCTCGTCCGGCGTCAGCCTGGAGGCAAAGTCGCGGATCATCTGTTCGGCTTGCGCCAGGGGCACGCGCCTCGCCGCGACCTCTGCGACAAGATCCGAAACGTCGGCATCATCTGCCCATTCGCCTGCCGATGGCGGCAGTTCCGGTCCGGTCCAGATTTGGGCAAGTGAGAGTTCTGGCACCTTGCGCTGGATGCAGGGCCAATCGGGATCATCTCCCTGAGCCGCAAGGGCCGGCCCGAGGAGAGCGCCGTGCAACAGGAATGCCCCGAGGTATGTCATCACGTGCGCCGGGAACCTCATGTGTTTACTCCTCCATCCTGCCTGCGGCTGAGCAAGCCTTTCGACGGGTCATAGGCCAGGATCGCGCCGCCCAGGAAGAGCAGGATGCACCCGACCACAACCGATAGGGAATACCATTCGATCTGCCCGTAGAGTGCGAAACGCACCAGTTCGACCGCGTAAGTGAACGGGTTGGCGAGGCAGATCTTGTGAAGAAGCGGACTAGCCTCCTGGATGCGCCACAGAGGGTAGAGCGCCGAAGAAGCAAAATACATCGGGAAGATCACGAAGTTCATGATGCCGGCAAAATTCTCCAGCTGCTTGATCATCGATGAAAGCAGCATGCCGAGCGCGCACAGCATCACGCCCGCGAGGAAAAGTGCCGGCAGGATGAACAGGTAACCGATGAGCGGTGGCTTCACGCCCCAGAACCAGGCAATCGCCAGGAAGACATAGACCTGCAGGATCGAAACCGTGACACCCGCCAGCAGCTTCGACACGAGCAGGAACCAGCGCGGGAAAGGACTGACCAGCAGGGTTCTCATATTACCCATCTCCCGGTCGTAGACCATGGAGAGCGAGGACTGCATGCCGCTGAACAGCAGGATCATCCCGCACAGACCGGGCGTGATATAGACTTCATAGAGGACATAGGTCTTGTAGGGTGGAATGATTGAGACACCCAGGACCTGCCGGAAGCCAGCCGCGAAGATGAACAGCCACAAGAGCGGGCGCACGAGCGAGGAGATGAAGCGCTCCCGCTGGTTCAGGAAGCGCAACGCCTCCCTGAACACGATGCCGCGAAAGCAGATGAGGTAGTGGCGCAGACTAAAGCCGGACCTGCGGCCGCCGTCGGCGGCGAGCATCTCGGCCTGAACTTGCGACGTCATCGCAGCACCCCCTCCGCCTGCACCTCGGACCGAGTGAGTATTCCGAAGGCTTCACCAATATTCTCGGCGCCGGTCTTCGAAACGACATCCGAAACACGGCCATCCGCCAACACCCTGCCCTTGTGGAGCAGGACGACGCGATCGCTGACATCGACTTCGTCGATCAGATGCGTCGCCCACAGGACACTGATCCCCTCCTCCGCCACCAGGTTTCGTATGGTGGCCAGGATGTCGGCGCGGGACTGAATATCCAGACCGACGGTGGCTTCGTCCAGCAGGAGCAGCGGCGGCCGGTGCAGTAGGGCACGGACGATTTCGACGCGACGCATCTGGCCGCCCGACAGCGCCCGGACCTTGTCGTGCAGGCGATCGCTCATTCCGACCTGCTGCAAAAGCGTCCCTATCCGCTCCCTCGCCGCAGCCCGGCCGATCCCGTGCAGGGACGCGTGATAGGCTAGATTCTGATGGATGCTGAGGTCGAGGTCCAGCGTGCGCGCCTGGAACACGATTCCCAAGCGGCGAAGCGCCTGGCCGGGCTGCCTTACGATGTCATGCCCGAAGATGCGGATCGCGCCATGCCGGGTATCGTAGAGATGGCAGATCAGGGAAAACAGCGTTGTCTTTCCCGCACCATTGAGGCCGAGCAAGACCGTGAAGTGGCCTTGCGGGATGGTGAAGGACACATCTGAAAGCACCGGTTTGCGACCATAGGCGTGGCTTACCCCGGACACTTCCAGAGCGGCGGGCGGGACCATGGCTTTATCCGCCTTCACATGCTGCATGATCCCGCCTTCCGTTCTCCGCTACTTGATGATGATCGTGCCCTGCATTCCCTTGTCGGCCAAATCCGGCACCGACCAGGTGTAGGTTCCGGGACGGATCGTCGTGAACTGCACCTGCATCGTCCCTTCCGCGTCGAATTCCAGCCAGGCAGGTGCCCCGTTCATGTGGACCTCGAGATCGTTGATGACGATCTGGTTCATCCAGACATTGCGGAACAGGTCCGTGTGGAATTTATACTCCAGTCCGGCAGCAGAGGTAATCTTCCAGCGATACCCCTGCCCGGCGATCAGTTCGAAGTCCTTCTGGTTCACGGTGAAACTGTCTTCCGCCGACCCCAGGACCAGTTCCGGGACGTCCTTGCTGGCCCTCGTCACCTTCTCCGTCGCCGCGGCCGCCGGTGCCGGCGCATCGTCGTCGTCATCATCATCGGCATCCTGCGAGAATGCCGGCGTCACGGAGATGGCAAGGCCCATGAAGGCTGCGAGGGACAGTCTGCGATAATAGCTCATTTCAATCCTCCTCCTGAAAACGCTGAAACTATTGCGGCGACACAACCACGCCCCATGGAAGCGCCCCGACCGTCACCGATTGGACCGGCTCGTCGGTGGCGACATCGATGAAGGTGATATCGTTGGAGACGCCGTTGGTGCTGATGATCGTCTTCTGGTCCGGCGTGAAGGCGAGTTGCCAGACACGCTGGCCAACCAGCACATACTTCTCGACCTCATAGGTCTCCGTATTGACGACAGCGACGCGATTGGCGGGACCGAGCGCGATGTAAGCCTTAGTGCCGTCCGCAGTGATCCGGACCCCGACGGGTTGGATCGCTTCCGATCGCAGACCGGGTATCTCGAAGGAGATCTTCTGCGTGATCTCACGAGTTTCATTGTCGATCACGGAAACGGTGCCGCCAATTTCGGCACTCACCCACACTTCAGAATTGTCGGGCTTGAACTCTGCGAACCGCGGACGGGAATCGACCAGGACATTGTGCGTGATCTCGTTCGAAGCCGTGTCGATGAAATGCGCCATGTTGGTTGTTTCGGACGTGTTGACCATCGTCTTCCCGTCGGGGCTGATCCCCATCCCCTCCGGCTCCACACCGACAGGAATCTCGGCCACCACGCTCTTGCTGTCGAGATCGATGACCGTAACCAGGTTGTCGTCCTCGTTAGCAACATAGAGGGTCTTGCCGTCGGGCGAGAGCACGAAGAGCTCCGGATCCGGCCCCGAAGGCAGTGAGCCGACGATCTGATTGGTGGCCGTATCGATGATCTCGATCGTGTCGTCGTCGCTGGCACACAGGTAGATGAACTTGCCGTCATGCGAGATGGTGATGCCGCGGGGCCGCTGGCCGACATCGATTGTGTGGACCACCTCCATGGTGGTGGAGTCCACGACAGTTACGGTGTTGTCCTTCTCGTTCGAGACATAGACCATGTAGGCTGACGCGGGCGTGGCAAGGCCAACCGCAAATACAAGCGCGCCTGACAAACAACTCAGTCTTCCAAGCATTCCAGATCCCTCCTCACACGTTTTCAGTCCAGAACGCATGTCGTTTCCGGTTGATCGACCCCGAGCGTGTCCAGCTCCGACACCTGATGTAGAAACCCCTCCTGCGGCGAGGTCGATACCACCGACCGCCCGTCGCCAAGGAAGATCGGCTGGCGCAACTGCCCGTTCCAGGTCCGGAAGGTCAGCTTCTGCCCCTTGAACGCTGCAATCGAAAAATCAGGGCTTCGCAGGTAATCTGCAGTTTTCGCGGCCTCCGCGCTGTTAGTACGCGTTACAGCTTCGCCGACGACCCGCACCGCCGTCCAGGCGGCCATGTCCTTCCACAGCATCCGCCTGCCATTGGCCTTGGCGAACCGGTTCTGGATCTGCGTGCCTCCCCATTGCTCGCTGGCGGGATGCCAGGCGGAGGGAATAAGTCCGGCCGTACCGGCCACGGGACGCGGGGTCCAGGTCCGATACGGGACATAGGTGCCGAAGACCTCGCTCTCATCGGCTACCAGAACGACATCGTGCTCTGGGAAATCCTGCGTGAAAACCGGCATTTGGCGCTGGATCTGGACAACGCCTGAATCCGTCCTGCGGGCGGTCCCGGTGTCCATGAACTCCTTCTCCAACAGGATCTCACCGCCGAAGCGCTCTGCTGCACGACGAAGCGCATCGGCAAAAAGCTTGTCCCTCTCATGGGAGCCATGGATCAACACCCAGCGACGCCATTGCTTCCAGACAAGATATTGCGCCAGCCCGTCCGCCAGCATGCTGCGCGTGGGAGCCGTATGGAAGACGTTCAAATGGCAAGCCTCCTCGCGTAGCCGGTCATCTGTGGCACCAACATTGAAGATCAGCACGTCCCGATCCCGCGCGAGGTTGGTGATCGACAGAAGCTGCTCGGCGGATAAGTCCGCCAGGAGGTAGTTCACCCCCTTCGAGATGAGTTCCTCTGTCGCCGCCTTCACATCCGCATCGAGTTTTACCTCGGTCACGTCGAGCGTATAGGTCTGCCCCAGGAACTTGCCGGTCGTGTTGTTGTCGGCGATTGCCACGTCGGCCCCGGCAATCCCTTCATCGCGTGGCGCGACATCGAGTACGGATAGCGTGAGCTGTGGTTCATAGGCGCGAAGGTAGCCCAGCTTGACCTGCACCTGCGTCGCGGCCGATTGCTGCGCCGCAGTCGGGAAGACACCAAACAGGACGAGAAAAACAGCAATGAACGGCAGGAAGACAGCAGGCACCGGATCCCTCCACGGATAAACCAGTCCCGAAGTGGTTCGGAACTAACGTTTTTTCGGTGCCGAAAGGAAGATTATCCCGCGACAGGATTTAATCAACCCCTGAATCTAGAGGCGGGCTCCCAAGATTTCGTGAGCCACGCGGGGCTTGGATGCTGCGCCAAACGGCGTATGATGACCGTGGCCCAAACAATGGTGCCACCTGGAAGGAGGACACATGAAGAAGACATGGAAGAAGCCAGCGATGTGCACCGTCGCTGTGGGTATGGAAATGTCGCGGTATTTTCCTGCCCAACTACCTGCCAAGAAATAAGTAGCCTTCCGCCTCATCCGTCCTAGCGGGTGGGGCGGTATTCGCATGCTCAGGAAAGCCACGGCGTCTGCCTTGGCGGGGAGAAGCATTTGATGCGGCTGAAGATCCTGGGATCCGCCGCTGGCGGCGGTTTCCCCCAGTGGAACTGCAATTTCCGCCTGAGCCGGGCGGCCCGGATGGGCGCCGAAGGCGTGAAGGCAAGAACGCAATCCAGCCTGGCCGCCTGTGATAATGGCGTCGATTGGGTAATCTTCAATGCCTCCCCCGACATCCGCCAGCAGATCGCCGCCACGCCGGAACTGCAACCCGCCGAGGATGCAGCGCTCCGCTCAACGCCGATCGCAGCAGTCGTGCTGACGAATGCCGACGTCGACCACATCGCCGGCCTTCTCAGCTTGCGGGAGCGACAAGCCTTCGTCATCTATGCGACGCGGCGCGTGCTCGATGTGCTGGATCAAAACTCCATTTTCAACGTCCTCGATCCGAGGGTCGTTCAACGACGCGAGCTTGCTCTAAACGTCACCACCCAGGTCCTCGACTGGCAAAACAAACCGACGGGCCTTACGGTGGAGCCCTTCCCCGTTCCGGGCAAAGTGGCGCTGTTCATGGAAGACGAAAGCAAGGCCGACACCGGGTTCGGGACGCAGGCCGGCGACACGATCGGCGTCCGGATTGCAACGGATGCTGAGAACGTCGCGGCCTTCTACGTTCCAGGATGCGCCGCCGTCGATAGCGACCTGAAGACACGTCTACATGGAGCGCGCTGTCTCCTCTTCGATGGCACCGTCTATACCGATGACGAGATGCTCACATCCGGCGTCGGCTCCAAGACGGGGCAGCGCATGGGTCACATGCATATTTCCGACCCGGACGGCTCGGCCGCAGCCTTGGCCGATGTGGAGATCAGCCGCCGCATCTACGTCCACATCAACAACACGAACCCCATCCTCGACGAGCGCTCCCCCGAAGCGGAGACGGTGCGTGGACGCGGCTGGGAAATTGCTCATGACGGGATGGAGGTGGTGCTGTGACCGAGTTTTCGGATGCAGCGAGAGGCGGTCTTTCGCCCGAAGCGCTGGAGAAGGTTCTGCGCGAGGTAGGCGTCAGCCGCTACCATAACCGCCACCCGCTGCATCACAAGATGACGGCAGGCTCGCTGTCGAAGGCACAATTGCAGGCCTGGGCGCTCAACCGCTATTGCTATCAATCGGTCATTCCTCGAAAGGATGCCATGATCATCGCCCGAGCCGAAGATCCTGCTTTCCGTGCTGAATGGCGAAAACGCGTCGAGGATCACGATGGCACGGACGGCTGGAACGGCGGCATCTCGCGCTGGTTGAAGCTGGCGACCGGCCTCGGCCTCAATGCCGACCTCGTGAAGAGCCAAAAGTCAGCACTGCCGGCCACACGCTTCGCCGTCGGCGCTTACCTGTCCTTCTGCACGGATCGTACGCTTCTCGAGGCGGTGGCCTCGTCACTAACCGAGCTCTTCTCCCCAGTGATCATCGGCGAGCGCGTTCCGGCCATGCTGGCGAAATACGCTTACGTGACGGAGGATATCCTTGAATACTTCCAGCCAAGGCCGGCGCAGGCCTCGCGGGATTCCGACTTCGCTCTGGCCTATGTGCTGGCAAATGCAGACACGCCGGAAAAGCAGCAGGCGGTGATCGACGCCCTCGTCTTCAAGTGCGACGTACTCTGGGCCATGCTGGATGCCCTTGAGCAGGCCTATGGGGATCACGGCCATGTGCCGCCCGGCGCCTTCGATCCGAAACGGCCACAATGATGCCGCGGCGGGAGCGCAGGATCGTGACTGCAAGCTCCATCCCGGTGCTGAAGCGCCATGTACGCCTGCAATATGATCCGGTCCGGCAGGCTTGGGCCCTCCTATCTCCGGAAAAGGTGTTTTGGCCCGACGAGATCAGCCTAGACATTCTGAGGCTGTGCGATGGGAAGCACTCGGTCACGCAGATCCTGGACAACCTGGCGTCTGTTTACGAAGCCCCGCCCGAAGAAATTGGAGAGGACGTTGAAGGCTTTCTCCAGGAATGGTCAGACAGATCTTTGGTGACGCTATGACCCAAGCGATACTTCCGCCGATCGGAATGCTGGCAGAACTGACGCATCGATGCCCGCTGCAATGCGCTTATTGTTCCAACCCGGTCGAACTCCTGAAGGCGAACCGGGAGATGGCAACGGACGCCTGGCTTGCGCTGTTTGACCAGGCGGCCGATCTCGGGGTGCTGCAAATCCACCTGTCGGGAGGTGAGCCGACACTTCGACCGGACCTGGAGGTGCTGGTCCAACGCCTGGCGAGCCGCGGCGTCTACACGAACCTGATCACGGCCGGCGTCGGCATCGCCGAGGGACGGATGGAAGCACTGGCACAGGCGGGACTGGACCATGTCCAGGTGAGTTTCCAGGGCGCATTTGCTCAAACGACCGAAAAGATCGGCAATCATCGAGGCGCTCACGAGAAGAAGATGGAAACGGCAAGGCAGGTGCGCGCCGCCGGTCTGCCGCTGACGATCAACGCGCCGATCCATCGGCACAATATCGAGGAAGTGCCGGCCTTCATCGATCTCGCCTTGGCCCTTGATGCCGAGCGGCTGGAGATTGCCAATGTGCAATATGCCGGATGGGCGCTCCTCAACCGCAATGCGCTGATGCCGGACCGCGCGTCGGTCGAGCGCCAGGTTGAGACAGTGCGAAAGGCCCAGGAGGACCTCTACGGCGTCCTTGCCATTGATTTCGTCACGCCTGACTACTTCGCCATGTATCCGAAGCCTTGCATGGGCGGATGGGCCCGCGACGCCTTCATGGTAGCACCCGACGGCAGCGTCCTTCCCTGCCACGCCGCCGGCACCATTCCGGATCTCGTCTTCGACCGCTTCGGAGACAAGAGCCTCGCGGAAATCTGGCATCAATCGAAAGCCTTCAACGCCTTTCGCGGGACCGACTGGATGAGCGAACCCTGCCGCAGTTGCGAGAGGAAGGAGATCGACTGGGGCGGATGCCGCTGCCAGGCGATGGCAATTGCCGGCAGTGCTGCGGAAACCGATCCCGCCTGTGCGAAATCTGCGCTCCACGCCCGGATGGCCACGCTGATCGATGAGGCCATGGCAGCGGATCGCAAGGAATTTCGGTATCGGCGTATCAGTTCGCCGGTTCTCGAACGTCAGTGATTGCTATGGAACCTAGCTCACGCAAGAGGAAGTGGTGACCTCGATCCGCGGCATCGGCGGCAAGGCCGCGGGCGCGGTCTGCAATCGGTGACAGCGCCGCCGCCGAGCAGTGCGTCGATACCGCCCTCTCCCGTTTCTGAACCGTTGTCAGGCGATGCTTGCGGAGAAGGCGGCTGATTGGCTTGGGTTACGAGTCTTGTTGGTTGCGGGGGCAGGATTTGAACCTGCGGCCTTCAGGTTATGAGCCTGACGAGCTACCGGGCTGCTCCACCCCGCGTCACCAAGAATACGGACTTTCCTGCCCGGGAGCGATGTCAGGCGTAGCCTGATGAGGTGAGGCCGTAAAGAGATCGATCCGGTGGATCGATCTTAGGCCGAACGGGCTGCTCCACCCCGCGTCACCTGTTTCGGGCGTTTGCCCGGAAGGGAGTTTTTCGTTTTTGAGAAGATTGTTTTGTCCGCTTATGTTTTGCGGCATTGCCTTTAATAGACCTGGCAGCGACCTACTCTCCCGCGTCTTGAGACGAAGTACCATTGGCGCTGGGGCGTTTCACGGCCGTGTTCGGAATGGGAACGGGTGCGGCCGCCCCGCCATGACCACCAGGTCGATTAAGGGCAATGAACCAACATTTCTGTTGGCATGTGTTGAGAAGCTGGATTTTGGTTCATCGCCTGATCTTGTCCTGGCGGGCTGATCGCAGCCTGCCGGCTGCTGCCCTGCGGACGGCCCGCCAAATGCTTGGCGACGGCCTTTGGCCTGTATGGCTGCCCGGCGCTCTGTCGAGCAAGGGAGCCAGACAAGCTGGCGATGGTCTTATGTGAACACGTCTGGCTGCATCTTAGCGTCTTGCGACGCGTGATGAGCATTATCAATGAGAACGATCAAGTCGATCGGGCTATTAGTAAGGCTAAGCTTCATGCATTGCTGCACGTCCACACGCCTCCTATCAACGTGGTCGTCTTCCACGGCCCTGATAGGGAATACTCGTTTTCAGGTGGGTTTCCCGCTTAGATGCCTTCAGCGGTTATCCCTTCCATATATAGCTACCCTGCTATGCCCTTGGCAGGACAACAGGTCCACCAGAGATATGTCCATCCCGGTCCTCTCGTACTAGGGACAGATCCTGTCAATATTCCTACACCCACGGCAGATAGGGACCGAACTGTCTCACGACGTTCTGAACCCAGCTCACGTACCGCTTTAATTGGCGAACAGCCAAACCCTTGGGACCTGCTCCAGCCCCAGGATGCGATGAGCCGACATCGAGGTGCCAAACAACCCCGTCGATATGGACTCTTGGGGGTCATCAGCCTGTTATCCCCGGCGTACCTTTTATCCGTTGAGCGATGGCCCTTCCACGCGGGACCACCGGATCACTATGACCGACTTTCGTCTCTGCTCGACTTGTCAGTCTCGCAGTCAGGCGGGCTTATGCCATTGCACTCGACGACCGATTTCCGACCGGTCTGAGCCCACCATCGCGCGCCTCCGTTACTCTTTCGGAGGCGACCGCCCCAGTCAAACTACCCACCATACACTGTCCCGGATCCGGATGACGGACCGCGGTTAGACATCCATGACGATAAGGGTGGTATTTCAAGGATGGCTCCACGAAGACTGGCGTCCCCGCTTCAAAGCCTACCACCTATCCTACACATGCCGACACGAATGCCAGTGTAAAGCTATAGTAAAGGTGCACGGGGTCTTTCCGTCTGACCGCAGGAACCCCGCATCTTCACGGGGAATTCAATTTCACTGAGTCTATGTTGGAGACAGCGGGGAAGTCGTTACGCCATTCGTGCAGGTCGGAACTTACCCGACAAGGAATTTCGCTACCTTAGGACCGTTATAGTTACGGCCGCCGTTTACTGGGGCTTCGATTCAAAGCTTGCACCTCTCCTCTTAACCTTCCAGCACCGGGCAGGCGTCAGACCCTATACGTCGTCTTTCGACTTCGCAGAGCCCTGTGTTTTTGATAAACAGTCGCTACCCCCTGGTCTGTGCCACCCCTTCCTGGTTGCCCAAAAAGGGGTCACGCTTCTTCCGAAGTTACGCGTGCAATTTGCCGAGTTCCTTCAACATAGTTCTCTCAAGCGCCTTGGTATACTCTACCTGACCACCTGTGTCGGTTTCGGGTACGGTCTATAATGATGGAGCTATTTCCTGGAACCTCTTCGCTGCACAACCAATCCAGTAAGGTTGAACAACACACGAGATCCGTCACTACCACCAGGCCCACGAATATTAACGTGGTTCCCATCGACTACGCATGTCTGCCTCGTCTTAGGGGCCGGCTAACCCTGCTCAGATTAACTTTAAGCAGGAACCCTTGGTCTTTCGGCGAGAGGGTCTCTCACCCTCTTTGTCGTTACTCATGTCAACATTCGCACTTCCGATACCTCCAGAGGCCCTCACGGGTCCTCCTTCACAGGCTTACGGAACGCTCCGCTACCACTTGCAGTAAACTGCAAATCCTCAGCTTCGGTGCATGGCTTTAGCCCCGTTACATTTTCGGCGCAAAGACCCTTATTTAGACCAGTGAGCTGTTACGCTTTCTTTAAATGATGGCTGCTTCTAAGCCAAC
>NZ_JBIOKZ010000020.1:0-20594 GCF_044142885.1 Pseudorhizobium flavum
ATACGGACATGCGCAAGGGCTTTCCCGGTCTGTCGCTGATGGTGCAAGAGACACTGAAGCGCGATCCGATGTGCGGGCACCTGTTCGTGTTCCGCGGGCGTGGCGGCGGTCTGATCAAGGTCATTTGGCACGATAGCCAGGGAGCTTGCTTGTTCACGAAGAAGCTGGAGCGGGGACGCTTTGTATGGCCGTCGGTGGCCGATGGTACGGTGGTAATTACGCCTGGACAGCTCGGTTATCTGCTGGAGGGTATCGACTGGCGGATGCCGCAAAAGACCTGGCGACCAACATCAGTCGGATGAGCAAAAACGCTGGAATGGCGGGGGCGAATATGATTCCATCAGCCCATGAACGATGCGGCTGAACAGCTTCCTGACGACCTTGCCAGCGCACTTGCGGCCTTGGCGGCGGAGCGTGCCCGACGCATTACGGCCGAGGCCGAGGCAGCGACCGCCAAGGCAGAGGCCGCCAGCGCGAAGGCGCTCGTGTCGCATTCCGAGGCGCTGATCGCGCGGTTGAAGCTGGAGATCGAGAAAGTCCGCCGGGAGCTTTATGGCAGTCGCTCCGAGCGCAAAGCGCGGCTTCTCGAACAGATGGAACTGCAGCTCGAGGAGCTGGAGGCTGATGCTGGCGAAGATGAATTGGCGGCGGAGATCGCAGCCAATGCCTCGACCGTCAGGGCCTTCGAGCGCAAGCGCCCATCACGCAAGCCGTTTCCCGAGCATCTCCCGCGCGAACGTGTCGTCATTGCTGCTCCGACAAACTGCTCCTGCTGCGGCTCTGCCAAGCTGTCGAAGCTCGGTGAGGATATCACAGAGACACTGGAGGTCATCCCTCGTCAGTGGAAGGTCATTCAGACCGTGCGGGAGAAGTTCTCCTGCCGCGAATGCGAGAAGATCACCCAACCGCCAGCACCCTTCCATGTGACGCCGCGCGGTTTTGCCGGGCCAAACCTTCTGGCGATGATCCTGTTCGAGAAGTTCGCCCAGCATCAGCCGCTCAATCGCCAAAGCGAACGCTATGCCCGCGAGGGCGTCGACCTCAGCCTATCGACGCTGGCCGACCAAGTCGGCGCGTGTGCCGCAGCCCTGAAGCCCATCCATTCGCTGATCGAGGCCCATGTCCTGGCCGGAGAGCGGCTGCATGGCGACGACACGACCGTGCCGATCCTGGCGAAGGGAAAGACCGATACCGGCCGCATCTGGACCTATGTCCGGGATGACCGGCCGTTTGGCGGGCTGTCGCCGCCTGCGGCACTGTTCTACTCATCGCGAGACCGGCGACAGGAGCATCCCGAACGCCACCTGAAGACCTTCTCCGGCATTCTGCAGGCGGATGCCTATAGCGGCTACAATCCGCTGTTCAAAGTAGATCGCGATCCCGCGCCTCTGCGCCAAGCATTCTGCTGGGCACATTCACGCCGCAAGTTCTTCGTGCTGGCCGACATCACCGCGAACGCCAAACGTGGCAGCAAAGCTGCGCCTATCTCGCCAATGGCATTGGAGGCCGTCAAACGGATCGATGCCCTCTTCGATATCGAACGGGAGATCAACGGTCTTGCCGACGAGCAGCGTCTGGAGCGCCGCCGCAAAGACAGCCAGCCACTCGCCGAAGAGCTGCATGATTGGCTCCAAACCGAGCGGGCAAAACTGTCTCGCAGTTCTCCCGTCGCCGAGGCAATCGACTATATGCTGAAGCGCTGGGATGGCTTTACGTCATTCCTCGATGACGGCCGGATTTGCCTTACGAACAATGCTGCCGAACGAGCGCTTAGAGGCTTTGCACTGGGCAGGAAATCATGGCTCTTTGCCGGATCGGATCGTGGGGCTGATCGTGCAGCCTTCATGGCCACGCTGATCATGACCGCCAAGCTCAATGACATCGACCCGCAGGCCTGGCTCGCTGACGTTCTCGCTCGTATCGCCGACACTCCTGTCAGCAGGCTGGAGCAACTGCTTCCGTGGCACTGGACATCAGCGCAAGCACCTATGGCATTGGCATCATGACCTCCAGCGAACGCATCGCCCGGATTATCGTCAAGCTCGATCATATCGACCCAGCCATCTGGCGCAGGGTAGAGGTCCCGATCACCACCAGCCTGAAAGGGCTGCACGACATCATCCAGGCCGTCATGCCATTCCAGGACTATCACCTCTTCGAGTTCAATGTCGGCGGCAAGCGCTACGCAGTTCCCGATCCTGAATGGGACTTCGGCCGTGAGACCTATGCCGCCCGCAATGTTCGTATAGGCGCTCTGGTGGATCGCGCCATCACAACCTTCAACTATACCTATGACTTCGGCGACGACTGGCGGCATTCAATCACTGTTGAGGCCGTCACGGACGCCGATCCGGCAGTCGAATATCCGCGCTTCGTCGACGGCGAACGGCGCGCGCCGCCGGAAGATGTCGGCGGATTGTCCGGCTTCGAGGAGTTCCTGAACGCAATGGCAAAGCCTCGACATGCACAACACCGCGAAGTCGTGGCCTGGTACGGAGGTCGCTTCGAGCCGGACAATATTGGTGTCGATACGATCAATGATCGGATAGCTAAGATCGCGCGCCGCCGAACCCTTGGAAAAGTTGGTTACGCCAAAAGCCAGAACAACCGCCACTGACCGGAAGCCGGCCCACCCGCGGCCTACGCCGGATGCTTACGATGCTTGGGGCCGTGGATATGCGACAGAGGCCGCTCAAACCGTTCTCACGTATGCCTTCCAGACCTTGGGCCTCGATCGGGTGATCGCCGACATCAGTCCACATAATGCTGCCTCGATACGGGTAGCGGAGAAGATTGGAATGAAACAGCTACAGGCTGGGCGGATGGTGGCCGTGGCGAGCGCCGCGGCGGGGGCGGCTTAGAATTGGGCGGGCACGACCTGGGAAATCCTTAGCGGTGCAAACCCCATATATAGCTCTAATAGGGTATTGCACCCTTAGTGGTCTTCAAGGAATGGCCATCAGATTCCAATTAGACGAAGAAAATTGAGAGGATGAGGCAGGAAGATAGGAGTGAACCGTATACCCTCTATAACCAATAGGACCGCTGGAAACCGCGCCGCGCTCCTCGGAGGCCTCAGAAGCCGCCCAGCAGGCAAACCCCGCATATTCGCTCTTTACTCCGTTTTTCCACAATCTCCTCCGAGGCGCAGCTTCCATTACTCTGAAATCACATCACCCGCTGGGCCACGACCTAGGGCCCTTCGAATATCGCCACCAGCGATCTAGCTAAGATGAGTTCGCAATATCACCGATATCATTTTTTGGTTGACGACCTTGTATGATGTCGCTATATCACCTCCATCACCTGATGGAGGGCATAGATATGGACATCCAAATCTCACACCACGCCAGCATGCGAGCACAGCAGCGGGGCATCCCGACTGATGTGCTGACAAACTTGTATCGCTTTGGGGAGACTCGTGATGCACGCGGTGCCCTCAGCGTCTTCCTGACGAAGGAAGCCCTACAGGATGCAGCTGGCGAACTCTCAAAACAGGATGTCCAAAAGCTTCGCCGCTACCGGAATTCATTTCTCATCGTCGGCGACAATGCCCGGGTGGTCACCGCCGCCCGCATGAATCGCAAGCGCCACTTCAACTGAAATTCTGATATCAATCCACCAAACGGAGCCTACGACCGTGGTCAATCAGATCGACACCTACACCCGCTACCTCTCTGCCATTGAAGCCGCCCGCGGTTCGGACCCCTATGCCGATCCAACTTCCAAGGAAGCCCTCACATACAAGCGTAATGGCAATATCGAGATCATGTATGCGCCATTCGACCACATCGCAAAGCACGCCAAGCTGGTCATCGTGGGCATCACCCCTGGTCGTGCCCAGGCAATCAACGCAGCTACTGCGGCCAGAACCCATCTGAAGAGTGGCCGCTCAGTCGAAGATGTACTCCGAGCCGCTAAGCTGACAGCCAGCTTCAGCGGTGGTGGCACCCGCAATAACCTTGTGCGGATGATGGATGCCATCGGCTTGAATGCCCTGTTTGGTATTCCGTCGACGGCCAGCCTTTTCACAGAAGCTGGCGAGCAGGTGCACTTCACTTCTGCCCTGCGGTATCCGGTTTTTGTCGGCGGGGAGAATTACAACGGCGCTCCCCACATGATCCGCACACCGATCCTGCGCGAACTAGTCGAAACTTACCTAGCTGAAGAAGCTCGGATCCTGAACGATGCCGTCTGGCTGCCACTTGGTCCGAAGCCTGCGATCGCACTCCAGCATTTGGCATCAATTGGAATCCTGCGGTCTGAGCAGATCCTCGACGGCATGCCTCATCCCAGCGGTGCCAACGCAGAACGTGTTGCGGCTTTTCTCGGAACCAAATCGGCCGACCAGCTCTCCACGAAAACCAATGCTGCCCAGATTGCGGCCGCAAAGGCCAACCTGATCGGCAAGATCCAGCTCCTTTCGACGAACAAGGGAGAAGCAGCATGATTGCTAAGCTGGAAGCCAATATTCCTTTCACCAAAGAGGCGATGATGGAGGAGCTCAAGGAGATCCTTTTCATCCAGGCATCACAGATAGCGGTCGTCCTCGATAGCGATGAAGCCTCCAGATTCTTAGGGGTTGAGATCGAGAGCTGGAATGACACGCTTCATGATGACGATCGTCAGAAGATCGATCTGAAGCGGTTCAACATCCGCCGCGTTCTCGATCGAGCCTATGACTACGCATTTCAGACGGGTGCATACTGGCAATACGACGGCGACGACGACTATGAACTGGATGCCTTCAACCGTGGGGTGACACCATTTTCATTCGAAGGTACGCGCTCACCCTTTCTAGCTGACGATAGTAAAGTCCGGCACGTCGCTGAAATGGCTTTGGCTCGCAGAGAATTGGAGAAAGGATGGGGCATCTCCATCCGTGGGCTAAGCCTCTTGGCTGGGATGACAGAACCAGCCGTGAGAAATTCACTGAGTAAAGAGGGGATCCAAACTCAAGGCAAACCTGCCAGTGTGGAAAGCGAGACAGCCCTAAAGTGGCTCTCGGAGCGGCGCGGCTTCATCCCGACGCAGCGGGAGGAGGCGGAGACTAAGAGCCGTGAGCAGCACGTTGACTTCCTACTTGGGTACCACGAGTTCCCTGCAGCCTTGGCAGCAATAGTGAACGCAACGCCCGGGTTCGATCTTCAGCAGGCTTCCGTCGTGACAAAGATCCCCCAGGATCTCATCCAGGGCATGATCAATGGGGACAAGAACACGCTGGAAATCGATGTTCTCCAGCGTCTTGGGAGCCAGCTGAATGTACCTGATGTTCCGAAGTTCGTAGCGAAGGCGATCGAGCATGCGTTGCGTTCGCAGAGCAAAGACTGAGTCAACGGAATCCTTCAGGGGTGCGGGCCTCGGTAGACGAGAATCGTAGCCCCATCCTTGGCTCGGCCCTCCAGATACCAGAGCTCTGAATGCGCCTTGAGAATTTCTGCCGCGGCATTCCTAAGATCTTCGGAGATCCCTTCGTCGAAGTGAACGGTGACATCGTCTCGCGGTACCAGGCCCGCCAGTTCATCAAGCACCTGTTTGATGCCGGGCCCATAGTCGCTACTCATACTCAGCCTTCGAAATCCCTTCTGACAGCCGCTATGATACACGGGCGAACCTTGCGCGGGCAAGAAGTTGCCAGTCGAGCCTCGCCCGAGGGTGAGCGCCTCTTGGAAATCGAGATGTGAGATTTCCCATATAGGGGCCTTAGAACGCCCACTGTCCGCTCTGGCGCAAAGTTCGGAGCCACACCAATTCCTAGCGCACAAAATGGCATCTAAAACCGCTTTCCTGACATCGGACAAAAACGAAGCCTCAGCTGCCTTTCCACAACTGAGGCTGAAGTCGTCTTTGATTGTGGTGGGTTACGCGCTTCCGAGAGCTGGTGAAGCCATCGCGGCGACAGATGGCTCGACGACCTCCACCTGGTCGAAAGTGATCCCTGCCCAGTCTGTCGACCGCTGCCCAAAAACCTCGACGATCTTGCTGACCAACTTCGTCCCCTGCTCGGCTTCACCCCGAAGAGTATACCGACGGCCGGAGCTCGTGGTACCTGTCATCGTCGCCAAATCGAAATCTGCCACAGGGCTTGTGATCCGAGCCTTCTGAGCATCCAGGATGCCAACAAAATGAAGCTCTCCACGATCGCGAGTGCGGATGATGCTCCAGTGCTCAAGGATGGCCTCTGGCTCTTCAAAAACTGTCTTCGCTTCTCGAATATTGACCATGGCGGCACCTCCCTAAAAATCGGCATCTATAATGATGCCCCGGGGATTTGCATGGAACAAGGTATGGAATCAGTGTGTTGAAGAAATAGCTGCCGACATTTTCTTCATAGCGCCCTCCGGATCGAACTCCGGGTCTAGCAGCTCATCCAGCGACAGCGGACAAACCTTGGGTAGCGCTGGGACAGCAATACCAGATCGCTTCTGCGATCGAGAAACGCCGTTGGTTGCCACCTTCCAGATCTTCGGCAGATCCAGATGGCGCTGGAGCCCGGGCGGGATCTTTATGACGGCTTCGGCCTGGCTGGCAATGATGTCTTCATATTGCCGTCTGGTGCCTTCGCTGTCTGATACCACAGCTATCTTCAGAAGCCCCGTCAGCACCCGAAATAGCAGGCTGGAGATCCCATTGATTTCAGCCTGTCCCAGCCCCTGGATCTCGTCGGCCAAGTTTTCGGTGTCGAGCAAATCATTGTTCGCAGGCATAGCACGCAGCAGGGCCGCCTGCTCTTGCGTCCATGAATAGAAATCCTCGTTGTACTTCTATGCCTTCAATTCCTCTCCTGTGGAAGCCGAAGCGGCCCTACTGTATGAATGCAGGTTTCAAGAACGTGTATTTGGCTTATAATTCTTATACTTATAGTGCAGGTAGTCCACCCAGCTTCCATTCCTGAAACAGCTCCATCCGCTCACCCTCTGAAGTTTGCTTGAAAAGTCTGATCTTTATCATCTGGCATCCAATCATCCTGTGCTTATGCCGCGTACCCCGGCCTGGGGCGAGTCCCAAGAAATCCTGAATCCACATTAACAACACCTGCGGTCAACACTCCCAGGGTAGATGACCGCCTCATCTTGCTGGACCATCGCCCCTTGCGTCAGGGTTGCAGGCACGAGCTTGCCGCCCTCCATGATGTGGAAGACCTCCTCACCTCGACCGAGTAGGTAGTCGGCAATAATCCGCCGATGACACCGCCACCAAACCGCCTCGGAACACATGATGGCGCAACGTCTGGAGGAGCCGACTTCCAACAGCTGCTCGAGGCCATCCTTGAAACCATCGGTGAGCGCATAGTCGGCATAATTGTGGAAGCTACGGTGTTTCCAGAAAGCATTCAGTACCTGGTCAATGGCCTTTTCCCGCTTCCGTCGGCCACCCAGTTCAGGGATGGGTACATAGCCAACCTGGTATGCGGCCAGCGCGTCGCCCACGGTGGCTTCATTATACTGGGGATTCGTCCTCGATCGCCTGATCGAGCGGACATCAACGACCAGTTGGACCTCGGCCGCCCTTAGCAGATCAACGAATTCAGTAATCGTGCGGGTTGAGTGGCCGATGGTGAAGAAGTGTGTCTTGTCGGTGATGGGATCAAGGCTGTGCGGGTCAGGCATTCGGGTATCTGAAGTAGTGGACATTGAACTGCAACCGATCCGGACGCGGTCTGGTTCCAGGGAAGCTGTCTTTCCAGACGTTATGGTTTGCCGCCTGTTAGCGGAGGGCGGACTACGTCTGAGCCTTTATCGGGCTTTTCAAAACGCTAAGAGCAGTTTCACAAACGTAGTTTACAATCATCGTTTGAAAGGTTATTATTAACATATCGTGATTAAAGGAACTCAAAATGAATGGGCAGCAGCTTCGGATAAAACTCTCTGGGTGGAACCTTACCCAGACAGAATTCTCTCAATGGCTTGAGGTGTCGCCTGGTGCGGTCAACCAGTGGCTTACTGAAGCGAGAGGCGTTCCAGGTCCGGTCATTGCCTTCATCAAGCTCTTTGAAAGCCTGCCACCTTCTTTGCAAGATCGTGAACTCTCCAAAATCCGAAAAGGAAATGTAGATATGGAAGGCATGTACGTAATTGAATTCGTGGGCTCCGTCGGAAGCGGTGGTGCCACCCTTACGTTTAAGGGAGGTAAGGTCTATGGCTTTGACCTCGGCGGGGGTATCTACGACGGGTACTACCGCCAGGGAGCAGAGCCGGGGATTACTGACATCGAGGTTGAAGTAAAGATGCCCGCTGGCAGCCAGTCGGTGATCCGCGGTATTATTCAGCCTTTCGATTGGAACGTGATTGCCAAGGCTTCGATTCCCACGAATGCGAACCACGCGGAGGTCATCGTCATCACGAATATGGGTGAAAATGTTCGGGCAAAGTTCACCCGTATGCGGAGCCTTCCTCTGGCTGCGTAATAGCCTTTGGAGCGCTGCTTAAGAGGCAGCGCTCCTTTGATCTCGCCCTCACCAGTGGAATTCTTCCGTGAGCCCGGTATTATCGGTGACGATCGATGGGCTTGGGGAAGCAAAGATGTCTGGAATTATTCGCGGTGTCACCCTGTCAATGGCGCTGACGGCGATGCCTACAATGGCACTGGCTTTCGGGAACGATGACCACTGGGTTTCTGGCTGGGGAATGGGGGTCGCCGAAGCGGTTATCACCAAGGGCCCAGGCAACCAGATCTACGTGACCTGCGATGATGGTGCCGACCGAAATGCAACAGGCATCTCATTCACGCTGGCTGGCGACACCTCGAAAGACAGCTCGATCCAGCTTATTTTCGACAACGAGGATCCCGAAGACTATTCCCTCTGGGACGGCAGTATTCGATCAGACTGCCGGGTATGCGCCCAAACCTATGATGTCGTGATCGACAAGCTGAAGAAGCATTCGACTGTGCATGTTAAGTTCCAGAACGGCTTGGGTACCAGATTTTCGCTGAAGGGTGCCGCGAAGGCTATCGGCGAATGCACGGCGGATTTCTATCGCTAGGAAAACGGATACACCTCTGAAAGACGACCTTCGGCATGCGCCGTAAACAATGCCTTACGACCGCTTTTTGAATGCAAGGTGGCTATCAACTGTCGGCGTGTCCTACCCGCAAGGCCTTCGAGGCCAAGGGTTTTGATGTCCTCGATAATCCGCTGTTCTCGGTTTTCTTTCCTAGCGAGCTCCTTTGAGAAGGCTTGTCCATTCGGAGTTTGCAGCCAAGCCACACGCTCTCGTTTCAGCCTTTCTGCAATTTCTTGCTCAGCCTTAGCTGCAAACTCGTCGGAAATTTCCATTCGAGCCAACCTACGGATTTCCAGTTCAACTTCGGTCTCACCCTGATTGCAGTACAGATCGAGATCTCCCCCAGAACCACGGTGATCCGAAATCCGAATGGTCCCGTATTCGGTATGAAAGTATACAGAACACAACGGCCCATGCCGATCGCTCCAGGATCCTGAAGCCTTTGTCTTGTATGCAATGCCTAGCCGATCAAGAATGCCTTCAACCGCTCTTGAATCTGTCATTTTGATATCTCCTCAATAACCCCGATCAGGCCGCCTTCTTCACGACCTGATACCCCATCCCCTCGAGCTTTGTGATGGGTCGATCGACGATCAAGGCTTCAAGCTTGTTCAAAAATGCCGCCGACGGAGATCTACGGTTCGTCGTTGAGGCATATGCGCAGATGGTGGCGTAAGACACACACAATGCCGTCGCCAATTCCTCGTTTGTCAAACGGGCCTGATCGCGGAGATGGTTGAATTTTCCCTTATTGCTATTCATTGAATTCTCCTTGGAGATGGATGGGGATTGCTCCCCCTGAGCCATCAGGCAGCCCAATAATCGCCATCGCCATTATTGCCGTAGACATATTCCTCAGCGATTTGAGCCTTGATCTGCGCGATTGTCGCGCGGCGAGGAATGTAGGCACTAGCGTACTGATGATAGGCATCACCCAAGTCCTTACGGACTTCCCAAACGGTCATTTTTTGACCGTTAAGTTTCACGTCTTCACCTTCTGATACGATCCAAGTATCACCAGCAATTTCAAATCCATATTGACGCATTTTATTCTCCAGTCGATTTGTAAGCTTAATTTCCTATCTATTTATAAGTATGTAGTAAGAATGTGCCGCAAACAATAGCCGACAATTACCTATTTCTATCGTGCCGACAGATAATGCTTACGAAATTAGCTATACTAGAGGAGATCTCTCGAAACATTTCTTTTGCGATACATTATTGCTTGCTTTCCATCGGCCAAATTGGCCACCAAATCCGCCGACAGTTCTCCGCCGACAAAGAAAAAGGGGCTTCAACAGCCCTCTTTCTCCCCCCTTGCGCCGCCCCCCCCAAATTCACGCAGCAATCTTTTGGCGCTTTGGCTTCACCTTGTTTCTGTCGGCGTACTTCTCGAGGAACGCGTCGAACCTGGTATCAAGATGGATGGTATGGATCGGGCTCTCGAAATCCTTGGAGCCTGCACGATCGAAAATGTAGGCGGCGATGCCCGCTTCTTCGACAAGAGTACCCTTCTCGCCAGGGTGATCGCTATCGCTTTCGTAGTATGCTGCATCATCGTCTGCATGGAGCTCGGCGATGAAGTTTGCGGGGACCTTGCCGCGGAAGATGGGCTCCAGGCTGGCAACATCGATGATGACAATCCACTCGTCCTTGGGTGTTTCGTCGGCAGTTTCGTAGATGACATTGATTTTCATTTTTTGTGTCCTTTCAAATGAATGAGGAAAACTGATGGTGGTAGGTTGGAAACCGTCGATGAGATTCCGCCGACGGGTTCGTAAATTATGCTGCCAGCTTCAGGCCTTCGATCGCTCCCAAAACGACGGTCGCCACGTCGTCCAGATCATTGCCGATGAAGAGGTCGTATTCATTCCGAATACCAGCAGCGTCGATAGCATCCTCGATGTCATAGTCCTTCGCCAGCAGGCTAAGAACCGCCCCGCGGTCCCACCCGTTAAAGCTGCCATCCCAATCTTTCTTTTCGATTTCGGCGAGCCTCGCGAAGGTGATGCTGGCGACGGTGTTGATGATGAGTCTCATTTTCATTCTCCTGTTTTTGCGTTCCATTGTGGCTACCGCGACCCCCTCCATTGGGGGTTTCGAAGGCTGCCAGGCCTTCATCATCAGGCGGCTTCGTCTTCCTGGTCTTCGCTCCAGTTCGCATCTTCATGGATCTCGACTTCGTAGAAGCTGACACCGTTTTCGAATTCGTTTTCGGTTTTGACGTACGCATGGGCGAATAGGCCGCTGCTCGGCTGGCCGATCTGGTGCTCGCTGATCACACGGACGTATGCATAGAGCCCTTCTGAGAGCGTGCAGATCGTCATCTGGCCGTAGTCAGCATCCTGCTCGTGGTGGATCTCAAAATTGCTGTTGTCGAGCGCCAGGGCAATGAACGTTGCGTGGTCTTTGAATTCCACTTCGAAAACGTCTGCGCCGTTGATCTGCGTAATTTCTGCCATCATTTTCTTTCTCCAATCTCGGCCTTTCACCGACGGTTGCTTTCTTCTTTTTGGCTACCGTGACCTGCCTATTTCCCCTTTGGCAGGTTTCGGGGAGCGCCAACTCCCCATCTTCAGACGGCCTCAGTGGTAGGTGTCGTCGAAACCATCCATCTGGTCGAAGAGGTGGTAGGATTCATCGCCCACGGCCAACAGATCCTCGATGTCGATGTCCAGGTCCGTGGAACGCTGGCGGGCTTCCCCGATCCAGTCACATCCGAATTCCTGCAGTGCTGCTATCGAGATTTTGCGAGTGTTGGTGTTGGTGTGTGCAATGTTCCCCATTTGATTTCTCCGAGATCTCGACCCCATGTCTCAATCTATAAACTAATTATATATCCTTTATGGGGTTATGTCAATAACGATAATGACTTTAGATAGTATTTTCAATGCGATAAGATGTTGACAAACTCAGTTGCAGCAATGCTTTTCCTCCTCCCCAAAAAGAAATCTGAAAATAATTCGAAAATAATTTTTCAAGATCGGCCGATATTCACCTTCTATTCCGCCGACGGCGTTCATCCCTCTTGGCTTCCTCGATCACGCGACGGGCTTCCCAGAAAACAGGATCCTGGTACCGAGCAAATCGAACTGGATCATTCCTCTTCATTCGCTCGAAACTGGCTCGGATGAGCGCGTCAACATCTTTGGTCGTGTAGGTCATCGGATCCCCTTTTCGTTGTGTCCCATGGAGTTATGTAACGAGACCCCACCAGGGTTCCCGACGGCTGAAGATATTAGTTGGCCCCAAAATCACCGGCGGCTTGACACCAGTGATTGTCGAGAGGGCTGCTGAAAGCGCCGACCTGCATGGCCGTGCACACACCTCTACAAACCCCTCTTTTTCTCCCTTCAATTCCCTTAAGCGAAGCGCCTCTTCCCTTTGATGCCTTTGCGCAGCAAGCCCATTGCCGCCATCAGCAGCAGCAAGGTTGGCGTTGCTGGCAGCAATAGCTGGCATCTTCAAAACCATCCCTGAAACCTCTCCTGGTCGCATTCTGTAACCCTTCCTGTCCGCTGCTTGAGAGGTAGCCCGTATTTATTCATTTGACAAGCTACCATGCAATCAATTTATAATCCGGACATGAAAACGATTTGTGCCTTGCAACGCCAACGGCCAGAATTTTGAAGACAAACAGGAAGGTAGGGGAAACCAAAATGGAAACAATTCCAAAAGCTCTTGAAGAGCTTCTCGGCCAAACACCAGTGAGAACTGGGACATCAAAACGGTCTGCGGTGAGGCAGATCATGGATGCCAACACGGACACGTTCATGAAGCTGGCCGAACTCGGTCACAGCAGCGCCTCCGTCGCCGAGGCATTCATGGCGAGCTACCCGGACATCCGTTCCAGTCGTCAGGATCTCGATGACGTGGCCTTTAAGACGCACGTGATGACAACGTATGACAGCTTCAAGAGGAAGCTTCGACAGCAAGGCCGCCTGCAGAAACCCAAGGCTCAGAAGAAAGGCGCTACGCGGTCTTCCGGGAAATTGAAGGAGAAGCAGGTTCAGCAGGTGGTGATCATCGAGCCAGCCGCTGAGATCGAGGCCGACGACACTGACTTCATTGACCTCAAACCTGTGGCGACCGAGCCGTCAATACCTGCTGTGGTGATACCCACCAGCGCGGGCTATCCGATCCCAAAGGCAAAAGACTTCTGAGATCATAATCGCATTCATTCACAACCATTATAGGGGGAACTATGGCAATTAGATTTGAAACTCGTGACATCAACATGAGCGTATCCGCATCCGACAAGGGAGGCGTAGGCAAGACACTCATCGCCCAGATGTTCGCCGACATTATGCGGACTGAAGGCAACTACAAGGCTTCCACAGCCCTCATCGACGGCGACGAGAAGGTCCGCAAGTTCATCGAGCGTTTTGGCAGCCGTGACGCTGAGGGTGGCCTTCTACCACCTGAAGGCAACGATGCCCTGACGGGCTGCCGCCTCGTCGATCTGCGCTCCATGGACAATTCGTCGGCTGAAATCATGAGCATCATGGAATCTGGTGCCAAGCGTATCTTGATCGACGGCGCGGGTGGTTCCGAATCCAACTACGGCAAGCTCTTGCGTCCCACGGCGCGGCCGGAAGAATTCACCGAATTCATGGAGGAGGAAGGCATCAGCGCCAACTTCATTGCGCCGATCGTCCCTGACGATGACAGCACGATCCTGTCGGTGGCCCAGCTCTATGCCAAATACAAGGAGAACGCGGGTGTCTTCTTCACTGTGGTGTTGAATCGCTGGTCCGGAGTCGATGGCCAGGATCCGCATTTTGCCGACTGGATGAATTCCAAGACGCGAAAAGCAATGGTCGAAGCAGGCAACCTGGCCGAGATCAAGCTGAGCGCGATCTACGAAGACGTGATGGCCAAGGTCCGGGATTGCCCTGTCCCCTTTAGTGTTCTGATGGACAAGGAACATGGCCAGGCTCTTGGTATCGACATGCGCACCCGCAGAGCCATCAAAAATGCCCGTTCTGAGGTCATCCAGCAGATCCTGGCGAACCCCGTACTCAAGGAGATCGTCGGCCTTTAAGGCTGGCGATTAGGGGCACCATGGATCAGCAACTCACAGACACCAGGAGACGCTTCAACGAGGCGGTCACCGAATTTGGCATCGATGCCCAAGCAGCGGAATCCCTATGGGCCTATGCCGCATCTGTCGGCATGAACATTGACGATTTCAGCCTCAGCATTTTGCTTTATGGTGCTCGTCAGGAGAAAACGGCCCGCGACGTAGAGATTGGGATCAAGACCCACATCGATCATTTCGCCAGATCCGTCGACCAACTACAGGCGGCAGCCGCTTCCGATCTCGAGGCCAAAAGCCAGGAGGCTATGGCGGCCGCAATTCAAACGATGGCCACCGATGCAAGGCGGGCGTTATCAGCCGCGGTTGAAAAAGTCGCAGACAGCCGCATCGACGAGGTCCGTGCATATCAGAAGCGATCGAACTGGAGCACAGCAACTGCCTGCGCTGCACTAGTCGTTCTGGCATCCACCTTCGTCTTCGCTGGCGGCTACGTTCTTGGTCGCGAGAATACTGCTGGCAATGAGGCAATCATCACTGAGCTAGCGAAGCACCCACAAGCTGGCGAATGGCTGGCAATCGCATCGCTGCCGTCTAACAGAGCCGCGATCCGCCAATATTGCGTCCGTGGAAGTCCCAACCTCACGACCGTGGAAGGGAAACTTCAATGTAGCCTCCCCGTCTTCCTGACGGATGGATCGACGATGTCCCGAGGCTTGAAAGGCGGCCTGCGTCAGTCAGTAAGCCAGATCGAGGCGTGGTTGATGACATCGTCCTGGTGGGTGTTGTTTCTTCTCGGTTCCGTCGGCGCTTTGGCGACAAGAAAAGCACTTCGAAATCTGTCACTGTTTGCGCCGATGAGATGGCTGTTCGATCTGCCGAAACCAGATGAGAGATACTGAGAAGCCCTGCGTTATAGGGCTTTGACGGCAAATGCCGCACGAAACCACACGACATATATTTTGAACCTGTAACTTATCGCTTGTTGTATTCATTACCATATTACAGAATTGTATATAGCAAAACGTTCCTGAGGGGGAATTTGAAAATGGACGTATTTAAGAGAATTGGAATTTGTCTGCAGGCCATCGTTCTAGTCGTGGCGGCAAATCTGATATTTGGTGGGGAAGCCAAGGCGGCTCCGCCAGTGATGGTCGGCAAGACGATCTACGTCTACTACGATCGCGAGGTCACCGTAGATCTCGCAGCTCTGACAACTGGTGATGTCATCAGTTATTCAATCACCGCAGGCCCATCGTACGGTAACGCGAGCCTCAACGGGTCAGTGCTTGCGTTCACCTACCCTGGCTCTCAGTCCTGCTGCACTTTCATCGATACCGTTCAAGTCGAGGCTATTGGTCCCGATGGATCGTCCACCGCGACAGTCACCTTCAATGCTCCTGCAGGGCCCAACGGTTCTGGCCCCTCAATCAACGACCTGAACGTGACACTCGAATACAATGGCGGCCCTGTTACCGTTGATCTTGCTGACTCAATCAGCGGATCTGGAAATCAGATCAACGTCTGGGGAAGCTCATCCCTATTCACATACGCTGTGAGCGGTACGGTGATCACCCTTACGGCCAGAGCCATGCTGAAATCGGATCCTCAGGAACAGAGACAACAGGCAAAGCATACAGCGTCGCCGTCTATGGATCATATCATCCCTCAAACTTCTTCGTGGACGGCCTCCTTGGCTACCAGCACGTTGAATTCGACAGTATTCGGCATTTAACCACCAACGGCCAGATGGCTCGAGGAGAGCGTGATGGCAGCCAGATCTTCGGTGCCATAACGGCAGGCTACGAATTCCGCGAGGATGGCCTGCTGATCTCGCCATATGTGGGGATCCGTGCCAGCCATGGCCGCCTTGATGGCTTCTCGGAAACCGGGGGCGGCATCTATGGGGTCACTTATGGCTCTCAGAATGTGACCTCCCTGTCCGGTGTCGTGGGTGTCCGCATCGAGAAAGACATCGAACTCGACAAGATCATCCTGACACCTTCGGCAAAGGTCGAGTATCGCCACGAGTTCTTCGGCAATGATGGTGTCAATCTTGGCTACACCGATGTCGGCACCACACCATGCAGAGCCAGCATTCCCGGCCGCTCCAAGGACACCGTCAATGTCAGCGTTGGCCTGACGGCGAAGCCCAAAAATAACAGCAAATGGACGATCGAAGCGACCTTAGGGGCGACCTTTGGAGACGACAAGCCACGTCCATACGTTGGTATCCGAGCGGAACGGAAGTTTCTGCGGCCTGTTCACGCCTGAAAGCGCTTGCCAGCCTGGTGGGAAGAATGCCGCGGATCTGAAACTGGCGGCCAAAGCAAAGGCGGCGGACGAGAAGGCCAAATCCAACAAATCGAAATGAAACCAATCGGGGCGGTCTCGACCGCCCCCATACGATGATCAACCTGAGGATCCAGAGGGCGATCTGCGACACTGGTTTCAATAGCTTCTATTGCTTCGCAATATTCATAATTATATCATACTATCAACTGCGATGTTGACTCCACCGTTGAGCCCGGATAGATAAGCCGTCCGTTCCAATGGAGGGTCAAATGAATGGACAACACCGCTACCAACAATCGCACTACCGGACTTCTTTCGGCCGACTAGCCGTCAACACTCCTGGCGTGCCGGGATCCCAAATCCCCTGCCCTGCTGACATCGATCGCGATCACGCATCTGTCGGTCAATCATCCCATAATGAAATCGCATCCACCATGCTGGCATCGCGCCAGGCCGTGACGCATGCGTCCGATTCCGTCGTCGTCCGAATACGTGGCAACCAGCCGTGTCGAGGAAATCCCTCGGCCGTGCGCTTAGCTGCCAGAGTTGGCTGAACCACAATATATCGAAAATTCAAAGCATTAGCGGTCCCGCTCATGGTGGGCTGGCGATCGCTCGACGACATTTAAAGGAATCGAATATGAAGACTTGGTTGGTGTGGTTTTGCACTTAATTCCCAGAATTTGGTCGCAGCAATTTCAACCAGATAGTTCGGCACTTAATTTGAGAATGAGCACTTAATTTGAGAATTATGCTTGGATTTGGTCACTTAATGTGAGAATCAGACAATCGACGTAAGCGACGGTGTTCTTGTTATGAGTGACCCACTCCCCGACGAGGTCGACGAAGCGCTTTGGGATGAAGCGTGCCGACGCGCAGACGCGGTTCGGGAATTCCTGAAGAGTCGGCCTGGCAAAATGACAGCCGGAGATGTGGCACTGCTTGCGACCGAGCTCGAAATCAGTCGAGCGACCGCGTACCGCCTTATCAAATTGTTTCGAGCCGGTGGCACGGTCATGTCGTTGGTGGATCGCAAACGCGGTCGACCGGAGGGCCACCGGGTGTTGGATGACCAGCGGGAAGAGATCATCCGCACGACCATCAGCCGTTACTACCTGACGCGAAACCGTCCGACCGTTTCACAGTTGGTCCGGGATGTCCAAACGAACTCCATGTCGGCCGGGCTCAAGCCGCCGCATCGCCGAACGATCAAGGCTCGTCTCGAAGACATCGATCTGCAGAAACGCGCCAAACGCCGTGGCGAAGATAAGATCGTGAAGGAGACACAGGCCGTTCCCGGGGTATTTGCCGCCTCCCGACCTTTGCAGGTCGTTCAGGTCGATCATACGAAAGCGGATATCTTTGTCGTTGACGAGGAAACCCGCCAGCCGATCGGCCGGCCCTGGCTGACGCTGGCGATGGATGTCTGCAGCCGAATGGTGACGGGATTCTACCTAACGATGGACGCACCTTCCCGGTTGTCGACAAGTCTGTGCCTGCTGCACTCGGTCTTCGACAAGTCGGCTTGGTTGCGAGAACGCGAGATCACCGAAGCGTGGCCCGTCGCCGGCCTGCCGGAAACACTTCACGTCGACAACGGCGCCGACTTCAGGAGCCGTGCTTTCAAGAGAGGGTGCCAGGATGCTGGCATCGCGATCGAATGGCGTCCGCCGGCTGAGCCGCGCTTCGGCGGCCATATCGAACGTCTGATCGGCACCCAGATGGGAAAACTCCACCTGCTGCCCGGCACGACGTTCAGCAATGCGCAGGAACTCGGCGAATACGATTCGAAGCGGCATTCGGCGCTCACTTTGCGCGAACTCGAGCGCTACATCGCCCTCGACATTGTCGGCTCGTACCATCAGTCGATCCACAGCACCTTGGGCCGCCCGCCAATTGCCGTCTGGAAGGAGCACGAGAACGAGATTCCACTGCGCCTGCCGCAAGATCGGATGCGTTTTTGGCTGACGTTCCTGCCCGAGCAGGAGCGCACCCTGCGGCCAACCGGCATTCATCTCTTTGGTCTGCGCTACTGGTCAGCTGCGCTTAGCGCCGACGTCGGTCGCTCGAACCGGCGCCTGCTCGTCAAATACGACCCGCGGGACATGGCCCGTATCTTCGTGCGGCGACCTTCGGGAAACTTCGTGGAAGCCCGCTATGCTGATCTGACCCTGCCTTCAGTGACACTGCATGAAGCCGTGGCGGCACGTCGCGCACTGTTGGCGAGAGGGCGACAGGAAATCAACACCCGCGCCATCGTGGGCACTGCGGTCGCGCAGCGCGAATTGGTGGATGCAGCAACCAAGAAGACGGCAGCCGTACGACGCGGCGCAGGACAGCCAAAAACGAACGTGGATGATCGGGGCTGGGGCTCGCTTCGCGGCATCGACTCCAGCAAACCTGTGCCCTTTGTCGAGGACACGGAGTGAGCTGGCATGAACAACGAAATCTCCCACCTGACCGCGAGCGCCGCGGCGCTGCTTGCTGAAGCGGACGAACAACGCATTCGCGCGATACGATCGCGCCGCTGGGTGCTCTACCCGCGCGCCAAGCAGGCGCTCGATCGGCTGAGCCGGCTCCTCGATCATCCGAGAGGAACGCGCATGCCGTCCGTCGCTATCTACGGTGACAGCGGCATGGGCAAGACGATGATCATGAACCGGTTCCGCGATCAGCATCCGTCAAGCTTCAATTCGCTGACCGGAACCCTGAAGACACCCGTTCTGGCCATGGAGATGACCAGCCGGCCTGGCGAACGGCGGTTCTACGCCGAACTGCTGACGCTGCTCGGCGCACCGCAGCGACCGCGGGCCGATATCGCCCAGATGGAGCAGGCGGCATTGCGGATCATGGAAGCAATTGGCGTGCAGGTGCTGGTGATCGACGAGGTGCACAACATTCTTGCCGGAACTTATCGCGAGCAGCGCATCGTCCTCAACACCTTACGCTTTCTCAGCAACCGTCTCGGGATCTCGCTCGTCTGCTTCGGCGTCAACGAGGCGCGTGAAGCAATCAGCGGCGACGTGCAATTGGCCCGCCGGTTCGAGCAATTCACGCTGAGCCGCTGGGCTGCGAACGAACAGTTCGAATCCCTGGCAGTCTCAATCTTGCGCAACACGCCGTTGCGTCAGCCCTCGGTGCTGAGCGCGAAATCGCTGCGGCGGATGCTGCAGATCACAGAGGGCATTACAGCCAACATTTTTCACATCATCAACTCCCTCGCCATCGAGGCCATCGCAAGCGGGCGCGAACAGATAACCGACGAAGCCATCGAGAAGTGGGAGCCGGAGTTTGATGCCGAGGCAGCCTTCGCATGACGCCGAAACATCCTTGCGGCAATTGCCGGTGAGACTGGCGCCCCATCCTGACGAACTCCTATCCTCGTGGATCGGCCGGCATGCCGCGTTCTATGCGGTCCCGCCCCTTGCTATGCTGCGGCATGGTCTGCCCGAGGCGTCGTCTTTGCATGCGGCCGATCGGAGTCTGAACGGTGATCAAGTCATCCGCCTCGCCGGCCTCTTCTCGACCGAACCGGCCGTCGTGCGCCGCACGACCTTTTCGAATATCGCACCATCATCGCGACGCCTGATTGCAGCGAGGCCGCTGCAGTTCTGCTCAGCCTGTCATCCGGGTGAACACGAACCGAGGCCTCTCCTTCGCAGCCAGTTTCTCGGCTGGCGCATCACCTGTCCGCTTTGCGGCGACCTGTTCCGGTGCGCACGCGGGCATGACCGCCCCTCTCCTTTCGACCGCCATCAAGGGGCCGCGCTCGTGGGAGAACGGCTCCTCGACGATGAAGCCGAGCGCGGCGTCCGAACCTGGACTTCGCCGGCCGAAATCGCGCGCCTTCTGCTGATGCGACGCGTGCCGAGACCCCTTCCCCGTGAGTACGAACCGTGGCGATTCAGGGTGCTCGGCGCAATCATTCCAGATCTCGATGATGTCGTCGAACGGAGAAGCCTGCCGACACCGGCAAATCCCGTCCTGCCGCTGCATCTGCGACCAGCTCTGCTGGCCGGAGTGGCCATCGTCGAGCGGGCCGGACCCGAGATGCTCGAAATGTTGCGCGGGCAAATGATGGGTCAGAATCAAGCGCGTTTCAGCAGCGCTATCGATGAGATCACGACCCATACATGCCGATCAATGGCGTCTTCACAGTTGCAGTTAATTTGAGAATCCGGCCGCTCGGATTCTCAGCTTTGAATGCCAAACCTGGCTGAAACAGCCGCATTCTCACGTTTAACTGCCAAGCGACA
>NZ_JBIOKZ010000021.1:0-16892 GCF_044142885.1 Pseudorhizobium flavum
TCTTCTGGAACCCATCGGGAATATACCGCCAGCAGAGGCAGAACGACGATACTACGCCATGCTGGACGCACCAGCTATGGCCGCATAACTTAAACCAAACGGTCTCCGGCAAACCCGGGGCGGTTCATTTCGACCTCCATCGTCTTGCGGCCGAGCATGCGCTCCAGCTCGCGAACGCGATCCTCCAGCTTCTTCACTTCCGAATTGCCGACAACCGGCTCGTCAGAACCCACGGCTGCAGCACCTCCCTCGCTTAAGAGCCTGCGCCACCGGTAAAGCAGATTGGGCGCAACGCCATGGCGGCGAGCGGTAGAAGACACCGTCTCGCCCGGTTCGAAACTCTGCTCAATGATTGTCAGCTTCTGCTCGGTTGTCCACCGCCTGCGGCGGACATCACCCGTCAGCAATTCAATATGTCGGTACTCGTTAGACATAAGCCTATACCCAAGCCTGTGCTTGAGCCTTTCTGCTTATGCCGACTGTCCGGTCGAAACGGGGGGCAGTTCAAATTGATTATCTGATGGTCGCGCTAAATTATCCAAAAGCAAGATCTCAACTCGCAACAAGACGATCTCGTGCAGCTAGCGAGTGGTCTAGATCGAGGCGAGCTTGTGCACTTTCAACGGATCAGCGAGTAAAATCGCGAAGGCTCAATAGGGTGCACTTCGGCTGACCCAAGATGATGAAGTGTTGCAGCTCGCCAGATTAGGGTCTGCGTGCAACTAGATTAGCATGTCTAACTCACAAGGGCGTGCATCCTCCCCCATTGTTGCCATTAGGACGGAATGGCGAGGGCAGTATGAACCATCAGGAGGAGCTTTCTCTGACACCATTGTCCGACCGAGTTCCATTAACCTAGAATCCTAGAACGCATTTCAGCGCAGACACGAATGCCCAGCGTTTACAAATAGGTCATCAAGCGGCTGGTAAAGAATCAAACCTGAACTGTGGGAGACTAATTGTGTCAAATCTCTTCAAGATTGTGCGGGCTGGTATGCTTACCTCAGCGCTGGCGGTCTCAGGCGGAACCTCGTCTGCGTTTGCGGATGTAACCGCTCGGTACGGTGAACTCCAAGCAGTGATCGATGCGATCAATGATCCGGACCCCCTGATGAGGCTGGCGCAGTTGGAAGCGATCCTAAAAAAGGGCGATGCGACAGAAGTTCAGCTAGCCATCCGGACGGCGTTTCAGTTGGACGATCCGAACGTTCGATCGTTGGCTCTACGCGCACATTTTGCAAGCTTCAGAACTTTTCTCATAACAGCAGAACTTCCCGAGAAGATCCAAAAAGAGATGGAGGATGAAAACAGCGGTTGGTACGACAACTATCTTTACAAGTACCTCCGGTCGATGGGCTACCAGTTTAAAATGCAATCTGAGTACCCATCTACTGATGAACTAGAATTCCAGATAAAGGCACTGAACGGCAATTTTCAGGATTCGGATCAGAAGAAATACACGGGCACCGGAAACATTCGGGGCGGAATGTTGACCGTCGTTTCAAATGTATACAAATCGGGATCCCCCCAGAGATGTAGCTTTGAATTCACAGAGTATCATGGGTTTACAATGGCCGGCATGGCAAGTTGTGACATGGATTACTCATTCCAGTTTCCAGTAAGGTTTCATCTTTTCGACGACGATTCACTTCCGAAGACTGACTAGGGCTCAGGCTCAATTTATAGCCAGAATGCGACGAGGGTGGCCAAGGCGACTGCGGAGAGGAAGTTTCTGGCAAGCTTGTCGTAACGCGCTGCGACGCGTCGGAAGTCTTTCAGTCGGCAGAAGGCGTTCTCGATGAGGTGGCGGCTCTTATAGCGTTCGAGGTCGTATCGGATCGGCCTTGTGCGATTTGAACGGCCAGGTATCACGGGGACGATTGCGGACTGGCGCAGTCGCTTTCGCAGACTGTTGGCGTCATATCCCTTGTCCGCAAGCAGATATCGAGCACCCTTCAGACCAGCCAGCAGGTGTGGCGCGACCGGGCTGTCTGCCGCATTGCCACCGGTCAGCATGAATGCGAAAGGGCGACCGATCACGTCGGTGAGGACGTGGATTTTGGTGGTTTGCCCGCCGCGCGAAGGTCCGATAGCCTGATTTTTCGCCCCCCTTTGCCGCCATGGCCGAGCGGTGCGCCTTGACGTAGGTGCTGTCGATGGAGGTGCTTTTGGTGACCGCGCCAGACGTCGCGAGCGCCTCGACCAATTCAGTCCAGAACCGTTTGCGAGACCAACGATTGAAGCGGTTGTAGACCGTGGTCGAAGGGCCATAGTCGCCCGGGCAATCGCACCACCGGCAGCCGACCTTGAGAACGTGGATGATGCCGGAGATCACTCGACGATCATCGACCCGGCGAGCCCCACCCTTGTTCCTCGGCAACAGGGGCTCAATGACCGCCCATTGCTCGTCCGACAGCCAAAACAAGCGACCCATTCAAGCCTCCAATCCATTGATTGGGAACCTTGAATCTGATTTGCCGCAGCAAATCAACATGATCAATGGGTTTCGACCCTAAGCGCCACCCTCTATCACCTCAAGTGCATCCAGCGTCAAAATTTCGTCGGCAGACCCTGTCAACGTAATCTTTAGACGAGAGGCTCGTCGGGCAGCCATACCGCAATGCACATCATTCGACAGCATACACCGAACACCGGGCAAGAACCTGCCGTCTTCCTGCTCCGTTTCGACAATCAGATGCTCCCCGTTGACCAAGCCTTCGCCCTTGATCCGGACTCCTTCAATTACCGCACGTTTTCCAAGGTCCAGCAAAAACACGACCCTGTCTGGCGCAGGGGCAACCCTCAGATGTGTCTTGCCGCTTAGGAAGCCACTTATACCGCTTCCCTGCTCAGTCACACGCCCTTTGATGAGAACCAAGTCATTCACCAATGCCAACGATAGGTTGCTTTGTTCAACTGATGCATTCAGCTTTTGCAACTGCGCAGCGATAAGATCGTACCGCATAGCGACACCGATGCCTTCGTCACTATCCACTTCGAATAACATTGCGATAGGTTGACCATTGTGTGTGACGGTTCCGCCGCTCATCCCTTTCTGAAATGAGATTCCAGGTTCAAGGCTAGATATTGCGATAAAGCCCCCGCCACTTTCATCTCTCGACACTGCACGGATGGCTACTGAAATGGATTGGCGCTCCGTTAGAGTAGACACATCAAGCTGAGCCTGCTTAAGGCCATCGATGACTGGTTGCAGCGGAGTAGTCCGCACTCGATCCCGGCTGCATCCGCTCTTCGCAAGTTGCCCCCCAACCGTCAGAAAAGCTAGATCAAGGTCTTCATTCTCAGCAGCTATCGGTGATTGCGTTGGATGCATCGCGCCATAGCTATCAATGAGGTCAGGTAGCAACAACTCGCCATCCGCATTCTCAATGACATGACGAGGAGTGGCCACGCGGCACTGTCCGGCGGTGTCCAAAAAGAGCCAGCCTTGACCGAAGGCATCATCTCCTCGGGCTAGGAGCACCGTTTCCGCATTTGCCTTGTTGATGAAGCCTAACGACGAGACGGAAGCTAAGACCAACACAAAGGCTGCTGTTGAGGGCTTCATCTCGGACCTTTCAATGAGGACATGCTTGATGGGATGGATTGTGGAAGGACCTCGGGAATAGTATCCGTCAGTTGGCCATTCTGATCTGAGCCCGAAAAGGCCAAGCCAACGAGATCAATGGTGATCGGCCAAAGAAGCACTAAGAGCACCAGGGTCAACTGGCCCGCCAAAATGGTGGGGTCATTAAGTACTTGGGCGAAGAGGCCAACCTCGATCCTGCTGGAGTCTTCACGTACCCCTGGTGTCGAAACCTGAAGTCGAGGCGTTTCAGTGGTAACCTGAACTGAAAGACCGGGTTCGTCGGACATACTCACATACCCAAAGAGGGCAGTCTGTTCGTCTGGTATCTTGCCCAAGCTATCGAAATTTTCGGCATCACTCTCTACGAACCCCCCAGAAGGAATGGTCAGAGGTTCGCCCGCTGAATAAATCGCTCCTCCCCTACCGAACGGCCAGAGATCGACCGTTCGTCCGAAAGTCTCTAGGGTACCTTCCAACAGGATTGGTCCCGGACCATCGCTCCTCATAGTCAAAGAGGAACCGATCTTGCCTGGCCCCCAGATCGGAAATCGGCTTGTTGTTAAAGCTCCACATTCTTCTGCGTCAGTATAGAGCACTACTTCGCCGTTGAAAGGCGTGGCGATCCCGCCATTGAGACGCTCTCCCTTCCCGCTGATGGTTACTACCAACTCCCGCTCTGCGATGCGCTGATAGCTCACCAGGGACATCACCCCAGGTAGAAGAGCTCCCTCGACACATTGGCCATCTTCTGAGTCATCTGACCAACTGCTGACGCGGAGCCCGCTCCCGTAAATGATGGAGAGTTCAGGATTGAAGACGCTGAACTCCACATACTCACTGCGAGCGTCTATTACGGCGAACGTCTGGGGTTTGCTTACAAGATTCAACGCACCGACAGCTGCGAAAGAAAACAGAACTGCCAAGAGGAATGATGCGCCAACCCTTTGCCATGCAAGCGATCTCAGCCGATCACTCCAGATGGATCGCATATTCCTGCTCCGTCAGCTTACCAGTCAGGCCCTTCACACCAACAATCAGCTTGTAGCTGCCACTGAATGCTCCGCTGACGGGGATATTGCATAGATGTGAGAAAGTGACCTTGGAGCCTCCAGCTGGTTTCCTGCAGGTTACCTTCTCGAGGACCAATCCACTTTCATCAGTCAAGGCTGCACTGACCTTGCTTTGACTCACGTTTACATAGGCAACAAGGTCGGCGGTTGCTGCGCGAGAACCGATAAAGCCAGGCACGAACACTTTTCCGGTCGTCTCGTTGCAGGTCTCTGAGAAGGTGGCGAGCATCAACAAGCTCGACGGCCCGTACGACTTAATTTCTTCGCCATATCTCGTCGGAATTGGCACCGCGGGAGAGGAAGTAAATGTACCGCTAGATCGATACAAGTTTGAGGCCCAATAGCGCCCATCATCTGAAGTTAAACGAACACATACCCGCCCGCGCACATCTTCAGAAGGTCTCGTGAACGATAAGCGCAGCTGATTGAGGTCTACTTGATCGGTCCCGCTCTGATAAGCCAATCCAGAAAGGAATTGACCACTCACCTGCGCGTTGCCTGCGAAACGTTCGGTAAAACCTGGCTCGCTAGCCAGTTCGAGTGTCGGCCCCAATTCATCAGTGAAAGCTGGACCTCCCACGACGACCGCGGCAGCGAAGGCCATACACCTAGATGATTTCCAAGTTCGAGACATAACAAGTTACCCCGTCTAACCGGTGCGAACCTGCGCGAGTAACTGATAATTTTCATTTAAATGGTCCGTGCGAATGCAACCTTGCAACTCGTACCACGGCGGGGCCGCAAACACAGCAATCCTCCCGGAGCGGCTCAAAACTGGATAAATCTTGGGGGCAAGGTCATCTTCGCTGCCTTCGCCCTGTCGCGCCGTACAAGGATACCATCGTACAATCCTCTTAACGATAAGCGGGCATTAGCCAATTCAGTTAGCCGGGATTTAGCTTTCCAGTGCCAGTTTCGCCGAAGGAAAGTGCGGTAGGATCCAGACGTCGCTACCCATACCCGCGAAGAGGAACGCCTTCTATGACTGCTGTGGGAATGCAAATCCCCATCACCATCACAATCGCCATTCTAGCTTCTGCTGCGCATTCGGCCGAGTGGTCCCAGGAGGATCTGGACAAAGCAGTTGCAGCAGTAGCCGCTTACGAAGTCGATTTAGCAGAGTGCGTGAAGGACGCGGGTACCAGCATCAGGTACGAGATCAGCCCGATGGATCTTAACAGCGATGGTGTCAACGAATTGGCAGTCACGAGTTCGATAGCCGATTTGGGAGGATTAGCCACAGAGTGTTATGGCCGAGATGGCCACAGCACTCATCTTCTGATCAGCGATGGGCTTGGTGGCTGGAAGCGTTTTTTTGGGTACGAGGGGCTCGATTTGAAGTATCACGGACGCAAGTCAGGGATATTTCCTGACGTCGAGCTCGACGGTCCGGGAAGTTGCTCAAATATATGGCGCTTCCATGACGCCGAGTATGGGCCTTGGAAGGTTTGTGACCATAACGGTTCTGAGATTTATGCCGATATAGCTCCTTGGATCGAAGGGAACGGAGTCTCGAGAGATGCGGGCGAGGATCTTGGGCCAGTCACACAACCTGATCTAGGAGAGATCAAGTATCGTGCGCCCGAGTTCGATCATAATGGATCTTTGATGCGGGTCGATCACCGGAATGGGAGGATTACATATCTCCAGCCCAAAAGGGGGATTCGTCGCGCTATCAAGGCTGGCACAGTCTTGTTTGAGAGTGAACCGTGGGATCAATATGACATTAATCGATCGATTAGAGGCACGGCCTACGTTTTCAAGACCGGTTGTAAACCCGCCGCCTATCAGGTTAGCGGGGGATTCTACATGTCATGGCATACCCTTGTCCTCCGTGGCCCGGCTCCTGTTCGGAAAAAGAACTCCTGCGAGATAGAGCAACTGTCTTGGGATAGCCCAAATGCTGAACTTCGCTTCGAAAGTCTGGTTGATTGACGCAAAGTTCGTTCAGAGCTGTATAGTCTAAGAGCAGTGTGGTGTTAGGTAGCGCTGCGGTGGAGACTCTTCACAAAAAAACCCCGCAGTGAACAGCGGGGCATTAGAGAGTTAAGGCCGTCGGCATCGATCAAAAGAAGCTCTTAGCCTCAATCAGTCGCTCTACACATTCCGATGAACTGCTGGCTTTCTCGCCGAGCACCGGGCGTTCATAAGTTCATGCGGCCTTGACAGCACGCCTCGTGGTTTCGTCGATGATTTCCAGTTCCGACCAGATCTGAGCAAATAGGCGCTGATACTCTGGATGCGTCCGAATGTTTACCGCATCCGTCTCGTCTGTCCGGAATTCAACGTCATGCACCGCCTTTACGGTCGCAGGCCGATTGGTAAGGACAACAATGCGATCCGCCATAGAGATGGCTTCACCAATATCGTGGGTAATCAAGATCGCGCTCTTTCGCTGCTCCTTGATGATCCGCGTGACATCCGCCTGGAGCAGCAGCCGAGTCTGAAAGTCGAGCGCAGAGAAAGGTTCATCCAGCAAAATCACATCTGGATCGAAAGCGAGTGTGCGCATCAAGGCTACACGTTGCCGCATGCCCCCAGACAGGCCCGCGGGCTTGCTTTCCTCGAAACCCGCCAAACCATATCGTCTGATGAGGTCCAGTGCGATGCCCCGCGAATCTGCCTTAGCCATTCCTCTGATCTCAAGACCCAGGGTCACGTTATCAATGACGCTCCGCCAGGGAAGCAGAAGGTCCTTCTGAAGCATGTAGCCAACATGCCCCGTCGCCTTGTCCACCTGATATTCGCCCACCTCAACACGTCCCCCCTGTAGAGGGATCAAGCCTGCAATGGCGTTGAACAGTGTTGTCTTCCCGCAACCGGAAGGTCCAACGAGCGCCAGGATCTCGCCTCGTTGGAGGTTAAGCGAAATACTCCGCACTGCTTCAACTTCGCGATCTGTCCCTTCGTTGTAGACGACTCGAGCGCCGGAAGCGCGAAGTACGACGTCATCAGGCTTCGTCATTGCATCGTCTCCTTCTGGAGGTATTCGAGCACAATCCTGTTGAACTCTTGCGGCACAGTTTGCGAAGCAGCGTGTGCCCCATCTTCCATCACTTGAAGTGTGGAGTTCGGTATCGCTCTGGCGAGTTCCTCGGAGAAGTACGCAGGCGTCAGGTGGTCGTCACGTACACCCAAGACCAGAACGTTATTCCGGATCATGTGAAGCTTGTCCGTCCAGTCGAAATTGAGCAGAGCGTCAATCCTGCTGTTCATGATGTCGACGTCCGGATTGGAGCCGTAGACTTCGGACTCTGCCTTCTCCAATGCGTCGATATGATCACGTATCCACCAGCTGGGGTGGAGAAAGATTGGCGTGGCCTTCACATATGCCTGCGGACCCGATTTCAGCAAGAGCTCTCGTCGGACTTCGAAGCACCTGCGGAAGAAGCCATCAGCCTTGGTCCAGGCAGACGCCATCACGATCTTGTCCAATCGATCGGGGTGTTCCACCGCAAGAATTTGAGCGACTGCCGCTCCTGTGGAGTGGCCAACGAAATGCGCTTTCTCAATGGCAAGGATATCCATCAGTTCCAGAGTGTCGCTCGCCATCTTCTCCACGGAGTAGGCGATTTTCGAGCGGCTGCTCTTCCCCGTCCCACGATGGTCATGGATGATCACTCGGTAGTGCTTCGAAAACTCCTCTAGCTGCGCGTTCCAGTAGGAACCCACGCCACCCAGACCAGCCACCAGCACGAGCGGAAAGCCGCTGCCATGCTCTTCATAATAGATCTCGCCATCTGTCAGTTTTGCTATCGGCATCGTGCTGCTACCACTTCAGTTTCTTTTCAATCCAGGTGACCACCACTTCCAGCAGAAGCGCCATCGCCATCAGCGAGAAAATGCCGACCCAGACACTGTTGAGGTCGTACATTTGCCCGGCATAGTAGACCTGATGACCAAGCCCCTCTTCTGCAGAAATGTACTCGCCAACCACCGCACCAATCAGGGCGAAGCCTACGTTCAACCGCAGTGCCGAGACGACCCAAGGAAGGCTGCCCGGCACGACGACCATCCGGAACATCTGGAGGGGGCGAGCGCCTAGAGACTGCATCAGGCGAATGAGGTCGCCATCGATCTGTTGCGTCCCCTTGTGTGCTTGCAGGAAGGCGACGATGAACGTGATGATCGCCGCGATCGCTATCTTGGATTCCATCCCAAGACCGAACCAGACGATGATGAGTGGCGCGAGGGCGATCTTCGGAACGCCATTCAAGGCAATGATGTAGGGATGCAGGATCTTCGCCCAGGTCGGTGACAACCACAGCAATAGTCCGCAGAGGCTGCCTGCCGAGCTACCAATCAGGAATCCGATCACGACCTCCTGGCCTGTGACCCAGAAGTGCCGGAAGAGGCTGCCATCCGCAATCTGGGTGACAAAGGCATTCGCGACGCCGGACGGCACTCCGTACACGTAGGGTTCCAGGAAACCGAAGCGGATCCCTGCTTCCCATGCCCCGAGAATGGCCGCCAGGAGCAAGAGCTGGTAGCCGAGGATCCTCATTTTCGGATAGGTCCGCTTTGACTTCGGACGCTCTTGTGGGATTGCCATATCAATTCGCGCCATCATTTGCCTCCGCTGCTGCCGATATGAGCTGTCGAAACGAGCTCCACGAGGAAGTCATCGCGGACAAGTTCCGCTATGACGCAGTAGCGGGCGGGCGGATTGGAGCCGAAAAACTCGGCATAGACCTCGTTGAAGGCCGCATAGTCTTCGCGGTTCTTGAGAAAGATCGCATTGTAGACGATGTTCTCTGCACCGCCGCCAGCGGCTTCCACCACCTTCAAAACCTGTTCGATTACAAATCTTGTCTGGCCCTTGATGTCTCCCGGATGGAGGGTCTCACCCGACGGTCCGATGGCCAAAGTCCCGGCGACATATAGCGTCTCACCGACAAGACTACCTGGGACATACGGTGCGATCGGCTTGGATGAGCCGACTGGTATGATTGGTGCGAACATGACTGCTGCCTCCCATGTTTTAAGCCGCGCTTAGGCGGCTGCTCAGAACGCTGCATAGTGCTTCACTGGTGGTGGTCCACCCGAAGAAGGTTTCAACGTTGAAGATCGTGGCATCGTGGATGTGGCGAGGGCCAGCCTGGTGGCAGCAGTCGCTGACCATCACAGCAAGATATTCGAGTCCAAAGGCATCGCGAATGGTGGTCTCCACGCATACATTGGTCGCAACGCCGACGAAGAACAGGTACTTGATGCCACGGCTGCGAAGGATGGAGTCGAGAGGCGTCCCGACGAAGCCGCTGTACCGCGTTTTTGGAACGACAATGTCGGTCTCCTCGGGCTGCAAAGCATCGACCAGGGCATAGTCCCAGCCTCCCTTCGACAGCAGCTTGCCCACTAGGTCAGGTCGTTGCCGCATCAGACGGAGTGCATTTGATTTTCTCTGATTTGCAGCCTGGGGGCCTCCTGCTTCCTTGTATGCCGGGTCCCATCCGTTCTGTAGGAACACGACCTGCATCCCGGCGTGACGGGCAGTCGTCAGCACACCCGCAGTTCGCGATATGACATGATCAATGCCACTCAGGTCGAAGCCTGCAAGGTCCAGATAACCGCCCTTGGACGCGTAGGCGTTTTGCATATCAACGACGATAACCGCGGACGAAGATGGACTGAACTCGATCGCGTCAGGCCGCGCATTCAATGAGACCTGATGCTGGGCAAGCAGCTTGGTATTCATGATAGGCCGAACTCCGCAGTCGCCTTCTCGGCAAAGCTGTTGTCGACCATCTGCTCATAGGGCAGACGCTCGCGCAGTGTCTCGGCACCCGTTTCATGCTCGACCAGTGTCTCCCATTCGTTTTCGGAGATTGTTGGGTTACGCGGTACGAGAGGTACTTCGCCAAAGAACCTGGGCTTTGCCTTTTCGAAGACGGCCGGGTCCAGCTTGGGGAACTCGATTGCAGATACTTCTGCGAACACCGACGAGTCTTGGTGAAGCAGCTTTTGAGCTTCCGCGATCGCGTTGCAGTATGCCTGAACCGTCTCCGGGTTCTCATCAAGATATTGCTTGGTTACAAACGACGTTGCGAACGCGGCTGGTCCGAGTGCATTGCCAAGAGAGAATACCGTTTCCAGACCAAACTGCGTTTCGCCGATGCTCGCATCCCACTCGAAGACTGTCGCAATATCCGCACGCCCATCCGCCACGGCTTGCAACTGAGCACCAAAGGGTAGCTGCAGGATCTTCACCCCTTCGGCGTCGGGATCGAAGCCAGCAAGCACCTTCATGGCGTACATTGGCGTGGTGTAGGTATTAGAAGGGTACTTCAAAGTGGCAATGGTCTTGCGCTTGAAGTCCTCAAGCGAGTCAAACTTGGTGCCCGGCTTGGCGACCACCCAGACAGAGATCTGCCCTGCGATCTTGGCGATGTTGACCATTTGTGCGCCTTCGACAGTGGCATTTACCGACATGCCAGTGCCCGTGACTGCGAACTGAGCCTGTTTGGAGAGAATCGCAGGCACTGGTTGAGCGATGCCGCCGGCGGTCGACAGGCTGGGCGTCAAGCCGTGCTTCTCGAAGAGACCCTTGTGAATTGCCGTATAGACGGGGATGTAGAAGCCGAGATGGATGGCTTCAGAGATTGTCACAGACTGCGCAGCGAACCCGAGGCGGGGGAACCCAGCCATTCCGAACCCAGCAGCAGTCGCCATGCCTGCAATAAACGTGCGGCGTCGCAGGTTGATACCTGTCATGAGAAGCTCCCAGTTGTTGTCACGAGCCGCAGTTCCCGGGCTGATCTTTCGCCAGCTCTCTTCGCGGTCTCAACAGGACCGTAGCAAATCAGCATGCGCTGAATAGTGCTATTTTGACAGGCTGCCGTTGCGCTAAACGCAACGCTCAGCCGCACTTTGGAGCGCTCATGCTGTGGAAGCGCGACTTGAGGAATTGGAGGAACTCTCGGGCTGCGAATGAGAGCTCACGATCGCGATGGATGCAAACGGTGACGCGTGAGTCGAGAAAAACGGGAGTGTTGACGTTAATCGACCGAAGCTTGCCAGCAGCGACATCATCTTCAACCATGAAGCCAGGCATGAAGGCGACAGCAGTACCTGTCATTGCCATCCGTTTGGCGAATTCAAGCGAGTTCGTATTGATGCTGATCCGCGGCGTGAGCTTCTCGCGTGCAATGGCTTCATCGATCATCCGCCGCATCCCGAAACTGGTTTCGGGAAGTGCCAAGGGAAATGCCAGAACGTCCTGAAGCGATACGTCGGTCTCGTTGGCCAAGGGATGCCCAGGCCCGACCAGGCATTTCAGCGGCTCGACAAATTCGGCGATGGTTGCGAGGTCAGGTCTGTGAGGCCCATTGAACGTGATCCCTATGTCCGTCTCGTCGTCAACCACCGCCTCAACGATACGATCCGTTGATCCGAAATAGACCTGGCATGCAATTGCGGGGTACTTCGCCTGAAACTCAGACAGTACGCGTGGAAGGAATTCAGCAACAAGCCCCTCCGGCCCGTAGACTGTTACCTGTCCCCTGCGGATACCCCTTAGGTCATCGATTGCCGACCTAACTCTATCGAGATCGCGGAACATCCGTTGGGTTTGGCGAGAGAGTACTTGTCCCGCTGCTGTCAGACGCATTCCGGTACGTGTTCGCTCGAACAGCGGAGCGCCAAAATCCTGCTCCAATACGGCGATCATCCGGCTGATCGATGACGGAGTAACGTGCAGGTTTTCCGCGGCACGCCGGATCGAGCCAGTTCGCGCTGTCTCGTGAAAATATCTCAGAGGGGTCAGTTCCATCGCAGGTCTCCGCCGCGGTGGACGTTCCAATAATTGTGGAGCGGACACAAGATGACGGCGCATCAAAATTGTAGCCTCAGAGGACGGCCTTGGAGCGCGAGGGATGGCGCAAGCCGTTATTCGCAAGCCATTTCGGCGAGAGCTATGAACCCGCGGCAGGTGCTAGTCCTACCACCGCTCCTTGGACGGCGAAAACTCGGTTCTGTCGCCTCTGATCAGCAGCTTGGACAAGATCAACATCAACTGTAGCTGGACCAAGGCCGAAGGAGACATTCGCGGTGCCACCCCCGGAAACCGTCTCCACATTCTTTGCGACGGCCACTGAAGTCACCACAATATATGGCTTGTTGCGCTCCAGAACCTGGCTCCGGCAAACTTCGTTCACATTGGCGAGTATCCATTCTTCAGGTGGGCGGGAATCGCCTGAATAGACACGTTTGATAGTATAGCCAGACACCTTTATCTTCCTGTATGGCACCTGCAGGTTCTGGCCTACGACCCTGACCTTCAACGTAACCGGTGATAAGGAATCCTCGACAATTTCGTCGCTCTCTTCATGCACGACCCGCATATCCCTGATCGCCAGTTGCAAACTAGTGTCATATTCGCAAATTTGGCGGAAGTTCGAACCACCCACTATTGCATAGATTCCAGGTGTTCGGATCGTTGACCCAACGAACGGGTCAACCGAGTAGGCGTCGTGGCCCAAGACTTTGACCGCAACGGATCTGGTGACGGGTTGACGGACTGAGGCTGGCAATTCTGACAGCGTACAAGAGGATAAGCAGGTGCAAAATCCGGCGACATGAAGCGTTTTTCGGAACGCGTTAATCATCACAACCTCCAAGTATCACCCCGCAATAAGGTGGTAGCAGATTGGCTGGAGCGACTATGAGCGGGTACAAACCTGAACGTTCAGTAACCATAGGCTCAGCCCGTGATCCGAGCACCACATGATAAAGCCTGCGAAATATTTCCGCGTGGCAGAGCCCGCATTACTGAAGGCAAGCTTCACTTTCCATTAAGTTATATACTGGGTTTTCTTTCCTAATATATTCACAGTAATAACGATATTGGAAGTGCCGAAACCCGGTATCACGACTGCGCTCGTCTGACCTTACGAATTCGAAAGAGGAGTTGGGGTAGCGCGTTCGCAACTCGTTGAGAAAATCATTACATGCGGCTGTCTGATTATAACCGCCATCCCGCCACTCCCCCCAAGCAGATTGCGACTCCGAAATAGTATGAGACTCGACTCCGTGAGAGGCATGTCGACATGCCGGGAAGCGAGCGCATTTCCCGAAATCCTGCGTTACTACTCCTGCGGCATCTAGAAGATGCCGCGTCAAGGCGATCGGGATTATGTAGGTAATCTTCTCACTGCTGGTACTCTTTGCGACGGCGACACCAACGACCGTTCCGAGTTTATCAATGATGGGGCCGCCACTGTTTCCGGAGGTGATAGGAAGGTCTGTCTGCCACCAAGGGACTAGTTCGCCGTCGATAAATGTATTGTTCGCCGTTTTTGCACCGTCGCGTACGAGTGAAACGTCCCCAGTAGAATACCCAATCGCCAACAAGGGAGCGCCGATCGGCAGGAGAGTCCTCGCCCCGATGGTTACCGTCGGCCATCCGTCTCCATCCGCCGGCGGCTGCAGTTTGAGCAGGGCCAAGTCTAATGATGGATCACGAAACAGAACCTCAACAGGAACGAATGGGTTCAGCAAGCCACCGACACGCGCCTGTACGGTCGCAGACTTCACTTCCGCGGATCCCTTAGGCGGACTAACGACGTGGGCATTGGTGATAGCGAAACCGCTCTGAGAGATGATAAAGGCAGTACCCTTGTTTCTCCCGCGCCCCTCGGTCGTATCGAATGAGTATTCGACATAAGCCACCGCTGGTGCATTTGCGGCAAAAATACATTGATCATCTTGAGCTGACGCCTGAACTACTCCCAGGCACATTGCAAGCAAGCTAGTGATCAGGTAGCGCATAAGTTCACCCTAATCCTCTACCGCGAGTCTCCTAAGCGGTACATAACGTTGGCTTTGAAGGTCCGCCTGCAGATAAGATCTTCGGCAAACACCACCGCAGGACCTATTGGACGCAGATTCAATCACCGTGACCACAGGTCCCTTCGGACCACGCGATATACTCTCTACCAACCGCACGTGGTTCCCAGCTTTGTTGGCGATGTCGCCGGGCTTGATCTGGCTCCAGGAGATCTGAGAACTTACATTTCGTGACGGCAAGCTTCTGGTGGTGAAATAGCTACCGGTCATCCAGGCCATAGACACAAATCCGGAGCAATCTAGTCCTGTTGCAATTTGCGTGATGCAGTTTGCATTCCTGCAGGTGCAATCATCTCCCGCAAGTCTTCCCTCAGCCAAGTGCTCCTCGAACACCTTCAGGCTTTGAAAATGACCGCCCCAACGATATGGAATAGCTATAACATGTTTGTCCAAGTGAGCATCCAAACGTGGGGGCCGACGCCACACTTGAGTGGGGGGGCTACAAGTGTTCAGGACACCAGCGCGGGAGTAGTTTCGAGGTGCAAGATACCATTTTGCTTCCAGAGCCGATCTAGCTCTCTGAATGATGATCCGTCTTGTGATCGACGGTATGGTCACCGTACTCACGCTTGCTGTACCGTTTAGCGTTTCTAGCTCAGTAAAGATAGACTGATCTTGCAGAATAAGCTCACTACTTGGTGGAGCTGAGATGGGTTCAAGAACGGCGCTCCCCGGTGAAACGAGTACCACGCGCTCGACGAAAAACTGATTGTTCAAGAGGCTCAAGCGAACGAGATCGCCATTTTCGAGACGGGTATAGGGCTTCCTAATATTACAAAAAAACGAGTTAGCAGGAACATATGCTTCGCCCGTTTCGATTCCCGAAGGACTTAAAGCCACAAGCCGCACATATGATCTTTCTTCAGGTACGGTAACCGTGCCTTGAACTGCGACTATGGCACCTTCGCTTGGGTCCACCCATAGGGGTCTCAGATTCACGACCTGCCCCTGCGACGCAACTCGCAGCTCATTAAGCGGCCCTCTCACGCGTTCATTGGACAGGGACGCAAAACCAGACAAAACCAAAGCTGGACTATATCCCATTGCATTGACCTGGCCTTCTGGAATCTGAACCGCCCCGGGTTTGCCGGAGACCGTTTGGTTTAAGTTATGCGGCCATAGCTGGTGCGTCCAGCATGGCGTAGTATCGTCGTTCTGCCTCTGCTGGCGGTATATTCCCGATGGGTTCCAGAAGACGGCGGTGGTTGAACCAGTCGACCCATTCGAGCGTGGCGAACTCTACGGCTTCGAAGTTGCGCCATGGTCCTCGCCGATGAATGACCTCGGCCTTGTAAAGACCGTTGATCGTTTCGGCGAGAGCATTGTCGTAACTATCGCCGACGCTTCCGACAGACGGCTCGATGCCCGCCTCCGCCAGCCGTTCGGAAAAGCGAATGGACACGTATTGCGAGCCGCGGTCGGAATGATGAACCAGCCCGCCACGTTTGACGGGCCGCCGATCATGCAGTGCCTGGTCGAGAGCATCGAGGACGAATCCCGCGTGCGCCGTTCGACTGGCCCGCCAGCCGACGATGCGGCGGGCGAAGGCATCGATGACAAAGGCCACGTAGACGAAGCCCTGCCAGGTCGCGACATAGGTGAAATCGGATAACCACAGCATGTTCGGCGCGGGAGCCTTGAAGTGGCGGTTGACGCGGTCGAGCGGACACGGGGCAGACTTGTCCGATACAGTGGTTTTGATTGGCTTGCCACGAATGATGCCTTGAAGACCCATCATTCTCATCAGCCTTGCGACGGTGCAGCGAGCGATATCGAAGCCTTCTCGCTGCAACTGTCGCCACACTTTCCGCACGCCATAGACCTGGAAGTTCTCGTTGAACACCCGGCGTATCTCGACTTTCATGGCAATATCATTCCGTTCGCGGGCCGATAGGCGACCCACGTCCGTGCGCTTGGCGACGACCTCATAATAGGTGGACGGGGCAATCGGCAGCAGCCTGCAGATCGGCTCGACCCCGAGCACCGAACGGTGTTCGTCGATGAAGGAAATCATCGCTTCAGTGGGCGGTCGAGCTCCGCCTGGGCAAAATACGCCGAGGCTTTGCGTAGAATCTCATTCGCCTGACGAAGCTCCCGGTTCTCCCGTTCCAGAGCCTTCATCTTCTCAGCCACGTCGCTTGGCAGACCTGCACGCTTGCCGCTGTTGACCTCGGCCTTCTTCACCCATTCATGGAGGGTATGCGCCGAGCAGCCGATCTTGGTCGCTATCGATGATACCGCCGCCCAGCGCGATGAGTATTCGGCTTCATGTTCCGTCACCATCCGAACGGCGCGGGCGCGGACTTCAGGAGAAAATTTGTTCGTCGTTTTGCTTGTCATAGACCCTACTTCTCACGAGTTGGGGTCTCCGGCAAACCCGGGGCGGTTCA
>NZ_JBIOKZ010000022.1:0-15626 GCF_044142885.1 Pseudorhizobium flavum
ACCGGTGATGGTGTCGTCATGGGCGCTGCCCACGACATTCTCCACCCCCTCCACCTTATCGGTACCAATCGTCTCGCCGGTCGCGGTGCCGGCATCGAGGTCTATATCGACGCCGGCATCAACATTGCTCGCATCGAGCGTGTCCATGCCGTCGCCGCCGGAATAGACATCGTCACCGTCAGTGACTGCGATGCTGCCCTGGCGCATCTCCTCGCCCGCAAGCCCCATCCGCAAGACGTCGTCGCCCGCGTCCCCGAGAACCATATCATTGCCGCCGCCGCCGGAAAGATCGTCGCCGCCAGCGCCGCCCTCCAGAAGGTCATTGCCGGCTTCGCCAAGAAGCACATCATCACCATCCTCACCGAACAGCCGATCATGGCCCTCACCGCCCATCAGCCGGTCATTGCCCTGGCCGCCCATCAGGCTGTCATTGCCAGCCTCGCCATAAAGATCGTCATCGCCGTCCCCGCCAAAGACAATGTCATTGCCAGCGCCGCCGAAGATGATGTCGCGACCTGCACCGCCATGGAGGACGTCGTCCCCATCACCGCCAAGAAGCGTATCATCGCCCTTGCCGCCGACGATCATGTCGTCGCCTTCTCGTCCGTAGATGAGATCATCGCCGTCCCGCCCGTCGATAATGTCCTCATGGGGCGTCCCGATCAGGCGATCATCGCCATCGGTCCCGGCAATCTCCTGCGGGGGTGGCCTGACGATCGACATCTTTGCCTGGACCGTAATGGTGCCGTAGCCGTCGCTGACCTGATAGGTGAAGGTAATGTCGCCAACTGCACCGCGCTCGGGCGTATAGAGCCACCGGCCTGGACCATAGGACTCGAGATCACCATCCGACGCCCTCAGATTGCGAATGGATAAGGGGTCGCCGTCGGCATCATGAACCAACCGGAGAAGATCCCCCAGGAAGATCAGGGCCGACATGTTCATCATCGTGTTCGGCAGTATGGAGCGGCCGGAAGCGGTCGGAAGGCGGTTCGACCGTTCGTCCTCGTCTTCTTCGGCCTGCCCATTATCCTCGTCGGGCAGCGGATCGGGGTTGTCGCCCTCGCTCCTGTCCGGCCAGGACGGAGCAGCTGGCCCGTCCCAGGAGTTGTTGAACTCGTCGCTCCTGAAGGAGTATGGGCGACTGGCGGGAAAGCGGAAGCTGTCCTCTCCACTGAAGATGCGGCGATCATTGTCGTTGAAGGCGCGGAAGAGCCGTTCCATGTGGTTGGAAGGGGAATAGGTCTCACTTGCCGCATAGCGCAGTCTTACCGATGCGACGCCAGCAGGAGCGGGTGCGACTTCCTGCGACGTCTCCTGCAATAGCTGGCGCAGGAAGTTCGCGACATCCTCGATCCGCTTCAGGTGCTGGGCCGGATCCGGATTGGCGCCGACAGTCTCGTCGTCATAAGGCCTGGGAGCCCGCTGCATCCCCTCCTCCAGAGCGTTGCCGGAGTCGGCAAGCTCTGCTCCAACGGCCCCGATCATCAGTGCCGGTATCAAGCCATACTTGACCCTGCCGCCCTGCTCCTTGTCGCTGAGGCGGAAGGCGTTGGCTGGCGCAATGGAGGCCTTGCCGTCATTGGGCAGGCCGAGGACAAGCTTCTCTTCCATGGCAGCCCACCTCCCTATTCGCTGACGGCTGATCGAGCCGGACGATCGCCGGGCAGGCTCCGCTCGACGACCACCGGGCGAGCCTTGTTCGGTTGAAGGATCTCGTCCTTGGGGCCGAAGGCAACCAGCCGTCCCGCTTGCACGACCCCGACCATGTCAACCGCCTGCAGGGCGCTCGGACGGTGGGCGACGATGACCACGATCCCGCCACGCTGCCGGACCGCCGTAATCGCCCGGGTCAGTGCTTCCTCGCCCTCAGCATCCAGGTTGGAGTTCGGCTCGTCGAGGACCACGAGGAAGGGATCCCCATAAAGCGCCCGCGCAAGCCCGATGCGCTGACGCTGACCTGCCGAAAGCGCCGTCCCATGGGGCCCAAGCTCCGTCTGGTATCCGTCGCGCAGATGGACGACCATCTCGTGAATGCCGGCAGCCTTCGCCGCATTGATGATCAGCCGTGCATCCGGCACCTTTGAGAAGCGCGATATGTTGTCGGCAATCGTGCCTTCCATCAGCGCGACATCCTGCGGAAGATAGCCGACATGACTGGCAAAGAAGTTCTCGTTCCATTGGCTGAGGTCGGCACCGTCGATCCGGATCGATCCTCGCAAAAGCGGCCAGATGCCGAGGATGGAGCGGGCAAGCGTCGTCTTCCCACCCCCCGACGGACCGATAAGGCCAAGCGCCTGGCCGGCCTTCAGCTCAAAGCTGGCCTCGCTCAAAAGGACAGCCCCCGTGGCGGGTGCAACCGTTGTGATGTTGTCGACAACAAGGCTCTGGCTCGGAGCCGGCAGCTCCACCAGACCGGACTTGTCCTTGATGACGGCAAGCGTCTCGGCAAGCCGGCGGTGGCTGCGGCGCGCACTGACAACGCCCTTCCAGTTGCCGATCACCTGGTCGACCGGGGCTAGCGCGCGCGCCGTGACGATCGATGAGGCGATGATCGCTCCAGGTGACAGATCACCCTTGATGGCAAGGTAGGCGCCAAGACCCAAAATGGCCGACTGCAGCATCATCCGCAGCACCTTCGACAGCCCCGAAAGGGTTGCGCTGATGTCCGATGTCCGGGTCTGACTGTCCAGATGCTGCTGATTGGCAATGTGGAACCGTTCCACCGCGCGGCCCGTAATACCCATGGCATGCAGGATATCGGCATTGCGAGCATTGGAATCGGCGACCGAGTTGCGGGTCACGGAGGCCTTGATCATCGACTGGGCGCTGCGCCGCGTCATCAGCTCCGCCGCAAGCGTAATGAAGGCCAGCACGATCGCACCGGCGATCGTCAAAAGCCCTAGCATGGGGTGAAGCAGCCAGACGAAGGCCAGATAGACAGGCATCCACGGCAGGTCGAACAAGGCGATCGGACCCGGGCTGGACAGAAAGCCGCGCAAGGTATCGACGTCGCGGCCCCGCTCCATCGCCTCCGAAGTGGAATAGCCATAGCGCGGCATCTCGATGGCCACAGTATGCGCAAGTGGCGCCAACTGATGATCGAGGCGGGCACCAAGACGGATGAGGATCTGCGACCGCAAGATGTCGAAGACCCCCTGGAAGAGGTAAAGACCCAGGGCCAGAACCGATAGCGCAACCAGCGTCGAGACGCTCCCGCTGGTCAGTGCCCTGTCATAGATCTGCAGCATGTAGAAGGCGCCTGTGAGCGCCAGGATATTGATGATGCCGGAAAGGCCAAACAGATAGGCAAAGATCCCGCGGATCTTCTCCAGCCCGTAATTGCTCGCCTGCTTGCTATTGGTCATGACGTTCCCCTCACATCATATGCTGGCCCTCCGGCCGCCTCATGCGGCCGGAGTACAACCCCTTCAGGATCAGGAGACCCCGTTGAAGTCGTTGGCTGTGAGAGTGTGGCGACCCATGAGCGTCAGCTCGAAGTCGGCACCTGGATCACCATCGACATTGCCACGCACCAGAGTGACTTCCGCGCCATCGCGGACGTCATAGCTGACTGCGACCTGGCCGGCAGCCGTGAGCGTTGAACCCGCGTTCAAGGTGAAGCCCTGGTGGCCGCCCGTCGTCGTATTGGCATCCATCGCAGAGAAGTCGATCTTGTCTCCCGGGGCAAAGCCATAGATCGTGTCGCCATGGGTCGCCGAGGCCGACTGGAAGCGGAAGGTGTCATTGCCGAGCCCTCCGTCCATGATGTTGACGGCGCTCGTTGCTGTGATCACGTCATGGCCAGAACCGCCGATGAAGTTCTCAAAGCCGTAGAACATGTCGGTGCCGCCATTGCCGGTCACCTGGCCACGACCCATGAAGCCATTGCCGAGATCGACAACCAGATTGCCGGTCGCCACCGCGTAGTCGAGCGTGTCATTACCCTCATCGCCCCAGTACTGGTCGCTGCCGTCGTTTGCCGTCGCCAGGATGGTGTCGTTGCCCGCACCACCCCAGGCCTTGTCGTCGCCGGCACCGGTCTCGATAATGTCATCGCCCCCGTCGCCATAGACCATGTCGGCACCGTCATTGCCAAACAGCATGTCCGCCCCAGAGCCGCCATGCAGTTCATCACTCCCGGCGCCGCCACTCATCGTGTCGGCACCATCCCCGCCGCTCAGGACGTCATCACCATCCTCGCCGCGCAGGATGTCACTGCCACCCTCGCCCACCAGGATATCTCCGGCTCCTCCTCCCATCAGCGTATCGTTGGCCACAGCGCCGAGCAGCACATCTGCCGCAGACGTTCCCATGAGCATCCGCGCTGCTGTCGCCGACCCATCGCCAGTGTCTACCGAAGGCGTGTCGTCATCATCATCGCAGTCGTCATCATCATCATTGCCAAGCGGCGGCGTGTCGTCCTCATCTTCGTCCTCGTCGTCCGGCTCCCAGTCATGGCCGGAGCTGAACTGCGGCATACCATTTGTGGCCACGAAGCTGATCTTATGATCGTCACCGACAAGCTCGACCTGGCCGGTCTCCTCGTCAATGGTCACCTCATAATCCGCAAGCGTCATGCCTTCAGGAAGCTCAACCACATCCTGGGGCCGTAGCGTCCCCACAATCGTGTCATTGCCACCATTCGACCGGAAAACAATCCGGTGCGCCGACGTCAAAGCCGATATGTCAACCGTGTCGTCACCAGAATTGCCGTCAATCGTGATCGTGCTGAAGTTCAGACTGGTGGGATTGAAATTGCCAACCACCTGAATGGTGTCACCACCATTGACGCCGGTATCCAGTCCACCGCCATTGTTGGCTGTAACGTTGAGGGTGTTGATCCGAATTTCCTCGATGTTGTCGAGCTCGACAACCAGAGTTTCAACGCCATTCACAGTACGGGTGATCGCGATTTCTGTAGCGGCAGCAAATGAGACCCCGAGCGCTGTGGAGAGGGCCGCGGCGATAGCGCCGTTTTGAGCTCCAGCCACCGCATAGATGCGGAAGGTCTCTGCACCGGCGCTGCCGTTCAGGACATAAGTATCGGTGTTCGCTCCGCCATCGACGCGGTCGCGCCCATGGGTGCTGGTCTGTGTGATCGTGTCATTCCCCGCCCCAGCATCGATGATGTCGTCTCCGGCACCGCCGTTGATCGTGTCGTTGCCGCTGCCTCCATTGATGACGTCGTCTCCGGAGCCGCCATTGATGGTGTCGTTGCCACCATTGCCGTTCAGGATGTCGTTGCCGCCGTTGCCGTTAATGGTGTCGTTCGGATTGTTGAAGAAGGTAGAGTTTCCAGATCCGCCATTGGCGATGTCGTCCCCTTCCGTCCCGTTGAAGGTTGTGTCGGCCCCAAAGAGCGGGATCGCGTTCCATACGTCCCCCACAACCGATGTTGAATGGGAGATCAGGACTTCGGGATTGCCGCGGGCATCGCTGAAGCTCACCTGAACGCGCAGGATGTCGCCAACCTGACCTCCGAAGCCGAAAACACCGTCGCTCGGCGTGAAGCTTGCGCCTGTCGCATCACCGATGTCCGACCACGTAGCTCCGTTATCCGCGGAGGACTGCCACTGAAAGCTGAAGGTCCCCAAGCCGTCTACGTCGGCGATGCTGGAAGTGTCGACCGTCAGCGTCTGGCCCTCTGTCGGGGTGACGTCGCTGATGATCGGTAGCCCGGTTGCCGGTCTGTTGGGAGGGGGCAGGAGCTGGTCGATCGTGAAGGTGCCGTTAGCGAAGCGGATCTGCTCGATGTTGGTCAGCCGGTCTGTTCCCTCTGCCTCCAGATTGCGACCGGTCACGGGGTCCACGACGCCCACCGTCGGATCTACGTGGCTGATGGTGATGCTGCCATCGGCATTACGGGCAAGCTCGTAGTTTTCCCGCAGATCCCAGTAGACGGCCGTGTCGACGTCACCGTCCCGGCCGCCATCAAGGATTTCACGCCGGGCTTCAAGTTGACCGGGGCGGATGTCGCGGGAGAACAGCAGGGATTCCAGCGTACGGCCACCAAAGAGGAGATTGCCGCCAAGGTCGAAGACCTGCCCCGTGAGCCGGGATGCGGTGGCAAACTCGTTGCCACTCGCGTCATTGATGCCAATTCGGACGCTGAGCCACTTGTCACCATCGATGATGTCATTGCCGGCCATGCCGCGGATTTCGTCCGAACCACCGCCGCCCAGCAGAATGTCGGATCCATCGGACGTGTCCATAACGGCCGTCACATGCTCGCCGGCCGGGTTGATCGGATTGCCTTCGGCATCCAGGTTGTGGGGGTTGTAAATCTCGAAGCGCTCGAGGTGTGCCACAAGCTCCGCCAGCCCGTCGATCAGTTGCAGGTTTTTTTCCAGCAGTGCGTTGGAAAAGCTCTCCACCGGAGCGTCAGCGTCGATCTGCGTGGCATTGCCGTTGACATCGTAAGCGCCGACAACGACCTCACGACCGGTGAGCTTGTCGTCATGATCCCACCCTGACAGTCCTTCCACCAGATCGTAGCGATCGCGCAGGATGTTGTTCTGCTGATTGACGAAGATCGAGACATTCATGTCGGCGTCGGCCGCGTAGCGGTTGTCCTGGTAGGTGGTCCAGTCAAAGCCGGCCATGCCGTTGTTGCGGTTGATGCCGATACCCTGCACCATGATGTCGTCGCCGGATTCCGCATCGAAATCGGTGTCATTCTCGCCTGAAAGCATCACATCATGGCCGATGATGCGCGAGTTGAAGAACAGCTGCGAATTGTCGCCGGTCAGGGTGTTCATATTCCCCTGGCCTTCCATCCAGTCGCTGCCCTCATTGCCGAAGATGACGCCGCCGCCGCCGGAGGCTGCACGGATGAAGTCGTCGCCCTGGCCGCCGAAGATGGCCTTGTCCTCCGAGCCACCTGACAGCACGTCCTTACCGCTGCCGCCGAAGATGAGGTCGAGGCCCATGCCGCCGTTGATGACGTCGTCACCCTCTTCGCCCTTGATCACGTCGGCCGCGCCAATGTCGGTGCCGCTGTCGGTGATGATGTCATCGCCTGCACCGCCATGAATGTGGTCGACGCCAAAGCCACCCTCCAGGCGGTCGTCGCCGCCATCGCCCCAGAGCGTGTCGTCACCGGCGCCGCCGATGATGATGTCGTCCTCCTCGGTGCCGCCGAGTACCACATGCTCGCCGCCGGTATATTGCAGGAGATCAGTATCACCATCGCTATCGAGATCTCGGCGGACAACGAGGGAATTGGTGCCGGTGATGGCCGAGATCACATCAGCCTCCCGTGTGGGATCGGCCGAGCCCAGCCCCTCGTTATATTGCTTGGACTGCTCCATCTCGATGATGTAGTCGGCGGTCTGGAACGCCGCGCCATTGATGTGAAGGCCGCTTTCTTCCGTGTCGGTGTTGCGGCGAATGAGATCTGCAAAGCTGTCGCTCTCGAGCTCGGTCAGCAGGTTCATGCCTTGGGTGCGGCTGAGGTAATAGAACCGGTCGCCGTTCTGCAGGTTCTGAATCTGGAGCTCGAAGACGAAGGTAAAGGTAGAGCCGAGCATGCCGCCGAAGGGCATCAATGCTTCCGCGAGGCCCCCGATCCAGAAATCGACCTTGTTGAGGCCGCTCTCCTGGTTTGCCCAATCGCCTGTGGAATTCAGGTAGTCCAGGCGATCGGCGGGGGCGCCGTCTCCACCGAAGACCAAGGCCCAAGCGGCATCGCGCTTAGCCTCTGCCGTCGCTGCTCCCACGATTGTTTCGTGGGTGCCGTAGGCTGCGATGAAGTTGACGATGGACAGCGGATTCTTGATGTTCTGGGCGTAGTCGCTCCAGCTTTCATACGGCTTCAAGTAGGTGTCGCCGGTCTGGGAATAGATCTGCCGCCGCGCGTCGTTGAGCGAGGGAATTCCGGTTTCGCGGGCTCGCGCGATGTTCAATGCAGCAAGGTCGAGCGGCAAGCCGACCAGGTTGTTTCGCAAGGCGCCGGTCATGAACTCATCGATTTCATTGCCCGCCTGACGCGTCATGCCGCGCAGGATCGCACCGGCAGACGCCTCTGCGTTGACGCCCGCCGCTTCGAAGGCGACCGGGTTCAGGAATGCCTTGATAAGTCCCATCTCGCTGGCGGACGCACCGCCGCCTGCAAACTGGAGCATCTCGACCGTTTCGTTCAGCATGGAATGACCGAAGCGGTAGACGACCTGCGCGAACTCCTCGAAGATTGCGCCGTCAAGCTCCACTGTGTTGGAAAACACGAATGGATCGATCTGCGGCGCAATCGCGCGGACGAATTCCTCGAAGATCAGGTGCTGATACACCATTTCGGTCGAGAAGCGGGATGCCTGAAAGAGCCGTTCCCCATCCCATACCAGGCTTGAGGGATCCGCCGGCATTTCGTCAACCGGAACCAGCAGCCATTCGTTGAGAAAGACCAGGTCATTCTCAGCGAGGATCGTTGCCTTGATGGCATCGACCTGCCGATTGTGCTCCCCGTGGAAAATGGTGTGGACGGAGGTGAGCGCAATATTCTCGTTGCCGCGACCATCTCCGACAATGAAGTGCTTGTCGAGCAACTCGTTGTCGTAAGTTGCATTCCCACCAAACATGTTGGGAATGATCTCGTTGCCGACGTCCAGATCTTCGTCGGGTGTCTTGTCGGCTATAATCGGGCGCATCTGAGCGTCGTAACCAGCCGTATAGGTTCCGGGAACGGCGTTGTGCGCAATGTCGTTGAGGAAGGCGCGACCGGCGGAAACTCCGCTCATGCCGTCGATCGGCTGATCGAGATCACCTTCGACCGTCGCGCCGGGACCGGTGACCAGCATGGGCAGGCCATTGTCGCCACGCACGAACTCGCCATAGAGGTCCGTCACCAGCAGAGGCACGCTGTGGACGTTGAGGTCGCTCAACTCAATGCCGAGCATCTCGCGCGCCTGATGCTTGATGTCAGCCCAGGTAGGGGGACCGCCGGCGGCACCTTCCAGCATGTGTCCTGTGGCGACAGGACGGCCGCCCACCATCACGTATTCGCGCAGGAATACCTGATGGGACGGGTTCGACGTGTAGACCTGGTTGAGGTCCGTCCAGGGCGTTGTTTCGTTGCGGTGCTCGCGAATGTCGTCGGGCGTCCCCAGGGCCCCGTCCGGTCCGGGTTCGTTCGTGGCCCGGGTCAGCACCATGAAGTTCGTGTGAGATCCTTCAACATAAAGTGGGTCATCAGGATGAAGCGGGATATAAATGGTGCCCGAGCCGCCCTTTGCCGTCAGATCAAGACCGTGATCGAAAAACTGACCGAAGATCGTCATGAACCCGTTGAAAGAAGCGGTGTCCCCGAGATCTGCCGCGATGTTCTTGATGAAGACATTGGCCTGGTCCATGCTGACGCCGTGGCTGACCAGCTCGGCAATGACAGCCTCGTCTGCCGCATCAGCAGCAGCTTCGGCAGCAGCGGTGGCTGCATCCCCCGTTGCAATTGCATCGCGGGCCGCAATGGCATCGGCCAAGGCGGCATCCGCCTGAGCAAGAGCGTTGCCGGCCGACAGCAGGACGGCATCAGCCGCGTCGAGCGAAGAGCTGGCGGAGACCACGCCATCTTGTGCCGCATCGACGCCTGCTTCCAGCTGCTGCAGGGTCGCAACTGCCACCTGCAGATCAGTCACAGCGGCGGAGTGCTCCCCCTGTGCCACAACGAGGGCAGCGGCCGCATCTTCTGCCGCTTCGACTGCAATCCCATAAGCAAGTTCGGCATCTTGTCGTGCGTCAAAAGCTGCGGAATACGCCGCCGCATTTTCGGACGAAGGATCCAGTTGGAAGGCATTAAGGGCGGCCGTTTCGTTCGCTTGTGCCACGCCAAGCAGGGCGTGGGTGTTCATCATTTGCGTCTGCGCTCCGCTCGCCGTAGCTGCGGCAGCCTGCACGACGGCGAGCTTTGTGTCGACGTTTGATTGGGCGTTGGACACCACCGCAATCTGCGCATCGCGTGCGGCGATCGCATCGTCCTCCGCCGCGTTGGCCGCAGTGAGGGCGGCCTGCGCGTCCGAGCGATCAAGAACCGCCTGATCGTAAGTTGCCGAAGCGGTCGCCTGAGCCTCCGCAGCGCTGCTGACAAGCGAGACGGCCTGATCATAGGCCGCCTGGGCGGTCTCGGCAGCGCCGTCAATCGCGTTTCGCGCCGCGATGGCTTCAGCCCTGAGTTCCATGACGGTGCGCGTGATCTGAAGCGCCGGAGCACCGGTAATCCCGACAGATGCGAGCGCTGCCGATATGGCTGCAGGGTTTGCAAGTGACTGGTCCGCGATCAGGTTTGAAATGACACGCGGTTGGCTGTCATAGACCGAACCGCTGAGCTGCTCGTAGCTGGTCTGCTGACCGCTACGAGGATTGGCTTCCGCGGCGACTTCATAGCTCGGCGTCAACAAACGCTTCATCGCTACATCAGAGGCACCGGAATGAATAAGATCGGGCTGGAAATTGTTGTAGCTGCCATCGACGGTGCGCAGACCAAAGGGAAGCAGCGGACTGGACACCAACTGGTTCAGCGCAACGCCTGGATCGATACCCTGGTTGATGAGCCAGGCGTGCTCTTCTGCAATCTTGATCTGCTTGAGGATGAACTCCAGGTCTTGTTTGATCAGCGTTACCATTTTCCCCTCCTGATGGCGCCACCGCATGGCCAGCGCGCTGTGTTGGCAACATTCGTGATGTTGAAGCATCGGCCGCAGGACATCTCCCGCGAACTTTCCCTGATCCTCACGGTTTGAAATTATTAATACAATTGACCTTAGTATTGCCGAGACTGAGACGTTGGGCAGGTTGTTACCAAGACTTGCGGCGAGGAGAAAAAGGGCGCTGGGGACTAGTATCTTCCTAGACCTAGGTCCAGGGAAGGTGATGGCGACTGACCCGTTCTTGTGAAAACGACAGGGACATGCCAGCCTTCGCGAAGGACCACTATCTCAAGCAACATTTGTCACCCTGAGAGGGTTGTGCCGCTCTGCCTGTGTTCCACCGCCTGAAGATCACAAGCCAGTTTCTACTCGTCGGTGGGCTCCTTATGGCCTTCACCGCTGCGGTCTCCGGCTACATCGTGTCAGAGCTTACGAAGCGAAATGCACTGGACGCCAAGGCCAGCGATACGGCAGTCTTCGTCAGCGGGATAGCAGGCTCCATTGCCGAGGAACTGGCACGTGACCTGCACATCTCGAGTCTATCTCGGTCACGGCTGGATGCTCTCTTGAAAGATCAGGATTTTAGCGCTCGCTTCCCATTCCTGGAAATATGGCTTCCGTCGGGAACGATCGCCTATTCCAATGTCCCGACGCTCACGGGAAGGTCATTCGATCTGCCAAGTGCCGCAAAGAATGCATTCGAGGGACGCGTCGTCTCAGCCCTCAGCGACCTGATGGCTTCCGAACACCAGACGCGCCACATGACACAGCCCTACCTGGAGATCTATACGCCGCTTCGGGCACCCCATTCCGGGGACGTCGTCGCTGTGGCCGAAATCCACGAGGTCCTGGGGCCGTTTGAGGATACGCTCGTATGGCTAAAATATCAGACATGGTCGATTATTGCCGCGGTCGGCGTCCTTATCATGGCTGGACTGTTCGGCGTCATTGCCAAGGCTGCCCGGCAGATCGACAACCAGCAGGAACGGCTCTCGCAAAAGGTGGTGCAGCTACAGCAAATGCTGGAGACCAACCAAAGGCTTCGCGAACGCGTGCGGCGGGCGTCTGAGAAGGTTTCAGAGGTGAATGAGCGATTCCTGCGTCATCTGGGCGCGGAACTTCACGACGGTCCCATCCAACTACTTGGCTTTGCGACCTTGAACATTGAGCGCCTGCGTCGAGCATCAGGCACCGGAGAGGCAGCGCAACTTCTCGAGGATCAGGAACAGGTTCTCAAGCAAGCTCAAGCGGAGATACGGCAGATTTCTAAGGGCCTGCTGCTTCCAGACATTCTTGACCTCGATCTCCGCTCCCTCATCGAACGGGTGGCGAATATTCACGAGGCGCGAACGGGACGGTCTTCCCGGCTGGCCCTTCCCAACAAGACACCCGAATTGAGCGCAGCGATCAAGATTTGCGCCTTCCGTTTCGTACAGGAAGGTCTGATAAATACATTCAAGCATTCCGAAGATGAAGCAAGTATCGAGGTTGCAGTCTTTCATCGTGAAACGCTGCGAGTAACCATTTCCAACCGTCTTCCCAAGGCCACTCACCCTAGTAGGATAGAGGAAGGCTTGGGTTTGACAGGCATGCGCGAACGGGTGGAGAGCTTGGGAGGGACGATGTCGGTGCAGATCACGGATGGCGAGCTGCGGCTCGTAATGGAGCTTTCAAATGTCGGGAGCTGACAAAGAGCGATCACATGTCATCGTGGTTGATGATCATGCGATATTCCGGATGGGCGTCATCCAGAGCCTGTCACTCAGTGACAAGATCGAGGTTGTCGGTGAGGGCGCAGATCGCGATGATGCCTTAGCTCTAATGGGAAAATTCTCACCGGACGTCGCATTGATCGACATTTCCATGCCAGGTGATGGGCTAGAGGCAGCCCGAGAAATCGTCACCAGATGGCCCGCTACGCGCACCGTGATGCTGACCGCCTCGGAGGAAGATGAAGACGTCTACCGCGCACTGAAGCTTGGGGCCAGCGGATATATATTGAAGGGAATTTCGGCTCGTGAGTTGATCGCGGCTGTGGAAGCGGTCGCAACCGGGGAAACGTTCCTGTCACCTTCTCTTGCGAGCAGACTATTGAATGTGCTGCGAGTTCGCCCTCCGGATGCAAATCTTTCTGGCCAAGAGAAGAATGTGTTGGAACACATTGCCAAAGGGATGACAAATTCCGAAATTGCCGAGGTCATGGGAATTTCGCTGAAGACAGTAAAGTTCCATGTGACCAACACGCTTGCCAAGACCGGCGCCAAGAACCGGGTGCAACTGGCCCTGCTTGCAAGGGACCTGCTCGACGCACAACCCGGCGGCCAAGGGCTCTGAAACGCTCACGACGTCAAGCCGATTGAGGCATGAATCAACCTGCGCGGTTGCAGCTGTCGGAGAATATCAACTTTGGCAGGCTGCAATCATTGCTTTGTAGCTTTCATGACAGGCGCTTCCGACCGGCGCTGGCACCAGTGCCCTACCTGGCCATGCTGTTCGCTCCTCTGTGGGACCAGTATCGGACGCGCTCCATATGTTTATCGCCGTCAAGACCGAGCCAAGCACGTCACGGTCGCGGCCCATTCTTCCTTTGCGATGCCAGCCGGAACATCCCTCGACCGGCCGACGCCCCATGGCTCCTGCTGCGCAAGAGCCGGATTCGCCGTCCCGATGACCAAAGCTGCTTGTACATCACCATTTGCGTCGGATGTCTTCGTCCTTCACTGATCTCAATCTTCCCTGAATGCTTTCATCATCTGGTCTGTGAATGGTTTTGTGAGGAATGATATTGCGGTTCTTTCGTCTGTCTGGATGAAGACTTCGACGGGCATTCCCGGCATGAGCTTGTTGTTGTTGATGATGTGATCCTGTGGCAGTTCGATGGATGCCAGGTAGTAGGGCTGACCGGTTGCGCGGTCTGTTGTGGTTGCCGCGGCAACCACTTCGACAGTGCCATCGACTTCCGGCGTGGTTCTCTGGTTGAATGCCGTGAACCTGAGGCGCGCTGGCTGACCAACTGCAACCCTGTCGATGTCGACAGGTGGAATGCGAACCTCCACCTGGAGATCGTCGCTGTCTGGGACGATCGACATGACGGTTGCCCCAGGCGCCATGATCCCGCCCAGCGTATGGATCTGCAGGTCGTAGACCAGGCCATCGACCGGGGCCCGCACATCCATTCTGGACAGTCGGTCGGTTACCGCGACGGCGCGCTCGCGCAATTCGGCCAGCTTGGCATCCAGTTCGAGGATGGCTGATTGCGCTTGCTTGCGAGCCTCCTGATCGATCGACAGGAGCTTCACGTTCAGCTCGCTGATGCGGCCGAGGACTTCAGCACTCTTGGCGGCCAGCTCCCCGCGCGTGCCTTCAACCCGCGCCTTCTGCCGCAGGAGGTCGCGATGCTGGGCGATCGTGACGAGGCCCTTGGCCAGCAGCCGATCGAGCTTCTCCAGCTCCTGCTCTATGATTGCAGCTTCACGATCGTTTGCCTGGCTTTGCGCGCCAAAGCCATGCACCTGCTCACCCAGCTGGTCGACCTGCAGCCGCAATTGCTCCTTCTGGCTGGCCAGCATGCGGCGGTTCTCCTCAAAGAGCTTCGTCTCGCCTGCGATGATTGAAGGCGGCAGGGCCTCAGCACCAAAGTCGATGGAGGAACGGTCATCACGCTCGGCCCGCAGGCGCGCCTGCATCGCGACCATCTGCTGCAGCTGCGTCTCGATGATCGTCAGCTCCACCCGCGTCTGGGTATCGTCGAGCCGAAGCAGGACATCGCCCTCTTTCACCGCATCGCCATTGGCAACGCGGATCTCGGAGACGATGCCGCCGTCCCTGTGCTGGATTGTCTTGACCTGTTCAGGCACCACGACATGGCCGGAGGCTATGACGGCCCCAGCCAGTTTTGCCTGAGCCGCCCAACCCCCGACACCGATGATCAAGACCCCTGCCAAAAGCGCGGAGGTCATCACCCGCGACGCGATGCTGAACTGGTTCTGGCTGCCCTTGATGTCGTCGTGTCCATTCTGCGTGGATCCGGTCATGCACGTTCTCCCCAATTCTAAAGACCTGCTCCTGGAGGAGCATTCCGCTGCTCAGGCCTGTGCTTGTTCCTGGGCGGCAAGTTCCATTGCTGCCAGCATGAAGTCCTGCTCCGTCAGGTGGTAGCGGCCATGCAGCAGGATCTCGATGTCATCGTCATGCTCGAGGTCGACGATTGCCCTCACAACCGTCCTTTCCTGATCCTCGAACTGCTGGTGATAGAAGGTGATCCGTCCAGCCTGGGCATCATCTTCCACCCCAAGGCCGTCAAAGACGAGACCGCCGAAGGCGGACAGATCGACCCGGTCTCCGGCTGCAAAGTCGCGGATCTCGTCGCGATGAGCGCCGTCCAGGGACGCAAAGCCGAACACGAAGATGTCGTTACCGGCACCTCCGGTCATGATCGTGACGCCGGCGCCATCGACCAGGGTGTCATCGCCACTGCCGCCGATCGCAGCCTCTACGCTCGACAGAGTATCGATATCGGTTTCGATCCCGGTCGCACGACCTATATGAAGATCGATGGTGATGCCGGACCTTGTTGCAGAGGCATCATAGGTGTCGGTTCCAAGACCACCGTCAAAGCTGTCATTGCCATCCGAGGCGGCGTTCCACGCCCCGCGGGCAAACACCAGGAAGGTGTCGTTGCCGTTGTTACCTTCAACCACATCATTGCCGTCGCCGCCGACAAGAATGTCATCGCCCTCGCGGCCCTTCAACTTGTCATGGCCGTCACCGCCATGCAGGATATCGCTGCCGCTGTCGCCGTTCAGCCGATCGTTTCCCCGGCCGCCGCGAATGATCTCGAAGTTGCTGATCGTGTCGCGGCCGATCTCGTCACCCTCGACATATCGTTCATCAAAATCGGCCACGACCGCTTCGACGAGAGCGGTGAGATCGAGTGTGTCAATCCCGTCTCCCCCGTCATAGACATCGTCGCCATCATCCCCATCATCG
>NZ_JBIOKZ010000023.1:0-14764 GCF_044142885.1 Pseudorhizobium flavum
TTGAGCGGCGAGACGGCGGCCGAGCCTGCCGCTCGGGCGACACCGCCGAGGCCGGAGGCAACGCCCGCCGCTCCGGTCTGGCCGAGCGAGCCGAGGTTATAGGCAGCGGTCGCCGCGCCCGCGGCGGTCGCGCCTCCCCGAACGGCCGCGGCTCCACCGGACAGGGCAGCAGCACCACCTTTGGCGGCGAGCATGGCCCCGCCGCCAGCGGCGACGCCTGCACCTGCGACCGCAAGGCCGGTTCCCACGGCTGCGCCCGCGCCGAGTTGCGGGCCGCCAGAGACGATGCCGTTGGCGATACCGGGACCGAAGATGCCGAGGCCGAGCAGAGACAGCGCGGCAAGCACAATCGCCATGGCCTCGTCGATGGTCGGGGTTGCCCCGCCGAAACCGGCCGTGAATTGCGAAAACAAGGTGCTGCCTATGCCGATGATGACGGCGAGCACCAAGACCTTGATGCCGGACGACACCACGTTGCCCAAAACCTTCTCGGCCATGAACGCGGTCTTGCCGAACAGGCCGAAGGGGATCAGCACGAAGCCGGCCAGCGTGGTCAGCTTGAACTCGATCAGCGTCACGAAAAGTTGGATCGCCAAAATGAAAAACGCGAGCACCACAAGCGCCCACGCGAACAGCAGGCACGCGATCTGAATGAAATTCTCGAAGAAGGCGATCCAGCCCATCAGGTCGGAAATGGAATCGAGCAGCGGCCGGCCGGCATCAAGGCCGGTCTGCGCCACGCGGCCCGGCCGCATCAGATCGGAAACGGAAAAGCCGGTACCCGACGCCATGAGGCCGAGGCCGGCGAAGCTCTCGAAGACGATGCGGGCGAGGTTGTTCCAGTTTGAAATGATGTAGGCGAAGACACCGACAAACAGGGTCTTCTTGACCAGCCGCGCGATAATGTCGTCATCCGCGCCCCATGCCCAAAAGAGCGCGGCAAGCGTCACGTCGATGACGATGAGCGTCGTGGCGATGAAGGCGACCTCGCCGCCGAGCAGCCCGAAACCGCTGTCGATGTAGGAGGTGAATACGCCGAGAAAATTGTCGATGACGCCCGTGTTGCCCATGGTCAGCGCGCCTCGCTGCGGTCACGGCCGAGGAAGCGGTCGCGGGATTCAGCCCATGCGGCGAGGCAGTCGGTGTCACTCGCCGCCGCCTCGCCGAGCTGCTGGCAACGGCGCAGGGTTTCGCGCAGGGGATCGGCCGGTGGCTGGAAGGCCGACGCCGGGGGTAGCACGGAAGGTTCGTCCTTCCGCGCCATGTCGATTGCGGTCGCCGTGACGGCGATGGCGATGAACACCACGGCCCCGAGCCGGGCCAGCATCTTGCCGTCCATGGCGAGCCTCCCGTCAGTTGTTGCCGTTGAACATCTGCGCGTTGCCGGGCTGGTATCCGCTGCCCGGCGTCAGGAACCGTTCGCGCTGGATGCGGCCCTGCTCGGCGGCGGTCGCGCGCTCTGCCTCGGTCAGCGCGTCGGCGCGGCCGTTTGCCGAGATGACCGCGATTAGGTCGGAAAGCTGCTGCGACTGGAGCGCGAGAAGCTGGTTGCCGGCCTGCGTCGCCTGCAATGCCCCGGTCGCGCCCTGACTCTGGCCGACAAGCGCGGCCATCTCGGCGCGGTTGCTGTCGATGTTGCCGACCGCACCCGCCTGAACGCGCATCGCGTCCTGCAAGCCGCCAACGGTATTCTCCCAGCGGCCGCGCGCATCGGCGACAAGCTGGGCTTCGGTCGCCGAAAGCGAGACGTTGCCATATTGCTGCTGGAACGCTTGGTCGATCTGCCCGACCTCGAACGCGATGTTCTGCGCTTGGCCGAGAAGCTGCTGCGTGCGCTGGACGTTCTGCTGGAGCTGCTGGAGCGAGGAATACGGCAGGCTCGCCAGATTGCGGGCCTGATTGATGAGCATTTGCGCCTCGTTCTGGAGGCTGGTGATCTGGTTGTTGATCTGCTCCAGAGTGCGCGCTGCCGTGAGCACGTTCTGCGCATAGTTGGACGGGTCATAGACGATGCGGCCGAAACCGAATTGCGCATGGGCCGGGCTTGCCAGCATAGGCGACAACGCGACGGGCACGGCGAGCGCCAGCGCGAGGGCCGAGGCCCCGACGATCTTGGAATAGGTCATGGAAGAATCTCCTGTGTGGGGTGGATATCCGGCGCGGCCGGCGCGGCGGATTCCGGTCGGTCGGCGAGATTGGTGAGGTTCGGGATCAGGTCGGCAGCCCAATCGACGCCGCGCGCCTGTAGCCATGCGGCGAGGAAGCCATCGCGGCCGTGTTCGGCGACAATCTGCGCGATGAGCGTCTGGTCGGATTTGGCGGATGCGGCGCAGAGCGCGAGGCCGACTTCGGACAGGCCAAGCTCGAACAGGCGATTGCCCCTGCGGCTTTGGCAGTAGTAATCCCGTTTGGGCGTGGCCCTTGCGAGGATTTCGATCTGGCGGTCATTGAGGCCGAAGCGGCGATAGATGGCCGTGATCTGCGGTTCGATGGCCCGCTCGTTCGGCAGCAAGAGCCGCGTCGGACAGCTCTCGATAATCGCGGGCGCGATGTTGCTGCCGTCAATGTCGGACAGGCTTTGCGTGGCGAAGATGACGCTGGCGTTTTTCTTGCGCAGCGTTTTCAGCCATTCGCGGAGCTGGCCGGCAAAACCTTCATCGTCGAGCGCGAGCCAGCCTTCATCTATGATGAGAAGCGTGGGTCGGCCGTCGAGCCGGTCGCCGATGCGATGGAACAGGTAGGACAGCACGGCCGGGGCCGCGCCGGTCCCGACAAGCCCCTCGATCTCGAACGCCTGCACGTCCGCCGAGCCGAGGTGTTCCGCCTCGGCGTCGAGCAGCCGGCCATAGGCACCGCCGACGCAGAACGGTCGAAGCGCCTGTTTCAGATCGTTGGATTGCAGCAGCACCGCAAGGCCGGTGATGGTGCGTTCCTCGACCGGGGCCGAGGCCAGCGAAGTCAGCGCCGTCCAAAGATATTCCTTCACCTCGGGCGTGATGGCGACGCCTTCGCGCATGAGGATGGCGGCGATCCAGTCAGCCGCCCATGCGCGTTCATAGGTGTCATGGATGCGGGCGAGCGGCTGGAGTGAAACGAACGCCTCGTCCCCTTCTGTCAGCCCGCCGCCGAGGTCGTGCCAGTCGCCGCCCATGGCGAGCGCGGCGGCGCGGATCGAGCCGCCGAAGTCGAAGGCGAAGATTTGGCTGCGTTCATAGCGGCGGAACTGCAAGGCCATGAGGGCGAGCAGCACGGATTTGCCCGCGCCGGTCGGGCCGACGACTAGGGTATGGCCGACATCGCCGACATGGAGACTTAGCCGGAACGGGGTTGAGCCTTCGGTCTTTCCAAAGAGCAAAGGGGGCGCACCGAAATGCTCGTCCCGTTCCGGCCCCGCCCACACCGCCGAAAGCGGGATCATGTGGGCGAGATTCAAAGTGCTGATGGGCGGCTGGCGGACATTCGCGTAGGCGTGTCCGGGCAGGCTGCCAAGCCATGCGTCAACTGCGTTGAGGGTCTCGGCCATGGCGATGAAGTCGCGGCCCTGAACGATCTTCTCGATCAGGCGCAGCTTCTCTTGCGCCACGCGCGGGTCGGCATCCCAAACGGTGACGGTCGCCGTGACATAGGCCATGCCCGCCACGTCCGCGCCGAGTTCCTGCAACGCCATGTCGGCGTCGAGCGCCTTGTTGGCGGCGTCGGTGTCCACAAGCGCGGACGCCTCGTTGGTCATCACCTCTTTCAAGATCGCCGCTACGGACTTGCGCTTGGCAAACCACTGGCGACGGATGCGGGTCAGCAGCCGGGTCGCATCGGTCTTGTCGAGCAGGATCGCGCGCGTGCTCCACCTGTAGGAGAACGGCAGCCGGTTCATTTCGTCGAGCAGGCCCGGCGTCGTCGCGGTGGGGAAGCCCACGATGGTCAGGACGCGCAGATGTGCATCGCCAAGGCGCGGCTCCAGCCCGCCGGTCAAAGGCTGGTCGGCGAGCAGCGCGTCGAGGTGCATCGGCACCTCGGGCACGCGCACGCGATGGCGGTTGGTCGAGATGGTGGAATGAAGATAGGTCAACGTCGCACCGTCATCCATCCAACGGCATTCGGGCATGAAGCCGTCGAGCAAGGCCAGCACGCGGTCGGTACGGTCGATGAAGCCGCGCAGCAGTTCCCACGGGTCCACGCCCGCTTTCTCCCGGCCCTCGTAGAGCCATGCCTCAGTGCGGGCGGCTTCCTCGGCCGGGGGCAGCCAGAGGAAGGTCAGGAAGTAGCCGGACACGAAATGCGCGCCCGCTTCCTCGAAACCGGCCTTGCGCTCGGCATCGACCAGCGCCGACGCGGGATCGGGAAAGGTGCTGTCGGGATAGGTCGCGGCCTCGCTGCGCTGCGCCTCAACGAAGATGCTCCAGCCGGAGCCGAGGCGGCGCACGGCATTGTTGATGCGGCCGGCGACGGCGACTAGCTCGGCCGCGACGGCGGAATCCAGATCGGGACCGCGAAACTTCGCCGTCCTCTGGAAACTGCCGTCCTTGTTGAGCACAACGCCCTGACCGACCAGCGCGGCCCATGGCAGATAATCAGAGAGGCGCGCGGCGGTGCGGCGGAATTCGGAAAGGTTCATCATGGCTGCACCCTCAAACCGCCAAATGACCGGGGATGCGGAGATGCCGCCGCCCGACCTCGACAAAGAGGGGATCGCGCTTTGCCGCCCATACGGCCGCGAAGTGGCCGATTGCCCAGATGGCGATGCCGATCAGCCAGAGGCGCAGGCCGAGGCCCACGGCTCCGGCCAGCGTTCCGTTCATGATGGCGATGGCGCGCGGAGCGCCGCCGAGCAGGATATGTTCGGTCAGCGCCCGGTGAACCGGGACCGTGAAGCCCGGCACGGCGTCCAGTTGCTCGAACGCGACGGCCATCAAACGAGCGCCCCGCCGCCGAACGAGAAGAACGACAGGAAGAAGCTCGACGCGGCGAAAGCAATCGACAGGCCGAACACGATCTGGATCAGACGGCGAAAGCCGCCGCTGGTGTCCCCGAACGCGAGGGTCAGGCCGGTGGCGATGATAATTATCACCGCGATAATTTTTGCGACGGGTCCCTCAATGGACTGAAGGATTTGCTGAAGCGGTTGCTCCCACGGCATCGACGATCCCGACGCATGGGCGGCCGGGGCGAGCATGAAGCTGATAGCAAGGGTGGATGCGGCGGTCGCGGCGAAGCGATAGCCGCGCGAAATCGTGCGGATCATGAAGATTCTCCTGTGCTGGTTTGGATTGCGGGGGTGATGCGGTAGTCGCCGTCCGGCCCCAGCCCTTCGACGCGGGCAAGCTCGGCAAGCCGGCGCGCGGAACCGCGCCCGGAAAGGACAGCAACAAGGTCGATTGTCTCGGCGATCAGGGCGCGCGGGACGGTGACGACAGCCTCTTGGATGAGCTGTTCAAGGCGACGGAGCGCACCGATGCCGGTGCCTGCATGGATGGTGCCGATGCCGCCGGGGTGTCCCGTTCCCCACGCTTTCAGGAGGTCGAGGGCTTCCGATCCGCGCACCTCGCCGATGGGGATGCGGTCGGGGCGCAGGCGCAGCGAGGAACGCACCAGATCGGAAAGCGTCGCCACGCCGTCTTTCGTCCGCATCGCCACTAGATTGGGCGCGGCGCATTGCAGCTCGCGCGTATCCTCGATGATGACGACGCGATCCGCCGTCTTCGCCACCTCGGCGAGCAGCGCATTGGTCAGCGTGGTCTTGCCGGTGCTGGTGCCGCCCGCCACGAGGATATTTGCGCGGGAGGAAACGGCCGCGCGTAACGTCGCGGCCTGATCGGTGGACATGATCCCCGCCGCCACATAGTCGTCGAGGCTGAACACGGCGACGGCGGGCTTGCGGATGGCGAAGGTCGGGGCGGCGACCACGGGTGGCAGCAGGCCCTCGAATCTTTCGCCAGACTCCGGCAGCTCGGCCGAGATGCGCGGGCTGCGGGCATGAACCTCCGCGCCGACATGATGCGCGACCAGCCGAACGATGCGTTCGCCATCGGCGGCGGACAGGCGCTCGCCCGTATCGGAAAGCCCTTCGGACAGGCGGTCGATCCACAACCGCCCGTCCGGGTTCAACATCACCTCGACCACGGCCGGGTCTTCGAGCAGCCGGGCAATGGCGGGGCCGAGCGCGGTGCGCAACATGCGTGCGCCGCGCGCAATGGCTTCCGGTCTTTGGTGGTTGGTGGTCATGTCGGCCCCGGCTTCTTGCGGGGACGCGACAGGCCATCCCCGGATCGGGGTCGATTAAGAGAGGCCGAAATCTGGCCGGTTCAACAAGTATCTAGCTGCGTGCGGTGATCGGCGGCGAACGGCGGTAAATAGGATGGGTCCGAATACTTATTCTTGATCGCCGTTGCTCTCGGACTCGTCCGGCAACGGATCGTCGGGAAGTGAGTCGAGGTCACGCGACAGCTCTTTGAGGAACCTGTCGCCCGTCGCCAGACGCCGTCCGAGATTCTGCATGAAGCCCTCAAAGCGCTCCGCGCCTTTGGCGCGGGCAGCGGATTGTGCGGCTCCCGTAAGCGGCGGCGTGAGGGTCATCCAGAAATGGATGAACTGCGCGACCGCCTCGCCAAGGACGGCGAGATCTAGGTCGAGCGTGTCGATCTGGCGGCCGAGCTTGTCCAAGCGGCGCGACATGGCGGCTTCAAGCTGGTCGGCGGAATCGCCGGACAGGTAGGACATGACCGCCGCCTCAACGATGGCGGATTTCGAGACATTGCGGCGCAGCGCCACCGAGCGGCGCAGCGCCATCGCCTCGATCTGTGGAATGAGCGCGGGGTCGAAATAGAGATTCAGGCGGGTTCTGGTTGCCATGGGCGTATCCTCAAAGGTCGATTCCATCATCGGGGTTCATCGCCACCTGCCGCGCCACCATCCTCATGCGCTGGCGCATGGCGCGGGCCTTGGCCGCGTCAACGTCCGGCTCGTCGTCCAGAAACTCGAACTCCTGTTCGGGGGATGGCGGCGGGGCGACGATTTCCTCATGCTCGGGCAATTCCGGCTCGCGGCGGATGCCCGCATTGGCCGGATCGCCTTCGGCCTCGCTTCCGCACGTCGCGGAACGGCTTTCCGCCGCGACCACGCGGCCGGACCAATCATCGGCGGATGGGCTGGGCGCCAGCGGAGCGGCGACCAGATCGGGCGGGGTCAGGATGCGTTCCTGCAATCGCGCATCCTCGAAATAGCGCGCCTTGATGGCGCGGATCGGCGGCGTGCCCGCGACCATGACGATTTCGTCGGTGGGTGGAAGCTGCATGATTTCGCCCGGCGTGAGCAGCGGCCGGGCCGTCTCCTGCCGCGACACCATCAAGTGACCTAACCACGGGGCTAGGCGGTGCCCTGCGTAGTTGGTGGAGTCGCGCAGCTCGGTCGCCGTGCCTAATGCGTCTGAAACACGCTTCGCCGTCCTTTCGTCGTTCGTGGCGAAGCTGACGCGGACGTGGCAGTTGTCGAGGATCGCGTTGTTCGGGCCATAGGCGCGCTCGATCTGGTTGAGGCTCTGCGCGATCAGGAAGCCTTTGATTCCGTAGCCCGCCATGAAGGCGAGCGCCGATTCAAAGAAATCGAGCCGGCCGAGCGCCGGAAACTCGTCCAGCATCAATAGCAGCCGATGGCGCTTGCCGGAGGTGGTCAATTCCTCGGTCAACCGCCTGCCGATCTGGTTGAGGATCAGGCGGATAAGCGGCTTTGTGCGGTTTATGTCGGACGGCGGCACGACAAGGTAGAGCGTGACGGGCTGGCGGCTGCCGACCAGATCGGCAATGCGCCAGTCGCATCGCGCCGTCACCCGCGCCACCACGGGATCGCGGTAGAGGCCGAGAAACGACATGGCGGTGGAGAGCACGCCCGACCGTTCGTTCTCGGATTTGTTCAACAGCTCGCGGGCCGACGACGCGATGACGGGATGAACGCCCGCCTCGCCGAGATGCGGCGTATCCATCATGGCGCGCAAGGTCGCCTCGACCGGACGGCGGGGATCGGACAGGAAGTTGGCGACGCCCGCCAAGGTCTTGTCCTTCTCCGCATAGAGAACATGCAGGATCGCGCCGACCAGCAGCGAATGGCTGGTCTTTTCCCAATGGTTGCGCTTGTCGAGACTGCCTTCGGGATCGACCAGAATATCCGCGATGTTCTGCACGTCGCGGACTTCCCATTCCCCCTGCCGCACTTCGAGCAGCGGATTGTAGGCGGACGATCTGGCGTTCGTGGGATCGAACAGCAGGACGCGGCCATGCTGGGCGCGAAAGCCGGCCGTCAGAGTCCAGTTCTCGCCCTTGATGTCGTGGACAATGCAGCTTCCCGGCCATGTCAGCAGCGTCGGTACCACCAGCCCGACACCTTTGCCGCTGCGAGTCGGGGCGAAGCACAACACATGCTCCGGCCCGTCATGGCGCAGATAGTGCCGGTCGTATCTGCCGAGCACCACGCCATCGGGGCCGAGCAGACCGGCGGCGCGGATTTCGCGATCCTCCGCCCATCGCGCCGAACCATAGGTGGCGACGTTGCGCGCCTCCCGTGCCCGGATGATCGACATGAGGATGGCGGCGGCGATGGCGATGAAACCGCCGGACGCCGCGATGATGGCACCTTCGACGAAGATTGCGGGCGCATAGGCGTCAAACGAAAACCACCACCAGAAGAAGGCCGGCGGATAATAGACCGGCCAGCCCGCCAGCTCGAACCACGGATTGCCAAGCTGGAGCTGGAAGCGGAGGCGGAACGCCGTCCATTGCGTCGCTGCCCACACCATCACCAGAACGATGGTGAAGACGACAGCGATTTGACCCCAAAGGATTCGGCCTCCGCGCAATGCAGGCTCCAGTCGGCAAAAGAAACGGAGCCGATCAGAGAGTAGGCAAAACCGGACAGGCAACAGGAAAGGGGGTGCGGGAGGGCTACCGGATACTATCGGCGGCAAATAGGACGGGTTGCGTTCACCGCCATCCGGCCGGGTGATCGCCGCTGCGCAACTGGCCGGGCGAATCGCCGCAACGCCTCATATTGTTTGCAAGGTTGAGCAGGTTTTTCAGGGTGGCGCTGCGATTGAACGGCGACCAGACGGCGGTGAACGCAACCGGCTCTGGCTCATCGGCGAAAGGCAGGAAGACGATGCCGGACGTGGGCAGCAGCGCCGTAGCTGCTCCGACGATGGTGATGCCGAAGCCCTGTCCGACCATGGACAGCAGCGCGCCACGCCCCACGTCGAAGCGCAGGATTGACGGCGCGGGCCAGCGCCCGGCATGGCGCAGCACGATATGGCTATGAACCTGCGGACCTGTGCCGCCATGCCGGACAAGAAACGTCTCGCCTGCCAGATCGGCCCATGTGACGGCCGACTGCCCGGCGAGTGGATGCCCATCCGGCAGCACGGCAACCAACTGTTCGGTCCAGATCGGGTGGGTGTGGCAGTCTGGCAGCTCGGGCGTGCCCGCGACAAACACCACGTCCAGCCGGTCGGCGCGAAGCTGCATCACCGCTTCGCGAGCTGTCCCTTCCGTCATCTCGACTTCAACGCCGGGATGGTCCTCGCGGTATTGGCCGATCAGCTTTGCGAGGAAGCTGTGCGGGATCAGGGCATGGATACCGATACGAAGCCGGCCGCTTTCTCCCGCTGCCGCCATGCCGGCGGTCTTCACTGCATGGTCCAGTTGATCGACGCCGGCCGCTATCCGCTCGACGAAGTGGTGTCCGGCCTCGGTCAGTCGGACGCCGCGCGCGTGACGCTCGAACAGAAGGATACCAAGGTCTTCTTCCAGCGCCTTCACGCGGGCGCTGACGCTGGATTGCGCCACGCCGAGCGCATTGGCGGCGTGGCGGAAGTTCAGATATTCGGCGACGGCGAGTGTCTGGATCAGCGATGCGAGGGGGATACGCGATCCGAGCGTGGTCGGCATACCCCATGGGCAACCATCCATCGGTGCTGATCGCCGCCGCATCGCTCAAATGCCACTACAGTGCTTTGTTCCACGCCGTAGCAGACGCAGGTGCTTGGCTCCCTTAGAATGACGCATTGGATTACCCCTCCTACTATGTCGCCTACTGCGCATAGGTGACTTGCATGATGGAAGTTACACCATTATGGATGTGTCATGCAACGAACAAGCTTTCTGTCATTCGAGTGTCCCGCAGCCCGAGCGCTGGAAAGCGTCGGTGACTGGTGGAGCATCCTGATCCTGCGAGACGCCTTCCAAGGGCTTAGCAAATTCGATGAATTCGAGAAGAATCTCGGTATTTCCGCGAACATTTTGGCGAGGCGATTGAAGCATCTCACGGCGGAAGGACTGTTTGAAAGGCAACGATACAATGATCATCCGCCTCGATTTGAATACGTCCTTACCGACAAGGGGCGAGATTTCTATCCGGTAGCAATCGCCCTGTTCGCATGGGGGAACCGGAACCTTGCGCCCAATGAAATAGCCATGCGCCTTGGTGACAAGAAAACCGGACAGGAGAGGACCGCCGTTATCATCGACGCGAATACAGGAGAAGCAATCACTCCCGAAAACACCGTTCTTCTGGCAGGCCCCGCCGCAACAGAGGAAACGATGCGCGTCATAAATCGCATGAAGCGAATAAGCTCAGAAAAAGAAACGGAATAATCCAATGCGCCGAATTGTTGTAACCGGCATGGGTTTAGTTGGCCCCCTTGGTTCTGGCACTGAAATAAGCTGGAAAAGACTCCTCGACGGGAAATCGGGAATCAGGAATTTGCCTGATGAAATCTCCAATGATCTACCGGTGAAAATCGGGGGAATCGTTCCCAGCCTGATTGAAGATTCCGAAGCCGGTTTTGATCCAGATTTAATCGTTGACACAAAGGATCAACGAAAAATGGATCGCTTCATTCTGTTTGCACTTGCGGCCGCAAAGGAGGCTCTTGAAACGGCGGGATGGCATCCCGCGAGCGACTACGAATTTGAGCGCACAGCAACGATTATTGCTTCTGGTATAGGCGGGTTTCCCGCTATCGCTTCGGCAGTTCGCATAACCGACACTCGGGGGCCACGGAGGCTATCACCGTTTACCGTACCATCGTTTCTTGCCAACCTCGCGGCGGGACAGGTTACCATCAGGTATGGATTTACAGGCCCAATTGGCACGCCTGTAACCGCCTGCGCTGCCAGCGTTCAGGCCATCGGCGACGCCGCGCGGCTGATACGCTCCAACGAAGCCGACATCGCTCTGTGCGGCGGGGCAGAAGCGTGCATTGATACGGTTAGTCTCGGGGCATTTGCTGCCGCGCGAGCACTATCCATGGGGTACAATACTACGCCGGAAATGGCGTCGAGGCCGTTCGACACCGAGCGCGATGGTTTCGTAATGTCCGAAGGGGCGGGTCTGATCGTCATAGAGGAATTGGAACATGCCCTGGCTCGGGGTGCCACGCCCATAGCCGAATTGGTGGGATACGGCACAAGCGCTGATGCACACCATATGACTGCCGGTCCAGAGGACGGTCGAGGTGCGGCCCGTGCGATGAAAATCGCGCTCCAGAGTGCCGGGTTGAAGCCAATCGATATTCAACATTTGAACGCTCATTCCACCTCCACTCCCGTAGGAGATCGAGGAGAAATTGCCGCGATAAAATCCGTGTTTGGCAATCATGATGTGGCCGTAAGCGCCACGAAATCGGCGACGGGGCACCTACTTGGTGCCGCAGGTGGTATTGAGGCAATCTTCACGATACTCGCCCTACGGGATCAAATCGCTCCCCCCACGAGAAACTTAGAAAACCCCGATCCTGTTGCCGCAGGTATCGACCTAGTTCACCGATCTGCGCGGCCCGTTCTCATGGAACATGCCATTTCCAACGGATTCGGCTTTGGCGGCGTTAATGCAAGTGTCGCTTTCCGGCGATGGCAATAACAGTCCCGGACGGTGCTTCCGCGACCACTTCGGCTCACGCCCTCGCTATCCGTGGCGGTACTGAATTCGTGCAGACCTGCCGGCCCATGTCGCTGGCGACCGTGAGCAGGTTGCGCAGCGCGGCGCTGCGGTTGGACGGCGACCAGACAGCCGAGAAGGCGACCGGCTCGGGCTCATCGGCGAAGGGCAGGAAGACAATGCCGGTTGTCGGCAACAGCGCCGAGGCGGTCCCGACGATGGTGATGCCGAAGCCCTGTCCGACCATGGACAGCAGCGCGCCGCGCCCCACGTCGAAGCGCAGGATCGACGGCGCGGGCCAGCGTCCGGCATGGCGCAGCACGATATGGCTATGAACCTGCGGGCCGGTGCCGCCATGCCGAACAAGGAACGTCTCGCCCGCCAGATCGGCCCATGTAACGGCCGACCGCTCGGCGAGCGGATGCTGCTCCGGTAACACCGCCAAGAGCGGTTCGGTCCATATGCGGCGGGAATGGCAGTCGGGCAACTCGGGCGTGCCGGCGACGAACACCACGTCCAGCCGGTCGGCGCGAAGCTGCATCACCGCTTCGCGGGCTGTGCCTTCGGTCATTTCGACTTCAACGCCGGGGTGGTCTTCGCGGTATTGGCCGATCAGCTTTGCGAGGAAGCTGCGAGGGATCAGGGCATGGATACCGATGCGAAGCCGGCCGCTTTCTCCGGCTGCCGCCATGCCGGCGGTCTTCACCGCATGGTCGAGTTGGTCGATGCCTGCGGCTATCCGCTCGACGAAGTGGCGTCCAGCCTCGGTCAACCGAACACCCCGCGCATGGCGCTCGAACAGAAGGATGCCAAGGTCTTTTTCCAGCGCCTTCACGCGGGCGCTGACGCTGGATTGCGCCACGCCGAGCGCATTGGCGGCGTGGCGGAAGTTCAGATATTCGGCGACGGCGAGAGTGTGAACTAAGGTCATCATCGGCACTCGCCCCGAGAGGAGATGATGGCTCAACGGATTTAATCCGTCATTCCTCGTAAGTCTACGCATACCAATTCGCCATGACTCAATCACAATGAAGTTGCGAAAGGTCTGAGTAGTATTGGCAGACATATTAAATAGAGGATCGCGCCGACAATCCAAACCCAACCGTTCCATGCTCCTATGGTGGCAGAATAGAGTGCCGTGAAGCCAAGCGGTCCCGCGATAGAGCTTAGATTGGTGAGGCTTGTAAGCGTTCCCTGTAAAGCTCCTTGCTTGTTACTGCTGACATTGTTTGAAAGCATTGCCTGCAAGGCCGGCATGCCAACACCTCCGGCGGCAAGCAGCAACAAAATCGGGAACACCATCCATCCCTGCGTGGCAAAAGCCAGAAGAATGAAGCCAGTCGCATCCGCAGCCATGCCAAAGAGTAGCGTGCGCCGCTCTCCAAGCCGGCTTGAAAGCGGGCCGGTAACAAACGCTTGGAAGATCGCATGTGTTGCTCCAAATGCCGCAAGCGACAAACCAACAGTCGTGGTGTCCCACTGAAAACGGTCCTCGCCATAGATGACCCATAGGGCCGCAGGCACTTGGCCGATCAGTTGAATAATGAAGAAGACTGCGAAAAGCGCAGCTAGCCCGCGCAATGCATCATCCAGCCGGAACAGAACGAATGGTTTGATGCGAACCGGCTTTCCGGTCCCGCCATGGCTGTGATGAGTCTCCTTGAGAAAAATGCAGGCAAGCAGGAACGCGAAGCCGTTGAGAAGGGCAGCGGCGATAAACGGAGCATGGGCAGAAATACCACCGAGCATACCACCAAGTGCTGGCCCGGCAATCATGCCTGCCCCATAACAGGCCCCCATGTAGCCGAACCAGCGTGCGCGAGAACCTTCCCCCGTCGAATCCGCAATGGTTGAGGCAGCTACAGCTCCGGTTGCGCCCGTGATGCCGGAGACGAGCCGGCCGATATAGAGCACCCATAAGACCGGCGCTGATGCCATAATCGTGTAATCGACTGCGGCCCCCGCAAGGGAAGCCAGAAGCACCGGACGCCGACCGTAAGCATCTGAAAATTGTCCAAGCACGGGCGCGAAGATGACCTGCATCAACGCATAGAGTGACAGCAAAGCACCATAGTGACCAGCGACCTGCTCCGCCGGCACAAGCTCGCGCAGAAGCGTCGGAAGGACCGGCATGATGAGGCCGAGTCCCATGGCGTCGAGACTGACGATCAGCAGGGCGATGATGGCAGAGCTGCGCACCTGAAACTCCAGCGCCGCTCAATGCGAGCGACTTTATCAATGATAAGGACATGGACATAGAACTTATCGGTGATAAATTGTCAAGCGTTGGCGAAGGAACGTGAATGACCAAACTGGACAAGGGCACCGTGATCGCAGCGGCGCTGGAGCTGCTGAACGAGGTTGGCATGGACAACCTGACGACGCGAAAGCTCGCTGAACGCCTCAAGGTTCAGCAGCCTGCGCTTTACTGGCATTTCCAGAACAAGCGCGCGCTGCTTGACGCACTGGCCGAGGCAATGCTGACGGAACGCCACACCCGCTCGCTACCCGAAGAGAACGAAGACTGGCGGCTATTCCTGAAAGAGAACGCCCAGAGTTTCAGAACGGCGTTGCTCTATTATCGCGACGGGGCGCGCATCCATGCCGGCACTCGACCGACAGAACCGAATTTTGGCGCTGCCGAGACACAAATACGCTTTCTCTGCGCGGCGGGCTTTGGTCCGAAGCACGCTGTTTGGGCGCTCCGGGCGGTCAGTCACTATGTGGTCGGTTCCGTTCTCGAGCAGCAGGCATCTGATGCCGATGAGAGAGTTCCGGACAGGCCAGATGTGTCCGAGCAAGCACCGTCGTCCTTCCTGCACGATCTGTTTCACGAGTTGGAAACAGA
>NZ_JBIOKZ010000024.1:0-14129 GCF_044142885.1 Pseudorhizobium flavum
TGTCGCTTGGCAGTTAAACGTGAGAATGCGGCTGTTTCAGCCAGGTTTGGCATTCAAAGCTGAGAATCCGAGCGGCCGGATTCTCAAATTAACTGCAACTGTGAAGACGCCATTGATCGGCATGTATGGGTCGTGATCTCATCGATAGCGCTGCTGAAACGCGCTTGATTCTGACCCATCATTTGCCCGCGCAACATTTCGAGCATCTCGGGTCCGGCCCGCTCGACGATGGCCACTCCGGCCAGCAGAGCTGGTCGCAGATGCAGCGGCAGGACGGGATTTGCCGGTGTCGGCAGGCTTCTCCGTTCGACGACATCATCGAGATCTGGAATGATTGCGCCGAGCACCCTGAATCGCCACGGTTCGTACTCACGGGGAAGGGGTCTCGGCACGCGTCGCATCAGCAGAAGGCGCGCGATTTCGGCCGGCGAAGTCCAGGTTCGGACGCCGCGCTCGGCTTCATCGTCGAGGAGCCGTTCTCCCACGAGCGCGGCCCCTTGATGGCGGTCGAAAGGAGAGGGGCGGTCATGCCCGCGTGCGCACCGGAACAGGTCGCCGCAAAGCGGACAGGTGATGCGCCAGCCGAGAAACTGGCTGCGAAGGAGAGGCCTCGGTTCGTGTTCACCCGGATGACAGGCTGAGCAGAACTGCAGCGGCCTCGCTGCAATCAGGCGTCGCGATGATGGTGCGATATTCGAAAAGGTCGTGCGGCGCACGACGGCCGGTTCGGTCGAGAAGAGGCCGGCGAGGCGGATGACTTGATCACCGTTCAGACTCCGATCGGCCGCATGCAAAGACGACGCCTCGGGCAGACCATGCCGCAGCATAGCAAGGGGCGGGACCGCATAGAACGCGGCATGCCGGCCGATCCACGAGGATAGGAGTTCGTCAGGATGGGGCGCCAGTCTCACCGGCAATTGCCGCAAGGATGTTTCGGCGTCATGCGAAGGCTGCCTCGGCATCAAACTCCGGCTCCCACTTCTCGATGGCTTCGTCGGTTATCTGTTCGCGCCCGCTTGCGATGGCCTCGATGGCGAGGGAGTTGATGATGTGAAAAATGTTGGCTGTAATGCCCTCTGTGATCTGCAGCATCCGCCGCAGCGATTTCGCGCTCAGCACCGAGGGCTGACGCAACGGCGTGTTGCGCAAGATTGAGACTGCCAGGGATTCGAACTGTTCGTTCGCAGCCCAGCGGCTCAGCGTGAATTGCTCGAACCGGCGGGCCAATTGCACGTCGCCGCTGATTGCTTCACGCGCCTCGTTGACGCCGAAGCAGACGAGCGAGATCCCGAGACGGTTGCTGAGAAAGCGTAAGGTGTTGAGGACGATGCGCTGCTCGCGATAAGTTCCGGCAAGAATGTTGTGCACCTCGTCGATCACCAGCACCTGCACGCCAATTGCTTCCATGATCCGCAATGCCGCCTGCTCCATCTGGGCGATATCGGCCCGCGGTCGCTGCGGTGCGCCGAGCAGCGTCAGCAGTTCGGCGTAGAACCGCCGTTCGCCAGGCCGGCTGGTCATCTCCATGGCCAGAACGGGTGTCTTCAGGGTTCCGGTCAGCGAATTGAAGCTTGACGGATGCTGATCGCGGAACCGGTTCATGATCATCGTCTTGCCCATGCCGCTGTCACCGTAGATAGCGACGGACGGCATGCGCGTTCCTCTCGGATGATCGAGGAGCCGGCTCAGCCGATCGAGCGCCTGCTTGGCGCGCGGGTAGAGCACCCAGCGGCGCGATCGTATCGCGCGAATGCGTTGTTCGTCCGCTTCAGCAAGCAGCGCCGCGGCGCTCGCGGTCAGGTGGGAGATTTCGTTGTTCATGCCAGCTCACTCCGTGTCCTCGACAAAGGGCACAGGTTTGCTGGAGTCGATGCCGCGAAGCGAGCCCCAGCCCCGATCATCCACGTTCGTTTTTGGCTGTCCTGCGCCGCGTCGTACGGCTGCCGTCTTCTTGGTTGCTGCATCCACCAATTCGCGCTGCGCGACCGCAGTGCCCACGATGGCGCGGGTGTTGATTTCCTGTCGCCCTCTCGCCAACAGTGCGCGACGTGCCGCCACGGCTTCATGCAGTGTCACTGAAGGCAGGGTCAGATCAGCATAGCGGGCTTCCACGAAGTTTCCCGAAGGTCGCCGCACGAAGATACGGGCCATGTCCCGCGGGTCGTATTTGACGAGCAGGCGCCGGTTCGAGCGACCGACGTCGGCGCTAAGCGCAGCTGACCAGTAGCGCAGACCAAAGAGATGAATGCCGGTTGGCCGCAGGGTGCGCTCCTGCTCGGGCAGGAACGTCAGCCAAAAACGCATCCGATCTTGCGGCAGGCGCAGTGGAATCTCGTTCTCGTGCTCCTTCCAGACGGCAATTGGCGGGCGGCCCAAGGTGCTGTGGATCGACTGATGGTACGAGCCGACAATGTCGAGGGCGATGTAGCGCTCGAGTTCGCGCAAAGTGAGCGCCGAATGCCGCTTCGAATCGTATTCGCCGAGTTCCTGCGCATTGCTGAACGTCGTGCCGGGCAGCAGGTGGAGTTTTCCCATCTGGGTGCCGATCAGACGTTCGATATGGCCGCCGAAGCGCGGCTCAGCCGGCGGACGCCATTCGATCGCGATGCCAGCATCCTGGCACCCTCTCTTGAAAGCACGGCTCCTGAAGTCGGCGCCGTTGTCGACGTGAAGTGTTTCCGGCAGGCCGGCGACGGGCCACGCTTCGGTGATCTCGCGTTCTCGCAACCAAGCCGACTTGTCGAAGACCGAGTGCAGCAGGCACAGACTTGTCGACAACCGGGAAGGTGCGTCCATCGTTAGGTAGAATCCCGTCACCATTCGGCTGCAGACATCCATCGCCAGCGTCAGCCAGGGCCGGCCGATCGGCTGGCGGGTTTCCTCGTCAACGACAAAGATATCCGCTTTCGTATGATCGACCTGAACGACCTGCAAAGGTCGGGAGGCGGCAAATACCCCGGGAACGGCCTGTGTCTCCTTCACGATCTTATCTTCGCCACGGCGTTTGGCGCGTTTCTGCAGATCGATGTCTTCGAGACGAGCCTTGATCGTTCGGCGATGCGGCGGCTTGAGCCCGGCCGACATGGAGTTCGTTTGGACATCCCGGACCAACTGTGAAACGGTCGGACGGTTTCGCGTCAGGTAGTAACGGCTGATGGTCGTGCGGATGATCTCTTCCCGCTGGTCATCCAACACCCGGTGGCCCTCCGGTCGACCGCGTTTGCGATCCACCAACGACATGACCGTGCCACCGGCTCGAAACAATTTGATAAGGCGGTACGCGGTCGCTCGACTGATTTCGAGCTCGGTCGCAAGCAGTGCCACATCTCCGGCTGTCATTTTGCCAGGCCGACTCTTCAGGAATTCCCGAACCGCGTCTGCGCGTCGGCACGCTTCATCCCAAAGCGCTTCGTCGACCTCGTCGGGGAGTGGGTCACTCATAACAAGAACACCGTCGCTTACGTCGATTGTCTGATTCTCACATTAAGTGACCAAATCCAAGCATAATTCTCAAATTAAGTGCTCATTCTCAAATTAAGTGCCGAACTATCTGGTTGAAATTGCTGCGACCAAATTCTGGGAATTAAGTGCAAAACCACACAATATCTTCGCTAAACTGGAAGAGTGCCGATGGTTCGAATCCGTTCAAGAGCGAGGCTTCGGCAGCTTCGCGCCCGCATCTCAGTCCTAGAATCCGCTTAGTGCGCATCCTGAAAGCAGAGATGGGTTGCGGCAGCATCACGTCCTCTGTGCGGCCTCTCTTTCGGTCGATCCCGATGGCAGCCTCGCGCCGCCGCAACGGCCATTCGCACTAATTGTCAGAAATGTGAAGCGGTCAGGCCGAATGCAGATATCCAGTCCTGACATCAGTCATTGAACCCGCGTTCTCAGTCGATCATGGCGCAAGATGCGTTGCTGCGGCGATCCATCAAGCGGTCCACCGAGGTCAGCATCTGCGCGTGTTGGGCCAACCGACTCCAAATTTGCCGAGGCTCGATCGCCCCACGCCCACAGAAGGGCGTGGGGCTGCTCACTTAGCGGGAGTTCGTAAGCCAGAAGTCTTGCCAGTCCTGCAACTTGGCAAAATCATCCTGCGTCGTTTCGGAGTGATTGACGTAGAGGCGATCAAGATGGTTTGCGATTCCCGATGCCTCGCCATCCGGCATTTTCGCATCGACATTTGTCGAGATCTTGCCGTCGCCAAGCTGGGGGGCCATGCCTTCCTCAGTCATCATGAAACGGGCAAAGAGCTTGGCGGTATTGGGGCTTTTCGTACCGGCCGCGATCACCGCCACGCGCGGGGTGAGCTGCCCGACCCACGGCTTCATCTCCTTGCAGATGCCCATGCCATAGCCATCCTTCTTGGCATCGCGAAAAATCGCCGCGCTGAGGAACCCGATCGGTGGCTTTTCTTCCTTGGCACCGACGATGGGACCGACGTCGCTGTCACTCTTGGCCACCTTCGGCTTGTTCTGAGCCAAACGCTTGACCCATTCTGCCGTCGCGCTCGCTTCGTCGGTCGTCAGCTCCTCGCCGAACTGTTCCTGATAGGCGGCGCGCATGGCCGCATCCTCATGGGTGGCGAGCTGGTTGAACCAAAACATCGTTTCATTGCGAAGCAGCGGATCGGGAATGGCGACACGGCCTTTCCATTCCTCCGTCGTGAGGGCCCAGAGATTGTCGACCGGGCAGGTATCGCCATGAACGTCAGTATTGTAGGCGAAGACCCACGGATTGTTGCTGGTGATCGCCGGGCTCTGATATTCGGCGGGGATCTTGTCCTTCAGGTCTGGGGCAAGCCAGGACACCCCGAAGCCCTGCGGGAGGATCTGGCTGGTGACCGAGGGCAGGTTGCTCATGTTGAAGACGTCGGTCCGAACGTTGCCGGCAGCCGCTTCACGCGCGATGACCTGTTCCTGCTCCTGGCCGCTCATCTTGACCCCGGTCGCCTGGAGGCCATACTTCTTGGAGAAGTTCTCCGCCATCGTGACGATCTTGCCCGTAGCATCGATAACGGTGATCGGACCTTCCTTCTTGGCCGCTTCGATGAGTGCCTCCAACGAATATTCGCTGTCGGGGATGCCGATTTCCTTGGCGTCTTGAGCCATGGCGCTTGCTGCGCCTATTGCCATAATGGAAACCCCGGTGATGAGGCCGATCGTTGTCTTAGGCATGATTTTTCCTCCTTTGCCTTGATCACGTACGCTCAGCTACTGAGCGATACGGTTCTTCTCCCGGTCGAACAGGTGCAGATGCTGCCTTTCAACCCAGAAATGAGTTCTCTCGCCCGCCCGTTTTGACGGGCTTTCGGTAGTGATCGCGAAGAACCGGGCACCCTCGACATCGAGTTGCACGATCCAGCTGCCGCCGGTCGGGACTACGTCGACGATCGTTCCCTGACCAGCAGCACAGCGCTTTGCATCCTCGTCGTTGAGGCTGCCGAGCCGTATGGCCTCTGGCCGGATGCCGGCCGATGCAACGGGTGCGCCGGCAAGAGCGAAGTGAGCAAGCAACGCATCGAGCCAACGGCAAAGCGAGCCCGGTCCTGCGTCGCTCCGTTCAATGATGTTGATCGGCAGACTGCCCACAAATTCTGCTACAAAGCGATTTGCCGGGCGTTCGTAGATATCGTCGGGCGTCCCCACCTGCTGCAATGCGCCCTCGCTCATCACGGCGATCGTGGTCGCGAGCGTCATCGCCTCCCATTGGTCATGGGTGACGAAAACAATGGTTGAGCCGGCTTCGGCATGAATGCGCTTTAGTTCGGATCGCATCTCCAGCCTGAGCTTGGCGTCAAGGTTGGAAAGCGGTTCGTCGAGCAGGATGACCGATGGATTGAGCGCCAGCATGCGTGCAAGCGCCACACGCTGCTGCTGTCCGCCTGATAGCTGTGCCGGAAAACGGCTTGCGTACTGGGCAATGCCAAGCTTCGTCATGACCTGCTCGACGACGGCATTGCGCTCCGGAGCGGGTGTCTTGCGCAGAACAAGGCCGAAGGCGACGTTTTCGTGGATCGTCATGTGCGGCCAAAGTGCATAGTTCTGAAAGACCAGCCCCATGTTCCGCTTCTCCGGCACGGTGAAGATCCCTTCATCGACGGAGACGATGGGCTTGCCGTCCACTAGGATCCGACCTTCCGTGGGATGCTCGAGCCCAGCAATCATGCGTAGCGTCGTGGTCTTGCCGCATCCGGAGGGGCCTAGCAGGCACAGAAATTCGGAGGACCCGATCTCCATGTTGAGATTACCGATGGCGGGAGGTGTATTCCGCCCATAGCTTTTGCGGATGTTTTCCAAGGTGATGCTGGACATTACTTGCTTCCCATGCCGTCTGAGAGGGAGGCCTTGCCGATCTTCTGCACCAGCATCGTGCCCGCGAAGGCAACGACACAGAGCATCACGACGACGGCATTGGCAGCCTGACTGTAGCCGTAGTCGACAAGGCGGATTGCATAAGTTGTGAGGAGGTCGGTACCAGGGACAGCAAGGACGACGACGAGGCTGAGGCCCTTGATCCCCGAGATGAAGGGCAAGAGGATTGCTGACACAAGTGCGCCGCGCTGAATGGGCAGCACGATGGAACGCATGCGCCGGAACCACCCGGCGCCCACGATCTGACCAGCTTCCTCGGGCTCGCGGCCAAGCTGCATCATCGACGATATCCCGGCCCGCGAAGCAAAGGGCATCTGGTCGGCAAGGATGGCCAGGACGAGAATCGCATGCGTGCCGTAAAGTGCCGGCAGGGGCGGACGGGCAACGGCGAACATCGAAAGATAGGCTGCCGCGAATGCGATGCCGGGGACCAAATAGGGCAGGAAGGTAATCTGCCGCAGCGCCACGGAGACCATCCGTATGGGGGAGCGCACCACGCCGTAGCCGACCAGGAGCCCGAGCAGACCTGCCCCAAGTGAGGCAAGGCCGACCATCCAGACTGTGTTCCACAGCGCCAGCCAGAACTCGCCGGTCAGGAGAATCCCCTGATGCAGAGCAGTTGTCCCGAGATCCGTGCCAATCCAGTAGTCGAGGGTGAAATTGCTGAGCTCGAACGAACCGGGCACACGCATGACCGTCGTCAGCGTCAGCGCCACGAGGGGGATAGCGGCACTCACCAGGAAGACTGTAAGGACCCAGAGCACCGCAGGCATCTGCCATTTCCCAAGCGGTGCCTCGCGTACCATGGCGCCCTTGGCGCCGATGGTCACGAAGCGTTTGGCTTCCTTCATGAGACGCATGTCGATGATGACGGAAAGCGTGCCGAGGAGGACAATCACGCCCGCGATGACGGCCGATGCACCTGCCTGGCTGGTCGAGATGGCGCGGAACAGGGATGTTGCCAGGACGTCAAAGCCGACGGGGACGCCCAGCACATAAGCCACTCCAAAGTCGCCAAGACATTTGGCGAAAATCAAGGTTGCTGCGGAAGCGAGCGATGGCATCATCAAAGGCAGGATGATCCGGCGTGCCACGTCCCTCGGCCGTGCGCCGAGGCTGCGGGCCGAATCTTCCAGCTGCGTGTCGAATTGCTTGAGTGCGTTGCCGAACAGCAGGATGACGAAGGGCGCGTAGTGCAGCGCCAGGATCAGCGCGATGGGAAAGGCACCATACGCGAGCCAGTCAGGCGGGGTGAAGCCGAGGGTCTCCATCCAACCGGGAACGCCGCCTGTCGTGCGGTTCTTGAAAAGGGTGAGCCAGGCGAGTGCGAAGGTCCATGACGGCAGCATGTATGGAAGCAGTAGCGCTGTTGAAAACCACTTCTTGCCCACAAGGTCGGTGCGGCTGAGCAGCCAGCCCAGCGGGCCGCCGACAAGAAAAGCTATCATGATCGCGGCGACCGATATGACGGCCGTGTGGGCAAGGGGCCACCAGAATAGGTCACGCGAAATCGGGGACATTAGTACGCGGTTCAGGTAGTAGAGCGTGAGCGCGCCAAGATCTTGTCCACTGCGTGCAATATCGGGGAAATGCACAGTCACCGCATCTACCAGCAGCAGTAGGACAGGAGCGAGAATGAGGTACCCGAAGACTGCAAGCAGCAGCAGGGCAAGCAGGAGTGTCGGATCAGCGCTGTTGACGCGGACTTGGTAGGCATAGCGTCGCCAGGATGAGGCGGGGCGAGGATGCGACGGATCCTCCGGCAAAGCGGCTTGCAGCGTCATGGGCTCATTGTCGTAAGTCGGTGTGGAAAGGAGTGGCGTCCCGAGGCAGTATAGACCTCTGGATCAGTCAGGCAGGGCGCCTACTGCGGCGGTCACCTCCCTGACTGTCTGCCATTCCTTGTCATATCGGACTGGCAGAAACTGCTCGTCCCCATTGAAGGCGGCACTCATCTGCGCGGGAAATCGGAAGGAAAAGAAGCAGGATTTGAGCTTGGCCGTCAGATCCGGATGGAGATCATGGGCATGGGCAAAGGCGGATGTGGGGAAAAGCGGGCTCTCGTAGAGGATCCGGATGGCGCTTGGGTCTATCGCTCCTCGTTCGACCAACCGTTCGACAACATCCGAGGCGACGGCTGCCATGTCGTAGTCCCCCGAGATGACTCCCATCACCGACTTATCGTGCGCTCCCGACATGATCGGCCGATAGTCCACGTCGGGGACAAGCCCTTGTGCGGGGAAGAGCGCGCGCGCTGCGACATTGCCGGAGTTCGAAGCTGGGGACACATGTGCGACGCGCTTGCCCTTCAGGTCCTGCAGCATCCGGTACGGCTTGTCCGCGCGTACGATGGCGATCAGATGATAGCCGCGGACCTCGCCCTTTTGGCCTTTTGCCGCAAAGGGGACGGCACCGGCCGTGTTGACCGCTTCGACCGTTGGTCCAGTGGAGAAACCCGCAAAATGTAGGCGGCCGGCACGCATCGCGCCAATCTCGGCCGCAACCGACTGAACGGGATAGTACACGATCTGCCGATCCAGGCAGGAGGAAAGGTGCTGCGTGAAGGGGCGAAACAGCTGTGCGTAGACTGCAGGGTCCTCGATGGGAGCAAACGCCCAAACCAAGGTGTCGGGGTTTCGCCATCTGGAAGGATCCGCCGGCAGATCTGCCACAAGATCACCATCTGTATCGCAATAGGCGTCTCCAAGTTCTGCCCGCTGATGACATGGTGGTTCAGTGGCGGCGAATGCACCAACCGTAACTGTTGCGGCCAGCACTATCGAGGCCGCCAAGGCTTGATAGCGTCTCATTTCTCCTCCCGAAGGGATAAACCGTCTCGCGTTCGGCAGAACCCTTGCTGTAGGATGAGACTATCTACGGTTTCCCTGTCAGAGTCCTGTCAGCCACATGCGCATCCTGATAATCGAAGATTCGGTCGACATCGCCGAGGCCATTGAGGCGAAGCTCTCGCGAGCCGGTCACCATGTCACGCTCGCGCAGGATGGTGTGACGGGAGAGGAGCTTGCCCTTTCCGGCGCCTTTGATGTCGTGGTTCTTGACATCAATCTGCCGGGTCGAAGTGGTTTTGAGGTCATGGCCAATATGCGGTACGGCCAGTCGCCCACCCCAGTTCTTGTCATCACCGCTCGCAATCAGCTCGATGACAAGATCAGTCTCCTTGACCTCGGCGCAGATGACTACATCGTCAAGCCATTCGACCTTGGCGAACTGGAGGCGCGACTGAGAGCCGTCACCCGTCGGCATCAGGGGCTTTCCCAATCCGTGGTCAAAGTCGGGCCTCTTGAAATTGATCTGACGGTCCGCGCTGCGCGCCTCGGTGGCGAACCTCTGGAACTGGGTAAGCGCGAATTCGAGGTGCTGGAGGCACTGGCTGCGCACTCGGGGAATACCGTCAGCAAAGAGCGGCTCTACCTGAAGCTCTTTGGGCATGAGGATATTGGTACGCCGAATGCTCTGGAGCTGCTGGTTTCCAGGATACGCAAGAAGCTGGAGGGCAGTGATGTCGAGATCGTCACGCATCGCGGTTCCGGTTACATGCTGCGGGCCCGGGTGGACGCGGTGAACTGATGGCGCGAGTGTCCATTGAACGGCGGCTTCTGATTACCACCGCCTGTCTATTTCTCGTGATAGGGACCGTGCTCGCATTGACGGTCGGTGCCTACGCCAGGCGTGCCGCCGACGAGGCTTTCGATCGCGTGTTGACCGCGTCCGTCTTGTCTATCGCCGATACCGTTAGCTTCGAAGATGGGGCCGTGACCGTTGACATTCCCTATTCAGCGTTCGCCATTCTCGGTACTTCGCGTCTCAACCGCGTCTTCTACAAGGTGACGGCGCCTGACGGCAGTCTGGTCACGGGCTCCCCTGTTCTTGGTCTGGACTTGCCGTTTGCGCAGGATCAGGCGTTGCAGCTTTATGATGCGGTCTATCGGGGTGATCCGGTGCGGGTTGCCGCCGTGCAGCGGTACCGTGCCGCCGACACGGCAGCGGGGACCGGTGGCTGGATCGGCATCATGGTTGCCGAGACCCGCGAGGCGCGACAGGAACTTGCGCGCCAGTTGACGATTAACGGCATGTTGCCAGCGGCCGCCATTGCTCTCATTTCCGGGGGGCTCATCCTCGCTGCCGTACGCTCGGCGTTTTCCCCATTGCGCCTCATCGAGGGTGATCTGCGAGCGCGTCGTCCCTCCGAACTCAGTCCTATCGATCGGGAAGTGCCGATCGAAATTTCCGCTCTTGTTTCCGCTCTCAACGAATTCATGGATCGGCTGGGTTCGGTTCTTGATGGCGTAAAACGGGTGACTGCCGACGCTGCACACCAGTTGCGAACGCCGTTGGCGGCGATACAGGCGCAGGCAGAGGTGGGTCTTGATGAGGCTGAAGATCCGCGGGTGAAACGACGGCTTACGCGAATCCATGAGAATGCACGCAGCGCGGGTCTCTTGGCAAACATGCTGTTGTCCGATGCCACAACCATTCATCGCATTGAAACGCAGGTACGAGAGCTCGTCGATCTCTGCGGCACAACCGAGGATGCCTTGCAGATGCTGCGTGCCGAAAGCGCCTATGGCTCGCTCATGCGATCTGTAACGCTCGACATGGTCGACCGTCCGCTGATGGTGAAGGCGGAGCCGATTGCCTTGCGGGAAATGGTACGCAACATCATCGAGAATGCCTTCATCCACGCTCCGGGAGAGGTCTGCATACGGCTTCATGCACGCGAGGGGGTTGTCGTCCTGCAGGTGATGGACCGGGGACCTGGAATTCCAGACAGCGCGAAAAATCTGGTATTCCAGCGCTTTGCTCGAACGGATATTCAGCGCCCTGGAACCGGTCTTGGACTTGCCATCGCCAAGGATGTGGCCGTCGCTTTTGACGGGTCAATCGGAATCATTGACCGTGACGGCGGGGGCGCGGTCATCGAGGTGAAGCTGCCAATGGCTGCAAGGGATGAGAAGACATGACCTTGTTGCGCGGCTGTGTTCTCTACCTCTTGCTGTTGGCTGTTGGGCCAGCCGTCGCGCAGGAGCGGCCGGTCAGGATCGCAGGCGTGGTTTCACAGGAGCGAATGGCGCCGCTGCTCCAATTGCTGGGGGCACAGTTGCCGCGAGCAACGCTGTCCTATGACTGGCTTTCTTCCGCTCAGATTGCAGCCGCAGCGAGGAGGAGCGAGGATGTGCCATTCGACCTCGCACTGTTGGCGTCGCCCGATATCGCCGTATCGGTCGCGAACGAAGGATATGCCCTGCAAGATGAAGCCGCAGGCGCCATGGCCATGGCGCAATGGCGCAATGAGGTTTTCGGGATCTGGTCGGATCCGGCGGTGATTGTCCTCCGGCGAGCTGCATTTCCTGATCGGATGCCACAGACACGGATCGAGCTTGTGCGTGACCTGGAGCAGGGGGCTGGTCGCTTCGATCGCCGTGTCGGCATTATCAACATTGGCATTGATGATGTCAGCTACCTGTTGGCATCGCAGGATTCCCTTCGCTCCACATTGTACTGGCGGTTGATGCGGGCTTTCGGCACCGCAAAAGCGCGCATCTATGACACCACGGATGATCTTCTTGACGCGCTTAAAGCAGGTGATTTGGACATCCTCTACAACGTGCCGCTATCCGCGCTGCTCGTTGCAGGCGCCATGCCCGATGGCATTGAGATCGTGGTGCCACAGGACTACGTGCTTGCTGTGCCTTGGGCAGTCTTCGTACCGAAGGGAGCAGCCAACCCTCGCGGGGGGCGCAGCCTGCTTCATAGCCTTCTAGCGCCGCAAAACAAAAGCGCCTTATCGTCTGTTGGTTTCGAAGTTCCGGATAACCTTCAGGGGCTGGAGAGCATCCAGAGAATTGAGCTGGGGCCCGAGCTTCTCGTCTTCCGTGACATGATCAAGCGCAGCAAGTTCCTGGATGCCTGGTTTCAGGCTGTCGTGGACTAAGAAGCGACCATACGACTGTGGTGAACCGTCAAATCAGGCGGCGTGAGGTGCGACCAATGCTCGACGTTGATCAAGTTGCCGTTCGTCTATAGAGAATTCACCACCAGTCGGGATCGGGATGTCCATCCCGGCGGGTGCAGCAACCTGCATTTGCCAACCCGGTTAACGGATGGCACTGCAGCGTCGCTGCGAACTTCCAAAACAACATGAGGATGCTGCCGTGGGAGCGGAGATTTGGTCAACGCTGGTCAGTGAGTTCTCGGATGTTCCAGACGTGTCTACCATAACACGCATTACGGTGCGCCTTGTACTTGCGGCGGTGCTCGGCGGGATCCTTGGATATGAGCGGGAACTGAAGGGAAGAAGCGCTGGCGTGCGGACGCACATGCTGGTGGCCGTCGGTGCAGCACTTTTCGTACTAGGTCCGTTGCAAAGCGGAATGGAGATTGGAGATCTATCCCGCGTGCTGCAGGGCATTGTACAAGGGATCGGCTTTCTCGGTGCGGGCGCGATCATGGTTCGTGCAGCGCGGCGGGAGGTCGAGGGTTTAACGACGGCAGCGAACATCTGGGCGACGGCAGGAATTGGAGTGATAGCGGGCCTGGGATTGGAAGCAACCGCCGTCCTGTCAACCTTCGTGGTCTTGATCATTCTCGCGGCAGTACCCGCTATGCTTCCAAAGCTGTCCGCGAAGAAATCAGGCCCGAACGAGTCTGATCCAAGTTGAGCAGATACATCGTCCCGATATCGCACTCCGTCAGCTAGGACCTCGAAGCCGGATTAGGTGCTTCGAAAGCAAATTCCTCCCGCTTCACCATTCAAGGTCGCCTGTGACATCTCCGGGGGAGGGATGCTTTAGTCCTTCAGAACGCCCATGACTATGAGTCCTGCCGCAGTCACGAGGGCGCCGAGGATGACCGGGGGAGCAACCCACCCGTGCCCCAGAAGCCCCTCAAGCACGATCACGAAGCTGGGCGTCAAATATCCATAACCAAGGACTTTGGCAGCCGGTAGACGCATGGACGCGTACTGAAGCAGTAGGAAGGTAAAGGCAGTCGTCACGATGGAAAGGTAGGCAAGGGTGGCCCAGACCGACAGTGGCAGCGCTCTAAACTCCAGCGAGGCCAGCTCGCGTGCACCCGTCGGCACCAGCCATGGCACCGTGAACACGATAATCCAGAAACCGAACAATACGGGGTTCTCCCCCCGGGATAGTTTTCTCAGCAGCGGCACGTAGGCAGCATGGCCGATCACACCAGCCAGGAAAATCAGCTCGCCGCGTCCGATATCGAACGAAAGCAGTGCCTGAACGTCGGCGCGAAATATGACCCAGATGGCTCCAAGCCCCGCCGTGACAAGAGCAGCCAGGACGTCTGGTCGTGTCCGTTGGCCGATGAACATCAGCGCGAACCCTGCGCTGATCAGCGGCATGAGGGTGAAGACTGCTCCTGTCTGGACCGGGCTGGTGAACTCCAGCGCGATGAACATCGTGAGCATGTACGTTGCTATGAGACCGCCGAGGACTGCATATCTCCAGATGGCTCGAGGCAGCGCGAACGGGACCCTCATGATCCAGAACGTCAGAACGCCCATCACTGCCACCGTCATGAGGTAGCGCATCAATGTCAGCGGCCCGGAGTCCAGATGTTGCGCCGCCATGCCGCCGAACGAGAATGATCCCGCGATGAGTGAGGCGAACAACAGCATGGCGAGATGAGCAAGCAGCTTCTCACGTCCTCGAGCATGGACGTTGGAGAGCGCAGGAGCGGGGGAGGGACCGGGCGGGGGCATGACCTGAGCAGATA
>NZ_JBIOKZ010000025.1:2500-11086 GCF_044142885.1 Pseudorhizobium flavum
TCGTGAAGAGAAGATTGATCTGGAGGCTTCCAGGTTCGGATTTAGGTCCGAGTTTGAAGCTGATCCTTATGATGTCGTTGATGGCCTAGCCGGCCGGACACGAAAGAGGGGTCAGTGGAGATAGGAAGCTTGTCACTCTGGTCGATCGTTGTTGGTGCCCTTGTGGTGCTTGTGACGATTTGATGGATGGCCGTTGCCTGACCGCGCGGTCCCGGATTTAATCTCGAGAAGCTGGTCTTAAGATCGGCCGCAAGCGAGCTGCTCGGCGTAGCTCCAATAAAGCGGACCGATCGAACACGTCGATGGCATTGTTGAGTTGGCTGGGTTGTTAAAGGTAGCCCGGTCTGTTGCTCGTTCTGACGAACGATCGACTAGATGATGAGCATTGGCAATGAGAACGATTAAGTGTCGTAAGGGCATTTGGTGGATGCCTTGGCATGCACAGGCGAAGAAGGACGTGATACGCTGCGATAAGCCGTGGGGAGCTGCGAATGAGCTTTGATCCATGGATCTCCGAATGGGGCAACCCACCTTAAATACCTAGAAAATCTGTTCTGTTGTGAAGCGTTTAAGTGGGACTTCCCATACAGGGCGCTAGCCCGTCGCCGGTTATCCGGCGCGCGGTCCGCAGGCCTTTGGCCGTGAGGACAGAAGAGGTTTCTAGGTATTGTGATAAGGTATCTTATTCTGAATACATAGGGATAAGAAGCGAACGCAGGGAACTGAAACATCTAAGTACCTGCAGGAAAGGACATCAACCGAGACTCCGCAAGTAGTGGCGAGCGAACGCGGACCAGGCCAGTGGCAATCAGGAATAAAGCCGAACAAGTTGGAAAGCTTGGCTATAGTGGGTGACAGCCCCGTAGGCGTAGAACACTGATTGTCCTTGAGTAGGGCGGGACACGTGAAATCCTGTCTGAACATGGGGAGACCACTCTCCAAGCCTAAGTACTCGTGCATGACCGATAGCGAACAAGTACCGTGAGGGAAAGGTGAAAAGCACCCCGACGAGGGGAGTGAAATAGAACCTGAAACCGGATGCCTACAAACAGTCGGAGCCCGCAAGGGTGACGGCGTACCTTTTGTATAATGGGTCAACGACTTAGTGTAACATGCAAGCTTAAGCCGGTAGGTGTAGGCGCAGCGAAAGCGAGTCTGAACAGGGCGATTGAGTATGTTGCATTAGACCCGAAACCGAGTGATCTAGCCATGAGCAGGTTGAAGGTTGGGTAACACCAACTGGAGGACCGAACCCATATCTGTTGCAATAGATCGGGATGACTTGTGGCTAGGGGTGAAAGGCCAATCAAACTCGGAAATAGCTGGTTCTCCGCGAAATCTATTTAGGTAGAGCGTCGACCGAATACCCCCGGGGGTAGAGCACTGGATGGGCTATGGGGACTCACCGTCTTACTGATCCTAACCAAACTCCGAATACCGGGGAGTACTAGTCGGCAGACACACGGCGGGTGCTAACGTCCGTCGTGAAGAGGGCAACAACCCTGACCTCCAGCTAAGGTCCCCAAGTCATGGCTAAGTGGGAAAGGATGTGAGGATCCCAAAACAACCAGGATGTTGGCTTAGAAGCAGCCATCATTTAAAGAAAGCGTAACAGCTCACTGGTCTAAATAAGGGTCTTTGCGCCGAAAATGTAACGGGGCTAAAGCCATGCACCGAAGCTGAGGATTTGCAGTTTACTGCAAGTGGTAGCGGAGCGTTCCGTAAGCCTGTGAAGGAGGACCCGTGAGGGCCTCTGGAGGTATCGGAAGTGCGAATGTTGACATGAGTAACGACAAAGAGGGTGAGAGACCCTCTCGCCGAAAGACCAAGGGTTCCTGCTTAAAGTTAATCTGAGCAGGGTTAGCCGGCCCCTAAGACGAGGCAGACATGCGTAGTCGATGGGAACCACGTTAATATTCGTGGGCCTGGTGGTAGTGACGGATCTCGTGTGTTGTTCAACCTTACTGGATTGGTTGTGCAGCGAAGAGGTTCCAGGAAATAGCTCCATCATTATAGACCGTACCCGAAACCGACACAGGTGGTCAGGTAGAGTATACCAAGGCGCTTGAGAGAACTATGTTGAAGGAACTCGGCAAATTGCACGCGTAACTTCGGAAGAAGCGTGACCCCTTTTTGGGCAACCAGGAAGGGGTGGCACAGACCAGGGGGTAGCGACTGTTTATCAAAAACACAGGGCTCTGCGAAGTCGAAAGACGACGTATAGGGTCTGACGCCTGCCCGGTGCTGGAAGGTTAAGAGGAGAGGTGCAAGCTTTGAATCGAAGCCCCAGTAAACGGCGGCCGTAACTATAACGGTCCTAAGGTAGCGAAATTCCTTGTCGGGTAAGTTCCGACCTGCACGAATGGCGTAACGACTTCCCCGCTGTCTCCAACATAGACTCAGTGAAATTGAATTCCCCGTGAAGATGCGGGGTTCCTGCGGTCAGACGGAAAGACCCCGTGCACCTTTACTATAGCTTTACACTGGCATTCGTGTCGGCATGTGTAGGATAGGTGGTAGGCTTTGAAGCGGGGACGCCAGTCTTCGTGGAGCCATCCTTGAAATACCACCCTTATCGTCATGGATGTCTAACCGCGGTCCGTCATCCGGATCCGGGACAGTGTATGGTGGGTAGTTTGACTGGGGCGGTCGCCTCCGAAAGAGTAACGGAGGCGCGCGATGGTGGGCTCAGACCGGTCGGAAATCGGTCGTCGAGTGCAATGGCATAAGCCCGCCTGACTGCGAGACTGACAAGTCGAGCAGAGACGAAAGTCGGTCATAGTGATCCGGTGGTCCCGCGTGGAAGGGCCATCGCTCAACGGATAAAAGGTACGCCGGGGATAACAGGCTGATGACCCCCAAGAGTCCATATCGACGGGGTTGTTTGGCACCTCGATGTCGGCTCATCGCATCCTGGGGCTGGAGCAGGTCCCAAGGGTTTGGCTGTTCGCCAATTAAAGCGGTACGTGAGCTGGGTTCAGAACGTCGTGAGACAGTTCGGTCCCTATCTGCCGTGGGTGTAGGAATATTGACAGGATCTGTCCCTAGTACGAGAGGACCGGGATGGACATATCTCTGGTGGACCTGTTGTCCTGCCAAGGGCATAGCAGGGTAGCTATATATGGAAGGGATAACCGCTGAAGGCATCTAAGCGGGAAACCCACCTGAAAACGAGTATTCCCTATCAGGGCCGTGGAAGACGACCACGTTGATAGGAGGCGTGTGGACGTGCAGCAATGCATGAAGCTTAGCCTTACTAATAGCCCGATCGACTTGATCGTTCTCATTGATAATGCTCATCACGCGTCGCAAGACGCTAAGATGCAGCCAGACGTGTTCACATAAGACCATCGCCAGCTTGTCTGGCTCCCTTGCTCGACAGAGCGCCGGGCAGCCATACAGGCCAAAGGCCGTCGCCAAGCATTTGGCGGGCCGTCCGCAGGGCAGCAGCCGGCAGGCTGCGATCAGCCCGCCAGGACAAGATCAGGCGATGAACCAAAATCCAGCTTCTCAACACATGCCAACAGAAATGTTGGTTCATTGCCCTTAATCGACCTGGTGGTCATGGCGGGGCGGCCGCACCCGTTCCCATTCCGAACACGGCCGTGAAACGCCCCAGCGCCAATGGTACTTCGTCTCAAGACGCGGGAGAGTAGGTCGCTGCCAGGTCTATTAAAGGCAATGCCGCAAAACATAAGCGGACAAAACAATCTTCTCAAAAACGAAAAACTCCCTTCCGGGCAAACGCCCGAAACAGGTGACGCGGGGTGGAGCAGCCCGTTCGGCCTAAGATCGATCCACCGGATCGATCTCTTTACGGCCTCACCTCATCAGGCTACGCCTGACATCGCTCCCGGGCAGGAAAGTCCGTATTCTTGGTGACGCGGGGTGGAGCAGCCCGGTAGCTCGTCAGGCTCATAACCTGAAGGCCGCAGGTTCAAATCCTGCCCCCGCAACCACCGACACTTGTAACCGCAGCCAATCAGCCGCCTTCTCCGCAAGCATCGCCTGGCACCGGTTCAGATATCTCACCTTCTCCTGCACGGTCTTGAACTCACCGGCAGCCCGCTTGCGGACGAACTCTGCGGCATGCCGCTCCCGCAATTCCCGCGAAGCTTCGCGCCACGCTTCCTGGGCTGCCATGATGGCGGCGAGGTGACCGTGGATCGCAAGGTCTGCCGACTTGCCATCGGCAGACGGCTCGGCGACGACCTTGCTGATGATCCGTCGCAGGAAATCGATCCAGACCTGGCTTCCACGGTCGCCGGTGTAGGACAATCTCGCTTGCTTCAATGCTCGGATCGCCGCCTGCAACATGCTGGAGTTGATGACTGGCGGGGTACCGCCTGACGTCACTCCAGGTGGGAGTTGCTCCAGTCGCTCTTGCAGGGCAAGGCGTTGCTTCTCCAGTTCATCGAGCTTGGCATCGAGCGCCGGTATCTTTTGATGGCCCGCCATCATCCGCTCGACGATCGTTTCCCCGATGCCCTTTGCTTGACCTCCAGTGCCTTGATCTCTGCCGCCAGCCTGGCAGGTTCTGCCGAGGCTTTAATCTGCCTCTGGCCGATTGAAGCGGCCATCTCGCGGTTCAGCCGTTCGACGTTATCCGCTCCGAGGAGATTGTCCGGTATCGCCGCAACGACGCGCTTCTCCAGCTCAGCCCGACTGATCGTCTTGCTGTTGGTGCAGACGATCCCGCCCAGGTGGTCGATTGGCAGCTTCTTCTGGCGATTGGTACAGCCATAGCGGTCTTTGGCCATGATGGCATAGGGACCAAGGCAGTGGCCGCATTCGAGCCTTCCGCTGAGGAGATACTGGGGACGGTGGGAGCGAGCCAGCTTGTTGGTGTTCGTTTTGGCGAACGCCTGATCCACCTCCGCCTGCCGGCGCTTGACCGCAGCCCACAGGTCGTCGGAGACAATCCGGAGGCGCGGCTGTTCGGCGACCACCCACTGGTCTTGATCATTATGCCGTGCGAGTCTCTTCTCCGAATCCGGATGTTTGCGGTATTCGCGACGGTTCCAGACGACGCGGCCAATGTACGCCTCATTGTTGAGGATACCGGTGCCACGCCTTCTGTGTCCACGAATGGCGGTGTCGCGCCATTTGGCCCCACGTGGGCCAGGTATATTCCGGCTATTGAGGTCGACCGCGATCTGTAGCGGGGTTCGTCCGCTCGCATACTGCTCGAAAATCCAGACGATGATCTTGGCTTCCGCTTCGTCGATATCCCGAAGGCCGCGGATACGTTCGCCGGCAGCATCATACTCAAGCCTGATGCGGTAGCCATAGGCCAAGCCGCCAGCTGATTTCCCCTTGCGGACGGTAGTCTTCATCCCCTCGCGCGTGCGGTAGCGAATCTGTTCGACCAGTTCATGGCTGAGTGCTGCTCTGAGCGCCATCTCCAGGTCGGTGACCGGCGCGCCGGCATGGACGGTCCAGATGTCGGCATCGCGGTAGCGAAGTTCCTTGAGAATCCTGGCGCTGTGCTCCATGTCGCGGGACAGGCGGTCGACGGTGACGCAGAGGACGATGTCGATGTCTCCCTGCGCAACGCGACGCAGAAGCGCCTGGATGCCACGCCGAAGCTTGTAGCTTGTCCCGCTGATTGCCCGGTCTTCGAAGATGTCGATCAGATTCCAGCCGCGCTGCGCTACCATCTCCTTGCCAAGCTCGACCTGCGTCTCGATAGACACCTCGTGCTGCAGGTCGGTGGAGTAGCGGGCGTAGATAAGCACTCTTTTGGTCATGGTCACCTCTTTTACCCGGTACCTAAAACCAAATGGGCCGGTTACAAGCCGGTGGGTGCGGAACCGCCCTGAGGAGGGCGGCTCGTTCTGATTCAATGGTAAACGGCGTTATATGGAGTAATGGGGGGAGTGGCCGTGTTGATGAGCAAACGCCGTTCAGTCGGCATCATCCCGGTCCAGCAGGATGCGCGCCGAGGTGGGAGGCTCCTCCTGGAGATGGAGCTTGCGCCGGAAATTCCAGCCGCCATCGACATATTTGTCGATTAGCTCACCCAGCACCTGGTCTGAAGCTCTCAGGTCGAAACCTTGGGCGACCAAGCCATCCAGCAAAGCATCCTCCACGACATGCATGCGTGCAGGGTTGCTCGTCCTTACCGCCAGCTTTGCTGTCTTGACGATCAGCCAGTGGAGCGCAATGCGGGCGACGTCATCACGACCGGGACGGCGCTCCCTCTTGAGACGCTCCCGATAGGCTTGCTGACGTCCGCGTTGCCTGTCTCGCCCACCGCCACGCCTACTCATGCCTGCCTCCCGCAAACGCCGTTTCCGCGAGAATCGAAGTTGTCGACTCCTGAATCGAGAGGTTGAATCAGTTCGAAGAGGCAAGGACGGCCGTCGAGGCGGATGCTATCGACATCCAGCTTATCTGTGACTGCATGGTGCAGCAGCAAGCGCTGGGAGGCTTCGGCGCATCCGGACTTGGCGTATCCGAGATGCTCAGGGTCTGCGATGTCTCTGTCGAGAGCGACCGCATCAGGCGAGACTGTCAACGAGGGATCAATGCCGTTGAGAATGAGGTGGCTCAGCCACGCGCTGCGTCCAGACGCAAGCACGTCCGAGAGGTTGGGTTGCGTGTCGGCAATAGTCGAGAGTGCGCGGGCCAGCGCTGGCCGCGTTAGGGTGTTGTCGAGCATGTGAGGGTAATGTCCGTTGAAGAGATAAATATGCTCAGGCGAGAATTCTTGGCCGTCAAGCATAAAAACTATGCCCTAGATAAGAATATTTAGAGGAGGGCCATTCCATTCAAGCTGAAAACGTTGACGGGCGCTCAACATGTCTACCCCTCCTTTTTGAAAGCTTGGCGTTAGTACCCGGGCAGGAGGAACGATAACGACGTTTGGTTCCGAACCCGAAGATCATGAACGGTCCAGAAGATGTGGCCTGGCCAACGGCGCTCGGCGCGGAATCACAAAAGTAGGGTCCAGAATCGGAAGTGTCTGACTGTAAAATGGGACAGGTCGGCACGCGCTGCCCAGCCCCGTAGAAGGCGCCGTGTCGCAGCGATGCTCGAAGTGAGCGTCCGAGCGAACGCTGGCTACGGGCGCGCTACCACTTGGGTGAGCTGGTCGAAGGTCCAGTCTTGGCCGTTCGAACACACGAACAGCATCTGTCCATCCTTGTGCTGGGTCTCCTGGGTATCCCAGTGAATCTCGGTGCCTCCATCATAGAGCGGCTCCTGCGTCTCTGGGTCGATCCCCGCTATTCTGGCAGTCGCCAGCACGACTTCGGCGGTACTGAACCGCCCCGGGTTTGCCGGAGACCGTTTGGTTTAAGTTATGCGGCCATAGCTGGTGCGTCCAGCATGGCGTAGTATCGTCGTTCTGCCTCTGCTGGCGGTATATTCCCGATGGGTTCCAGAAGACGGCGGTGGTTGAACCAGTCGACCCATTCGAGCGTGGCGAACTCTACGGCTTCGAAGTTGCGCCATGGTCCTCGCCGATGAATGACCTCGGCCTTGTAAAGACCGTTGATCGTTTCGGCGAGAGCATTGTCGTAACTATCGCCGACGCTTCCGACAGACGGCTCGATGCCCGCCTCCGCCAGCCGTTCGGAAAAGCGAATGGACACGTATTGCGAGCCGCGGTCGGAATGATGAACCAGCCCGCCACGTTTGACGGGCCGCCGATCATGCAGTGCCTGGTCGAGAGCATCGAGGACGAATCCCGCGTGCGCCGTTCGACTGGCCCGCCAGCCGACGATGCGGCGGGCGAAGGCATCGATGACAAAGGCCACGTAGACGAAGCCCTGCCAGGTCGCGACATAGGTGAAATCGGATAACCACAGCATGTTCGGCGCGGGAGCCTTGAAGTGGCGGTTGACGCGGTCGAGCGGACACGGGGCAGACTTGTCCGATACAGTGGTTTTGATTGGCTTGCCACGAATGATGCCTTGAAGACCCATCATTCTCATCAGCCTTGCGACGGTGCAGCGAGCGATATCGAAGCCTTCTCGCTGCAACTGTCGCCACACTTTCCGCACGCCATAGACCTGGAAGTTCTCGTTGAACACCCGGCGTATCTCGACTTTCATGGCAATATCATTCCGTTCGCGGGCCGATAGGCGACCCACGTCCGTGCGCTTGGCGACGACCTCATAATAGGTGGACGGGGCAATCGGCAGCAGCCTGCAGATCGGCTCGACCCCGAGCACCGAACGGTGTTCGTCGATGAAGGAAATCATCGCTTCAGTGGGCGGTCGAGCTCCGCCTGGGCAAAATACGCCGAGGCTTTGCGTAGAATCTCATTCGCCTGACGAAGCTCCCGGTTCTCCCGTTCCAGAGCCTTCATCTTCTCAGCCACGTCGCTTGGCAGACCTGCACGCTTGCCGCTGTTGACCTCGGCCTTCTTCACCCATTCATGGAGGGTATGCGCCGAGCAGCCGATCTTGGTCGCTATCGATGATACCGCCGCCCAGCGCGATGAGTATTCGGCTTCATGTTCCGTCACCATCCGAACGGCGCGGGCGCGGACTTCAGGAGAAAATTTGTTCGTCGTTTTGCTTGTCATAGACCCTACTTCTCACGAGTTGGGGTCTCCGGCAAACCCGGGGCGGTTCA
>NZ_JBIOKZ010000026.1:0-8290 GCF_044142885.1 Pseudorhizobium flavum
GGCTCTGTTGCAAAAATCGTGAAGCTTGAGCATGCTTGGCGGAGATTGGACGGACGGAACGATGACGGATTTCAAGTGGCGCCATTTCCAGGGTGATGTGATCCTGTGGGCGGTGCGCTGGTATTGTCGCTATCCGATCAGCTATCGCGACCTTGAGGAAATGCTGGCGGAACGCGGCATTTCGGTCGACCATACGACGATCTATCGCTGGGTCCAGTGCTACGCCCCGGAGATGGAGAAGCGGCTGCGCTGGTTCTGGCGGCGTGGCTTTGATCCGAGCTGGCGCCTGGATGAAACCTACGTCAAGGTGCGGGGCAAGTGGACCTACCTGTACCGGGCAGTCGACAAGCGGGGCGACACGATCGATTTCTACCTGTCGCCGACCCGCAGCGCCAAGGCAGCGAAGCGGTTCCTGGGCAAGGCCCTGCGAGGCCTGAAGCACTGGGAAAAGCCTGCCACGCTCAATACCGACAAAGCGCCGAGCTATGGTGCAGCGATCACCGAATTGAAGCGCGAAGGAAAGCTGGACCGGGAGACGGCCCACCGGCAGGTGAAGTATCTCAATAACGTGATCGAGGCCGATCACGGAAAGCTCAAGATACTGATCAAGCCGGTGCGCGGTTTCAAATCGATCCCCACGGCCTATGCCACGATCAAGGGATTCGAAGTCATGCGAGCCCTGCGCAAAGGACAGGCTCGCCCCTGGTGCCTGCAGCCCGGCATCAGGGGCGAGGTGCGCCTTGTGGAGAGAGCTTTTGGCATTGGGCCCTCGGCGCTGACGGAGGCCATGGGCATGCTCAACCACCATTTCGCAGCAGCCGCCTGATCGGCGCAGAGCGACAGCCTACCTCTGACTGCCGCCAATCTTTGCAACAGAGCCCATCGGAGCGCCAGTTAAGACCATCCCCTCATAACTTGGATGCCATCGGTGGCTGTCACCGCCATGAAGTGAAGTCCGCTGTGGGCCGACGGCCGTCATGGCGCAGAAGTGCCAGAAGCTGGTCGCACAAGTCCGCAATGGGCCGAGTAGCGACGACACGTGCTATGATTGGCGGCCTGATGGAGGCGACGCGGCGGGAGGAGTGGCGGAGAACTCCTCATGGAAACAACACCACTACGTCCCCGCCGCCCCTGGAACAAGGGTATCCTGATCGGTCAGAAGCGCCCGCTTCAGCCAAAGAACGTGTGGTCGATCCGCGTTCGACTGGAAATGTGCGGAGCCATCAGAGAGCTGGCGCTCTTCAATCTCGCCATCGACAGCAAGCTTCGCGCCTGCGACCTCGTAAGACTGAGGGTCGAAGACCTGTGGTCTGGTAGCTTGGTCAGGGATCGAGCCACCATCATCCAGAAGAAGACAAATCGGCCCGTACAGTTCGAAGTGACCGAGCAGACGAAAGCTGCACTTGCAGCATGGCTCCCATTCGTCCGACGGAGCGGCGGCAGCTATCTATTCCCAAGCCGCCGTAAGACGTCGCAGCATCTGTCGACGAGGCAGTATGCGCGGATTGTCCACCGATGGGTCGAGTCTATCGGGCTCGACACCAGCGCCTATGGCACTCACTCTATGAGGCGAACCAAGGCAGCGCAGATTTACAAGAAGACGGGTAACCTGCGAGCTGTCCAGATACTGCTCGGTCACACAAAGCTCGAAAGCACGGTTCGCTACCTTGGCGTCGAGGTAGATGACGCCCTGAGAATCGCGGAGCAGATTGAGCTGTAGGTTCGTGACCATCGGCGGCCTTGCCGATGGTCCCTCTCGCGCCATCAGCGGTCATAAGAACTTTCCGCTTGATCCCGAGCTTGTTTGCCGCAATATTGCCGCCATCAACCGGACCCGTTCGCGGGTGGCTTCTCCGAGCGCCTATCCCTCGGCAACCAGCTAGCTCCTGCAAATCTTCATTTTAGATACCGCAGCGAGCATTCCGATTGGACCTTCCAAATGACTGCGACGGCCTGATCACGTCTTCGAACTGATGCCGCCAGCTTCGCTTGCGCGTTCGTGATTGAGCGTCTTCAGCGGCGTCCATTCCCGTAAAAAATTTTTGCTGATCGGCGGCCTCCCAAGCGCCGGATGAGCACAGGAGAACCATAACTTGAACCGGGATTTTCTTGGCACTCTCAAATCAGAATGGTTCGGCAACGTCAAAGGTGACGTTCTGGCTGGGCTTGTGGTGGCGCTGGCTCTCATTCCCGAAGCCATCGCCTTTTCCATCATCGCAGGGGTTGACCCGAAGGTCGGCCTGTACGCTTCCTTCTCCATTGCCGTGCTCATCGCCTTCGTGGGCGGACGACCTGGCATGATCTCCGCAGCCACAGCCGCGACGGCAGTCCTCATGGTGACGCTCGTGCGCGACCACGGGCTGGAATACCTGCTGGCAGCCACCGTCCTTGCAGGTGTCCTGCAGATCGTCGCGGGCTTGCTGAAGCTCGGCTACCTCATGCGGTTCGTTTCCCGCTCGGTCATGACGGGCTTCGTCAACGCGCTGGCGATCCTGATCTTCATGGCGCAACTGCCGGAACTGACCAATGTCCCGATGCTGACCTACGTGATGGTGGCGGCAGGCTTGGCTATCATCTACCTCTTCCCCTACCTCACCAAGGCGGTTCCTTCGCCGCTCGTGTGCATCGTCGTCCTGACGGCGATCTCGATCTTCTTCGGCTTCGATATCCGAACCGTCGGTGATATGGGCGAACTGCCCTCGACGTTGCCGGTCTTCCTGATCCCGAACATCCCGCTGAACCTCGACACCCTGATGATCATCCTGCCCTATTCGGCGGCCGTGGCTGCGGTCGGCTTGCTGGAGTCCCTGATGACGGCGCAGATCGTCGATGACCTGACGGACACGCCGAGCGACAAGAACCGGGAATGCGTTGGACAGGGGATCGCCAACACAGCAACGGGCTTCATCGGCGGCATGGCGGGCTGCGCCATGATCGGCCAGTCGATCATCAACGTGAAGTCCGGCGGTCGGGGACGCCTGTCGACCTTCTGCGCGGGCGTCTTCCTGCTGTTCATGATCCTCGTCCTGGGCGGGCTGGTCAGCCGCATTCCCATGGCAGCGTTTCGATGCGGAGAGCGGGTCCGCCCGCTTGCATGAAGGCCTGATGAGGAGTTCTGTCCACTCCCAGTGCCACCGGCGCACCCGAAAACCCTTCGTGACCAATGCATCCGACTTCCAGACGCTTCCCAGAAGTGGCGGCGACTTCGGAGGAGAGTCCGCCCTCAAAGAAGTACACGTATGCAATGGGAGAATGCGGTTCGAATAGAACGTCCCCTCGCTTCAGCTCCACCCTCTGAAGATCGGGCAAAAGCACTGTCGCGGCATCAGCCGGGAGAGCATTGAGAAGCAGGTTGTTTGTTTTAGCCATGCGTCATCTTAGCAAGCGGAGCGAAAAAACCAAACGTGGCTTGGAAAGGTCGATGCCGAAGACGAGCGCTTCATCTCAAATCTAGCACGGACCTGAATGAGAGCGTAGAAACTATGGTGCCGTCTGCGCGTGTGATCTCGAACGCGTCACCGTCTATTGGTTCCCCATTGAGGACCCGTTGCGATAAAATCTCGCGTGCCGAAAGGATAGCCTCCTGCCGTGCTTGCGCAGCCGAAGCCAGTTCACTGCCTTCAGGGTCCTGTGTTACCTCATCACCCCTACGGATGTGAAAGTAGAATCTCGGCATTGGGTTCTTCCTGCTGTAGGTCCGAACCTCGGGCTTCCAGAGAAGTTTCCGTCCGCTAACGTACGCTTCAAAATGAGGAGGGTGCACAATCTCGCACTCCCGTTAGTACGCTGGGTCGCCTTCGAGTTATGTTACTGCCTTCTCCGGCTGAAGGGTTCGGACCGCGATCTCGAAGGTTACGCATAGCCCGTATGCTCTCCACTCCCGATTCACGGTTGCGGGGAAGCCTCTGGCAATCGAGTCGATCAACCTTGTGCCGAAGCCAGTAGAAGTGTCCCGCTTCGAAATCGCAGGCCCTCCGGTCTCCTCCCAGGCAATGTTTACATAATCGTCGACGGCCTTCGTCGTGATGTTAACCCTGCCTTCGTGAACGGACAGCGCACCGTATTTTGCAGCGTTGGTGGCTAGTTCGTGGAAGAGGAGAGCTACCTTTGTCGTATGACTCTGGGCCACTCGGAAGTCAGGGCCCGCCAGAGAAATGCGCTGCCAAGATTCGTCCTGGTACGGAGCCACCACTTTTTCCAGTAGTTGATGCAGAGTGGCACTTTCATCTCGTCCTTGCGGGTCATCAAGGCTTGGCAGGGTCAGGTCGTGCGCAGCAGCTAGCGCGGATAGCCTCTGCCGCATAGAGTCCGCCAGTTCTGCGGGCGACGCGGCGGACTTCGAAGCCATCGTGATCAACCCACTGGTGAGGGCGAACAGGTTCTTCACCCGGTGGTGCATTTCTCCCAGAAGCAGGCGTTGCCGCTCCTCTTCGCGCTTCCTGGAGGAGACGTCCCGTGCGATTTTCGAAGCGCCGACTATGGTGCCATCGCTGTCCCTGATCGGTGAAATGGTCAGGGAAATGTCGATAAGTGAGCCATCTTTCCGCCGACGTATCGTATCGAAGTGATCCACCGTCAGCCCAGCGCAGAGCTTTGCAAGAATAGCAGGCTCTTCATCCAATCGATCCTGAGGAATCAGGATCGTGATCGGCTTCCCAACGACTTCTTCGGCCCCATAGCCGAATAGCTGTTCGGCACCACGGTTCCAGCTTGTGATGAAACCGTTGATCGTTTTGCTGATGATCGCGTCTTGTGACGATTCAACGATTGACGCAAGCAGTTCCTTTGGGTCGTAGGGTGCGATAGCCAAAGCGTTCGCGGCAGAGATGCGTCTCACACTCGCGTCGTCAGGAGTAGCCGCGTTTGAACCACGCATGTCTGGCGAAGATGTCATTGGTCGGTGCACCTCTTCGCTGATCAATGGGATTGACAGTACATAGACCAGACGCCGAGCGAAAGATAGGCGGAGCCCGTTGCAATACAGGGCGGCTACGCTAGTTCAGTGTCGGGAATAGGGCGGGAAATCCAAGTGACACAATCTCTTTCGAGGATCATCAGCGGCGTAGACGGGCTTGATGAGGTATTGGGCGGCGGCTTGGTTGAAGGCGCTTCTTATATCGTTCAGGGACAGCCTGGTGCGGGCAAGACGATCATGGCAAACCAGGTCGCCTTCGCCAATGTCAGGGCGGGACGGAAAGTTTTGTACATCACGCTTCTGGCGGAAACCCACGACCGACTTTTCCAGGTGCTGGGGACGCTTGATTTCTTCGACCGTAGCCAACTAGGAATTACCATCAATAGCCTCAGTTTTCCTGGACACCCTCGGGTCGACTTTTCTGCTGCTTGTCCGCCTCGACGGGTGACTGCATCCTGTTCCTGACGTGTTTGCGTTTCGGTTTCGGGAGCTTCATCGCGCGAAACGGAGACCCTGCGGCGTATTGCTCTCGCTTCAGAGGTTAAGGAAGCTTTTGGCAGCCGCGTTGTCTCGGCAGTTTCCACGGCGGCTCATCAAGTGGTGAACCAGTGGTGCTTCAGAAAAAGGCCATTTCGTGCCGGTGAATTGGGGCCCTGATCGAAAACGACTAAACCTGATCCTTCGACTTGCCTATACGTGCATTCGTAGAGCCTGCCGATCAGATGGAACGGGAGCTGACCGGATGCGTGGTTGAATGGCAGGTATCCGGGCTGGTCGAGGATGCTGAAGCCGAGACGATTGGGAAATCTGTCGTCCGCCCTCGCTTGCCGCTGCGCATTTCCGTTTTCCAGCCGATTGACCGAGCCAACAACTTTGCCTGCCGGTATGGCTATTGCTTTCGGCGTTGAGAAGCGCATAGTGCTTGCTCCAGCAGCCACTTTACGGGCGCTGTTGGCGGGGGTTGCGAGACCCCAGCCCCAACCTGAAGGAGGACCAAGATGTCTTCCGCATTTTCAGCAGCACAACTAGCATCCAGGGACGTGCGGGCAAGAACCGCAGCGATCTTTCACACGTGGGCACCAGCGCTATCCATCGGTTTCATCCTATACCTAGTGCTTCGCGATCTGCTCTAGGTGGAGCCCACGCAGAAAAGCACCTACAGGGCTTCATCATGCGGACTTTCTCAAAACGAGTGACTTTTTTGAACCCGTTTCTGCTCCCGGGCATGGTCCAACCTCACCCACCTGGTGAATTCGACGTTCTAGTCGAGGAAGAACCACTCGACGTTATGTGGAAAGCCTATCACCGGACGCTCACCTTCATGGTGACCTCGCAAGGGCTCACTGAAGCATACAGGGTCAACGAGGAGTCCCTCGATGCACTCATAAGTGCAGACAGGGCGATCCCCGCGAACCCTACCTCGCCCGCGCCGGGACGTTGAACGCGCCGCCGCTCGGCAAACCCATTGTTGAGTGTAGCTCTGATGCGACCTTACGCGAGACTCGAAACCCAAAGTCGGCACGCCCCTGAGACAAACGCTCGCCAGCGGCATGTTTTAACTGGAGAACATCAAATGTCGCAGCCACGTTACAAGCTTGGAGATGTCGTTGCTTTGAGGAGCAGCCCATTTCGCCGACTGACGCAAACGGTCGACGCTCGGGTTAGCTCTGTCCGGGTGGATAACCAGCGAAATTCAGAATACCGCGTGCGCCTGGCGGGAGAGGTTTTTGAGCGGTATGTGACCGACGCTGAGATCGACCACGCAGCATCTCAAGCCTGCAATCTTGACCTGGCCGAGGCGGTGAACGGCGAATTGCCGGTGGCCGGACCATCGCCCTCCGCACTCGGCACGTCTCGACGTCGGGACTGACGCGTTGCCTGGAGCTTGAGCGTCGAAACCATGGTGGAAGACGACGGCCAATGCGTTATCTACTTTTCCCGCTAATGGTCTTAGCCACCCCAGCCATGTCGGAAGTTGTCACCCCGAGAGAACTTAGGCTCTCCGCGCCTTCGGTTCGCCTGACGACGGGCCGGACTGTTCGAAGGTGAACGACGTCAGCAGAGTTGTTACGATGTTGGTCGCCTTCTCCTTCACTAGGGTCTCCGTCCATTCCGTCGTTCCCCGCAGTCGGAGATCGCTGTAGATGCTGTCGACCGCGCCCTCCTCGATACGTTTGATATGCGCCTTGAAGACCGTCTCGCCATGAGACTGATAGAGGTCACGGATGACCATGCGCAGGATTTCCTGCATGGCAATTTGCCATGCGGTCGTGCTTGCCTGAAGTTCGTGCGTCTCGTCTGACATGGGATATCCTGCGAGGCATGAGTAATCTTAGGACAGAATGTCTGTCGGCGAGTCGTTGCTCAGGCCGTCTTGGTACGCATTCGGATCAGAGCAGAGGTTGCTTTCGCGCGGTCATCAGTCTCTTTCGCTAGTCGCGCCTCTCGCAGTCGAAGAGTTTTCTCGTCGCGAGCCTGCGCGATAAAGTCCTGCTGGCTCTGTTGCAAAGATTGGCGGCAGTCAGAGGTAGGCTGTCGCTCTGCGCCGATCAGGCGGCTGCTGCGAAATGGTGGTTGAGCATGCCCATGGCCTCCGTCAGCGCCGAGGGCCCAATGCCAAAAGCTCTCTCCACAAGGCGCACCTCGCCCCTGATGCCGGGCTGCAGGCACCAGGGGCGAGCCTGTCCTTTGCGCAGGGCTCGCATGACTTCGAATCCCTTGATCGTGGCATAGGCCGTGGGGATCGATTTGAAACCGCGCACCGGCTTGATCAGTATCTTGAGCTTTCCGTGATCGGCCTCGATCACGTTATTGAGATACTTCACCTGCCGGTGGGCCGTCTCCCGGTCCAGCTTTCCTTCGCGCTTCAATTCGGTGATCGCTGCACCATAGCTCGGCGCTTTGTCGGTATTGAGCGTGGCAGGCTTTTCCCAGTGCTTCAGGCCTCGCAGGGCCTTGCCCAGGAACCGCTTCGCTGCCTTGGCGCTGCGGGTCGGCGACAGGTAGAAATCGATCGTGTCGCCCCGCTTGTCGACTGCCCGGTACAGGTAGGTCCACTTGCCCCGCACCTTGACGTAGGTTTCATCCAGGCGCCAGCTCGGATCAAAGCCACGCCGCCAGAACCAGCGCAGCCGCTTCTCCATCTCCGGGGCGTAGCACTGGACCCAGCGATAGATCGTCGTATGGTCGACCGAAATGCCGCGTTCCGCCAGCATTTCCTCAAGGTCGCGATAGCTGATCGGATAGCGACAATACCAGCGCACCGCCCACAGGATCACATCACCCTGGAAATGGCGCCACTTGAAATCCGTCATCGTTCCGTCCGTCCAATCTCCGCCAAGCATGCTCAAGCTTCACGATTTTTGCAACAGAGCC
>NZ_JBIOKZ010000027.1:0-8179 GCF_044142885.1 Pseudorhizobium flavum
GGCTCTGTTGCAAAAATCGTGAAGCTTGAGCATGCTTGGCGGAGATTGGACGGACGGAACGATGACGGATTTCAAGTGGCGCCATTTCCAGGGTGATGTGATCCTGTGGGCGGTGCGCTGGTATTGTCGCTATCCGATCAGCTATCGCGACCTTGAGGAAATGCTGGCGGAACGCGGCATTTCGGTCGACCATACGACGATCTATCGCTGGGTCCAGTGCTACGCCCCGGAGATGGAGAAGCGGCTGCGCTGGTTCTGGCGGCGTGGCTTTGATCCGAGCTGGCGCCTGGATGAAACCTACGTCAAGGTGCGGGGCAAGTGGACCTACCTGTACCGGGCAGTCGACAAGCGGGGCGACACGATCGATTTCTACCTGTCGCCGACCCGCAGCGCCAAGGCAGCGAAGCGGTTCCTGGGCAAGGCCCTGCGAGGCCTGAAGCACTGGGAAAAGCCTGCCACGCTCAATACCGACAAAGCGCCGAGCTATGGTGCAGCGATCACCGAATTGAAGCGCGAAGGAAAGCTGGACCGGGAGACGGCCCACCGGCAGGTGAAGTATCTCAATAACGTGATCGAGGCCGATCACGGAAAGCTCAAGATACTGATCAAGCCGGTGCGCGGTTTCAAATCGATCCCCACGGCCTATGCCACGATCAAGGGATTCGAAGTCATGCGAGCCCTGCGCAAAGGACAGGCTCGCCCCTGGTGCCTGCAGCCCGGCATCAGGGGCGAGGTGCGCCTTGTGGAGAGAGCTTTTGGCATTGGGCCCTCGGCGCTGACGGAGGCCATGGGCATGCTCAACCACCATTTCGCAGCAGCCGCCTGATCGGCGCAGAGCGACAGCCTACCTCTGACTGCCGCCAATCTTTGCAACAGAGCCATTTGAAGCTGGCGAGTGCTGCCCGCTCTGCCCGCTCTCGGGCCTTATCGTCCAGTTCGGGCGAGTTGCGTGCGCGGCTGCCATAGGATGAGCCGAATTGCGCTTGCAGGGCGACCCAAGGGATTTGCACGAAGGGGCGGCCCTTGGCCCGCAACAGGAACACGCGATAGGTCAGCCACGTGTAAATGTCCATCGCAAGCGGAGACTGCCGCAAGGCATGCAGGTAGTCGATTCGGATAGGAACCGGTGAGCGGGTGACTTCCTCGAAGAAATCGCCTGTGAGGGTGAGGGTGCTATCCCATAGCGCCCGATCTTCTGGCCGCTTGGGATTCCAGAATAGAAAAGCGCGCTTGGCAATGACGACGTTCTCAATGCCGAAGTCATTGCCTTGCTCGCCGGCAAGCGAAATCATGGATGAAAACAGGCGTTGCGCCTGATTGCGAAGGGTGGCCGTGTAACGGCCATCGGTGTGCATTCCGAGCCTTTGTAGAAATTCCGATTGCGACCGGCCAAGGTTCAACACGGGGTCTTTCGTTCGCACGGCCTCGGTGCATATCCAAGCAAGCAAGGTGCGCGGCATAGAACCGTAGGGCAGGCCGATGCTCGGCTTGCCCATGATCGACAAGGTGACGATGCCATTGGTGCGCTCAAAGTAGCTGGTCTTGGGGTCGGTGTGGGGCATGGTCGCTTGCACAAGGCAACGGGCCATGTAGCCGACTAAGCCAGCTTCGCGGGCATCCTCCATTTCGAGCGCGAGGCTCGTCTTGATGATCTCGTTGATACGATGGCCGGGGGCTTTGTTGTTCTTAGGCATGTTGTTCCCTCCCCGGCATGGTGATGGTTGGTCTAGTGTTTGTGGGTTTGATGTTCCGGCGTTTGATGAACAGGCGCAAGGTGTGAGGGCTGACGCCTAACAACTCGGCTGCGCGACTTTGCGGCAAGCCAAGGTTCACGTATGCCTGTACTTCATCAATACGGCTGTCCAGCTTCAAGGCGCTCGATTTGCTGCCCTTGGGTCGCCCGAGCGTCTTGCCGCGCTCTCTGGCGACTTGTAGCGCCTCGGTGGTACGTGCCTGAATGAAATGCCGCTCGATCTGTGCAGCCAAGCCAAGCACGGTTGCCATGATGTCGCTTTGTAGGCTGCCGTCCATGATGATCTTCTGTTTGGTCACATGGACGATTAGGCCGCGCTCGCTCGCCGCTTTGAGAATTTCCAAGGCGGCGAGGGCGGAACCGGCAATGCGCGTAATCTCCGGCGTCAGTAGCACGTCGCCACGCTCGGCCTTTTCGATGATTGCTCCGAGCTTGCGCTTGCGCCAGTCCTTTGCTCTGCTGGCAATTTCTTCCTCGATCTGTAGCGGCGCGAAGCCTTTGGCGTTCGCGTATTCGAGCAAACCGTATTTTTGGTTTTCCGGGTCTTGGCCGTCACGCGAAACCCGGAGATAGGCATAGTATTTTGGCATTTGCAGGGAAAACGTCAGATTCGGTTAAACATGCCTCATTCTAGCGCAGATTAAATAGGAATTAAATACCCTGTTGCGGTATAGATAAAACGTTGGTTTGTTCTGCCCTATGAGCGTACAAAAAAGGCCGGGTGAGTGGCCCGGCCTTCGTTTAGGTGCTGAATAGGATTGGTTCTGGTGCCAGCCTCATGAGAAGCGCGTCATAAAACCACATGAGGGCCGACGCACCAAGGCCGACGCCTGCGACCGATAGCATGATGTGGGTCTTATTGGCCGAGTCCAGCCCAAGCCACATGATCGGTAGGGTGATGAGACTGGCGAACGAAGCCAAGCCGAGAAGAAAGCGCACCGGGCCGCGCAGCCACCAGAGAATGAGGAACACCAGATGTCGTTTTCAGAAGACGGCTGCACTGAACGTCAGAAGCCGACTGCACTATAGCAGCGGAGGGGTTGGATCCATCAGGCAACGACGGGCTGCTGCCGGCCATCAGCGGACGCAGGGAGGACTTTCCGCAACCGGCCGTTCGATGCGGCACCGATGGCCTTCGCGCAGGGGTAGTGAATCCGCCAGGATTGACTTGCGCTGCCCTACCTCTCACTAGTGAGGGGCGGCAGCGCATCAAGCGGTGAGCGCACTCCGGCACCGCCAACTTTCAGCACATGCGTGTAAATCATCGTCGTAGAGACGTCGGAATGGCCGAGCAGATCCTGCACGGTTCGAATGTCGTAACCGCTGCGGAGCAAGGCCGTCGCGAACGAGTGGCGGAGGGTGTGCGGTGTGGCGGGCTTCGTGATGCCTGCTTGTTCTACGGCACGTTTGAAGGCGCGCTGAAAGGTCTGGTCATACATGTGATGGCGACGCACGACACCGCTCCGTGGATCGGTCGAATGCGTGTGCTGCGCAAAAACCCAGAACCACGGCCAGGAATGCCCGGCGCGCGGATACTTCCGCTCAAGGGCGTCGGGAAGCGCAACGCCGCTGCGGCCCTCGGCCTGGTCCTTCAGCCACCATGCCCGTGCACGCGACAGCTGCTCGCGCAGGCTGGGTGCCAAGCTCTCGGGTAACATCAAGGCCCGATCCTTGGAGCCCTTGCCCTCCCGCACGATGATCGTGCCGTGATCGAAATCCAGATCCTTGACCCGCAGTTGCAAACCCTCACTGATCCGCATGCCCGTTCCATACAGAAGCTGGGCGAACAAACGATGCTCGCCTTCCAGAAAACCGAGGATGCGAACCACTTCATCCGGGGTCAGCACCACCGGCAAGCGCCGCGACGGCCGAGGTCTTCCGATCTCCTGAAGCCAGGGCAGATCCGTGCACAGCACCTTGCCGTAGAAGAACAGCAAGGCCGCCAATGCCTGACGATGCGTGGAGACCGAAACCTTGCGCTCGTTCGCCAGCCAGGACAGAAATGCCTCGACTTCGCTGCTGCCCAAGGTTGCCGGGTGACGCACACCGTGGAAACGGATGAAGGCACGAACCCAGTGGACATAAGCCTGTTCGGTTCGTAAACTGTAATGCAAGTAGCGTATGCGCTCACGCAACTGGTCCAGAACCTTGACCGAACGCAGCGGTGGTAACGGCGCAGTGGCGGTTTTCATGGCTTGTTATGACTGTTTTTTTGTACAGTCTATGCCTCGGGCATCCAAGCAGCAAGCGCGTTACGCCGTGGGTCGATGTTTGATGTTATGGAGCAGCAACGATGTTACGCAGCAGGGCAGTCGCCCTAAAACAAAGTTAAACATCATGAGGGAAGCGGTGATCGCCGAAGTATCGACTCAACTATCAGAGGTAGTTGGCGTCATCGAGCGCCATCTCGAACCGACGTTGCTGGCCGTACATTTGTACGGCTCCGCAGTGGATGGCGGCCTGAAGCCACACAGTGATATTGATTTGCTGGTTACGGTGACCGTAAGGCTTGATGAAACAACGCGGCGAGCTTTGATCAACGACCTTTTGGAAACTTCGGCTTCCCCTGGAGAGAGCGAGATTCTCCGCGCTGTAGAAGTCACCATTGTTGTGCACGACGACATCATTCCGTGGCGTTATCCAGCTAAGCGCGAACTGCAATTTGGAGAATGGCAGCGCAATGACATTCTTGCAGGTATCTTCGAGCCAGCCACGATCGACATTGATCTGGCTATCTTGCTGACAAAAGCAAGAGAACATAGCGTTGCCTTGGTAGGTCCAGCGGCGGAGGAACTCTTTGATCCGGTTCCTGAACAGGATCTATTTGAGGCGCTAAATGAAACCTTAACGCTATGGAACTCGCCGCCCGACTGGGCTGGCGATGAGCGAAATGTAGTGCTTACGTTGTCCCGCATTTGGTACAGCGCAGTAACCGGCAAAATCGCGCCGAAGGATGTCGCTGCCGACTGGGCAATGGAGCGCCTGCCGGCCCAGTATCAGCCCGTCATACTTGAAGCTAGACAGGCTTATCTTGGACAAGAAGAAGATCGCTTGGCCTCCCGCGCAGATCAGTTGGAAGAATTTGTTCACTACGTGAAAGGCGAGATCACCAAGGTAGTCGGCAAATAATGTCTAACAATTCGTTCAAGCCGACGCCGCTTCGCGGCGCGGCTTAACTCAAGCGTTAGATGCACTAAGCACATAATTGCTCACAGCCAAACTATCAGGTCAAGTCTGCTTTTATTATTTTTAAGCGTGCATAATAAGCCCTACACAAATTGGGAGATATATCATGAAAGGCTGGCTTTTTCTTGTTATCGCAATAGTTGGCGAAGTAATCGCAACATCCGCATTAAAATCTAGCGAGGGCTTTACTAAGCTTGCCCCTTCCGCCGTTGTCATAATCGGTTATGGCATCGCATTTTATTTTCTTTCTCTGGTTCTGAAATCCATCCCTGTCGGTGTTGCTTATGCAGTCTGGTCGGGACTCGGCGTCGTCATAATTACAGCCATTGCCTGGTTGCTTCATGGGCAAAAGCTTGATGCGTGGGGCTTTGTAGGTATGGGGCTCATAATTGCTGCCTTTTTGCTCGCCCGATCCCCATCGTGGAAGTCGCTGCGGAGGCCGACGCCATGGTGACGGTGTTCGGCATTCTGAATCTCACCGAGGACTCCTTCTTCGATGAGAGCCGGCGGCTAGACCCCGCCGGCGCTGTCACCGCGGCGATCGAAATGCTGCGAGTCGGATCAGACGTCGTGGATGTCGGACCGGCCGCCAGCCATCCGGACGCGAGGCCTGTATCGCCGGCCGATGAGATCAGACGTATTGCGCCGCTCTTAGACGCCCTGTCCGATCAGATGCACCGTGTTTCAATCGACAGCTTCCAACCGGAAACCCAGCGCTATGCGCTCAAGCGCGGCGTGGGCTACCTGAACGATATCCAAGGATTTCCTGACCCTGCGCTCTATCCCGATATTGCTGAGGCGGACTGCAGGCTGGTGGTTATGCACTCAGCGCAGCGGGATGGCATCGCCACCCGCACCGGTCACCTTCGACCCGAAGACGCGCTCGACGAGATTGTGCGGTTCTTCGAGGCGCGGGTTTCCGCCTTGCGACGGAGCGGGGTCGCTGCCGACCGGCTCATCCTCGATCCGGGGATGGGATTTTTCTTGAGCCCCGCACCGGAAACATCGCTGCACGTGCTGTCGAACCTTCAAAAGCTGAAGTCGGCGTTGGGGCTTCCGCTATTGGTCTCGGTGTCGCGGAAATCCTTCTTGGGCGCCACCGTTGGCCTTCCTGTAAAGGATCTGGGTCCAGCGAGCCTTGCGGCGGAACTTCACGCGATCGGCAATGGCGCTGACTACGTCCGCACCCACGCGCCTGGAGATCTGCGAAGCGCAATCACCATCTCGGAAACCCTCGCGAAATTTCGCAGTCGCGACGCCAGAGACCGAGGGTTAGATCATGCCTAGCATTCACCTTCCGGCCGCCCGCTAGCGGACCCTGGTCAGGTTCCGCGAAGGTGGGCGCAGACATGCTGGGCTCGTCAGGATCAAACTGCACTATGAGGCGGCGGTTCATACCGCGCCAGGGGAGCGAATGGACAGCGAGGAGCCTCCGAACGTTCGGGTCGCCTGCTCGGGTGATATCGACGAGGTTGTGCGGCTGATGCACGACGCTGCGGCGTGGATGTCCGCCAAGGGAACGCCCGCCTGGGACGTCGCGCGGATCGACCGGACATTCGCGGAGACCTTCGTCCTGAGATCCGAGCTCCTAGTCGCGAGTTGCAGCGACGGCATCGTCGGCTGTTGCACCTTGTCGGCCGAGGATCCCGAGTTCTGGCCCGACGCCCTCAAGGGGGAGGCCGCATATCTGCACAAGCTCGCGGTGCGACGGACACATGCGGGCCGGGGTGTCAGCTCCGCGCTGATCGAGGCTTGCCGCCATGCCGCGCGAACGCAGGGGTGCGCCAAGCTGCGGCTCGACTGCCACCCGAACCTGCGTGGCCTATACGAGCGGCTCGGATTCACCCACGTCGACACTTTCAATCCCGGCTGGGATCCAACCTTCATCGCAGAACGCCTAGAACTCGAAATCTAACGTCCGTTCGGGCATCGAGGTCCATGTCGGGGTGGGACGGGCCCGTGGCTTCAAGATCACTTGCAGTCCGACCGCGATGTCTTGGTTGCGCGAGAGGTTGTCGATATCCTCCACTTCCATCATCAACCCTGGATAATGCCGCCGCCGTCATCGCCGCCGACGCCCGTGCCGGGCTTTTCGGGCCTGTCAGGCTTGCTCGGCCTTCAGCCTGCCTGGGCGAGATCTCCGGCGGACGGATTAACGGCGGAGCTTCGCCGCCTTTCGTGCGTGTGAAGGCCGAAGATAGTTCTCTCAAAAACATCCGTTTATGAGAGATACCAAATGTCATTTTCAGAAGACGACTGCACCAGTTGATTGGGCGTAATGGCTGTTGTGCAGCCAGCTCCTGACAGTTCAATATCAGAAGTGATCTGCACCAATCTCGACTATGCTCAATACTCGTGTGGGCTCTGTTGCAAAAATCGTGAAGCTTGAGCATGCTTGGCGGAGATTGGACGGACGGAACGATGACGGATTTCAAGTGGCGCCATTTCCAGGGTGATGTGATCCTGTGGGCGGTGCGCTGGTATTGTCGCTATCCGATCAGCTATCGCGACCTTGAGGAAATGCTGGCGGAACGCGGCATTTCGGTCGACCATACGACGATCTATCGCTGGGTCCAGTGCTACGCCCCGGAGATGGAGAAGCGGCTGCGCTGGTTCTGGCGGCGTGGCTTTGATCCGAGCTGGCGCCTGGATGAAACCTACGTCAAGGTGCGGGGCAAGTGGACCTACCTGTACCGGGCAGTCGACAAGCGGGGCGACACGATCGATTTCTACCTGTCGCCGACCCGCAGCGCCAAGGCAGCGAAGCGGTTCCTGGGCAAGGCCCTGCGAGGCCTGAAGCACTGGGAAAAGCCTGCCACGCTCAATACCGACAAAGCGCCGAGCTATGGTGCAGCGATCACCGAATTGAAGCGCGAAGGAAAGCTGGACCGGGAGACGGCCCACCGGCAGGTGAAGTATCTCAATAACGTGATCGAGGCCGATCACGGAAAGCTCAAGATACTGATCAAGCCGGTGCGCGGTTTCAAATCGATCCCCACGGCCTATGCCACGATCAAGGGATTCGAAGTCATGCGAGCCCTGCGCAAAGGACAGGCTCGCCCCTGGTGCCTGCAGCCCGGCATCAGGGGCGAGGTGCGCCTTGTGGAGAGAGCTTTTGGCATTGGGCCCTCGGCGCTGACGGAGGCCATGGGCATGCTCAACCACCATTTCGCAGCAGCCGCCTGATCGGCGCAGAGCGACAGCCTACCTCTGACTGCCGCCAATCTTTGCAACAGAGCC
>NZ_JBIOKZ010000028.1:0-7159 GCF_044142885.1 Pseudorhizobium flavum
CCCGCCACCGGCTATGGCTATATCGAAGCCGGCGAATCCCTCGGAGGCGGCGCCCATGCCGTCAGGCGCTTCGTCGAAAAGCCGCCGCTCGAGGAAGCGCAGCGCATGCTGGCGGATGGCGGCTTCTACTGGAACTCCGGCATCTTCATGTTCACGGCCGGCAAGTTGATGGAGGAAATGGAGGCTCACGCGCCGGAGGTGGCCGAAGCGGCTCGCGAAGCCGTCGCGAACGCGGTCACGGACCTCGATTTCATCCGTCTCGATGCTGCAGCCTTCATCAGGAGCCCGGACATCTCCATCGACTACGCCGTCATGGAGAAGACCTCGAACGCCGCTGTCGTCCCCTCGTCCTTCACCTGGTCCGATCTCGGCAGCTGGGATGCAGTATGGAAACTTGGCACGCGCGACGAGGCCGGCAACATGGTTTCCGGCAACGCGACGCTGATGGATACGCGAGACTCCCTCGTCATGTCCCGCACCAGCCACCTTGCGGTGCAGGGACTGGAAAACGTCGTCGTCATTGCCAGCGAGGATGCGGTCTATGTCGGGCGGCTGGAGGAGAGCCAGAATGTCGGCCGCATGGTCAAGAAGCTCGCTGCCGACAAGGCGACGTCGCCACTCACCGAGACCCACCCTACCTCCTACCGCCCCTGGGGCGGCTATACCTCCATTCTCAACGGCGACCGCTTCCAGGTGAAGCGCCTGTTCGTCTCGCCGGGCAAGAAGCTGTCTCTGCAGAAGCATCACCACCGTTCCGAGCACTGGATCTGTGTAAAGGGCACGGCGGAGGTCACGATTGGCGACGAGGTGAAGACAGTGCGGGAGAACGAAAGCGTCTACATCCCGCAGGGCGAGGTCCATCGCCTCGCCAACCCGGGCAAGATCCTGCTCGAGATGATCGAGGTGCAGACCGGCTCCTATCTCGGCGAGGACGACATCATCCGCATCGTCGACGAGTTTGGTCGCGGTTGAGGCACTGGTCGGACATTCTCGAAGGCTTGCGCATCTGCGAGCAAGCGGAGGGACTTGCGGAACCTCCGTCTCGCCAACCATAGATGGAGGGTTAGAAAGGCGGGGCTGATGCTATCATAGTTTCCTATTCGTCGGCGTCATGAGACGTTCGACATCAGCGGTCTTGGCAGTTTCGGCATTGTCGTTGTTTGTGCAGGAGCCTTCCACAAACATGTTCCACGGAGCCGGCTGTTCGCCGTCGCCGTTGCAAATGATACAGGGGATACCCCAACCACCGCAGACGCATGCTCGTAAACCGGTGCAAGGTCTGTTGCAGTGTGTCCCGCAGACCCAACCGGTGTCGTCGCAGGTCTTGCATCTCATTGGCGTTCAGCCCCTCCTGCCGTGTGACCGGCTAACTCCCGGTAACCACGAGGATTTGCGATGTGTCTCCTCTGTCGCCCGAGGGTTTGAGAGACCACCGGGGGCGCAGATGCGCCTTCAGGTGTCGCGAAACTGATTTAGCAGGCAGTCTGGGCCTTGGCATCTGCCAAAGGTCAGGGACGGTTGGGCACAACTGCTGGCAAGGCATTCTAACATCAGCCAAGGCGTTGCTCCCGCCGGTGATTTGGAGGCGCAAATGGAATTTGAACGAGAACGTCACCTGCAGCCCTTTCCGGCTTTACGCGACGCATCAGTCTTGCAGGGAGATGCTCACCATCGGGTGGCAGATCGTAAGAAGGTTGCTGCAAGTATGGTTAACGAATAGAATGGAAAATCGGATACAGAACCAGTGTGGCGAGGCCCTTCATGTCCAGGCTCAATCCCAAACCTGACCGGCAGAACGACGCGCAGCGGGAGCGGGATCAGAAGCTTGTGAACTTGCTGATGTCTCAGGCCATCCGCCTCCCTCGCCACGGGACCGGAATGGGAAGGAAGTCAGCGGGAAACTATCGGACTTGGCTGTCCGGGCGGTTTTCGACTGTGCTCTTGATGGCAGCAATCCCGATCACGTTGTGGATGTATCCGTCATCGGGCGAAGACGACTTCTACTCCTGAAGCGCTTCAGCGCCGGGGCTTGTTGCTTGGCTGCACGCCGCCCGGTAATCTCGAGTTGCGAATTAAAAGCTCATTCCGTCTTAGGCTCTGTTTCAGTAGCCTCGGGATCGTCGATACTGTCCCAGCGCCGGATTGTGTAGGTGCGATCGTCAGATGGCTGTGAGTAAAGCGGCTCCCTCGCAAGGTCCGCAAGATAGCGCGCCAGTTCCCGCAGGGCAGCGGCAATCTGCACCAGGTCGCCCGGCGGCGAGACGCGCGTCGCGTGGGCGATGTCCCGATCGCTGTCTCCCTGGTTCAGATCCTCCATGTGGCGGAACCTGTTCTTTGCAGCTACCTATACGTCATGTGCCGAGGGACGGGATGCGAAATAAGGTCCGCAGAACCCCGTCTCGCATCCCGTGCGCCAGGGGGTTGACGCGTGATCACCTTATCGAACCTCCAGAACCCTGCATCTGTCGAAGGTCTGGTTGCACTGCACCTGGACAAAGGAAAACTGGCAGCGGGATTGGTTCGATCTTTTCGGTTGCGCTTGTGCGACGAGGAGCGGCCCTCCCGACGAGGGAAGGGATCATTTGCCTCGTGGCGCTCGATCCCCCGCTTGCGATTGTCTGGAGCGGACTCCACTGCAACGACAACGATCAGCAAGTGGCTGTTCAGCCAGCCGTCTCACCATGCCATCAGTGGGGAGCGTTGCGTCGCCCCATCTGCTCAGATTTTGAAATCGATGGATCTCCAGAACTTGGAGCTCTCGCCTCATGTCGAGGATAATGAGGTGGTTTCACCCGCCGCTCGGATGAGACGTCTGTCGCAAGCACCTGGACGTCACGTGGGCGAATGCGGGAACCAGAAAAAAGCGGGCCTCAGTGACACCAATGAGGTTCGGAGGGCGGATAAATCCGTCCGATGGATCGAAGGTATTCGACGATCTGAGATTTGAGATGGCCGCGAGCAAAGTACTTGTCAGCGATTTGCTCCAGCGCCGGCTCCATGGCCTGATAGACTTCCTCGGGAAGGTGGCAATCAGCGATCACGTACCCGTCGTCGCCAATTGCGACAATCTCACATCCGGTAGCCAGGACTTCGTTGACAAACTCGGGGATGTCATCTTCGGTCACTTCGGCTCCCTCACGTCGCCTGATCTGCGCAGCGTATAGCGGACGATACAGAGGTCCGCGGTGCGTCGCTAGTGCGATTTCTTGCAGTGGCAGGAAGATCGACCAAAATCCCTGTTTATTCACAGATACGATTCCGCTGGCTTTTTCGGAGAGACAGGGAAGGATAACCATCAAGTCGCCGTTGACCGTAGCCATTGCTGAGCCACTCTCGTGGCATCTGAATTGAACGTCAGTAGAACGACTGTCGGCCGCGGCCCCACGAGGCAGAACGCGCGAAGCACGCACCAAGAGCGACCTCAGCGCGTCCTGTTCCACTCCCGCAGGGTCTTTGCCTGCTCGTCGTCAAGGAACTTCTGGTCGAGTCCCTGCTTCCTTGCGCCGCCACGGATCAGTGCAGCGACCACTAGCGTCACTGTCGCGCTGAGGATTGCGATCAACATGACAATATCGAACCACGTCATTACGGTCTACTCCGCGTATTGAAGAAGGTATACCAATATCTGTTTCATCTTCAACCTACCCGCATCGCTCGTCACATAGAGGCGCCGCTTCGGTTGTTTCCGTGCGGATGGATTGGCATCGTCCCACTCCCTGAGAAGCCAGCCGGCAAGCTCAAGCTGTATAAGGATCGGGTAAAGCGACTCCGATGCCAGCCCGGTGGTCAGCTTGATGTCTCCGCGGCAAATGCCATTTCTGGCCGGTCCCATGGCGTTCAGCACGAGCATCACCGGTCCAGATATGTCTACGACGGCTTGGAGCATGTCGCGCATCCGCGTTGGGTGGTGAAGACGGGGCGCGGACTTCTTTGCCGGCTTAAAGCTGCTCAAGGACTGCCGCCGCTTGGCGCGGGACCGCTCGATGGGCCTTAGCCACCAAGGCGTTCCGGCGGTACCCCCTCGCGAATTAGCCTCTTGAGCCCGTCGCGGAGCTCCGCCGTGTCCTCATGATGGTGGACCGTGACGGCATGTTGAGCGGCCGCAGCAACCAATTCATCTACGCTATCAGCCATGATTGTGATGGTGCAATTTATGTCACTAGGAAATTCGCGGCAGTCGATGAACTTCCACGGCCACAGGTCGTCGGTTAACCGTTTATGAATTTTGGCCCTTCGGGGCATAATCGGTTATGCACAATGGGTTAACAAAGTATTGATTGGAACACCCCGCCAATATTGATTGCGCCCAGGACAACTGGGGATTTGCAATTATGTCGATCGAAGATTCTCGCATTCTCGCTAACGAGCTTGAGAATGAGAACTTGGCTGCTGACATGCTCGATGCTGTGTCACAACTTCACAGTGAGGATGCACCAGTTGAGCTTGCTCAGCTTGGTGAACTTCCAAAAACAGATCGTTTTGCACAACCCGATGACGGTGAGGGTGCAGGGGATAACCGCTATCGGGTAGAGAACGGCATCGTGCAGCTGCCGGCATCCACCTCACTTGATGACATGCGCGTGGAGGGCAATGACCTTGTCCTCGTGCAGTCCGACGGGACCGAAATCATCATCATTGATGGTGCGCTGAAGATCCCGACCCTGCTTCTGGGAGATGTCGAGCTGTCGCAGCAAGTGTTGCTTGCGGCCCTGGAGGAGAGCGGCATCAACGTTGCCGCCGGTCCGGACGGCTCCTACAGCGCGACGGGAACACCGCCCAGCTCAGGTGCCGATTTCGAGACGATCGAGGAAAGACAGGCCGAGGCGATAGCGCTGGCGGAACTGCTGGGCGATACGAGCTTTGGCGACGGCGACGGCCTCGAGGACAACGGTGTCGACGACGGCGAGCCGACAATCCTCTCGCCCCTGACACAGGCCTTTGTGCTGGATGAGGCAGTTCTCGTCGACAATGATCAGAACAACCAGACGATCTCTGGCCGGCTCCCATTCGAGCAGGGGCCGGATTTCGGAACAATCACGCGCGTTGAATTCAGCGGTGCCGGCAATGTCGATGAAGAAGGCTCGGGCGCCGCGCAGGCTCTTGCCGGCATCACCTCCGGCGGCAGCCCGATCACCGTGACCAGCTTCGCCGCTCCCACCGACGGCAGCATCTTGAACTTCGTGGCGCTTGAGGGCCGTGACGCGAACGGCGCTCTTGTCTTCCAGCTGACGATCAACAACCGGGTAAACGGCGACTTCACCTTCGAGCTGGTCGGCAAGCTGGATCATCCGGATGCCGGTTCTGGCGGCACTCAAGCTGATCTCGCCGACCTGCTGCGTCTCGGTTTCACCTACACGGTTACGGACTTGGACGGGGACTTTGTTACCGGTTCCTTCAACATCGACGTCATGGACGATGCGCCTGTCCGTGGGGAAGAGGTTCGTGGCACGGCAGAGGATGAGGCTGTCAACGGCGGCAACAATGAGGCAGATGGCCTGTCGGCTGTAGCGACCGGTGCGCTGAACATCAGGTGGGGTGCTGACGACGCTGACACGGTCGCGGATCTCGGTGGCCTCGGTGATCGTTCGATTGCGTTCACCAACGCGACTGTTTCTGTAGCGAACGCCTATAACGGTGCATCACTGACGTCGCTTGGTCTGCCCGTGTCGACAGCCGTATTGGCGAACGGCACGCTGGTTGGTTACACGGGCTCTACCGTGCCGACCTCGTCTGCTGCAGCCAATGTGGTGTTCCATGCCACGCTGTCGGACAACGGCAGTGGCTCCTATACCTTCACGCTGGTCAAGCCGCTCGATCATGCCGCGGGTGACGGGGCGAATGGCGAGAACGATCTGTCGCTGAGCTTCGGCTACACGGCGACCGACAGCGATGGCGATACGGTCACCGGCCGGTTCACGGTTGATGTTCGCGATGACGTTGCAACGATCGGCGCGCCGTTTGCAGGCGGTATCGTTGAGGAAGAGCAGAAGCAGGTTGCCGGTGACGGCAACGAAGGCACGGAAGGTGAAGGCGACGCAGACAGCTTCGGCGGGTTCCTTGGCCTCCAGTTCCGGGACCGCACGACGCATGAGACTGGTGGCTCGCTTTCGATCTCGTGGGGTTCTGACGATGCCAACGATGGCAACGGCCAGCCGGGTGATCGCTCGGTCCAGTTCGGCCCGGACGCGGTTGCAAATCTCACCGCTCTGAACCTGACCTCTGACGGCGATGCGATCAAGTACACCACTGTGACCGTGAGCGGTCAGCAGGTCCTGCTTGCCTATACGGGTAATGTGATCCCGACCACCGTTCCGACGACGACGAATGCAGCGCTTGCCGGCAACATCGTCTTCTCGGTCGCCCTGTCGGATACTGGTGCAGGCTCCTATGCATTCAAGCTCTACGACACGCTGGACCACCAGGGTTCGGTGCAGGGCGAGGACAGCCAGATCCTGAACTTCCAGTTCACCGCGACGGACAGTGACGGTGACGTAACGGCGCCTGCGACCTTCTCGGTCAAGGTGATCGATGACCAGCCGATCGCGCTCGGTACGATCCTGGATCGTGTCGTTGAGGAAGAGGAGCTTTCTAATGGCAACGAGGATCGCGTATCCGGATCCGGGGATCTGGATGCCGACACTTCTATCTTTGGTCTGCCTCTCAATCTGGCGACCGACAAGGCAGACGGCTCGCTCAACATTGCCTGGGGCGGCGACGACGGCAACAAGAACGTCAATGGTGGCTTTACCGGCACCCAGGTGGCTGGTGACCGTTCGGTCGTGTTCTCGACCGGCACGGGTGCTGCCAAGATCCTGACCGCCAATGAGGTCTCGCAGTTCCTCACGGTCAGCGGTGGAAACGGTCCGGTTGCGATCGGCGCACTGACCTCCGAAGGCAAGCCGCTGGTGTTCACGCTCTCGGCCAACGGTTCCATCCTGACGGCATCTGCCGATGGGAAGACCGTCTTCACGGTCAAGCTGTCGGATCAGGGCAATGGCTCCTTTGACTTCGATCTCGATGGCGTACTCGACCATCCGGTCAAGGCAAGCGGTGCAGCCAATGAAGACGTCCTGTCCTTCAAGTTCACCTTCACCGCCCGCGATGGTGACGGCGATATCGCCAGGAACGACTTCACCGTAAAGGTCATCGATGATGCGCC
>NZ_JBIOKZ010000029.1:0-4973 GCF_044142885.1 Pseudorhizobium flavum
TCGATCGGAGCGTTCTGGGTCAGCGTGTACTGGCCAGTCAGAGGATTGAGCACAGCCGTGATGACCAGGGTGCCGCTCTGGAAGACCTGGAGGGTCTTGCCATCCGTGGAGACACTGGACGCGAAGTCAGCCTGATTGCCTCCGTTGGTCACGGTGATCCCGCTCCAGGCGATGCCTCCCGGACCATCCGCACCAAAGCTGTGTTTAAGCACATTGCTTGTGTTCGCCAGTCCGTGGTCGCCGTTTCCGCCCGGGTTGCCGCTGGAAAGTATGTCGTCGTTAAGCCAAGCCGTCGTGCCGGCACCACCAGTGGGCGTGTCGTCGTCGACATTGACCCAGATATAGCCAGGGGCGACGTCACCATCGCCATCGGTGACATTGTAGTTGAACTTGAATTGGATCTCGTTTTCGTTTCCGCCCGTTACGTGATCGATCGGAGCGTTCTGGGTCAGCGTGTACTGGCCAGTCAGAGGATTGAGCACAGCCGTGATGACCAGGGTGCCGCTCTGGAAGACCTGGAGGGTCTTGCCATCCGTGGAGACACTGGACGCGAAGTCAGCCTGATTGCCTCCGTTGGTCACGGTGATCCCGCTCCAGGCGATGCCTCCCGGACCATCCGCACCAAAGCTGTGTTTAAGCACATTGCTTGTGTTCGCCAGTCCGTGGTCGCCGTTTCCGCCCGGGTTGCCGCTGGAAAGTATGTCGTCGTTCAGCCAGGCCGTCGTACCGGCACCGCCAGTCGGCGTGTCGTCGTTGATGTTGACCGTGATGGTGCCCGTGGCCGTGTCATTGTCGCCATCACGTGCCTCATAAGAGACGGTGAATTCGATGTTGTCCTCAACGCCCCCGAGTGGGTGACGCACTGGCGCCAACTGCTCAATAGAATATGCGCCGGTGACCTGGTTCGTGATCGTCATCTTTACGACCTGAACGGTTTGACCGTTCTGGTTCTGAGTGATGATCAGCTCTGTCGGCGAGACGTACTGGTACCAAAGATCATTGTTGCCGAGCGTCATGCCGTTGGAAAGCCAGGACACTTTACCACCGTCGGCGCCAAGCTCGTTCTCCAGGACGCCTGTGGCAACAATCGGCGTTGCACCGACAACGAGAGAATCGTCGTCAAGCTGTACAACAGCGTTGGCCTCTACCGTCGGCATATCGTCGTTGATCTTGACCGTGATGGTGCCCGCGGCCGTGTCATTGTCGCCATCACGTGCCTCATAAGAGACGGTGAATTCGATATTGTCCTCAACGCCCCCAACTGGGTGACGCACAGGCGCCAACTGTTCGATAGAATATGCGCCGGTGGCCTGGTTCGTGATCGTCATCTTCACGACCTGAACGGTTTGACCGTTCTGGTTCTGAGTAATGATCAGCTCTGTCGGTGAAACGTACTGGTACCAAAGACCATTGTTGCCGAGCGTCATGCCGTTGGAAAGCCAGGAGACTTTGCCACCGTCGGCGCCAAGCTCGTTCTCCAGGACGCCTGTGGCAACAATCGGCGTTGCACCGACAACGAGAGAATCGTCGTCAAGCTGTACAACAGCGTTGTCCTCTACCGTCGGCGCATCATCGATGACCTTTACGGTGAAGTCGTTCCTGGCGATATCGCCGTCACCATCGCGGGCGGTGAAGGTGAACTTGAAGGACAGGACGTCTTCATTGGCTGCACCGCTTGCCTTGACCGGATGGTCGAGTACGCCATCGAGATCGAAGTCAAAGGAGCCATTGCCCTGATCCGACAGCTTGACCGTGAAGACGGTCTTCCCATCGGCAGATGCCGTCAGGATGGAACCGTTGGCCGAGAGCGTGAACACCAGCGGCTTGCCTTCGGAGGTCAGTGCGCCGATCGCAACCGGACCGTTTCCACCGCTGACCGTGAGGAACTGCGAGACCTCATTGGCGGTCAGGATCTTGGCAGCACCCGTGCCGGTCGAGAACACGACCGAACGGTCACCAGCCACCTGGGTGCCGGTAAAGCCACCATTGACGTTCTTGTTGCCGTCGTCGCCGCCCCAGGCAATGTTGAGCGAGCCGTCTGCCTTGTCGGTCGCCAGATTGAGAGGCAGACCAAAGATAGAAGTGTCGGCATCCAGATCCCCGGATCCGGATACGCGATCCTCGTTGCCATTAGAAAGCTCCTCTTCCTCAACGACACGATCCAGGATCGTACCGAGCGCGATCGGCTGGTCATCGATCACCTTGACCGAGAAGGTCGCAGGCGCCGTTACGTCACCGTCACTGTCCGTCGCGGTGAACTGGAAGTTCAGGATCTGGCTGTCCTCGCCCTGCACCGAACCCTGGTGGTCCAGCGTGTCGTAGAGCTTGAATGCATAGGAGCCTGCACCAGTATCCGACAGGGCGACCGAGAAGACGATGTTGCCGGCAAGCGCTGCATTCGTCGTCGTCGGAACGGTGGTCGGGATCACATTACCCGTATAGGCAAGCAGGACCTGCTGACCGCTCACGGTCACAGTGGTGTACTTGATCGCATCGCCGTCAGAGGTCAGGTTCAGAGCGGTGAGATTTGCAACCGCGTCCGGGCCGAACTGGACCGAGCGATCACCCGGCTGGCCGTTGCCATCGTTGGCATCGTCAGAACCCCACGAGATCGAAAGCGAGCCACCAGTCTCATGCGTCGTGCGGTCCCGGAACTGGAGGCCAAGGAACCCGCCGAAGCTGTCTGCGTCGCCTTCACCTTCCGTGCCTTCGTTGCCGTCACCGGCAACCTGCTTCTGCTCTTCCTCAACGATACCGCCTGCAAACGGCGCGCCGATCGTTGCAACGTCATCGCGAACATCAACCGTGAACCGGCCGGTGACCGTATCGCCATCGCTGTCGGTCGCCGTGTAGCCGAAGCTCAGCGACAGATCGTTCTCGCCATTCGCCCCGTCACCCGCGGCATGATCGAGCGGCTTGACCAGCGTGAAGGTATAGGAGCCACTGCCGTTGTCCGACAGCGTGGCATGGAACACCACATTGGCTGCAGCAGACGAGGTCGGCACGGTAGAGCCCGTGTAACCAACCAGCGTGCCGTTCGCCAATACGGCTGTCGACACGGGCAGACCAAGCGACGTCAGTGATGCACCGTTATAGGCGTTCGCTACAGAAACAGTCGCGTTGGTGAACGCAATCGAACGATCACCGAGGCCACCGAGATCCGCGACCGTGTCAGCGTCGTCAGCACCCCACCTGATGTTCAGCGCACCGGTCGCTACAGCCGACAGGCCATCTGCTTCATTGTTGCCGCCGTTGACAGCCTCATCCTCTGCCGTGCCACGAACCTCTTCCCCACGAACAGGCGCATCATCGATGACCTTTACGGTGAAGTCGTTCCTGGCGATATCGCCGTCACCATCGCGGGCGGTGAAGGTGAACTTGAAGGACAGGACGTCTTCATTGGCTGCACCGCTTGCCTTGACCGGATGGTCGAGTACGCCATCGAGATCGAAGTCAAAGGAGCCATTGCCCTGATCCGACAGCTTGACCGTGAAGACGGTCTTCCCATCGGCAGATGCCGTCAGGATGGAACCGTTGGCCGAGAGCGTGAACACCAGCGGCTTGCCTTCGGAGGTCAGTGCGCCGATCGCAACCGGACCGTTTCCACCGCTGACCGTGAGGAACTGCGAGACCTCATTGGCGGTCAGGATCTTGGCAGCACCCGTGCCGGTCGAGAACACGACCGAACGGTCACCAGCCACCTGGGTGCCGGTAAAGCCACCATTGACGTTCTTGTTGCCGTCGTCGCCGCCCCAGGCAATGTTGAGCGAGCCGTCTGCCTTGTCGGTCGCCAGATTGAGAGGCAGACCAAAGATAGAAGTGTCGGCATCCAGATCCCCGGATCCGGATACGCGATCCTCGTTGCCATTAGAAAGCTCCTCTTCCTCAACGACACGATCCAGGATCGTACCGAGCGCGATCGGCTGGTCATCGATCACCTTGACCGAGAAGGTCGCAGGCGCCGTTACGTCACCGTCACTGTCCGTCGCGGTGAACTGGAAGTTCAGGATCTGGCTGTCCTCGCCCTGCACCGAACCCTGGTGGTCCAGCGTGTCGTAGAGCTTGAATGCATAGGAGCCTGCACCAGTATCCGACAGGGCGACCGAGAAGACGATGTTGCCGGCAAGCGCTGCATTCGTCGTCGTCGGAACGGTGGTCGGGATCACATTACCCGTATAGGCAAGCAGGACCTGCTGACCGCTCACGGTCACAGTGGTGTACTTGATCGCATCGCCGTCAGAGGTCAGGTTCAGAGCGGTGAGATTTGCAACCGCGTCCGGGCCGAACTGGACCGAGCGATCACCCGGCTGGCCGTTGCCATCGTTGGCATCGTCAGAACCCCACGAGATCGAAAGCGAGCCACCAGTCTCATGCGTCGTGCGGTCCCGGAACTGGAGGCCAAGGAACCCGCCGAAGCTGTCTGCGTCGCCTTCACCTTCCGTGCCTTCGTTGCCGTCACCGGCAACCTGCTTCTGCTCTTCCTCAACGATACCGCCTGCAAACGGCGCGCCGATCGTTGCAACGTCATCGCGAACATCAACCGTGAACCGGCCGGTGACCGTATCGCCATCGCTGTCGGTCGCCGTGTAGCCGAAGCTCAGCGACAGATCGTTCTCGCCATTCGCCCCGTCACCCGCGGCATGATCGAGCGGCTTGACCAGCGTGAAGGTATAGGAGCCACTGCCGTTGTCCGACAGCGTGGCATGGAACACCACATTGGCTGCAGCAGACGAGGTCGGCACGGTAGAGCCCGTGTAACCAACCAGCGTGCCGTTCGCCAATACGGCTGTCGACACGGGCAGACCAAGCGACGTCAGTGATGCACCGTTATAGGCGTTCGCTACAGAAACAGTCGCGTTGGTGAACGCAATCGAACGATCACCGAGGCCACCGAGATCCGCGACCGTGTCAGCGTCGTCAGCACCCCACCTGATGTTCAGCGCACCGGTCGCTACAGCCGACAGGCCATCTGC
>NZ_JBIOKZ010000030.1:0-3989 GCF_044142885.1 Pseudorhizobium flavum
TGAACCGCCCCGGGTTTGCCGGAGACCGTTTGGTTTAAGTTATGCGGCCATAGCTGGTGCGTCCAGCATGGCGTAGTATCGTCGTTCTGCCTCTGCTGGCGGTATATTCCCGATGGGTTCCAGAAGACGGCGGTGGTTGAACCAGTCGACCCATTCGAGCGTGGCGAACTCTACGGCTTCGAAGTTGCGCCATGGTCCTCGCCGATGAATGACCTCGGCCTTGTAAAGACCGTTGATCGTTTCGGCGAGAGCATTGTCGTAACTATCGCCGACGCTTCCGACAGACGGCTCGATGCCCGCCTCCGCCAGCCGTTCGGAAAAGCGAATGGACACGTATTGCGAGCCGCGGTCGGAATGATGAACCAGCCCGCCACGTTTGACGGGCCGCCGATCATGCAGTGCCTGGTCGAGAGCATCGAGGACGAATCCCGCGTGCGCCGTTCGACTGGCCCGCCAGCCGACGATGCGGCGGGCGAAGGCATCGATGACAAAGGCCACGTAGACGAAGCCCTGCCAGGTCGCGACATAGGTGAAATCGGATAACCACAGCATGTTCGGCGCGGGAGCCTTGAAGTGGCGGTTGACGCGGTCGAGCGGACACGGGGCAGACTTGTCCGATACAGTGGTTTTGATTGGCTTGCCACGAATGATGCCTTGAAGACCCATCATTCTCATCAGCCTTGCGACGGTGCAGCGAGCGATATCGAAGCCTTCTCGCTGCAACTGTCGCCACACTTTCCGCACGCCATAGACCTGGAAGTTCTCGTTGAACACCCGGCGTATCTCGACTTTCATGGCAATATCATTCCGTTCGCGGGCCGATAGGCGACCCACGTCCGTGCGCTTGGCGACGACCTCATAATAGGTGGACGGGGCAATCGGCAGCAGCCTGCAGATCGGCTCGACCCCGAGCACCGAACGGTGTTCGTCGATGAAGGAAATCATCGCTTCAGTGGGCGGTCGAGCTCCGCCTGGGCAAAATACGCCGAGGCTTTGCGTAGAATCTCATTCGCCTGACGAAGCTCCCGGTTCTCCCGTTCCAGAGCCTTCATCTTCTCAGCCACGTCGCTTGGCAGACCTGCACGCTTGCCGCTGTTGACCTCGGCCTTCTTCACCCATTCATGGAGGGTATGCGCCGAGCAGCCGATCTTGGTCGCTATCGATGATACCGCCGCCCAGCGCGATGAGTATTCGGCTTCATGTTCCGTCACCATCCGAACGGCGCGGGCGCGGACTTCAGGAGAAAATTTGTTCGTCGTTTTGCTTGTCATAGACCCTACTTCTCACGAGTTGGGGTCTCCGGCAAACCCGGGGCGGTTCAGCCTGAGGGTGGTGTCGATGCCACAATATCGTCCGCCCTCATAGCGATAGCCAGCGTCTTGAGCTGCCGTAACTACCCACCTGGGTGCTCCCAAGGCATCAACCAAGATAGTGCCGCGCTTCAGCCTCACTGCGAAGTCGGGGATGTGGGACATCTTCTGAGAGCAAAGTTCTAACGGAAGGCACGACCAAGAAATCACCTCCGCATCGACGTCGAGAAGACATCCGAGATCACGAGCTGCCTGGCTGCGAAAAAGCGGCCTGTCCAAGCACCGAACCGCGCCCGATGGTACAAACGCATTCTGAACCGCGGACAGCCTTGTCCGATCAAGGATGGCACCTTGCGAAACATATAAGCTGGTGGACATGATATGCCTGTCCTGAGATGGCGGAAGCCGCCGTGTGTGAACGTCTAGGGTTCGACAGTCTCAGGAGTGACTTATTCGGAAGACGCACGAGAGATTGCGGCGTTGGAGGCCATGCCTCATATCCATAAGTGCGGTGCGCTCGATTGTCATGCGTAGAACATATAGAGAACATATGGCGCAATGTCGAGTCTATTTTACATCCAGTAATTTGTTGATGTCTCTGCGATCCAAGTATCCGATTCATGAGCGCCGAAACTCACCGCCTCATGTCCCAGAAGCCTAGACAAGTTCCAGACGCAACAGTGTGAACCGCTTTTGCGTCTGGAACTACGTAAGAACAAGAAGATGGGCATCAAAAAAGCGAGCAAGACTGATCATGGTTGCTTGATCCGCCGCCACGTCGAGAAAAAGTATACTACCTCAAAAGGTGATGTTATTATATCGCACCAACAGTGAGATAGTTGGCTAACTGCCGGAGAGCTGACAATGAGAATTGTGTCATTGCTAGTCGTGTCATTGTCAATCTGGACGCCTTGCTTCGGTCAGGATATCCCGCCGCTATCATTGGGTGGGGGTGCTGGGCAACTGGGGCTGATAGATCCTCCAAACGAAGAGTGTAAAGGTCCAGTGACTGTCGCGGCAGCGCCCGACAACGGGATTGCGATACTCGATGAAGTTAACCACAAAATCCTAGTAGTCGCTGCCGGCAAGGACGCTGTTGACATTAACCTCCCTCCGAACCTCATCGAGCCGGTGGATCTATTAGGTACGACTAAGGGATACATAGTGGCAGGTATGCTGGGTCAAGTGGTGCTTCTCTCTGCCGGGGGCGAGCCATTGGCAACCGCGGCCACTGCTTATGATCCGGAACGGGGCCAGCCCCGGATAGTGGTTTCGCCGACCAACGAGATCCTCCTTGAGAACTTGGAGGGTATACGTGTTGCGGTCGAGCTAGACCGGGATCAAGTCGGCGAGGTGATTGAACCGCCCCGGGTTTGCCGGAGACCCCAACTCGTGAGAAGTAGGGTCTATGACAAGCAAAACGACGAACAAATTTTCTCCTGAAGTCCGCGCCCGCGCCGTTCGGATGGTGACGGAACATGAAGCCGAATACTCATCGCGCTGGGCGGCGGTATCATCGATAGCGACCAAGATCGGCTGCTCGGCGCATACCCTCCATGAATGGGTGAAGAAGGCCGAGGTCAACAGCGGCAAGCGTGCAGGTCTGCCAAGCGACGTGGCTGAGAAGATGAAGGCTCTGGAACGGGAGAACCGGGAGCTTCGTCAGGCGAATGAGATTCTACGCAAAGCCTCGGCGTATTTTGCCCAGGCGGAGCTCGACCGCCCACTGAAGCGATGATTTCCTTCATCGACGAACACCGTTCGGTGCTCGGGGTCGAGCCGATCTGCAGGCTGCTGCCGATTGCCCCGTCCACCTATTATGAGGTCGTCGCCAAGCGCACGGACGTGGGTCGCCTATCGGCCCGCGAACGGAATGATATTGCCATGAAAGTCGAGATACGCCGGGTGTTCAACGAGAACTTCCAGGTCTATGGCGTGCGGAAAGTGTGGCGACAGTTGCAGCGAGAAGGCTTCGATATCGCTCGCTGCACCGTCGCAAGGCTGATGAGAATGATGGGTCTTCAAGGCATCATTCGTGGCAAGCCAATCAAAACCACTGTATCGGACAAGTCTGCCCCGTGTCCGCTCGACCGCGTCAACCGCCACTTCAAGGCTCCCGCGCCGAACATGCTGTGGTTATCCGATTTCACCTATGTCGCGACCTGGCAGGGCTTCGTCTACGTGGCCTTTGTCATCGATGCCTTCGCCCGCCGCATCGTCGGCTGGCGGGCCAGTCGAACGGCGCACGCGGGATTCGTCCTCGATGCTCTCGACCAGGCACTGCATGATCGGCGGCCCGTCAAACGTGGCGGGCTGGTTCATCATTCCGACCGCGGCTCGCAATACGTGTCCATTCGCTTTTCCGAACGGCTGGCGGAGGCGGGCATCGAGCCGTCTGTCGGAAGCGTCGGCGATAGTTACGACAATGCTCTCGCCGAAACGATCAACGGTCTTTACAAGGCCGAGGTCATTCATCGGCGAGGACCATGGCGCAACTTCGAAGCCGTAGAGTTCGCCACGCTCGAATGGGTCGACTGGTTCAACCACCGCCGTCTTCTGGAACCCATCGGGAATATACCGCCAGCAGAGGCAGAACGACGATACTACGCCATGCTGGACGCACCAGCTATGGCCGCATAACTTAAACCAAACGGTCTCCGGCAAACCCGGGGCGGTTCA
>NZ_JBIOKZ010000031.1:0-3764 GCF_044142885.1 Pseudorhizobium flavum
CGATGATGGGGATGATGGCGACGATGTCTATGACGGGGGAGACGGGATTGACACACTCGATCTCACCGCTCTCGTCGAAGCGGTCGTGGCCGATTTTGATGAACGATATGTCGAGGGTGACGAGATCGGCCGCGACACGATCAGCAACTTCGAGATCATTCGCGGCGGCCGGGGAAACGATCGGCTGAACGGCGACAGCGGCAGCGATATCCTGCATGGCGGTGACGGCCATGACAAGTTGAAGGGCCGCGAGGGCGATGACATTCTTGTCGGCGGCGACGGCAATGATGTGGTTGAAGGTAACAACGGCAACGACACCTTCCTGGTGTTTGCCCGCGGGGCGTGGAACGCCGCCTCGGATGGCAATGACAGCTTTGACGGTGGTCTTGGAACCGACACCTATGATGCCTCTGCAACAAGGTCCGGCATCACCATCGATCTTCATATAGGTCGTGCGACCGGGATCGAAACCGATATCGATACTCTGTCGAGCGTAGAGGCTGCGATCGGCGGCAGTGGCGATGACACCCTGGTCGATGGCGCCGGCGTCACGATCATGACCGGAGGTGCCGGTAACGACATCTTCGTGTTCGGCTTTGCGTCCCTGGACGGCGCTCATCGCGACGAGATCCGCGACTTTGCAGCCGGAGACCGGGTCGATCTGTCCGCCTTCGGCGGTCTCGTCTTTGACGGCCTTGGGGTGGAAGATGATGCCCAGGCTGGACGGATCACCTTCTATCACCAGCAGTTCGAGGATCAGGAAAGGACGGTTGTGAGGGCAATCGTCGACCTCGAGCATGACGATGACATCGAGATCCTGCTGCATGGCCGCTACCACCTGACGGAGCAGGACTTCATGCTGGCAGCAATGGAACTTGCCGCCCAGGAACAAGCACAGGCCTGAGCAGCGGAATGCTCCTCCAGGAGCAGGTCTTTAGAATTGGGGAGAACGTGCATGACCGGATCCACGCAGAATGGACACGACGACATCAAGGGCAGCCAGAACCAGTTCAGCATCGCGTCGCGGGTGATGACCTCCGCGCTTTTGGCAGGGGTCTTGATCATCGGTGTCGGGGGTTGGGCGGCTCAGGCAAAACTGGCTGGGGCCGTCATAGCCTCCGGCCATGTCGTGGTGCCTGAACAGGTCAAGACAATCCAGCACAGGGACGGCGGCATCGTCTCCGAGATCCGCGTTGCCAATGGCGATGCGGTGAAAGAGGGCGATGTCCTGCTTCGGCTCGACGATACCCAGACGCGGGTGGAGCTGACGATCATCGAGACGCAGCTGCAGCAGATGGTCGCGATGCAGGCGCGCCTGCGGGCCGAGCGTGATGACCGTTCCTCCATCGACTTTGGTGCTGAGGCCCTGCCGCCTTCAATCATCGCAGGCGAGACGAAGCTCTTTGAGGAGAACCGCCGCATGCTGGCCAGCCAGAAGGAGCAATTGCGGCTGCAGGTCGACCAGCTGGGTGAGCAGGTGCATGGCTTTGGCGCGCAAAGCCAGGCAAACGATCGTGAAGCTGCAATCATAGAGCAGGAGCTGGAGAAGCTCGATCGGCTGCTGGCCAAGGGCCTCGTCACGATCGCCCAGCATCGCGACCTCCTGCGGCAGAAGGCGCGGGTTGAAGGCACGCGCGGGGAGCTGGCCGCCAAGAGTGCTGAAGTCCTCGGCCGCATCAGCGAGCTGAACGTGAAGCTCCTGTCGATCGATCAGGAGGCTCGCAAGCAAGCGCAATCAGCCATCCTCGAACTGGATGCCAAGCTGGCCGAATTGCGCGAGCGCGCCGTCGCGGTAACCGACCGACTGTCCAGAATGGATGTGCGGGCCCCGGTCGATGGCCTGGTCTACGACCTGCAGATCCATACGCTGGGCGGGATCATGGCGCCTGGGGCAACCGTCATGTCGATCGTCCCAGACAGCGACGATCTCCAGGTGGAGGTTCGCATTCCACCTGTCGACATCGACAGGGTTGCAGTTGGTCAGCCAGCGCGCCTCAGGTTCACGGCATTCAACCAGAGAACCACGCCGGAAGTCGATGGCACTGTCGAAGTGGTTGCCGCGGCAACCACAACAGACCGCGCAACCGGTCAGCCCTACTACCTGGCATCCATCGAACTGCCACAGGATCACATCATCAACAACAACAAGCTCATGCCGGGAATGCCCGTCGAAGTCTTCATCCAGACAGACGAAAGAACCGCAATATCATTCCTCACAAAACCATTCACAGACCAGATGATGAAAGCATTCAGGGAAGAATAGGAGGAGCAGGCTCAATAGCGCCTTTGCAAACCGGTATCCATGGGACACATTAGCGTCTTTAGGGCCATGAGGATGTGTGGAGCGTCCAACTGTCATTGCTCGATGGTTGAACGCTTTTGAACGGCGTGGAATTGGGGGATGGGATGGTGAGTAGACGGGTAACGCCGGTGATCATGGCCGGTGGCAAGGGGACGCGCCTGTGGCCACTGTCGCGCGCAAGTGCTCCCAAGCAGTTCATCCAGTTCGTGGGTGACCGGACGCTCTACCAGGCAACCTTGGCACGCCTTGCCGACCCCACGCTCTACGAGGCGCCGATCGTCGTTACCAACGAGGATTTCCGCTTCCTCGTTGCGGAGCAGGCCCGCGAAGCCGGCGTCGGGCTGGCGGGCACGCTGCTGGAGCCGGTCGCCCGCAACACAGCCGCCGCAATCGCCGCCGCTGCCGCGCTGGTCCTCGATCGCCATGGTCCCGATGCCCTCATGCAGGTGCTCGCATCGGACCACGAGATCACTTCCGATCAGCTCTATTTCGACGCCATCCGATCTGCACGGGATGCAGCGATCGCCGGCAGGCTCGTGACCTTCGGCATCACTCCGAGCGAGCCCGCCACCGGCTATGGCTATATCGAAGCCGGCGAATCCCTCGGAGGCGGCGCCCATGCCGTCAGGCGCTTCGTCGAAAAGCCGCCGCTCGAGGAAGCGCAGCGCATGCTGGCGGATGGCGGCTTCTACTGGAACTCCGGCATCTTCATGTTCACGGCCGGCAAGTTGATGGAGGAAATGGAGGCTCACGCGCCGGAGGTGGCCGAAGCGGCTCGCGAAGCCGTCGCGAACGCGGTCACGGACCTCGATTTCATCCGTCTCGATGCTGCAGCCTTCATCAGGAGCCCGGACATCTCCATCGACTACGCCGTCATGGAGAAGACCTCGAACGCCGCTGTCGTCCCCTCGTCCTTCACCTGGTCCGATCTCGGCAGCTGGGATGCAGTATGGAAACTTGGCACGCGCGACGAGGCCGGCAACATGGTTTCCGGCAACGCGACGCTGATGGATACGCGAGACTCCCTCGTCATGTCCCGCACCAGCCACCTTGCGGTGCAGGGACTGGAAAACGTCGTCGTCATTGCCAGCGAGGATGCGGTCTATGTCGGGCGGCTGGAGGAGAGCCAGAATGTCGGCCGCATGGTCAAGAAGCTCGCTGCCGACAAGGCGACGTCGCCACTCACCGAGACCCACCCTACCTCCTACCGCCCCTGGGGCGGCTATACCTCCATTCTCAACGGCGACCGCTTCCAGGTGAAGCGCCTGTTCGTCTCGCCGGGCAAGAAGCTGTCTCTGCAGAAGCATCACCACCGTTCCGAGCACTGGATCTGTGTAAAGGGCACGGCGGAGGTCACGATTGGCGACGAGGTGAAGACAGTGCGGGAGAACGAAAGCGTCTACATCCCGCAGGGCGAGGTCCATCGCCTCGCCAACCCGGGCAAGATCCTGCTCGAGATGAT
>NZ_JBIOKZ010000032.1:0-956 GCF_044142885.1 Pseudorhizobium flavum
TGGTGATGCCGGACCTTGTTGCAGAGGCATCATAGGTGTCGGTTCCAAGACCACCGTCAAAGCTGTCATTGCCATCCGAGGCGGCGTTCCACGCCCCGCGGGCAAACACCAGGAAGGTGTCGTTGCCCTGGTCGCCTTCGATCGCGTCATCACCGTCGCCGCCAACAAGAACGTCATCGCCGCTGCGGCCAATCAGCCTGTCGTGGCCGTCGGCGCCATGCAGGATATCGCTGCCGCTACCGCCGTTCAGCCGATCATTTCCCCGGCCGCCGCGAATGATCTCGAAGTTGCTGATCGTGTCGCGGCCGATCTCGTCACCCTCGACATATCGTTCATCAAAATCGGCCACGACCGCTTCGACGAGAGCGGTGAGATCGAGTGTGTCAATCCCGTCTCCCCCGTCATAGACATCGTCGCCATCATCCCCATCATCGCTGTCATCCGGTGTGGAGGCAAAGACCACGACCACGTCGTCGCCTTCCTCGGCGCAGATGACGTCGTCGCCGCCACCGCCTGCCAGAAGGTCGGCTCCAGCGCCAGCATGGATGGTGTTGTCGTCCTCGTTACCGGTGATGGTGTCGTCATGGGCGCTGCCCACGACATTCTCCACCCCCTCCACCTTATCGGTACCAATCGTCTCGCCGGTCGCGGTGCCGGCATCGAGGTCTATATCGACGCCGGCATCAACATTGCTCGCATCGAGCGTGTCCATGCCGTCGCCGCCGGAATAGACATCGTCACCGTCAGTGACTGCGATGCTGCCCTGGCGCATCTCCTCGCCCGCAAGCCCCATCCGCAAGACGTCGTCGCCCGCGTCCCCGAGAACCATATCATTGCCGCCGCCGCCGGAAAGATCGTCGCCGCCAGCGCCGCCCTCCAGAAGGTCATTGCCGGCTTCGCCAAGAAGCACATCATCACCATCCTCACCGAACAGCCGATCATGGCCCTCACCGCCC